>NZ_FRAQ01000001.1:1215920-1823880 GCF_900142385.1 Marinobacter antarcticus
GGCTGGGACATCAAACGTGTAAATGTTGATGAAGGCTGCTACGAAGTGTACGCGCTCGACGAGAACAAAGAGCGTGTCGAGGTTTACTTCGATCCGAAAACCTTTGCTGTCGTGAAAACCCAGGAGTAAGGAGGCCTTTCATGCCAGCCGCCTCAAAAGTTAAAGTCTGGGACCCACTGATCCGCATCTTTCACTGGTCACTGGTAATAAGCTTTTTGGTGGCCTGGCTGAGCGCAGGGGAGTGGCAGGATCTCCATGAAATCTGCGGCTACATCGCAGCCGGGCTGATCTGCTTTCGGCTACTTTGGGGGGTTATAGGCTCCCATTATGCACGGTTTCGACAGTTCCTCCGTCATCCTTACGAGGTGATTCGCTACATCCGTGATATTCGTTATGGTCGCGAAACCCGTTATATCGGCCATAACCCGGCTGGCGGAATGATGATCTTCACTCTGCTGCTGACAATTGGCGCGCTGACATTCACCGGCTGGCTAAGTACGACAGATCAATACTGGGGTGCTGAGTGGTTGCAGAATCTCCACGAGGCCATTGCCGATGGGGCATTGGTGTTGATTGCCTTGCATGTCGCTGGCGTGGTGGTGGCAAGCCTGCGTCACCGCGAAAACCTGGTAGCTGCGATGGTGACCGGCCACAAGCGAGGTGCTTAGCCTGATAATGTCGCCTGATGTAGCGTGAGTTGTTATTCACCCTCCAATCTCATCACTAAAAGCAGACCCTGGCCGAAAAGGATTTCAGCTCAGGTTTAGCCCGGAGGCAAGTGAAAAGATAAGGTAATCTTATCGTCGGTCCTTGCGCACTGCGGGTGCACTCTGAAGTTGCTGGCGGTAATTAAGACAAGGCCTATCGTTATGATCTTCTACTGGGATATTCTGAAGGCGTTAAATTTTAAGCAAGGGATTAATGCCGGTGAAGGACCTAGAACAGCATAAAAAAATCGCCGTACTGATAGATGCCGACAACGCCCAGCTTTCAAAGCTGCCGCTGATCATTGAGGAGTTATCCTCCCATGGTCACGTCGTTGTAAAGCGCGCCTACGGAGACTGGTCAGTTGACAGCCTGAAAAACTGGAAGAATGTGCTGAACGAACTGGCGATACAGCCCATTCAGCAATTTGCCTATACCAAGGGTAAGAATGCGACAGACGCATCCATGATCATCGATGCCATGGATCTGCTTTACTCCCAGAAATTCGATGCCTTCGCACTGGTTTCCAGTGATAGCGATTTCACCAAACTCGCCTCCCGGTTGAGAGAATCGGAAATCTATGTGTTCGGGGTGGGGGAGAAGAAAACGCCCGTTTCCTTTCGCAGTGCCTGTGACGACTTCCTGTTTACAGAAAACCTGGAATACACCGAAGAAGCTTCAGATCAGCCAGTTGTTGCTCAATCCCGGCAGAAGCCAAAAGAAAAACTTCCCGAAGAAATTGTCCTGCTGAAAAGAGCCTGGGAGCAAACCCAGGATGATCAGGGCTGGGCAACATTTTCCGCGGCTGGCTCCTTCCTTAAACGAACTCGCCCGGATTTTGATCCCAGAACTTACGGCGCGAAAAAGTTCTCTGAGTTACTGGTTGGTAAGCCTGAGTATTTTACGGTTAAAAAGGGGACTAGCGGGCAGGGATACAGGGCGTATAAGCCGGCGGATGGTGAGTAGGCAGAAACAACAAAACCCGCACAAGGCGGGTTTCATCTTAATTCTTAATGGTGCCCGGAGGCGGAATCGAACCACCGACACGAGGATTTTCAATCCTCTGCTCTACCAACTGAGCTATCCGGGCAAGTTGCTATACTACTGTGCAACGGGGCGCTATTAAACCGGTTTCGGTGTGGTGAGTCAAGGCCGGCTCGGAAAATTTTCTGAATCTTTTCAGGCCTGCTCAGGCTTTGACCAAACCGGAGTTATTGCTCTGGCGGTACGTAGCCTTCGGCTTTGTCGAAAGGCTCGTTATTGAAGTAATGCTGCATCTGCGCCTGCAGGTATTTGCGTGTGTTGGGATCCATCAGGCTCAGGTGTTTTTCGTTGATCAGCATGGTTTGCTCGTGTTGCCATTCTTCCCAAGCCTGCTTCGATATGTTCTCGAAAATGTCCTGGCCTCTTGCACCGGGCATGGGTGGAAAATCGAGACCTTCGAGTTCTTTCTGGTGTTTGCGGCAAAAAACGGTGCGGCTCATGTTCGCTCCTGTCTTGATGAGTGCGATATGGGAATGGCCGGATGATAACAGATCGTGCCCGTTAAGCGTGCGAGCCCTCTGGTCTCAGAGCAAGGTGGCCTGTTCCGGATTCGTGAGCAGGGTGCGGATCGGCGCCGGCAGGCCTAGGGCCAATGCTTCGTGCCGGTGCAGCCACTTCTGTTGAGCGTCATCTCGGATGCTGTTTTGCCCGGTCACGCCCAGACGCGCGGGCTGGATATGCAGGTGGTAATGGGAAAACGTGTGGCGGAAGCCGCCGATCAGTTCCGGTTCTCCGCAATCAAACCCAAGGCTCTGCTCACATGCTTCCTGCAGTTCGTCGGCGCCATAGGCCGGATCCAGTTCCGGCAGGCTCCAGAGGCCGCCCCAGATGCCACTGGGCGGACGTCGCTCCAGCAGGATGCGGCCTTCCTGGTCTTCCAGTATGACCATCCAGGTGGTTTTCTCGGGTTTGGCTTTTTTCGGTTTGGAGCCGGGGTAGAGGCTGGTCTCTCCTCTGGCGTATGCCGTGCAGCCCTGTTGCAAGGGGCAGTCATCGCAGGCGGGACGGCTGCGGGTGCAGACCGTCGCGCCCAGATCCATGATGCCCTGGGTGTAATCGCGAGCCCGCTCATCCGGCGTGTGCGCTTCGGCATGCTCCCACAGCTGCTTCAGTACTGCGGTTTGCCCGGGCCAACCGGGAACGGCATGGTAGCGAGTCAGTACCCGCTTTACATTGCCATCAAGGATGGCAGCGCGCTTGCCAAACGCCTGGGCAAGGATCGCACCGGCGGTAGAACGGCCTATGCCTGTCAGGGTTTCCAGCTCTTCCTGAGTGTCAGGAAACGTACCACCAAAATCGTCCATAACGGATCGGGCGGCTTTCTGGAGGTTGCGTGCACGGGCGTAATAGCCAAGCCCGGACCAATGGCTGAGTACGTCATCAACCGGCGATTCCGCAAGAGCGCACGTATCGGGGAAACGCTCCATGAAAGCCTGAAAGTAGGGGATAACGGTTGCAACCTGGGTTTGCTGAAGCATGATTTCAGAAACCCACACCCGGTAGGCGTTACGGTTATGGTGCCACGGCAGGTCGTGCCTGCCGTGTTGGTCGTACCATGTCAGAAGGTTTTCAGCGAAGCAGTCTGCTGTCACTTGAACAGGCCTTTGAGAGCATCTTTTACCTTCTCGCCTGAGCCTTCGCCGAGTTTCTCTTCCAGCTTTTCACGGACTTTTTCTTCAGCTTTGCCTTTCGCCTTGTCGACTTCTGCCTTGGCCTTTTTGCGCGCGGCGTTTTCCGCAATGGTTTTCAGTGTGTCGCGGAAGCGGGAGCCGTCAAAGGAACACAGGCTTGCTGCGCCCGCAGAGAAGTCGCCGCGGCATTCCACCGGTATAACAACGTCTTCCACGTATTCAGTTACACGGCAAGCGTTGTCACGGTGGATTTCGCCGACGATTCGCAGGCCCAGCTCGTAGTCGACGAGGGTCTGCTTCATATCAATCGTGCCATTACCTTCCAGCTTCATGCCTGCCAGCGAGGCGACCAGGTCTGTGTTGTCGAAGATGTTGCCGTTGATGTCCAGAGTGCCGCGCATGTCATTGAATGGCGTTGTGTCACCCCAGTCATCGGTTGTCAGTTGGTCCTGGTTGACCAGAGCAATCCCCTGGCAAGCCATGCGGGTCAGATTCATTTTCCGGAACTCACCTTTGGCAAGGTTGAAGCTGATCTGGCCGTCGGCCTTTTCTCTCAGAACCGAGATGCGGTTGCCGGAGGTGGTCGCATTTATCTTGAGGTTGGCGCCACCGGCAAGCATGGTGACTTCTGCCAGGTCAGCCAGCAGTGGAAGAGTTTGAACATTGCTTACATCAGAATTGATTGCCCACTTCGGGGTGTCGGTGCGGGCATCAATGGTGGCGTTGGAGCCAAAGCTGCCTTCATAAAGCTTGCCGCTGAACTCGTCCACTTTCAGCAGGCCTTTGCTGGCCGTTGTGCTGGCTTTGATTTCCTTGATGGTGAGGTTGCTCACAATCAGTTCACCCAGCCCGAAGTCGATATCCAGAAGCAGGCTGCGCAGGGTTTCCAGCGGCAGAAGGTCGCCTTCAGGGCCTGTGCCCGCCGTTTGTGCCGGGGCATCTTTTGCGGCTTCTGCACCTTCGGCTTTAGGTGGCAGGTAGCGGTCGGCGTTGAGTTTGTCGCCCTGAAGGTCGAACACAATGCCGCCGTTGTCGAGGTTATAACTGCCGGAGCCTTTGAAAGTGGTGTCATCAAGCGTGATCACGAGATCCGACAATGCAGGCTTGCCTGCAGGGCCGCCGATGCCGGTAGAAAACGCAATGGCCTGTAGTACCTCTGCGTCGGTGGTCTCAATGGCGGGCTGCCCCAGGTTTTCGAGCAGATCTTTGAGAGAAAATTCGCTAATGGCTACTTTGCCTTTCAGGGTTGGCTTGTCGCCGAAGCCCTTAACGTCAAGGTTGGTGTTCAGGGTGAGGTTTGCGAGGCTGGCGGTGAAGTCGCTCAGGGTCGCAGTTTCGTTCTCCAGGTTGGCTTTAGCTGAGCCAGCCAGCTTGGCAGTTACTGATTTGCCGCCGAACGGCTCGCCGTTCATTTTGAATACCGCTTCCAGACCGGAAACCGCGAAATCGTTCAGCCCTTCGTTGGCAGCCAGGCGCGCCTCTATGCTTCCGTCCACTGCGAATTGAGGTTGCGTTGTTTCTACCCGAAAGCCAACTTCCAGAGGAAAGTCGGAGCCCAGAGTAATGTTGCTGGCATTCACTGTGAAGTTTTCAAGTGTTACCGTTTGGCCGTTGCGCTGATCACTGTAACGCACCTGGGCATTGCTGATCTGGACGTTTTCGACATTGAAATTGAGGGCTTCGCTGCCGCCTTGTTCACCTTCCGGAGCTGGTACCGCCTCGGG
This sequence comes from Marinobacter antarcticus, assembly GCF_900142385.1. Taxonomy (NCBI): domain Bacteria; kingdom Pseudomonadati; phylum Pseudomonadota; class Gammaproteobacteria; order Pseudomonadales; family Marinobacteraceae; genus Marinobacter; species Marinobacter antarcticus. The sequence continues at coordinate 1,221,025 of NZ_FRAQ01000001.1, forward strand.
CTTGCTGGCAACATCCTGTTTGTCCTTTTGTGCATCGCCGGCTGCCGGCTCTGGCATGATACGAGTCCAGTTGCCTTCTCCCTGCTTATTAATGCTCAGGTTAGCGTCCAGGCCGTCGAGTACGAAGGTGTTTACCTGCGGTGACATGGCAATCAGCGACCAGAAATCGATCTGTGCCACCAGTTGTTTCAGTGCAACGAGGCGCTCGCCATCCAGGGTTGCTTCTACATCGTTCAGCTCAAGCCCGAGAGGAATAAAAGACCAGCCGATATCGCCTTCCAGAATCAGGTCGAGGTTGGTTTGTTCCTCAACGACTTGTTCGATTTGCGGCTTATAGTCATTCGGGTCGATGACGGCCATGGCAATCGCGATCGCGGTAACGGCGAGAACGACAAGTGCAACGATGGCGATCAGCACATAACGTATGGCTTTCATGGTTCGGGCTTCCTTTCTTGTTGCGGGAGCTGTCTGGATTCAAGTAAATCCGGTTGCTAATACGTTAGAGGATAACGCAGGGTTAATAAATTAACAGGGCGGGAGTATGACAATGCGGTAGTGTTGGGCCAAAATGCATCCATTGTTTTCCAGCTATATTGATACGTATAAACATAAAAAGGAGTTCGCTGTGGCTATTACTGTTTCGATTGAACTGCATCGGGAGTTTGAAATCCCGGGTAGCTATGATGAGGTTTTTGAGCTGCTGGCCGATGTGCCGCGCTCTGCAGGCTACTTTCCGAAAGTGCACGAATTGACGGATCTGGGAGACAACATCTACCGCTGGGAAATGGAAAAGGTGGGTGTAGACAAGCATGCAATCCAGTCCATATACGCAAGCAAGTACTTTGCAGACAAGGACGCAGGCAAAATTACCTGGGAGCCGGTAAAGGGCGAAGGTAACGGTCTGGTTCGCGGGTCCTGGGTGCTGGCTGCAAAAGGCGACAATGCCACAGCAGTGAAATTCCAGACCAGCGCTGAGCTCACACTGCCGCTGCCCGGTCTGCTGAAGCTCGCTATCAGCCCTGTTATCAAACACGAGTTCAACGGTCTGGTAGATACTTACATGAAAAATCTGAAGAAGGCCTTCTGACTTTCTTGCGACCAGACTGACTATCGTGCCGATTAACCCGGCTATGGGACTCCTGTGGGCATAAAAGGTATAATCCGCGAATTAAGTTTTCCGGCGTTGTGCCACCTAAATCTGCTACGGAGTCCCCATGGCCGAACGTAAGGCTCGGGTAGAACGAAATACCCTTGAAACCCAGATCAGCGTTGAAATCAATCTCGACGGCACCGGTAAATCCAGTTTTGATACCGGTGTGCCGTTTCTCGAGCACATGATGGAGCAGATTTCCCGTCATGGGTTGATCGATCTCACCATCGTCTCCAGAGGCGACCTGCATATTGATGACCACCATACGGTAGAAGATGTCGGCATCACCCTTGGTCAGGCATTCAAGCAGGCGGTAGGCGATAAAAAAGGTATCCGCCGTTATGGCCACGCCTATGTGCCCCTGGATGAGGCGCTTTCCCGCGTGGTTATTGATCTCTCCGGTCGCCCTGGCCTGATTATGGAAGTGCCCTATACCCGCAGCACTGTGGGCGGCTTTGATGTGGACCTGTTTGAAGAGTTCTTCCGCGGGTTTATCAACCACGCCTTGGTGACTATGCACATTGATAATCTTCGGGGTAAGAATACCCACCACCAGATCGAAACTGTGTTCAAAGCATTCGGCCGTGCCCTGCGTATGGCTATTGAAATGGATGAGCGCATGGCGGGTATTACACCGTCGACCAAAGGCCTGCTGTAAACCGCCGCTCTTAGCCACTTAAGGACACTGTATTAACCATGAAAACCGTTGCCATCATCGACTACGGCATGGGGAACCTTCACTCTGCCCGCAAAGCGGTAGAGCACGTGGCCCCGGATACCAGAGTTCTGGTAACCGACAACGCAGATCACATTCGTGAAGCCGACCGGGTAATTCTTCCCGGCGTCGGCGCCATACGCGACTGCATGGCGGAGATTCGCCGGCTGGGCGTGGATAAGCTGGTGCGGGAAGTTTCCCGCGACCGTCCGTTTCTCGGGATCTGTGTTGGCATGCAGGCGCTTATGTCCCGTAGCGAAGAGAACGGCGGTGTTGACTGCATCAATCTGTTTCCTTCCGAAGTGCGCTTCTTTGGCGAAAACCTGGTTGAAAACGGCGAGCGCCTGAAGGTGCCTCACATGGGATGGAACGAGGTTTACCACGCTATGGAGCATCCGCTGTGGCAGGGTATTCCCGACGGTGATCGCTTCTACTTCGTGCACAGTTACTACGCCGAGGCGGAAGGTAATCCGGATATCGCCGGGCGCAGCCACTACGGAGTTGATCTGGCGGCTGCGGTGGCCCGGGACAATATTTTTGCTGTGCAGTTTCACCCGGAGAAAAGTGCCAGGGCAGGACTGCAGCTTCTCAAGAACTTTACTGACTGGAACGGAACATGCTGATTATTCCCGCCATTGATCTCAAAGACGGAAAGTGCGTGCGGTTGCGCCAGGGCCGGATGGAAGACTCCACCGTTTTCGGTGGCGACCCGGTTGATATGGCCACCCGCTGGGTGGAAGCCGGTGCCCGCCGGCTGCACCTTGTGGATCTCAATGGCGCGTTTGCAGGTGAGCCGGTTAACGGAGAAATTGTTCAGGCCATTGCCCGCAAATACCCCGATTTGCCGATACAGATTGGCGGCGGTATTCGCACTGCAGAAACCATCGAGGCCTATCTCAAGGCCGGTGTGCAGTGGGTGATTATCGGTACCAAAGCGGTCAAAGAACCGGAATTTGTGACCGAGATGTGCAAGCGCTTCCCCGGCCACATTATTGTTGGTCTGGACGCCAAAGATGGCCGTGTAGCCACAGATGGGTGGGCCGAAGTATCCGAAGTGATGGCGACCGATCTGGCAAAGCGCTTTGCCCACGATGGCGTTGAAGCGATTGTTTACACTGACATCAATCGTGACGGCATGATGCAGGGGGTCAATGTAGAAGCGACTGCTGCGTTGGCAGAAGAGGGTGGCATTCCGGTCATCGCTTCCGGTGGCGTAACCAATATGGATGATCTCAAGCGTTTGGCGCCGGTCGCTCACAAGGGCGTCATCGGAGCTATCACTGGCCGTGCTATTTATGAGGGCACTCTGGATGTTGCGGAAGCCCAGGCATTCTGTGACACCCTTAAAGGCTGAACAAGGTAGATTTTATGGCACTGGCGAAGCGCATTATTCCCTGTCTGGATGTGGATAAGGGGCGTGTTGTAAAAGGGGTTAACTTTGTGGATATCCGGGACGCCGGCGATCCTGTGGAAGTGGCACGCCGCTATAACGAGCAGGGTGCTGACGAGATCACCTTTCTGGATATCACTGCAAGCCACGAAAGCCGTGACACGACTTATGAAACGGTAGAGCGTATGGCTGCGGAAGTCTTTATTCCGCTGACGGTCGGCGGTGGTGTTCGTACCGTCGATGATATCCGCAAGCTGCTGAACGCTGGCGCAGACAAGGTGGCCATTAACACGGCCGCAGTATTCAACCCGGAGTTTGTGCGGGAAGCGGCAGAGCGCTTTGGCAGCCAGTGCATTGTGGTGGCTATTGATGCCAAGCAGGTTAGCGCCGAAGGCGAAGAGCTGCGCTGGGAGATCTTTACCCACGGTGGCCGCAAGCCGACAGGGCTGGATGCTGTGGAATGGGCGCGCAAAATGGTAGAAATGGGTGCCGGCGAGCTCTTGCTCACAAGTATGGACAGAGACGGCACCAAGATCGGCTTTGATCTTGGCTTGACCCGTGCGGTCAGCGATGCCGTGATTGTTCCGGTAATTGCCTCAGGCGGTGTGGGTGAGCTTCAGCATCTGGCGGATGGTGTTACCAAGGGTGGCGCAGATGCGGTGCTGGCGGCGTCTATCTTCCACTTTGGTGAGCATACGATTCCCGAAGCCAAGGCCTTCATGAAGGCTCAGGGAATCGAAGTCCGGGATTAGTCCTTTTTAGCGAAAGCAGACCGGATGGTCTGCTTTTCCCCGTCTGCAAACATCCTCTGATTGTTGTTACGGATTGCCCAGAGCCCGCTCACTGTGGCAATGGCGATGCCCTGCTCATCCAGTAGCGGAAGATGTTTTTCGAGATAATCGACGGTCACCGCGTGCGGGTGGCCGATGCCAACCGCACTGCCGTTTTCCTTTGCCCGGCGGATCAGTTCCTTGAACTGATGATCCACAAACTCTTCCGTTTGCTCATGATCCAGAAACACGTCCCGTGTCATGGTAGGGATCTGATAAGCCTCAGCGACATTGCCTGCAATAGACGAAGCAATCGTCCGGCTGTCGACAAAATAAACGGGGTAGCGATAGAGTTCTTTCATCACCCAGTCCATAGGCTTGAGCTGCTGGGTCAGCAGGCTGCCCATGTGATTGTTCACCCCCTGCACATAGGGAATGGACTGCAGAGCACGGCGTAAAGTGGTTGTCAGACTCAGCTCATCCATATCTGACGTTAACCCGCCGGCGCCAAGACCAAAGTTCCTGGTGTTAGCCATGGGGGCATGTAGCATGATCTCTTTATCGCGGCTGTGTGCCAGGCGGGCAAGAGCGTTCGTGTGCGGCCGATAGGGCAGGAATGCCAAGGTCAGTGGCTGGTCCAGGTTGGCCAGGCGCTCGCCTTCGCGCAGGCTGTGCCCCATGTCATCAATGATGATGGCAATGGTTGGCGGGACATCACCTTTCGCGGGATCGGCTGCTGCCCCGCTGGCAGCAAGGCTTGTCAGGGCCAGAGTGGCAAGGGTCAGACTAAAGAGTGCCTTCACTGTGCTGTGTCTGCTCCCTTGGGATTGAGAATGTGCAGCCCTTTCAGCAGATTGAGGGCTGAGCGCAGTTGGTAGTCGCGGTCGGCCATTGAGCCGATCTCGTTCTCTGGCTTCGGTTGTTGGCCGTTACCTTCCGTGTTCTCATCCTGGCCAACCAGGTGGCCGGTCAGGTCCGCTTCGGTAAAGAATGGACGGCTGTCCAGTTCTTTGAGCTCCGCCGGCCGCACTTCGATATCCGGCTTGATGCCGGTGGCTTGTATAGAACGACCATCGGGGGTGTAGTAACGCGCAGTTGTCATTTTGATAGCGTGGGTTTCATCCAAAGGGATAACCGTCTGGACGCTGCCCTTACCAAAGGACTGGGTGCCCATAATCACGGCTCGCTTATGATCCTGGAGAGCACCCGCAAGAATTTCTGATGCAGAGGCTGAGCCGCCGTTGATCAGAACAACAATGGGTGTGCCGGCCATTACATCGCCGTCTTTGGCGCTGAAACGAAGGCGCGAACTCTGGATCCTGCCTTCTGTATACACAATTAGCCCTTCGTCCAGCAGTGCGTCTGCGGTTGCAACAGCTGCCTGCAGCACACCTCCCGGGTTATTGCGCAGGTCAATCACCAGCCCGTCGAGATCCCCGCCATGATCTTCCCTGAGCTTCTTCAGGGCCTTTGTGAACTGTTCGCCGGTCTCTGCCTGGAACTGGGTCAGGCGTACGTAACCATAGCCGTTTTCAATCATGCTGCTTTTTACGCTGGTGACCTTGATAACAGCCCGCTCAACGTCAATCTCAACAGGTGCGTTCTGACCGTCACGCATGATGGTCAGAGTGAGTATGGTGCCAGGCTTTCCGCGCATGAGCTGAACAGCTTCTTCCAGGCTCATGCCCTTTACCGGCTTTTCATCAAGTTTGATGATCAGATCGCCTGCCTGAACGCCGGACTGCTGAGCCGGCGTGTCATCAATCGGCGCGATAACTTTTATAAAGCCGTTCTCCATGCCAACTTCAATGCCCAGGCCTCCAAACTCGCCGGAGGTGCTTTCTTCCAGCTTTTCATAGTCTTTCGGTGCCAGATAGGTGGAGTGCGGGTCCAGATCCGAGAGCATGCCCTTGATGGCGCTTTCCAATAACTGCCTGTCGTCTACTTCTTCAACATAGGCAGCCTTGATGCGACTGAAAACCTCGGTAAATTTTCGCAGGTCGTCCAGTGGCAGTTGCTTTTCCGGATCGGGCAGGGTGATTTCGACACGCTCACCGTCCTGGATGCCTTCCAGAACCCGTGTGTTGTCTGAAGAATTATCCTGGGCGAAGGCCAATCCGGGAAGAGCGATGAAACAGGCGGCAAGGATGGCAGAGCGCAAAGGTAAGGTTTGGAGTGTGCTTCGGACCCGTTTCATTCACATATCCTGTGGTTATTCCGGTAGTTGGGCAGAATTCCCTGTTCCCGATAGTATGGCGTCAGCGGGCGCATTTGTCAGCCCTGCTGATGGTGTTCACTTGCCCAGCCAGCGCCCCGGGTTGTCTGGCTTTCCATTATGACGCACCTCAAAATACAGTGCCGGGTTTTCCGTGCCGCCAGTGCGGCCCGCCAGAGCAATGGCTTCGCCGGCGGCAACCCAATCGCCGGGGCTGGTAAACAGGCTGCTGCTGTGGCCATAGAGTGTCATGTAGCCATCGCCGTGATCAATGATTGTTATCAGTCCAAAGCCCCGAAGCCAGTTGGCGAAAACAACTCTGCCATAGTGAATGGCTTTTACTTCTGCATCCTCGCCGGTCTGAATGAGCAGGCCGTTTCTGCTTAGCTTGCCATCTGCGTACTTGTCACCGAACCGGCTGGTCACCTTGCCCTGTGCCGGCCAGGGCAGTTTGTTTCTGAGCGATGCGAAGGGCTGTGACTCGTTTGGTGATGGAATGTTGGCAATGGCCTGCTGCACTTCCGAAAGCAGTTTTTCCAACCGCTTGCGATCAGATTCCAGTTCATCTTTTTCGCTGCGACGGCTGCGGATGTCCTGATTAAGAGCGATCAGGGTTTTCTGGCGTTCCTGGCGGGAGGCCTTCAATCCCTGCTGGCGTTGGATGACGCCTTCCTCGGTTTTTGCGAGTTCGGCTCGGGTGCTCTGAACCGCTGCTTGTGTAACTTTCAGTTCCTGAAGATTCTTTTGAAAGGTTTCCAGGCGCCTGACGGTGTCGCGGCTGAGGTATTCGTAGTAGGTCATGGCCCGGGCAATGTTGTCCGGATTGATTTCGTTAAGCAGAACTTTTACGGCTGGCGCATCACCCTCCATCCAGGCCGTGCGGATTTGCTTTCTCAGGCTTTCGCGCTGGCGTTCCAGGGTTCGGGACAGTTCACGCTCCTCGCTTTGGAGGCCGGCAAGACGCTGCTGCTGTTCTTTCACCTGCTCGCGCAGAGATCGACGCTCACGGGTCAGTTTGCTGATCGTGCGTTCAGCCGCAGCAAGCTGTCGCTCCAGAGAGGAGCGGTCCTTCTCGGCGTCGGCCAGCCAGTCATCGATGTCCTCAATGCGTTCTTTGAGGTCTTCAACCTGGGACGGCGTAACCTCTTGCCCGAAGGCTGCCGGCGCTGCAATAAGTACAAGCGTGAGTGCAAGCGCCAGTAGTGCCGTTAGTCGCAATGGGAGGGCCTTGTTGCGGATCAATCGATCGTGACCAGGCTGTGCCCGGTCATTTCCTTCGGTTGTTCCAGGCCCATCAGTGTAAGTAGCGAAGGTGCTACATCGCTCAGGCTGCCGTCTTGCTTCAGGCTTATGCTGCGGTTGCCCGTGTATACCAGTGGCACCGGCCCAGTAGTGTGTGCGGTATGGGCCTGTCCTGAAATAGGATCGGCCATCTGCTCGCAGTTGCCGTGGTCGGCGGTTATAAGTGCTTCACCGCCCACCTCGTCAAGAGCTTCAACAACTCGCTGCACGCAATGGTCAAGACATTCTGCCGCCTTGATAGCTGCGTCCAGTTTGCCGGTATGACCTACCATGTCTCCGTTGGCATAGTTGCACACCACCAGGTCGTACTTGCCGCTCTTGATGGCTTCCACCAGTTTGTCAGTGACTTCCGGAGCGCTCATCTCAGGTTGCAGATCGTAGGTGGCAACTTTGGGGGAGGGCACCAGAATCCTGTCTTCGCCAGCAAAAGGCGTTTCCAGCCCGCCATTAAAAAAGAAGGTAACGTGTGCGTATTTCTCTGTCTCAGCAATGCGCAGCTGGGTTTTACCGAGCCCGGACACGTACTCGCCCAGGCCGTTGACCAGTTGCTCTGGGGGATAGGCGCATGAAGCTTTGATATCCGCCGCATATTCAGTGAGCATGACAAAATCGGCAAGCTTTGGATGTTTCCGGCGCTCGAACCCTTCGAAACTCTCGTCCACGAAGGCGCGAGTCATCTCCCGGGCGCGGTCAGCACGGAAGTTCATGAACAGTACTGCGTCGCCATCGTTGATTGTGCCTGCAGGCTCGCCGGCACTGTGGATTCGGGTTGGTTTTACAAACTCATCGTTTTCGCCGCGCTCGTAGGCCTGATCGAGGCCCGAGAGAGGATCGGTTGCCGTGAACTCGGAATCGCCCAGCGTCATCAGGTTATAGGCGCTTTCAACTCGATCCCAGCGGTTGTCTCTGTCCATTGCGAAATAACGGCCAACAATAGATGCAACACGGCCCACGCCCAGACTTTTAAGTTTTGCGGCGGCTTTTTCCAGAGAGGGGCGCGCACTGCGGGGCGGCATATCCCTGCCATCAAGAAATGCGTGAACATACACTTCTTTTGCGCCCCTTGAAGCGGCAAGCTCTGCGGCAGCAAGAATATGATCTTCGTGGCAGTGAACCCCGCCAGGCGACAACAGGCCCATAAGATGAACAGCGCCGCCGTTACTTACGGCTTTGTCGATTGCGGAGCAGAGGGCGTTGTTTTCATTAAATGTGCCATCCTCCAGATCTTTGTCAATGCGCGTAAGGCTTTGGTAAACCACGCGCCCTGCGCCGAGATTCATGTGCCCCACTTCCGAATTGCCCATCTGGCCCTTTGGTAGCCCCACAAACATGCCTGAGGTGTTGATCAGCGCCTTTGGTCGGGACTGCCAGAGCTTGTCCCAGAAGGGTGTCTTGGCGTTGCTGATGGCGTTGTCGTCGGCTGGGTCACGGTAGCCCCAGCCGTCAAGGATAATCAATGCTGTCGGCTTGCGCAGTGCTGTCATTATTCAATCCGGAAGTAAAATGTTAGTAAGTTTACGAAACTAATTATCGAGTTTATCTATTTTCGCACTTTGAGGCCACAGTCGTCACCCATAGGGTTACCTTCTGTCTGACGAGCAGGCTGTGTATAATCCTGCCAAACTCATTGTCAGGGTAACCTCATGGATCGGTTGTTTGAATTTGTCGTTAACCACTACATTCTAGCGTCGCTGTTTGTGGCTTTTGTAATTGCCATTCTGCTTCTGGAATCCCGCCGTGGGGGAGCCAAGATTTCTGCCCAGGGAGCGGTTAGCCTGATCAACCGGAATGAGGCTGTAGTTGTTGACATACGTGATCGCAAAGAGTTTGGTGAGGGCCGTATCACCGGCTCGATTAATATCCCGCTGAATAGTCTGAAAAGTCGCGCCGCAGAATTAAAAAAGCATAAAGACAAGCAGATCATAGTAGCGGATAAAATGGGCCAGCATTCCGCCATGGCGGTTAAACAGCTCAACGCCGAGGGTTACGCTAACGTGGTGCGCCTGAATGGCGGAGTCAGTGACTGGAGAGCCAGCAACTTGCCGCTGGTGAAAAAGTAAAAGTAGAGGCAGCGGCGGAGCTTGATCTGAGCGCCGATCTGCCTCACTGTTTCACATAACCGAGCGCCGCCAGGCAGTAGACTGTTCCGGCAGGTGAAATCATAATGATGGGCCTTGAGCCCAATCTAAGACTCTCTACAAAAACCGAAAGGACTGAACATGGCAGAGAATCAGCAAGCCGCCGCAGGCAGTGACAACCAGAACCAGGCCCAGTTTGCCCTGCAGCGTATTTATGTGAAGGATCTCTCTTTTGAGTCCCCTAATTCACCGGCGGTATTTCAGGAGCAATGGAAACCTCAGGTGAATCTGGACTTGAACACAGCCCATAACAAAGTAAGCGACAATCAGTATGAGGTTGTGCTGTCATTGACCGTTACGGCGAAAATTGACGAGAAAGTCGTTTACATTGTTGAAATTCAGCAGGCGGGTGTATTCCTCGTGGCGGGCATTGAAGGCCCGCAGCTTGGTCAGATGCTGGGCGCTTACTGCCCGACCATTCTGTTTCCCTACGCCCGTGAAGCCATCGATGGTGTTGTTAACAAGGGCAGCTTCCCGGCGTTGATGCTGGCTCCGGTTAACTTCGATGCCATCTACGCTCAGGCGCTCCAGCGCAAGCAGGAAGAGGCAGCTGGAGAAGCAGGAGAAGAGCAGAAGACTCACTGATAGTTTTTGCTCTCAGCCTGATACTGAAACAGCCCGGCATTTGCCGGGCTGTTTTGTTTATAGTTTGCCGTTTACCGAACCCGTAAATCCCAGCTGTCGCCAGGCTTCGTATACGACCAACGCAGCGGTATTGGACAGATTCAGGCTGCGGCTTTCGGGACACATAGGCACTTTCAGGCAGTGTTCTGCGGATAAGCCTTCGCGCACTTCCTGGGGCAGGCCGCGGGTTTCGGGACCAAACATCAGGTAGTCATCTTCTTGATAGGCAACCTGGTGATAGTAACGTTGGCCTTTGGTGGTCAAGCCAAACAGCCGCCGAGGTTGTTCGCTGTCGAGAAACGCCTGATAGTTCTTGTGGACTTTTACCGTGGTGTATTCGCTGTAGTCCAGCCCTGCACGCCGCATCTGTTTGTCTTCAAGGTTGAAACCCAGAGGCTCGATCAGATGCAGTCTGCAGCCTGTGTTAGCGCATAGCCGGATGATATTACCCGTATTAGGCGGTATCTCCGGCTCGTACAGCACTACATTCAGCATCGCGTTTTAGCGCTCCACCGCCAGGGCAACGCCCATGCCGCCGCCGATGCACAGGGTTGCAAGGCCTTTGTTTGCATCACGGCGCACCATTTCGTGCAGCAGCGATACCAGGATGCGGCAGCCAGAAGCGCCAATGGGGTGGCCCATGGCAATAGCGCCGCCGTTCACGTTTACCTTACTGACGTCCCAGCCCATGTCGCGGTTTACGGAGATGGCCTGGGCAGCAAATGCTTCGTTGGCTTCAATTAGATCCAGATCTTCAACGCTCCAGCCTGCCAGTTTCAGGCAGCGCTGGCTGGCGGGAATCGGACCGGTGCCCATGATGCTCGGATCAACGCCTGCATTGGCGTGGGCCTTGATCGTCGCCAGCGGGGTCAAGCCCAGCTCTTTGGCTTTCTCAGCGCTGCACACCATAACCGCCGCCGCGCCATCGTTGAGAGATGAGGCGTTGCCAGCAGTTACCGAGCCGTCTTTCTTGAAGGCCGGGCGCAGCTTGCCAAGGCTTTCGGCGGTCACGCCGGCGCGGGGTCCTTCGTCTTTGCTGATGACGATCGGATCGCCTTTACGCTGGGGTATGGAAACCGGCACTATTTCACCATCGAAGCGCCCGGCTTCGCGGGCTGCAACGGCTTTTTGCTGTGATGCCGCTGCAAACTCGTCCTGTTCTTCGCGGCTAATGCCGTATTTTTCAACTATGTTCTCAGCTGTTATGCCCATGTGGTAGTCGTTGAAGGCATCCCAGAGACCGTCGGTAACCATGGTGTCGATCATGGTCCAGTTGCCCATGCGCTGGCCGTTGCGGCTGTTGGGCAGAACGTGCGGAGCCTGACTCATGCTCTCCTGGCCACCGGCAATCATCAGCTCGGCGTCCCCGCAGCGAATCGCCTGAACCGCCATGTGGACCGCTTTCAGGCCGGAGCCGCAGACCTTATTGATGGTCATGGCGGGCACCGAGGCCGGGATGCCGGCATTGATGGCGGACTGACGGGCAGGGTTCTGGCCACAGCCTGCGGTCAGAACCTGGCCGAGCACCACTTCACTAATCTGATCACCGGCGACGCCGGTGTCCTCGAGAATGGCCTTGATGACCGCGGTGCCGAGTTGGTCGGCACTCAGGCTGGACAGGCCGCCACCAAAGCTTCCTATAGCAGTACGCTTGGCTGCAACAATGACAACATCACGCATGGAGTCTCTCCGGTTTCAAAGGGCGCGGGGTTATGGGTCTCCGCGCGGACAGAATGGACAACTGGGGGTATTGTAGTCGGAAAGGCCTGGCCGGCAAAAGCACGGAGCGATGACCGGGCTTACATGTTCAGGCTTCGCCCGCCATCCACAGAAATAATCTGCCCGGTAATAAACGGGGCTTCGGTCAGCAAAAACACAATGGTTCGGGCGATGTCGTCCGGTGTGCCGGTGCGTTTCAGGGGGGTCTTGTCCAGAATCCTGCTCTGGTAGCCTGCATCAACCGCTGCGTCGCCTTCCGGCCAGAGAATAGCCCCTGGGGAGACTCCGTTTACTCGTACTTCAGGTGCCAGGTCTTTGGCCCAGGAGCGGGTGAGGGCGGCGAGGCCGGCTTTGCTGGCGCAGTAAAGAGGGTGTTCCGGCAACGGCTTTTCACTGTATATGTCAATCAGGTTCACAACGCTGCCGGCGCTTTCCCGCAGCGCGGGCAGACACGCTTGCATCAGAAAAAACGGCGCCTTGAGATTGGTGTGCATGATGTTATCCCAGTCGTCCTCAGTTGCCTCCGGAGTCGGATTTGGGTAGAACACAGATGCGTTGTTAACCAGCGCATCCAGCCGCCCCCACTGTTCCGCCGCTTCATGGCCCAGAAGCCTTGTATCCGCGATTTCGCTAAGGTCGGCCTGCAATGCGATCGCTGAGTTCTGGCGCTGATGGTTCATGGCTTTCACGAGACCGTCGGCCTGCGCTTCACGGCTCCGGTAGTGGATAACCAGGTTCCAGCCACGATCGTGGAGCATTTGAGCGGTGCGGGCGCCAAGGCGGTGTGCCGAGCCGGTAATCAGGGCAACAGGAGTGTTCTCAGGCATGCTGGTTCCTCAGGAGGATGGGCGGGAGACTGTCTGAGCTATACGTGCCAGACGCTCCGCCCGGATTGCCTGGCCCAGCTCTTTGCCCGAAAAACCCTGTTTCATCAGTGTCTGGGGGTCAACGCGTGATGTGGCATCAGCGGCTTTCCTGAGTGGGGCCAGTTGCTTCAGATTAGCAGGCTCGAGAGCGCACCCAAGTACATTGATCAGGTTTGAGAAGCGTTCAGGCCGGCGCCAGATATCAGCCTTTTCAAGTAATTCAAGCACAGTGCCTGCATCCGGTTGAGCAGGGTCGAGTCGCCTGATCACACCTATAAAAGCCACAGTTAGCCGGGCAAGTTGCTGGCAGTCGTTAGGCGCTTTCAGAGCTCTTGCTCTTGCCATACAGGCAGGCTCATCGAGTGAGCAGAGCAATGCGGCAAAACGCTCCGCCGTTGAGCCGTTGCTGGCGTGAACGCATTGCAGGGTATCAATGACGGCGCGGAAGTCGGTATCGGGAGTCAGTTCGGGAATCAACACGGTGAGTGCGCCACAGTCCCGCAGTACCTGAAAAAAAGTACCGGGGGCCTGTTCGTGCAGTGCCCGCTGAATCTCCTGCCACACTCGCTCGGGAACAAGATGCTCCACTTCGCCTTCGGTAACCATGGTGCGCATGAGCTCCATGGTTTCTGTACAGACGCTAAAACCGAGAGGCCGGAAACGTGCAGCGAAGCGCGCGGTCCTCAGGATGCGCAGAGGGTCCTCTTTGAAGGCCTCCGAGACGTGGCGCAGCTCTCGGGCCTCAAGATCTTTTCTGCCGTGAAAGGGGTCTGTCAGCTCACCCTGTTCCGAGCGCGCCATTGCGTTGATGGTCAGATCCCTGCGCAGCAGGTCTTCTTCAAGAGTGACATCCGTTGCGCTGTAAACACTGAAGCCGTGATAGCCGTGGCCCTGTTTACGTTCGGTACGAGCGAGGGCATATTCCTCATGGGTTTTGGGATGCAGGAATACGGGGAAGTCGGACCCTACCTGGGTAAAGCCCTTGGCAAGCATTTGTTCCGGGGTTGCGCCGACCACCACCCAGTCACGATCTTTAACTTCCAGGCCCAGTAATTCATCGCGAACGGCGCCGCCAACCAGATAGGTTTGCATGAAGGATCGGATTCCTTTCTAAGAAGTGTCCGGGAATTATCCGTTTCCCGGGCGAATCAGGCAAACCTGAGTTGGCCTGACACCGAAAACAGCGCTCAAGGCGGCAGGATCAGAAAGAGGTGCCCAGCTCCAGAGCAGCGCCTACATCGGCACTGCTGAACAGGGCGCCGAGATCAAAGCGTACTCCCATCAGGTTCAGGCCCAGACCGGCTGTAAACTGAGTTTTTTCCTCAATGCCGCTGTTGTCATCGTTGCTGGCCAGGTTGTGGCGAACACCGGCACGAAGCTGGGCATAGCGCCAGGCATCGAGTTCTGCACCCACGGCAAGCCACTGGGTATCATCTTCGAAACCAAAGGCTTCGTTCTTGGTCAGGTCAATTTCGGCGGTAACAACGTGATAGTTGCCTGTGTGGGCGATACCGACGGTTGCCATGGGATTGAGCTTGAGCGTTCTCACCTTCTCTCCGAGCAGAGGGCGGCTTGCTGCAGAATCCAGTTCCATGGGGATCAGGTTTTTAACTACGATGCCCGCGTTCCATTGTTTTTCATCACCAAAAGCGTAAGCCGCACCTATGTCCAGGTTAAAGCCACTCTTGTCGGTCTGATACTGATCACCGTCGAATTCGTCGTCTTCAAAGCCGGAAACCGTTTCTGTGTATTGGAAGGTTCTCAACTCGACATACTTTGGTGAAATGCCCAGTTGCAGAGTTTCGCCGTTATTCAGCTCCAGTGCATGTGCAAAGCTGACGCCTGCCTCAACGACCGCAGAAGAAACAATTTTTCCGCGTGATTTGAGTTCGGTATCAAGGTTGGTACTTTGGAGTTGGGCGAGGTCTGTTGGGTTGCCAGGGTCGAGATCAACTATATTCTGAAGAGTCGCTCTGTCTTGCTCATCAAACTCACCGCGTACCGTTGCGGTCAAATTTCCTGTTGTAAAAAAGCCCACTGAAAGCTTTTTGCTCGGAATTGCAAAGCCAAGCCCGAGACCGATGTTGGCACGCAGTGTATCGTTGTCAAATGCATATAGGCGCGTGAGAAGATCTCCGGCCACAGCCTGCGCATCTTCAGGGTTTGAGGTTCGGTTGATGCTGTCAAACTGATCAATGGCATCCTGAATATCGTCAATCTGATCAATTGTCTCTTCTTCATCAGCAACCCGTGCGTTGATGGAAGGCAGTGTCAGTCCGAAATCGTCTGACCAGGAATTGTGGTCAGCGGCCATCATGGCGGGATTCGCCGAGGTGGCAGATGAGGGTTGCGCAGCGGCTACGCCGGTCCCACCCATGGCAAATGAGCGTGACGACATAAAGGCCTGAGGGCCGGCCAGCGCCGAGGTGGCGGCAACGGATAAACCTACGGCAATAAACAGTCTGGACAAGCAATGTTGGTGCATTCGGGTACCTTGGTAAAAAAGATAGGCACTGTCTGAGTTATTAAACTGTTGGCAGGTTAGAGCAATATGCGTACCCGAACATGACATAAGAGGTAACGGTTTGTTTTTGATGTGTAAGCAGAGGCAGGTTTTTGCCGCTTTTCAGCTCCGGTTTGGGACGTTTTCAGAGAAATCGCTTTCAATCAGCGTGTTAGCAAAACTGGCGTGAATCTTTCATGGGTTAGCTGAAACGATCTCTGGAGACAAGAACATGGTCATTCGCCGGATAGTAATCCCTTTTCTGGCTTTCACACTGGCGGCCTGTGCACCCGTTGGTGGCTACCGGGACAGCGACAGAAACAGAGCGCAATCTGAAGCAAGGTTTGAGCCCATTACGGTGCGGGTCAGCGGCTTTGGCACTTACGAAGACGTCAGTGCGGATCGTCTGAATACCCGTAAACGCCTGATGGCACGCAGAGCATCCCAGATGGACGCCTACCGGAACCTGGCGGAGCGGGTTTACGGCACGGTCATTTATGGCAGCGCTACTGTGAACGACTTTGTTCTCCGCAACGACAGCTTCCGCACCTACGTGGACAGCTACATTCGTGGCGCAAAAATGGTAGCTGTTAATGAACACAGCGACGGAGTTGTTGAGACGGTCATGGAGTTAAAACTGGAGCCACGCTTCCGCGCCTGTGTTTCCAAGGTGGCGGATGACCAGGTGCAGGATCTTTGTCCTATACCCATGCCCGGATACAACGACAGTGTTGGTGATGTTCAGAGCAGAAACGTCGACGCCCTGTATTATCTTGATTGATTCTGGAGCACGGAAAATTGAACGAAATAGCGGGCAGGAAACGATGCGCGGGTTTATAACGCAGTTTATGCGATTGTTGCTTTGGTGTGCACTGATGCCGTTGATGCTGGTTGCCAGCGCTCAGGCCGTTGTTCTTGAAGGTGTGGGCCATGCCAATATACATAATGACGATCTCGCCTCTGCCCGTGCCGAAGCCCGCAACGCGGCCATGCGTGATCTTGCATTGCAGTACGAGGCGCAGGTAAGTACCAGAGACACCATGGAAAACGGTGTTCTGACCGAATCCAGAATACAGCTGGCCTCCAGTGCCCGAGCGCGGAACGTAAAAGTTATTGATGAGTATCGCAGCGGTAATCTCTTGCGCGTAACCGTGCGCGGAGACATTTCTGCCGGGCAAGCCAGCTGCGACGGAGGTGAGAGCGGCCGGTTGAAAAAGCGGGTGGCGGTAACCGGGTTTCCGCTTCTTTATCCGGATCAGGCCAGTGTAGGGCGTATTGATGATGCCGGCGAAATCCTGCCGCAACATCTACAGCAAGGTCTGCGCGAAGCCGGCAACCTGCAGGTGTTTTCTGCCACGACTTCTCGCCTGTTCCCCGATCTGCTGAATGCACCGACGATGCAGCAGAGCGGTAACCGGCTTACCAATGTGATTCAGGTTGCCCGTGAGATGGGTGTTCAGTTCGTAGTGGCCGGGGTTATCAGGGATGTCGGCGTTGCCGACCCGGCGGCCTGGGGTTCCTCCGTTCTGGACAAGATGCAACGGGGCGTTGGTGCGGCTGATATGCGCCGGCGTTTTGCGGTGGATGTGGTGGTTCTGGATGGTTTCAGCGGCTCGCCGGTATACCAGCAGCGCTTTGAAACTGCGGCCGACTGGAATGCCGGCCCAGGCAGCTCTGCAGGCTTTGGCTCCGAGGGTTTTCGTAAAACGCACTATGGCGAGGCGGTTGCCGGTGTTGTCGCGGATATGACGAAGGCAGTAACCGACGCTCTTGCGTGCCAGCCTTTTATGGCGCGGATTACGCGGGTAGACGGCCAGCTGGTTACTCTGGCGTCAGGTGCGACAGCTGGTTTGCGGCCAGGGGATGAGCTGCATCTGTATCGCAGCGCTCGTTATTTTGATTCTCTGGGAGGAACGCCGGAGCTGAGTGACAGTCAGTTGAAGGTCACTCTCAACAATGTGCATCCGGATTTCAGTAACGGTCTCATGCCCCAGGTCGGCGGGCAGGTAAACATTCAGCGGGACGACATTGCCATTATCTGGTAGCTCACAGTAAACCTGTGAGCTGATCAGGTTGCTACTTCAGCAGCGGCAATATCCCGTATCTTCCCCACCATGGCACGCAAACCGTTGCCGCGGGTAGGGGAGATGTGGCGGAACAGGTCCAGGCGCTCAAAAATTTCGTCGATATCTGTTGTCAGCAGTTCTCTCGGAGGCTTTCCGTTCAGCGCAACCAGAATCAGTGCGGCAAGGCCACGCACGATTAGGGCGTCGGAATCAATCAGAAGGTAGAGCTTGCCGCTGGCCTCGTCGTAATGGGCGATCAGCCACACTTGGCTCTGGCAGCCGTGAACATAGTTCTCTTCTATCCGGGCATCTTCCGGAAACGCCGGTAGCTGCTTGCCAAGATCAATAATAAACGCGTACCGATCTTCCCAGTCGTCCAGAAACTCGAAGCCGTCGAGCACGTCGTCCAGAGTTGGATTTGTGCCGAGCGGGTTGTCCAGAAAATCCTGTTCCGTAGCTGTCATTTACAACATTCCCAATTCGAGCTTGGCTTCGTCGGTGAGCATATCGTTGTTCCAGGGCGGATCAAAGGTTAGCTCTACGGTTACCTTGTCCACGTTGGGTACGTGCTCTACCTTACACTTCACGTCTTCGGCAATGACGGGCCCCATGCCACAGCCTGCGGCCGTGAGAGTCATCAGGATAAAGACATGATTGCCTTCGGCGGTATCGTTTTCGATTCGGCACTCGTAAATCAGGCCCAGATCCACCACGTTGACTGGAATCTCCGGGTCGTAGCAGTTGCGGATGGCTTCCCATACCTGATTTTCGTTAATGGTTCCGTCGGCCGGCGTGTCGAAACTGCTTTCCAGTGGTTTCTTGCCCAGGGCGTCGGCATTGTGACCTTCGATGCGGGCAAGGTTGCCATTGACGGCAACGGTAAATGTACCGCCCAGTGACTGGGTGATGGTCACAAAGCTGTCTACCGGAATCATCACTTCCGTTCCGGTCGGAACAAGGCGGGCTTCCACCTCGCGTTTGGTCAGGACGACTTCACGTTCTTGCATGCCTGATTAAACCTCATTTAATGCTTTTGACCCCCTCTCCCCAACCCCTCTCCCGCAGGGGGAGAGGGACTAAAAGACAGCTCCCAGTTCGGCTCAGCAACTCCCTCTCCCCTCGCGGGAGAGGGCCGGGGAGAGGGGGCGCAGTATCAGCTTACCGTAAAGCTCTCTCCACACCCGCACTCAGCGGTGGCGTTCGGATTGCGGAACTGGAACATGGAGTTCACACCTTCGGTAACGAAATCGATTTCGATGCCGTTCACCATTGACAGGTGCTCCTCTTTCACAAACACGTCAACGCCATCAATGTGAAATACTCTGTCGTCGGATGAGGCTTCATCAACCCATTGGGTTTCGTATTTGAAGCCGGAGCATCCGCTCTTTCTGATTGCCAATCGAATGCCTTTGGCATCTGATTTTTTGTCGAGTTGCTTGCGCACGTGCTTGACGGCATTTGGCGTCATAGTGACGCCGACGATCGGTGTGAAGACTTCTGCTGTCATGGTGTCTCCTCCATCAGGCAAACAGGCGCTGGACTTTTTGCAAGGCGGTAAACAATTGATCCACCTCATCCAGCGTATTATAGAACGCAAAAGAGGCCCGGGCTGTACCGGGAACTCCGTAGAAATCCATCAGTGGCATTGCGCAGTGGTGGCCTGTGCGAATAGCGATGCCTTGCTGATCCAGCAAAGTGCCAATATCACTGGGGTGCAAGCCCTTGATTTTAAAGGACATCACGGGCACCTTGCTCTTTGCGGTACCGATAATGGCCATTCCCGGGACGGTTTCAACCAGCTGATTGGCGCGCTCCAGCAAGGCGTTCTCGGCCGCTTCCATAGCCTCTCTGTCGAAACCGTTCAGGTATTCGATAGCCGCACCCAGGCCCACTGCCTCAGCGATAGCCGGCGTGCCTGCCTCAAATTTGTAGGGCAGGGTGTTCCAGGTTGTGCGTTCGAAAGAGACCCGCTCAATCATTTCGCCGCCGCCCTGGTATGGAGGCATTTCTTCCAGCAATGCGGCTTTGCCGTAAAGCACACCAATGCCCGTCGGGCCAAACAGCTTGTGAGACGAGAACACGTAAAAGTCGCAATCCAGAGCCTGCACATCCGGTTGAAAGTGCGGTACCGCCTGGGCGCCATCAAGCAGCGTGATGATGCCGCGGACTTTGGCCTGTTTAACCATGTCTGCAACAGGGTTGATAGTACCCAGTACGTTGGAAACATGAGTAATGGCAAGAACCCGAGTGCGATCATTCAACAGGCTATTGAACGATTCCAGGTCCAGCTCGCCTTGTGGCGTGACCTGAATCGGCACCACTTTGGCACCTGTACGCTCGGCCAGCATCTGCCAGGGCACAATGTTGGCGTGGTGCTCCATGTGGCTCACCAGAATTTCGTCACCGGCTTTGAGGCGGGGCGCCAGGCCGTTCGCCACCAGGTTGATAGCTTCAGTGGTGCCGCGAGTCCAGATGATTTCCTGGGTGCTACCTGCATTCAGAAAGCTGCGAACGGTTTCCCGGGCGCCTTCAAACGCTGCCGTTGCACGGTCGCCCAGGGTGTGGGCACCGCGGTGAACATTAGAGTGCATTTCCCGGTAATAGCGATCCATGGCATCCAGAACAGCAAGCGGCTTTTGCGCCGACGCACCGTTATCCAGATACACCAGAGGTTTCCCGTTTACCTGCTGAGACAGTATGGGAAAGTCCCGGCGAATGGCTTTTACATCAAACGCCTTATGGGTAGCTGTGTTTGCCACGGACAGGTTGTTCATACCGGTCAGGCCTCCTGAAATGCTTGATCAAAGAACAGGTTCAGCCGGGTTTGCACGGTCTCTCTTACGGCTTCCACCGGAATCTGAGTTACCAGCTCGTTAATGAACGCCATGGTTAGCAGTACGTTGGCTTCACGGCGGCCAATGCCCCGTGAAACCAGATAAAACAGCGATCCCTTGTCGAGCTGACCGATAGTCGCGCCGTGGGCACATTTGACATCGTCGGCGTAGATTTCCAGTTCAGGCTTGGTGTCTATTTCCGCACCGGTGTCAAGCAACAGGTTTTTGTTGTTCATATTTGCGTTGGACTTTTGGGCGTCCTGGTGAATATGAATCCGGCCGTTGAACACCGCGTGAGATTTGTCCGCCGCAATGTTGCGATAGGTTTCTTCGCTATCGCAGCGGGGCGCCACATGCTCGATAGTGGTGTGGTTGTCGTAGTGCTGCGTGCCTTGGGTGACGACTACACCGTTAAGCTTGCACTCCGCGCCTTCGCCTTCCAGTCGCACCTGCAGGTCGTGACGGCGAAGGGGGCCGCCAAAGCCCACACAGTGGCTTTCAAAGCGCGAGCTGCGCTGCTGAACGACGCCGGTGGCGCCGATATGCTGCACATTTTCGCCTTCCATGTTCAGGCGAATGTTGGTGACGTTCGCACCTTCAGCAAGATTGAACTCGGTGATGGTGTTAACCATGACCGCTTCCTGCCCGCTGGAAATATACTCTTCAACCAGAGTGATCTGGCTGTTGCGACCGGCATCGACAAAAATGCGCGGAAAGGCGGATCCGCTGGCGCCGGCAGTAACCTCATGAATGACAAACAGAGGCTGGTCAAGAACCGCACCCGGCTCCAGACGAATGACCAGTCCATCTTCAAAGCGGGCCGAGTTGAGGCCCGCCAGTTGTACGGCTTTTCTGTCCAGGGTGCTGTCCAGGCGCTCGGCCAGTTCGCTGGCTTCAGCGTCCGAAAGGTCGCCGAAACGCTGGATAAGAATGTTGTTCAGATCCGGATACTCGCTGGCTTCCGGCATCATCATGCCATTGATGAAAACCACCTTGTAGCCGGGAACAGCCAGAGCGCTGCCGGTTTTGCCTGCAGTAGGCAGCGAGACGGCCATCTCGTCGGTCAGCTTCAGGTACTTGCTGGAATACTTCCAGTTTTCTGTTTTCCGCGTTGGCAGGGGCATGTCCACCAGAGCGGCACCGCGCTGTTTGCGCAGGGCGAGCAGAGGCTCCGGTAGCGCCTGGCCAGCCGGATGCAGGAACGCGGTGGAAAGCGTTGGTGCTGGTTTCATTCCGCGATCTCCTTAATTGGCTGAGCTGGCTTCAGTTGCTTCATCCTTGACGCCAAGCCAGCCATAGCCGCGCTCTTCCAGCTCCAGAGCCAGTTCGCGACCGCCGGATTTTACGATCTTGCCACCGGCGAGGACGTGCACATGATCCGGCACGATGTGATCGAGCAGGCGCTGATAGTGAGTCACCATCAGAATGGCCCGGTCTTCGGAGCGCAGGGCGTTAACGCCGTCTGAAACCACCTTGAGAGCGTCGATATCGAGCCCGGAGTCGGTTTCGTCCAGAATGGCCAGCTTCGGCTGCAGCAACAGAGCCTGCATGATTTCGTTACGCTTCTTCTCGCCGCCGGAGAAACCTTCGTTTACGCCGCGCTTGAGGAACGCAGGATCCAGATCCACCTGCTTTGATACTTCCCGGGCCAGCTTCATAAACTCAGCCGCGTTCATTTCCGGCTCGCCCCTATGAAGGCGCATGGAGTTCACCGCAGTGCGCATGAACTGTAAGTTACTGACGCCCGGAATCTCTACCGGGTACTGAAATGCGAGAAATACTCCGTCGCGCGCGCGCGCTTCAGTCGTTTTTTCAAGCAGGTTTTCGCCATTCAACGTAACTTCACCTGAGGTAACTTCAAATGCGTCGTTCCCTGCGAGCACCTGGGAAAGGGTACTTTTGCCTGACCCGTTCGGGCCCATAATGGCATGTACTTCCCCGGCCTTGATCTCCAGGTTAATGCCCTTGAGGATCTCTTTGCCCTCAACGGATGCGTGCAGGTTCTTGATGCTCAGCATTTGTAGGATTCTCTCTATTTTATCCGTCTGAATTCTGATTGCTTGCAATGCTTTGGGTTCATGCCGTCTTAGCCGACAGAACCCTCGAGGCTGACTTCCAGAAGCTTGCCGGCTTCAACCGCAAACTCCATAGGAAGCTCCTTGAAAACTTCTTTGCAGAAACCGTTCACAATCATGGAAACGGCCTGTTCCGGATCGATACCGCGCTGACGGCACAGGAACATCTGCTCGTCACTGACTTTGGACGTGGTCGCTTCATGCTCAACGATCGCGGACTTATTCAGGCTCTCGATGTACGGGAAAGTGTGCGCGCCGCAGCGGTCGCCGATCAACAGCGAGTCACACTGGGTGAAGTTGCGCGCGCCCTCTGCGCGGGGGCCGAACTTGACCAGGCCACGATAGGCGTTGGAGCTTTTACCGGCTGAAATACCTTTTGAGATGATGGTGCTGGACGTGTTCTTGCCCAGGTGAATCATCTTGGTACCGGTGTCAGCCTGCTGATAATTGTGGGTGAGTGCTACCGAGTAGAACTCGCCGACGCTGTTTTCGCCGCGCAGGATGCAGCTCGGGTACTTCCAGGTAATCGCAGAACCCGTTTCAACCTGGGTCCAGGAAACTTTAGAGTTCTTGCCGATGCAGGCCGCGCGCTTGGTGACGAAGTTGAAAATGCCGCCTTTGCCGTTTTCATCGCCCGGGTACCAGTTCTGTACCGTGGAGTACTTGATCTGGGCGTCGTCCAGTGCAACCAGCTCGACTACCGCTGCGTGCAGCTGGTTTTCATCGCGCATGGGGGCGGTACAGCCTTCCAGGTAGCTGACGTAGCTGCCTTCGTCGGCGATAATCAGCGTGCGCTCGAACTGCCCGGTGTTTGCCGCGTTGATGCGGAAGTAGGTGGATAGCTCCATGGGGCAGCGGACGCCCTTGGGAACGTAAACGAAGGTGCCGTCGGAAAAGACTGCGGCGTTAAGCCCGGCAAAGTAGTTGTCCGTGTGGGGCACAACGGAGCCGAGGTATTTCTGGACCAGCTCCGGGTAGTCGCGCACCGCTTCCGAGATGGAGCAGAAAATAACGCCGGCTTTTGCCAGCGGCTCTTTGAAGGTGGTAGCTACGGAAACGGAATCAAACACCGCGTCCACAGCCACGCCAGCGAGCTGTGCGCGCTCATGCAGAGGGATGCCCAGTTTTTCGTAGGTTCTGAGCAGCTCGGGATCTACATCATCGAGGCTCTGGGGCATGTCTTCTTTGCGCTTGGGGGCGGAGTAATAGGAAATCGAGTTATAGTCGATTTTTGGATAGCCCACATGCGCCCAGTCCGGCTCTTTCATCTCCAGCCAGCGACGATAGGCTTTGAGGCGCCATTCCAGCATGAATTCCGGCTCTTTCTTGATTGCAGAAAGGCGGGCGATGACGTCTTCATTCAAACCGGGATCGAACGTATCTACTTCGATTTCTGTGACGAAACCGTGCTCGTACTCCCGTTTGACCAGTTCGTTCACCTCTTGGTCGGTGGTCGCCATGATCGTCGCTCCGTATTCTCTCATCGTGGGCTCTGAGGCCCTTTAGTTTGCCGCCAACCAGAGTGGGTTGCGGGGGCTGATCTGTTGTTTCTGGTTCATGATTGTACAATACCATACTAAATTAGTCAGGTATTAAATTGCGGGACAGCCAATTATAGCGTAATACGCCCGCCAGAGGCTAAGTCTGACGGGCGCAACGGCTTTGGTGCAGGTTTATACGGAGCCCGGGGCTCAGTGGAGCATCAGGCTTCGGATGGCAGAATGCGGGTAAGGTAGCTATGCCCGAGCGCATCGGGAGTACGCGGCGGGCGGGGTATGCGAACAATGTGTCCGCTGCCGGGTGCGTAATCTATAGCGACGCCGTTGAGGCTCTCCATAACGGGTATCGCGAACAACAGATTGCCAGATGGCGTAATCAGCTCGAGCTGGTCGCCTGGCGCAAACTTGTTTTTCACGTTAATGGTCAACCATTTGCCGTCGTCATTGGTGATGGTGCCGGCTACCTGCTGAGTACCAAGATAAGATGAGCCTCTTTCGTAGGTCTGGTATTCCTGAGGCATGTGTCGGCGCAGGAAGCCCTCGGTGTAGCCCCGGTTCGACAGCGCTTCCAACTCGTTCATCAGGCCCATGTCGAAGGACTTGCCTTGTGTGGCCTGATCGATGGCGCGGCGATATACTTGGGTGGTCCGTGCCACGTAATAGGTGCTTTTCGTGCGACCCTCTATTTTCAGTGAATGCACGCCCATCGCCGCCAGTTCGGCCACATGCTGTACAGCTCGCAGGTCCCGGGAGTTCATGATGTAGGTGCCGTGCTCATCCTCATAAGCGGGAATAAAACTGCCCGGGCGGTTGGGCTCTTCGAGCAGGATTTCTTTCGGCTCGTAGTTAAACACTTCACTTGCTACTGATGAGGCAATCAGGTCGCCGGTGTGGTCGTGGGTATGTTGAACTTCCTTATAGTCCCAGCGACAGGCGTTGGTGCAGGCGCCCTGGTTGGCATCCCTGTGATTCATATAACCGGAGAGCAGACAGCGCCCTGAATAAGCCATACACAGTGCGCCGTGAACAAAAACTTCCAGCTCCATTTGCGGAACCCGTTCACGGATGTCGCGGATTTCACCGAGTGCGAGGTCCCGGGACAGAATCACCCGGCTGATGCCCTGGCGGCGCCAGAATTCCACCGTTGCCCAGTTTACGGCATTGGCCTGCACCGATAGGTGAATGGGTTGATCCGGCCACTTTTCCCGCACCAACATGATCAGGCCCGGGTCTGACATGATCAGGGCATCAGGCTTGTGTTCAAGCACCGGTTCCAGGTCCCTCAGGTAGGAGCGTACCTTGTCGTTGTGCGGCGCTATGTTCGAAACCAGATAGAACTGTTTACCCAGAGCGTGGGCTCTCTGTATGCCGGCACCCAGAGCAGCCGTGTCTTTAAAGCTGTTATTGCGTACCCGCAGTGAGTAGCGTGGCTGGCCGGCGTAGACGGCATCCGCACCATAGGCAAACGCGGTTTCAAGGTGTTCAGGGGTGCCGGCAGGTGCCAGCAGTTCCGGGATATTCATTGCGGCTCCAGATGAATCTGTGGATGGCTATTTTGCCGCAAGCTAATGTGCTTTCTCTTGATCCTGCTCAAACGTCTTATTGATTACTTTCAGCTAACATGTGTACGCTGTAACCTGAATTGAGCAGGTCGATATTTATCAATGAGGAGGATCGCAGAATGGCATCAGAGCCTCTGGATGCAGAGGTGGTGCGGGTTTCATTGAGTAACAGAGTGAGTTCGCTGATCAGTATTCAGCTTGCCCGTGGCAAGGTGGGTGTTGAAGTGGTGGCGTCGCAATTACACATGAGCCGGTACACGCTTCACAAGAAATTGAAGCGGGAGGGGTTAACCTTTGCCCGCCTGCTGGAAGATGTGCGCCGTAAGCAGGCGCTGACTTACATGCAGGATAAAACCAAGCCGCTGGTGGAAATTGCCG
Source organism: Marinobacter antarcticus (assembly GCF_900142385.1). Lineage (NCBI taxonomy): Bacteria > Pseudomonadati > Pseudomonadota > Gammaproteobacteria > Pseudomonadales > Marinobacteraceae > Marinobacter > Marinobacter antarcticus. The sequence continues at coordinate 1,246,831 of NZ_FRAQ01000001.1, forward strand.
AACAGCTTGGGTTTTCAGAGCTGAGCGCATTCAGCCGGGCGTTCAAGCGCTGGATGGGCACTTCCCCGGCTGCATATCGCTCTGTCAGGTTTTCCTGAGCGCGATTAGTGCTTTTTGAACACCAGCGTGGCGTTGGTGCCGCCAAAGCCAAAACTGTTGCTCATGACCAGATCCAGGTTCTGGTTATCCAGTCGCTCGCGCACAATCGGGTAACCTTCTGCGCCTTCATCCAGGTTCTGGATATTGGCTGACGGTGCAATAAAGCCTTCCCTCTGCATAATCATGCTGTAGATGGCTTCGTGAACGCCGGCTGCACCAAGTGCGTGACCGCAGAGAGGCTTGGTAGAGCTTAGTGGCGGAATTTTATCGCCAAAGGTCTGTTTCAGGGCTTTGAGTTCCGTCACATCGCCAGCGGGAGTGCTGGTACCGTGGGTGTTGATGTAGCTGATCTCGCCGTCCAGATTTTTCATGGCTTGCTGCATGCAGCGCACAGCGCCTTCGCCACTGGGTGCAACCATGTCTGCACCGTCTGATGTGGCGCCAAAACCAACCAGCTCCGCAAGAATGGTCGCTCCACGTGCTTCAGCGTGTTCCAGAGCTTCGAGCACCAGGGTGCCACCGCCTCCGGAAATAACAAAGCCATCCCGGTCTTTATCGTAGGTGCGTGATGCAACTCCCGGAGTGTCGTTGTACTTGGTTGAAAGCGCACCCATAGCATCAAACAGCAGGCTCAGCGTCCAGTGAATGTCCTCGCCGCCGCCGGCAAGCATGACATCCTGGCGACCAAGAGCAATCTGGTCTGCGGCATGGCCAATAGCGTGGGCGCTGGTTGCGCAGGCCGACGTAATGCCATAGTTGAGGCCGGTAATGCCAAACGCCGTTGCGATAGAGGCGTTGATTGCACTGCCCATAGTGCGGGGCACTCGATAAGGGCCAACCCGGCGGATGCCTTTTTCACGATGGGTATCGATGGCGTCTAACAGTTCAACGGTTGATGCGCCGCCGGTGCCGAAAATAGCACCGGTACTGTTAGCTGTGAGGTGCTCTTCGCTCAATCCCGCCTGCTCGATGGCCTCACAGGCCGCGAGATAAGTATAGGCAGCCGCCGGGCACATGAAGCGCAAGAGCTTGCGGTTAATCAGTGCTGGTAGATCCAGATTGATCTGGCCACAAACATGGCTGCGCAAACCATTGTCACGGGCCTCTTCGCTGAAGCCGATACCGGGAATAGACTCCTTGAGGGAGCGGGTTACTTCTTTCTGGTTTGTGCCAAGGCTGGAGACAATCCCCATACCGGTGATAACAACACGCCGCATCTTGCTAGCTCCTAAAAATCATCAGTGGAAGAGAATACGCCAACCCGCAGGTCTTTGGCCGTGTAGATTTCCTTGCCATCCACTTCCATGCGTCCGTCGGCAATGGCCAGCGTAAGTTTACGCTTGATCACACGCTTGATGTCGAGGTGGTATCGCACTGTTTTGTTGGTAGGCAGAACCTGGCCGGTGAATTTCACTTCTCCGGCGCCTAGCGCACGGCCTTTGCCTTCGCTGCCGCCCCAGGCCAAATAAAAGCCAACCAGCTGCCACATGGCATCAAGGCCAAGGCAGCCAGGCATGACGGGGTCATCGACGAAATGCACTTTAAAAAACCAGAGGTCCGGATTGATATCCAGCTCTGCCACCAAACTGCCTTTACCGTAAAGGCCGCCTTCTGTGGATATGTGGGTAACACGGTCGACCATCAGCATCTCATCTATGGGCAGCCGCGTGGCGCCCGGGAAAAGTTTGCCATGACCACATTTAATCAGGTCTTCTTTGTCAAAATGATCCGGGTTCATAGTGCCATTGTCTCTGTTACAGAATGATTTGCTGATACTTTAGCTGTTTTTTCGCGAGTCGCTATTGACCATTAGTTGATAATTAACGTTTAAACGATGCAGTTGCAAGTGTCGGATGGTCTTCAAGAGGCGTCACAGAATAAAAAAAGAGCAGGTTTCCCACGAACCTGCCCTCTTTTTTCCTGCACGGGAAAAGACAGCGCAGCCTCTCAGCCTGCGAGGCCATCTGGCCTGGGGCTTGCGAGTATTTTTGTGTAGCGCACCAGAAACATGCCGTAGGCGAAAATCCAGAGCAGGGTGCTGCTTCCGATTCCGGGGTGCCAGGGAATAATATCAAACGCGGTAAGCACGCGGATAAAAGCCGCCAGTTGGATGGCAATAAACGCGATAACCATGCCTTTTGGCAGTACCAGAGGGCGCCCCGTATGGCCGAGTGTCACCCGGGCGATTACTCCCAGAATGAGGCAGCTGATGGCGCCTGTGCCTGCCGCGTGGCTCCAGGCGTTTGATGGCCAGCCCGCGAAAATCGTGCCCGCGAGAAGGTACAGGGCGACCGGCACCCAGAGGATAGCCAGGTGCAGGGCCCACAACAAAGGCTCCTTGCGCGCCAGCCAGCCTTTCCAGTTGGCAATACGCACCAGCATGAGGGTGCCGGCTATGATTGCCAGAATACCTGTTAGGGTTTGCCAACCTGTCACCAGCGATGCCGTTAGCAGAATCATGGAAAACAGCGTGGCCATATCCAGCGCCGGAATGGTCTTTACTGCGCGGGCATCCAATCCGTGCTGACGCAGCCAGCCGGTTGTAAACGCGGGCGTGATGCGCCCGCCAACAATACTGATAAGTGCCATGGCCATAATCAGCGCGCCATGGCTGAAAGCCATATTCAGGCGGGTAACAAATCCTATCTGCATCAGCCATAAAAGCCCCAGAACCACCAGAATCATAAGCTGGCGCTTCTGCCTTGCGTGCCATATCCGCCACCCGGCATCCAACATCACCAGCGGCAGGAAGGCCAGATTGAAGCCCTGAACCAGCCAGTCTGGCAAATCAGCACCCAGGGCCATAAGCAGTCGCCCTGCCAGCCAAACGCTCCATAGCAAGACGAGCCTGAAACCATGAGTGCGTTCAGTCTGAGTCCATACACAGACGGCCGTCAGCAGAAAGCCGGCTATGGCCGCAGACAGAAAGCCGAACAGCATCTCGTGTTGGTGCCAGAATAGCCCCGGCATAGCCAGAGGCAGGTTGATGACACCGGTTACTTGTAAAACCCAGAGTGGGATGACCAGAAGCGCCAGCAGCGCCATCGACAGAAAGAAAATGCGGAATGGGTAGCTGAAAAGCTGGCTTACGCTGGCGGAATCGGCTTGAGCGGATGTAGGAATGGCCTGCATGCTGGGTCCTGCTAATACATATATGTTAATTATATGTTAAACGCCTGCGGGCGGAAATAACATACCCGGTTGGGGGTATGTTTGCGTACAATGCCGCTATCGTTCTGATTCGCAATGGAATAATTCATGAGTACATACGTAATCCTGAAACACCTCCACATGACCACAGCTTACCTGACGGTCATCCTGTTCACGCTGCGACTGTTGCTGGATGCCGTGGGAAGGCCGGGTTGGCGTCAGACCCCGCTGCGCTGGATCCCTCACGCCAACGACACAGTGCTGCTGGTGGCTGCTGTCAGCCTACTGTTTGTTGGAGGCTGGAACCCGCTCACCCAGGGCTGGTTGTTGGCCAAAATATTCTTGTTGCTGGGCTATATAGCGGCCGGCCTCTTTGCACTGAAGGTCACTGCATCGCTCCCCGTTCGTGTTGTTGCCGCGGTTCTGGCCCTGTTGCAGGTGTCATTCATCTTCCACCTTGCGATGACCAAACCCGTTCTGTTCTGATTTGGTGTAACTGACCAATTCCGCGAGCTGGCTCTGCACGTCTCGCAACTGGCGCGTAATTTCATCGCGTTCATCGTGAGCTTGCTGAGCCTGTTTGGCGTTTTGCTCCTCGCTCATGACTTCCAGAATCGCACCAATCATCATGTTCAGGAACACGAAAGCCGTCAGGAAAATAAAAGTCAGATAATAGATCCAGCTCAGTGGGTATTGCTCCATCGTGGCGTACATCACATCCGTCCAGTCCTCGAATGTGGCCACCCGGAACAGTGTGAGCATGGCTATGGCGACATCGCCCCACAGTTCACTGTCGACGCTTGCAAAGAGCATGGAGCCAATTGCCGCATAGATGTAGAAAATGATAAACATCAGAAGCGCGATGTAACCCATGCGCGGGATGGCTTTGAGCAGGGAATTGATCAGGAAGCGCAGTTCAGGCACCACCGAGACCAGACGCAGTACCCGGAAGACCCGTAACAGCCGCCCAAGCAGGACGGCTTCGGAGTTATCCAGAGGGATAAGGCTGCCAACCACCACCAGCGTGTCAAACAGGTTCCAGCCGTCCAGCAGAAAGCGCCGCTTCACGGGGCTGGCGGTAAAGCGGAACAGGATCTCGATCAGGAAAAACAGCGTGATGGCAGTATCCATAACGCTCAGGGACTGCTCAACCAGAGGCGGCAGATCATAGGTTTTAGCGCCTATGGTCAGAGCAGACAGAATGATAATGGCAATAACCACGCCCTGAAAGAGCGTGCTGGACTCAATTCGGCGCAACTGGTTGAAGCCGGCAACGGGGGACATATCCGGGGACATGGTCTTTACTGCTCCAGGTGAAAACGGGTGTGTGGATTCTAATAGCCCGGCCAGCGCTGGAACAGCGTTGTTACAGAGATTTCAAGAAACGTACATCAGTTCCCTTTTTTTAGTGGTGACCCCGCGCCGCTGTCTTGGCTGTGCTTCCGGTTTAGCGGATAGAAGAGTTGTGGTGATGCCAGTTCCGGCAAATCAGTCTGTTCCTGATTTGCTGCCCACTCGACCCGTTCGACAGAGCGGATGGCGTAATGCATCCAGGCCAGTGCGGCAGTAGCAATTATGAACATCAGCATAAAACAGCTCTGCCAGATGCCCGTAATGTCATTCAGAACACCAAAGGTGAGTGGCAGGATAAACCCGCCCAGCCCGCCAATCATTCCGACTACGCCACCAACAGCACCCACATGCGTGGGGTAGTAAACAGGTATGTGTTTGTAAACGGCCGCTTTGCCGAGGGACATAAAAAAGCCCAGGGTGAAAATCAGCGCCACGAACACCGGCAGGCTCATTTCCAGTCGGAAGCGAACGTCGCCGTCGATGCCATGTACCACGTAATCTGTAGGTGGGTAACTCAGCAGGAAGGTGCAGACGACCGATGCGATAAAGGTCCAGTACATCACACGCCGCGCGCCGAAGCGGTCGGACATCCAGCCACCCAGAATGCGGAACAGGGATGCCGGAATGGTGTAGAGCGCGGCGATCATGCCGGCGGTTCTTATGTCCAGGCCGTAAACGCCAATCAGAAAGTGTGGCAGCCACAATGCCAGAGCCACAAAGGCTCCGAATACGAAAAAATAGTAAAGAGCAAAGCGCCAGACCCGCAGATCCCTCAGCGGTTCCATCTGCTCCATAAACGAACGTTGCTGCTCGCCATCCTTACGGCCAGCAGAAACCGGGTCTTCTTTTGCCAGAAGGATAAAAACAACACCCATAACCGCCAGCACAGACGCATAGATCTGGGCGGTGGTTTCCCATCCAAAAGCCACCAGCAAAAAGGGTGCGCCGAAATTGGTTACTGCGGCGCCGACGTTGCCCGCGCCGAAGATGCCCAGAGCCGTGCCCTGGCGAGCGGGTTCAAACCAGGCAGCGGTATAGGCCACGCCCACAATGAACGCCCCACCGGCAAGGCCAACTCCCAGTGCACCAACCAGTAGCATGGGATAGGTAGTGGCAAAGGTCAGCAGGTAAACACAGGCTGATGTTGTCAGCATGAGTATGCCGAATACCCAGCGCCCGCCGTAACGATCAGTCCATATACCAAGGAACAGCCGGCTGATTGAACCGGTCAGGATGGGTGTGGCCATCAGCAGGCCAAGTTGGGTGTCCGAAAGATTCAAATCTTCGGCAAGGCGGATGCCGATAATGGAAAAAATCGTCCATACAGCGAAACAGAGCGTGAAAGCCAGTGTGGAAAGGCCCAGTGCGCGGTTCTGCTGCGGCCTGGTTGGTGAAATCATTATGGTGGCCCTCCCTGTCTGCATTTACCGACCTGTATCTATAGTCTCTGCAACCATACCAAAACCCGGTTTTTCCGGGTGAAAGCATTGGAGGTACCTCCAGCAGGGTGAGCTGGTGGTAGGCGCTGACAGGGATTCATGCCCTGGGGGGTAGACTCTTGATCGCTCTGGTGGGGTACCCGCCGTAAGTCTTGATTTGAATCAATTATACGCAGGTGTGGAGTGTGGGCTAATGCTGACCAATATCAATTGGCGCGCTGCCTGTGCGTGGCATTGCCGCCTTCGGAGATTGCTATGAAAATCATGATTGCCTACGACGGCTCCAGGAACGCAAAACTGGCACTGGCCCAGACGATTACGATGTTCCGCGAGCTGAAACCACAGATCACCCTGGTGGCTGTGGCAGAAAACCCCAGGGACATCACCGCCGGTAACGAAGACATGTTTCAGGAAGAGTTGTCTGAACTTAAACGGAATCTTCTTGAGGCGCAGGCGGTCTGCGAGAAAGAGGAAGTTGCTGCAGAAACGCTGCTTCTGGATGGCGATGCCCGCAAGATGCTGCTTTATGCCGCCGAGAAGAAAATTCATCCTGATATGCTGGTTATCGCACGCCACAGCCATGAGCCGGATGGCGGATTCATTGCCCGCTCGCTGACCTATTTCGTCGATGAGCTGGATTACATGACCTTTGGCAGCGTGAGCTCCTTTCTTGCCCGCCGTATTCAGTGCCCCTTATTGATCCTGCCTAGCCGTTAACAGCAGCCGGTGCCGAAATGACCTGAAAGCCCTCGGAGGCTTACATGAAAGTTGCAGATGTATTCCATTTCAAAAATGCGGAGATCAAGGCGCTCCACCTGACCTGGATCGCCTTCTTCATTACTTTTTACGTGTGGTTCAACATGGCGCCGCTGGCGTCCAGCATGCTCAAGAGCGTGGACTGGCTGACCCCGGACGATCTGCGCCTGTTCGCTATCTGCAACGTTGCGCTGACAATCCCCGCGCGCATCATTGTCGGCATGGCTCTTGACCGTTTTGGCCCGCGACGGGTGTTCTCGATACTGATGGTTCTGATGTCAATTCCGGCCCTTACCTTCGCATTTGGCAACACCATGACACAGCTGCTGGTCAGCCGTCTGGTGCTCAGCTCCATAGGCGCCAGCTTTGTGGTAGGTATCCACATGACAGCCATGTGGTTCAAGCCCCGCGACATTGGCTTTGCCGAGGGTTTCTACGCAGGCTGGGGTAACTTTGGTTCCGCAGCGGCGGCGCTGACCCTACCCACCATTGCTCTGCAAATGTACGGCGGCGACGATGGCTGGCGCTGGGCTATTGCCCAGAGCGCTATTGTGATGGCGCTTTACGGTGTGTACTACTGGTTTGCCGTTACCGATGGCCCTGTTGGAACCGTGCATCGCAAGCCGCGTAAAGCGACCGCGCTGGAAGTCAGCACCTGGGGCGACATGGTCAAACTGATTCTGTGGACCATTCCTCTGGTTGGCGTTCTGGCCATTCTGGTATGGCGTATCCAGAATATGGGTTACCTGAGTATGACCGGTGCGGTGATCAGCTACTTAGTGATTGTTGCGATTGTGTGTTATCAGGTTGTGCAGATTCTAAGGGTGAACGTGCCTATCCTGAAAAAGGGCGTGCCCGAGGACGACAAGTACCCGTTCAACAGTGTTGCAGCGCTGAACAGCACCTACTTTGCCAACTTTGGTGCAGAGCTGGCGGTTGTCTCCATGCTACCGATGTTCTTCGAGGAAACCTGGAGCCTGGGTGCCGCCGCCGCAGGTATGGTTGCAGCGTCCTTCGCTTTTGTGAACCTGGTTGCCCGCCCCATGGGTGGCATGGTTTCCGACCGTATGGGTAACCGTCGCTTTGTGATGCTCAGCTACATGTTTGGTATTTCGGTTGGCTTCGCGCTAATGGGGCTGCTTAACTCCAGCTGGCCGCTGATCATTGCCGTGGGTATCACTGTGTTTACGTCTTTCTTTGTTCAGGGTGCAGAGGGCGCAACCTTTGGTATTATCCCGTCTATCAAGCGCCGTCTGACCGGGCAGATTTCAGGTATGGCGGGTGCCTATGGCAACGTCGGTGCGGTGGTTTACCTGACCATCTTTACCTTCGTAACACCAAGCCAGTTCTTCTTCATCATTGCTGGCGGCGCCTTTGTGAGCTGGCTGCTGTGCATGTTATGGCTGAAAGAGCCGGAGTCCGGCTTTGCTGAAGAGTACGAGGTGTCCTCTGTAGACCTTCAGATCGAAGACGAAGAGCGCAGTCGCCAGGCGGCGCTTGGTCAGACCTGATACTCAATACACAAAGCAGTACTGAAAAAGCCCCGCCCGGAGTGATCCTGACGGGGCTTTTTCGTTAGCGCAGGTGTGTCACTTTACCGGTTCGGCCTCAAGCCATGCCCAGGCATCATCTTCCCGATCTGCCGGGAAAGTCTGCATGTCGATATCGGGGAAAAACGGATTCATGGTGTCAATTACCTTTCGCATCCAGCCGGGTGCCCCGACAATGGCGTACCGTTCGACCTTTTCCATAGCAGATAGCTTCATTGAGAAGAGACCGCTCTGCATGAGGATGGACGGGTCGAAGCCACCGAAATGCTTCATCCGGTTGAGCAGCCGCACCTTGCTTTGGCCCGCAAAGAAGTCTTCCAGTTTCCTGATCACGCCGGGCATTTCCTCTGATGACATTACGCCATCAACCTCAAAGGCGAGCACGTTGTCCTTGGTGGTTGGCAGAAATCGGATGGCGGCTCCCTTCCTTACAGGTGCCGCGGAGGTGTCTGCTGCCCATATCAGTGCCTCTTCACTCCGGCTGGATGGGAAAATCCTAATGTCTAACACCGGGAATAGTTGTTGCGCAAAAGAGACAATCGTTTGCGGCCACTCTTTATCTGACACCAAAGCACATCGGTTCAGCTGGCTTGTGTGGCTGAATAGCTCCATGTCAGCCTTGGCGCCTTCAACCAGGGCGTTTGCACTCATGTCAGACAGCGCTGTGAGGTCGACATAAACGCCTACCTGTGGGCGCTGTTGCAGCTTTCTTTCAAAGATACTCTGGTATGCCCGAATATCTTCACCGGTCAGCTTTCCATCAAGCGATAAGGCAATGACATGATCTGGGGCCGAGACTTGTTGCAACATTGCTCTGTCCTCGGTTCGGTTAAATTTGAGGTGCTCCAGACAGTGTAAACCAGCCATGGATTATTTATCCGGGGGCAGTCGTCATCGGGAAGCCTTTGTACAGAACAAAAAACTCGCCCGGGATTCCTCCCGGGCGAGTTTCAGATATCGATGATAATTTTAAATCATGGGATTACGGGTTCTTGATGTAGGCCTCTTTGCGCAGATAGAACCACCAGTTCACGACCAGACAAAGCGCATAGAACACTGCGAAGCCATACATAGCCACTTCAGGAGTTCCTGCCTGGATCTGTTGGCCCAGCAGCTTGGGCGCAATGAAGGCGCCGTAGGCGGCTATGGCGCTGGTCCAGCCCAGTACGGGGCCTTTTTGCTGTTGGTTGAAAATATAGCCAATGCTGCGGAAGGTGGAGCCGTTGCCGATGCCGCTGGCGGCGAAGATCACGATGAACAGAATCATGAACAGCGCAAACAGACTGTTGGGGTCGGTAGAGTTGTAGGCCAGCATCATCACGTAACCGGTAGCCACGGAGGCAACCACCATGATGGCGGAGATGATCTGGGTGACAATGGAGCCACCTACCTTGTCGGAAATCCAGCCACCCACAGGGCGAATCAGGGCTCCGACCAGAGGGCCAATCCAGGACCAGGTCAGGGCGCTTGGTGCGTCGGGGTTCACTATACGTGTGACGGTGCCGTCAGCGGCCACATCCATCATGTTGCCGAAAATAACGCTGATGGACAGGGGCAAGGCGGCGGAAAAGCCAATAAAAGTGCCGAATGTCAGAATGTACAGTACGGTCATGGACCAGGTGTGCTTGTTGCTGAATATCGCAAACTGGTTTTTGATGTTGGGCTTGATGTCGCCAGGGATCAGGCGCAGCAGAACCACAGTCAGAACGATGGTCAGCGGCAGAGCCAGCCACATACTCATGATGCTGAGCGCCCACACGCCGGCAATGGAAGTCAGCATGCCAACGCCGTATAGCCCGAGGATCTTGCCAAAGGCAGACGCAGGGTTGCCGGGGTTCGGGGTGACGACTTTCAGGTTGTTCATTCCAAACCAGCCAGCGAAGGCCAGGGGGACCAGGAAAACCAGCCAGATGAAACCTGCGTTCTGAATCCAGGTGTCGGTGCCCGCTTCAATACGGCCTATCAGAGTGCCGCTTGGGCTCTGCAGTTGCATCGGGTCGCCAGCCAGAGCGCCGAAAACGCCGACGGTCATCACCAGTGGTATCACTACCTGCATGGTGGTGACACCGAAGTTGCCGAGGCCGGCGTTCATTCCCAGACCGAAGCCCTGCTTGCTCTTGGGATAGAAGGAACTGATGTTGCTCATGGAGCAGGCAAAGTTGCCGCCACCTATGCCGGATAGCAGTGCAAGAGCCTGAAATACAATGAACGGTGTATCTGGATTCATCAGTGCAATGCCGGTACCGGCAGCAGGAATCATCAGTAGGGCTGTGGTCAGAAATATGGTGTTGCGCCCACCGGCAATTTTGATCATGAACGACGCCGGAATCCGCAGAGTAGCGCCAGACAAACCGGCAATTGCCGAGAGTGTGAAAAGCTGTTCGATGCTGAACGAGAAACCCAGGTTCTTCATCTGGGTGGTGATCATTCCCCACATCAACCATACCGCAAAACCCATCAGCAGGCTGGGAATGGATATCCACAGGTTACGGGAGGCAATACGCTTGCCTTCCCGTTCCCAGAATTCTTCGCTTTCGACATCCCAGTGTTCGATGTCGGCGTTGGTTTTAGCCATAACAATGCTCCCTCGGTTAGCGTGCCCTGAGCCGCATTGGGCGCGGTTTCCGGGCTTCTCGACACCATTGTGCAAAGCGAAGCGCATGTTCATTCATGATATTTATCAAGGAAAAGGTTGTTCGGATAGATGTGTGTTAAAGGTCTTTCACAAGATGAGTGTTTCTTGTATTTAAATCTCTATTTTTCAATGTCTTGTGAGTGTGATATCACCAAATAGGTAATCATTCTCGCGATTGGCGCAGGAGAGGTAGCCACTCATTTCCTGCGGTTTTGCGCGTGTCTGGCGAGAATGCAGAGTCCTACGGTTACCCACAGATAGGCCAGTGCCCAGAAGCTGGCGGAGAGCCATAGCAAGCTCAGGTGCGCCGAAAGGTGACACCGAAGCGGCTGTCGCCTGACTTGTTCAAGGTCATCCCGGTTGATTGACGGTTTGGCGTGATGCGCCTAAAAGGAATAAATGGAAGTCATCATAATATTGCAGGTGCAGTTCTCTGAGGCATATGTCTCCGTCAGAGAAAAAGGAGATACATTATGAACGTTTCGAGCTTGCTTAAACTTCCGTTTTCCAGCAATGGAGGCTGGGGTGAACTCCAGCGCAGACAGTTATCCATACCTATGCTTGCCTGGTTTATTGTGGTGCCCATGTCGCTCTTGCCTCCTGTGTTGCTTTACTACGCAGGAACCCATTACGGCGATGAATTTATTGCGGGGTTTGGAGGCAAGGAATGGCGCTTTATCACCACCATTCTCTTCCTCGCAGAACTGTTGACGTTCTTTGTAATGGGCTGGCTGATTCACGCCGTGGCGGAGAGCCACAAACTGGAGATCAGCTACAACAATGCCTATCTGCTTGCCGCAATTGCGCCCCTTCCGCTGTGGCTGTCGTCGCTGGCGCTGCTCGTGCCCGCCGTGGCGTTCAGTGTGATAGTGGTTTTGGCTGCTACGGCGCTGTCATGCACTCTGGTTTATCAGGGCCTGAGGTCCGTGTGCGGTCGCACCCCGGACGACGTTCTCACAATGTCCGCAACCTATACAGTTATGGCGGCTTCATTGCTCGCCTGGAGCCTTTTGATGGCTATGGTCTGGGCATTTTAAAAGACTCCCTGGGCGCTGCCGCCGATCACAAACAGGTGCCAGACATGCATGCATGTATGGAATCCGATCCATCAGATAGAAGGCGACGCCGGCGGTGTAGACAATGCCTCCCACAACAGTGAGCGTCAGCGCAGTTTCACTGAGGTTGGCCATCAGGTCTGAAAAGGCAAATGCAATCAGCCAGCCCATGGCTATATAAATGCCTATTCGAGCCAGTTCGAAGCGGTTTGCAAAGATGACTTTCAGCACCACGCCCGTGACAGCTAGCGACCAGATGATCGCAAACAGTGTCCACCCAACGGTTCCGCGCATGTTGACCAGCAGAAAAGGCGTGTAGGTGCCGGCAATCAGCAGAAAATGGCGCAGTGCTCGAGGGTTTTCAAGGTATTTTCAGCTTGGGCCGCCGACGCAGTGTTGTCATTTCTTGATTGCGCCGGTTTTGAGCCGGGAGAATGTTGCGGGCACTACGCCAAGCCAGGAGGCAAGCTGGTTATCCGGCGCGCGTCTTACCAGTTCCGGATACTCTTCAAGCAGCAGCTGATAACGCTCTTTCGCCGACATGGTTTGCTTGCGGAATTCCCGCATGCTGGTCAGCTCCGCCAGTTCTTCGGTCAGGGCCATTGCAAACTGTGGCCAGAGGCCTTCGCCATGGGACTGAATGGCGGCTCGGAACGCGGCAAAATCGGCAACCCAGACGGTGGCGGGAGTGACGGTGGTGAGGCACAGGGTGTTGCGTACTGTGCGGCTGCGGCCGAAGACCGGCCAGACCATGTCGCCTTCGGTAAAAAAGTGATGTATTGCAACCTTGCCGCTGGGCGCTTCCCGGAACAGGCGCATGATGCCGTACTGGATCAGGTAAACGTTGGCCCAAGGGGTATCGTGCTTTTCCATCTGGGTTTCGGCGTCGACTCTGCGCTGGTGAAACAGTCGGGTGAGGTCGCTTAGAAACCGTGTGTCAGGGGTGTCCTGCTTTTCGTTCAGTCTTATTCCGAATACACGGCTCAGTCCGCTCAGCAGTGCTACTGATGACGGGGCTGGTTCCTGCTGGATAATGTCCGGGTTGTTTCCCCCCAACATGCAGGGCGAGGAGGACACGTCGGTTCTGAAAGTGCGGGTCATGGCGTCGGTGCTGTGAAAATAATGTGGCAATTATGGTAACAGAAAGACATCTTCTCAAATGACTTAAATCATTAAGGCTTTTTCACTGGCTCGATATAGGCTTGATGGTTTTGGTGCTTGTGAGGCGCGGCGTGGGGAGTTACCTCCAGAGATGTAGATGCTAGACTTCGCGGCCTGTTTTTCCTGAACTCGGATGTCCGGAGCCATCATGGCCGCAGCGCTGGCGTTGTTTATCAAGCTGATTCCGCTTTATGTCACGGTTGCTCTCGGCTGGGTGGCGGGCCGCTACCTGGAGGCCAGTGGCAAGCATATTGCGGGTATCATGCTTTATATTATGACGCCCTCGGTGGTGTTCTCCGGTGTGATGGCGGCTCCGCTTTCCCCGGAAGTGATCTTTCTGCCGTTTCTGGTGTTCGGGCTTTCATCGGTGTTGGGAATTCTGCAGCTTAAACTGGCGCGGCGAGTGCTTTCCGATGGCAGTGCCAACATCATTCCGTTGTGTGTGGGGTCGGGCAACACGGGTTATTTCGGTGTACCGGTGGCGTTGCTGTTGTTCGGCGAAGAAGGGCTGGGGCTTTATATCGTTTGTATGCTGGGTACCACCCTGTTTGAAAACTCGGTGGGGTTCTACCTGGCTGCCCGCGGGCGGTACGACCTGAAAGAGTCTCTGTGGCGGGTTGCCAAGCTGCCTTCGGTCTATGCATTTTTGGCGGCTGTAACCCTCAACCTTTCGGGTATCAGCATTCCCGATGTGTTTATGCCGCTTTTCGATAACCTGCGCGGCGCCTACAGCATTCTGGGCATGATGATCATTGGCATGAGCATTACCAGTTTCCGTGGGCTGGCAGGCAACGTGCGGTTTACTGCACTGGCATTTTTCGGCAAGTTCGTGGTCTGGCCGCTGGTGGCAACGGCATTCTGGTGGCTGGATTCACAGGTTCTTGGCATTTACGAGCCGGCTGTGCACAAGGTCATCTTCCTGATTTCCATTACTCCCATTGCAGCTAACACGGTTGTTATCGCGACGTTGCTGGATACCTCTCCCCGGCAGGCCGCAGGTACGGTAATGCTGACCACGCTGTTTGCGCTGGCGTTCATTCCGGTGATGATTTCGCTGGCCTTCTAAATCGCTTTTCCATCAGGGTCGCCAGAAAACCCGCAATGGTTCCGGCGAGTGCGCCAAGCCAATGCGCCTGGTGAACCACTCGACCACCGATGAAAGGATTCTCCACGGACGGAGTGTAGAAAGCGTTCTCCGCTACCAGTTTGAACGCCACAAATCCCAGCACCAAAAGGCTCCATCGCTGCTCTGATTTGAGGTTGAAGAGCGCTGTAAAAACCAGCAGCCCGTGCAGGCATCCCGAAAAACCCCGATACCAGGCCAGATCCGGAGCCAGCCATAAGAGTCCAAGGGATATGGCAAACGGCGAGATAAGCAGATAGCCAGTCCACTCAGGTAAAGGTGGATGGCGCTTAAACAGCAAGCCGACGATCATTAGCCCGGCGAGATTGAGCGCCAAATGCCTCACGCCAAGATGAACCCAGTGGCCGGTCGCCAGTCGCCAGTACTCAGCGTTTGCCAGGCCGCTGCGAGACCATTCGAGCAGTGCTGGCGGCAAGAACGCGCCCGCGCCCAGCACGGTCGCCAATATGATAAAGCGTCGCCAGCAGGGGAGTGGCTGAATTCGGGACTCAGTTGTCATAAACACATAAAGTTACGCAACCTCTATAGCAGGTCAGCCGAGTATTCGGTAAATTCCTGAAAAACCGTTTGATGTAGAGTTTTACCATGCCTTTCAAGTTTATACCCATTGTTGTGTCCGTCATTTTTCTGGCCCTCCTGTGGACGATGCCCGCAGCTGCCAGGGCCAGTATGGTTCAACCGGTCTGGATCGACGGCCACCGCTACGATGCACACCTGGAACGGAACCAGCGGTTTGTCGCCACCGAAGGCGAACACTATGAGGGCTTTTTTCCGGACGATCCGGGCAGCTGGGTGCGTATTTCCCGCCTCGACAAGGGCTGGGAAGGTATGGCCTACGCATTCGGACGCATGCACACCATTGGTGGCGGAGAAAGGCCGGCCACATTCAGCTTCAGCCAGATTGAAGAACCTCCTCAGTGTGGTTTGGATCACCTTCATGGTCAGGCGCTGATTACGCCCGACAGTCTGATCGGCCCCGCGATGGCTCAGGCCGTCTCCGCCAACTACGACACGCTCTGTGCCGACAAGGTGGATGGCGCCTGCCTGATGCTGGAGCTGGAATTGGCGTTTGATAAGCAGTTTCAGGACCGCTTTGCGAAACCGAAAGAGCGTGCAGGCGCTATTCTGAATATGGTTGAGGGATTCTACAAAGACCAGTTCGGAATTATCTTCGATACGCTGTCGCTGACGTTTCTCGACAGTGCCCAGGACGGGTTATTCAGCAACACAACAGAAGCTGGCGATTTGCTCTCAGATGTCAGGGACAAGCGCGCGGCCGACAGTATCGGTTTTTTGCAAAGTGATCAGTCCATTTTCCATTTTATTAGCGGTCGGGACTTCAACGGAAGCACGGCCGGAGTTGCCTATGTTGGAACTCTGTGTGGCGGCAGTGGTTACGCCTCAGGTGTTACCAATGCGCTTAGCGACAATGCTGTAACCGCATTGATAGTGGCGCACGAGATTGGCCACAACCTCGGTGCAAGTCACGACGTCACTCAAAGGTCAGAATGTCCCCAGAATGAATACATAATGAGCCCCAACGTGGGTCGCAATGTGAGCAGTTTCTCAAGTTGCTCGTACGAGTCAGTGACTAGCAAGATTTCATCGCTTGGAACTGTTGAACAATGCTTTAACTTCCCGGCGGATGTTTCTCTGTTGGCGGCGAATGGCAACCCTGCCGAAGTCGATCAGGGCGCGACATTTCAGGCGAATTTCCGTATTGACTACCAAGACGCTGCCCTTGAAAAAGCGGATCGTATCGCGGTTGGCGGCGTAATTGGCGAGGGTGAAGGCCGCTTGCTGGGCGTCAGTTTTAACGGTAATCCGTGCACCTTGACCGGCGCCAACGCGGACGGCTTTAACTGTGCCGGAGTGAGCGCTCGAACAGGGTTAATATTGAGTATCGAAGCCGAGGCAGGCACCCTGCCAACATTCAACCTGCTGCAGAACGCAACACTGATCAGCAACAGCGGTGAAGTGAAAGATATTCAGCCGTGGAACAACGAACTGATGACACAGATTGCCCTTGCCGAAATTGAGCCCATCATGCCCGAAGAACCAGGCAATGGCGGCACAGCGACTGAAACAACTAATAATAGCGGTTCCGGATCCGGTAGCAGTAATGGCGGTGGTGGTGCGGTCCACTGGATGTGGCTTCTGGTGGGCGCGCTTGCGGTGGCCTCTCGCCGGAGGCTGTTCAAATGATGGCAGAGTTCCGGATGCCAACGCAACGCCTACAGGTGCTCTTGTTCGGTTTGATGCTGGCAGGATGCGGCACGGTTGTGCCAGACGCCTCTGCGGAAAAAGCTGGGGAGGCGCCTGAAACCCTTGGTGAGGCTCAGGCGCTGTGGAGCGATAAAAACATTGTCAGTTATCAGGTCACGGTTCAGCAGAACTGTTTCTGCACGGCGGGTCTGCGCCAGCCAATGCGCGTCACGGTTGTCGACGGTAAGTTGGTCGACGTAAAGGGTCTTGAACAACCCATTCAAGACAAAGGCCAGCTTACCGCTAGCAGGTTGACCATTGTCGGCCTGTTCGAGTTCATCGAGCAGTCAACGCAGCGGGACGTTCACAAGTTGAACGTAGATTACGATGCCCGCTACGGTTTCCCTCGGTATATTGATTACGACGGGCATGAAATGATTGCCGACGATGAGTATCAGTACGAGTTATCGGACTTCCGGGCTGGCGCCGCCCGCTGACGCCTGTTTCGCATCACCAATATCTTGTCGGGCATGCAGCACCACGCTGATGCCGGCCGTGATCGCCAAAGTACCCATAATGGCGGCGACAGCAAGATCCGGCCAGGCGCTTCCTGTTCCGAAAACGCCCAGAGCAGCGGCCATTACGGCCAGATTGCTGATGGCGTCATTCCGGCTGCATAGCCATACCGATCGCATATCAGAGTCACCGTCCCGAAACCGGAAAAGTATAAAGGCAACGCCCACGTTAGCAATCAGAGCCAGCAGGCCAATTGTGCCCATGGTAAAAGGTTCGGGGGTGGTGCCTTGCTCCACTACCCAGAGTGCACGCGCCCAGACGACCGTGCCGAATACTGCCATGGTGATGCCTTTAATCATGGCCGCGCGGCCACGCCAGAGCATGCCCAGGGACAGAACCGAAAGTGACAGAATATAGTTAGCGCTATCGCCAAAGAAGTCGATGGCGTCTGCCATCAACGAAACGGATCCAGACTGCAAGCTGGCGACACCTTCCACGAAAAACATGATCAGGTTCACCCATAAAGCAATCCAGAGCGCGCGACGAAAGCCCGGAGCCGGGAATCGCGGTTCTGGACCAGAGCAACTACATGGCATAAACCCCTCCTTTACAGGCAGGCTTGTATTAAAAACCCTGTAGCTACTATAGGGTCAACATCAGACGATCAGTTTTTGCGGAATCTTAGCTTTTACCCGGCTTGTGAGTTCCCGGCACGTGGTTCTCGTGGTCGCTGATTTTGCTATGCAGCCCCTCCAGTTCCGAGCTTAGCCCGTCCAGAATGCCGCACTCCTGCACTGTACCTGCATCCGAGCAGGCCCTTTGCAGTTGCTGCAGGTTTTTTTCGAGGCTTGAGAGCTCCTTCAGGCGATCGCGCACATGCTCCAGGTGGAGGGCCAGAAGAGCGTCGACTGCGTGACAGTCTGCTTCGGGATTTTCGGAAAGCCGAATCAGTTCACGGATCTCGTCCTGAGCCATATCAAGATTACGACAGCGTTTGATGAATAAAAGGCGGTCCAGGTGTGCGTTACGATAGGCTCGATAACCACTGGTTTCCCGATCCGGCTTGGGGAGCAAGCCGATTTTTTCGTAGTACCGGATGGTTTCCACGGGAACGCACGAGCGCTTGGATATTTCACCGATTTTCATCGTATCTGCACTTCCTGCTTATTATTGATCTGGTCGGTGTCGGGATGGAGTCGTTTTCGCTATGGTAGGGGGGCATCTTATCATTTGTGAACATTAACGGGGAGAATCACCTTGCTGGAGCGGCTGCAACGCCTGCTTGGACTGCAGACAATACCCGGTGTGTTTTTTACATCCGCAGGGGTGGCGGCACTGTTTGTTGCGTTTGCCATACCTTTTGACCAGGCCGTTGCGGATATCTTTGGCGCTCTGACGGCCTGGGTTGCGCAAAACCTCGGTTGGTTTTATATACTCTCTGTTACCTCGCTTTTGCTGTTCCTGCTCGGGCTTGCGGTCAGCCGTTATGGCAGTATCCGTCTGGGCGCTGATGATTCCCGGCCGGATTATTCCAATCTCACCTGGTTTACCATGCTGTTTGCCGCCGGCATTGGCACCATTCTGATGTTCTGGGGCGTAGCGGAGCCGGTTTCCCACTTTGCCAATCCACCGTTTGAGGGCGTCATTGCCGGCAGCGACCGCGCGGCCAGTGACGCCATGACTGTAGCGCTTTATCACTTTGGCCTGCACACCTGGACGATCTTTGCCATGCCCGGGCTGGCCATCGCTTACTTTTCCTACCGCCACAACCTCCCTATGCGCATCAGCAGCCTGTTCTACCCGATTCTGGGTGAGCGGATATACGGCCCCTGGGGCTGGTCCGTGGATGTGATAGCAGTGTTGGGCACCCTGTTCGGTGTGGCTACCTCTCTCGGGCTTGGCACCTTGCAGCTTAACAGCGGTCTGTCTTATTTGTTTGGCGTTCCATCAACAGGGTGGGTTCAGGTGCTGTTGATTGCCGTGATTACCAGCATTGCCGCGACGTCAGTGGCCCTGGGGCTGGACAAGGGCGTGCGCCGTTTATCCCAGATCAACATTGTGCTGGCGCTGCTGCTGATACTGTTTGTATTGGTGATAGGGCCAACGGTTTTCATTGCAGAGGGAATGGTTCAGAGCATTGGTGATTACTTTAGCGCTCTGCCTTGGCTGTCATTCTGGACCCAGACGTATACCGAGTCGGACTGGCAGCGCCAGTGGACGTTGTTCTACTGGGCCTGGACGATTACCTGGGCGCCTTATGTGGGTATCTTTATTGCCCGGATTTCCCGGGGCCGGACTATCCGGGAGTTTGTCGCCGGTGTGCTGTTCGCGCCGACCGTTTTTACCCTGGTCTGGTTTGGTGTGTTCGGGCTCTCCGCCATCCATGTTGAGATGGACGGGACGGTGGCACTGGCAGAACAAGTTCAGCAGGATCCTTCGGTGGCCATTTTCGCGTTCCTTGAGGCTTTCCCACTGGCGAATGTGGCCTCGTTGCTGAGCGTTATCATCATCGTTATTTTCTTCACAACCTCATCCGATTCCGCGTCTCTGGTTATTGATATGCTCACCCGTCGGGACGATCAACCTTCGTTGGTGCGCCAGAGGATTTTCTGGGCTGTTGCTCAGGGTGTCATTGCAGCAACCCTGCTTCTGGCAGGCGGGCTGGATGCGCTGCAGAACGTGATTACCTCTCTGGGGCTGCCGTTCTGCATATTACTGATTTTTATGGCGGTTTCGCTATTCCGGGCGCTGAGAGCGGACTATCGCGGGTATTCCGTCAGCGAACTTGTGCAGGGGCGTGCCTTCCCGGAGGTAGAAGCCGTCGCCGTGCCGAAACAGGAAGAACAGGAGAGCCAGGATGTACCGTAAAATACTGTTAGCCATAGATTCCGAAGACGATGGCGAGGGCAAGCGGGCGCTGGAAGAGGGCGTAAGGCTGTTGGACGAAGACGGTGAGCTGCACTTGGCCACGATATTCGATCCCGGTGGTGCCGGGTTTTTCCCCCATGTTACCGCAGAAACCCCGGAAGACCGGGAAAACGAGGTGAGGGAACGGCTTAGTCTGCTGGCGCGCAAATACCTGCCCATGAAGTACAGCGCTAGCCTCCATGTCGTAGCCGGTACTCCAGGTGAAAAACTGGTGGCGCTGGCTGCCAATATCGGTGCGAACCTGGTTATCCTGGTGTCCAGAGGCGCCAGCAGCCGCTGGCCGATGCGCCGGGCCACGGTAGAATATGTGGCCGTTAACGCACCCTGCGCGGCACTTATTCTGCCAGCGCTCGTGAAAGTGCCTGAAGAAACCGAAGACAGCCGCTAAAGCGGCTCAGCACTTCAGGTGCTAGAGGCACTTTAGCAACCTGAAGCGCTTGGGCACCCGGTACCTGCCCGTTCCCACTGAATGGTCACGTGCTGGATGTTGAAATCGTGGTTGAGCATGTGAGTAGCCTGTTCAATCACTTGATCGTCGTCTCCGGAATCCGGTTTTACAAGGTGCACGGTCAGGGCATTTTCTGTCGTGCTTAGCGCCCAGATATGCAAGTGATGCGCCGACTCAACACCGGGCAAGGACTGCAGATTTTCAACAACCTCACCCGGGTTGATGTCTTTGGGTACCGCATCTACTGCGAGGCTCATGGAGTCTTTCAGCAGTCGCCAGGTGCCGATAAAAATCACCACCGCAATCACCAGGCTGACCACCGGATCAATCCAGCGCGCATCAGTAACCATAATAATCACGCCGGCAATCACCACGCCCACCGATACCATGGTATCGGCCGCCATGTGCAGGAATGCCCCGCGAATATTCAGATCACCCTGCTGGCCCTTGAGAAACAGCAGCATGGTAATGCCGTTGACCAGCACGCCTATGCCCGCCACAACGATTACCGTCAGTCCTGCTACTTCGGCGGGATCGCTGAACCGGCGAATGGCTTCCCAGGCAATACCTCCGACGGCAGCAATCAGAAACAGGGCGTTGAACAGAGCCGCCAGAATGGTGGTTTTCTTGAGGCCGTAGGTATTGCGATCTGTGGCTTTTCGGCCAGCCAGCCAGCTTGCGGCCCAGGCCATAACCAGCCCCAGAACATCGCTCAGATTGTGCCCGGCATCCGCCAGCAGTGCGAGGGAACCGGCGAGCACGCCGTAAACGGCTTCAATAAACACGAACCCCAGGTTGAGAAAGACAGCAATGGCAAAAGCACGGTTATGGGTGTCAAAGTGCTCCGCGTGGCTGTGGCCGTGACTGTGGTTGTGCATGAGCGCGCCCTGAACTGATGAAGTGAGTTTGCGTCAGTAAAAACCCTGTAGCTGATACAGGGTCAAGTCACATTTGATTCGGTTTTTGTACATTTGGCCAATATGGCGTTAACTGATGGGCAGCACTTATACGTTTCTGAAACGCCAGAGGATTTTTTATGGATCGCTTGAGAGAGGGCCTGAGTGCGCCCTCGGTGCTGATATTCGACTGGCATGGGACTCTGGTGGATACACACGACGCCATGTTCAGTGCCATGGAAGACATGTTGCCACAGCTCGAAGAACTGGGACTGGTAGATCAGCTGCTGCTGGAAGAGCAGTGCCGCACTGAAGATGATGCGAGACTGGTTCGCTACATCCGCATTTTCCGGCGCTTGCACCCGCGCATTCTCGCGGAGCGTCGGGTGTCACGGAGCGACATTTTCAACGCGATTTTTGGTGACAATAAAGAGGCCAGACTGATTGCCCACCAGGCATATAATCAGGCTTACCGGTGCTACTTCGGGCAAGTCCGACCATTTCAGCCGGGTGCTTACGAATATCTCTGTGCGCTGCGAGCCATGGGTGTCCGTCTGGCAGTAGCAACCAACAGAAACCGGGAGTTTCTCGAGAAAGAACTGAAAATCGTTGATGAGGGTCGCTGGCAGCATCTGTTTGAAGTAACCGTATGCGCCGACGACGTCACGGAATACAAGCCGGATCCGCAGGTAATCAGCAGGACTCTGGAGAAACTGAACCTTCCTGCAGATGCACGCGCCTGGTATGTCGGTGACAGTTATGTAGACATGCTTACCGCAAGCCGTGCCGGGGTTTCCGGTATATTTTATAACGGTGCCCAATGGGAGGCGGAGCGCATCCGCAGTTGGTTCTCACGGCGCGATGAGCCCTTGGCCGTGCTCGACAGCTTTGAAGAGTTGATGGACCTGCTTGCGCTGATAGAGCGTGATGAGCCTGCGAAATTTCTGCATTCCCCAGCAGAAGTTCGCCCCAACCCCTTTCCTCCGCCGGCTCGTCCGGAGCCCCGCATAGAATCGGACTGGCACCCAGCCGTGGTCAAGCTCGTCCGCCCGGAAGTGGTGCTGTTTGATTGGCACGCAACGCTTGTGGATACGCTCGATGCCATGTATCACGCGGTGGATGACATGTTCCCGGATTTCCACAAACTCGGGCTGATGCAGCGAATGCTGGCACCTGAAGATAGTAAGACCCCTGAAGACGCGAAGCTGGTGGCCTACGTGCGTGAATTTGCCAGGCTTCATCCCAAGGTGAAAGCCGACCGGAAGATCTCTCGAACCGATATTTTTGAAGTGCTCTTTGGTGATGATCAGGAAGCCAAGCAAATTGCACATAAGGCGTTTAACAATCATTACCGCAATCACTACGGCACAGTAAAAGCCTTTGAAGCAAAAGTCCGGGCGGTGCTGGAGGGATTGCGATGCCTCAATATTCAGGTGGGCGTGATCACCAACCGCGACCGGGAGTTTTTCGAGCATGAACTGGCCGCTGTCGAAGACACCGGCTGGGCGGAGCTGTTTGATGTGGATGTCTGCGGCGATGACACACCCCTGCGCAAGCCGCATCCGGATCAGCTCCTGCTGGCGGTACAGAAACTCGATTATCCGGCCGACCCCAGCGTCTGGTACGTCGGTGACAGCACCACCGATGTAATTGCGGCCAAGCGCGCGGGAATGACGTCCGTTTTCTTTAATGGTGCACAGTGGGATTTGCCCTGGCTAAACCGGATATTTCCGGGCACCCACAAACATCCTGACAAGCCGGATGTGGTGGTGAATGACTTCTCTGAGTTCTGGGCGCTGGTGCTGGCATGCGAGATCGGGCCGCCCTGATATTGTGGTTCAGAGCTGGTCCAGATGCTCCAGCAGGTAGCCGGCCCTTTGGAGCAGTGCTTCACGTTTCTCCGGCTTTTGTTTGTCCCAGTTGCGGTACATCATGGCCATGCGGGGATTGCGCTCGAATTCAGCCCTGTGCCGGTCAATGAAATGCCAGTACAAAGAGTTGAACGGGCAGGCGTCAGATTCGGTGCTTTTGCTGACTTTGTAATGGCAGTTGGCGCAGTGGTCAGACATGCGCTGAATGTACTTGCCGCTGGCGGCGTAGGGTTTTGATCCCAGGTATCCGCCATCGGCGTGCATCACCATGCCCAGCACGTTGGGCAACTCCACCCAGTCGTAGGCGTCGGCGTAGACTGCCAGATACCAGTCGCATATTTCCTCCGGTTTAACGCCTGCCAGCAGGGCGAAGTTGCCGGTTACCATCAGCCGCTGAATGTGATGAGCGTAGGCGTTGCGCCGGGTGGCGTCTATGGCTTGGTGCATACAGCGCATTTTTGTGTCGCCGGTCCAATAGAACCAGGGCAGGGCGCGGGTGTTGCCCAGGCGGTTTTCCTTGGCGTAACCCGGCATGTTCAGCCAGTAGATGCCCCGCACGAACTCGCGCCAGCCAACAATCTGGCGAATAAAGCCTTCTACTCCATTGATGGGTGCCTGTCCGGCGTACCAAGCTCTTGCGGCCGCTTCACAGACGGTGAGAGGGTCAAGAAGACCGCAGTTGATATAGGGCGAAAGGATCGAGTGGAATAGCCAGTCTTCGCTATCGGACATGGCATCCTGATAGTCACCGAAACAGGGCAGGGCAAACTCGACAAAGTAATTCAATGCTTCTTGTGCATCCTCGGGGGTCACCGCAAAGTGAAAATCGTCGCTGGTACCGAAGTGGTCGGAGAAATGTTGCTCAACCAGATCAATAACCTCTCGGGTTATTGCATCCGGCTCCACCCTGAATGGCGCGGGTGCGGGTGGCTTTCCACTCCATTTGCGCCGGTTATCGGCGTCGAAGTTCCAGCTGCCGCCTTCTGGTTTGCCGTCCGGAGTCATCAGCAGGCCGGTTTTGCGGCGCATTTCTCGATAGAAAAACTCCATACGCAACTGCTTTCGGCCTTCGGCCCAGTCGGCAAACTCACTCTTGCTGGCAATAAACCGGGCATCAGAGCGGATTTCTACGGGAACCTTAAGGCGCTCCTGCCAATGGCTGATCTGGTCGTGCAGGCGCCATTCGCCGCATTCTGTGGTGATGATTCTGTCCGGAAGAAAGTCTGCTATTTGCGCCGATATAACGCCTTCCAGGCTTTGATGCGTGTTTTCCGGGTAGTATTTCTGGTAGTGCACCTGCCAGCCGTCTTTCTCCAGTTGCCGCGCTAAGTGGCGCATGGCGCTGAACAGCAGAACCAACTTCTTCTTGTGATGGTTGGTGTAACTGGCTTCTTCATGGACCTCTGCCATTACGATCCTGTCGCGACCGGGGTCTGCCCCGTCAAGAGCGCTGATATCGGTTGTCAGTTGGTCACCAAGAATCAGTATGAGGTTTGCCATAAAGGGTGAGCTCCGGGGTGTGGCGGATTTTGCCCTCAGGGTCATGCAGATTGTTACCCAAAGGAGGTAGTCAGAATACGCCTTGCGCACAAGGGTGGTTCAAGCGCCAAGCTGATAAAATCCAGATCTTCGTCAAGATGACTCGCATCAAGATGCGCGCAACCGGCCTGGCATACAATGCCCCGCATCTCGCCTGCCCCTTCACATTATACGCTCAGAGTTTTCTATTATGGCTTCTAACTCCGCACCGCAGACTGCTGAATCCACGCTTCCGGAATTCATCTGGGATGATGCGCTGATCAAGCGTTACGACCTTAGTGGGCCGCGCTATACCTCTTATCCAACGGCCGTGGAGTTTAACCAGAACTACGCGGTGGAGCAGATGGTAGAGGCAGCAGCTCGCAGCAAGGCCAGCGACCGGCCGCTTTCTCTGTATACCCACCTGCCGTTCTGCGCCCATCTTTGCTACTACTGTGCCTGCAACAAGGTGATTACCAAGAAGCGCGACAAGGCGATGCCCTATGTGGAGCGGCTTCTGAAGGAAGCGGCCATGCAGTCCAGACTGTTTGGCGTGGACCGCCCGGTAAAGCAGTTGCACTGGGGTGGTGGTACACCGACCTTCCTGCCCAAAGATGTGATGCAGGAACTGATGGCGGGCTATGCTGAGCTGTTCAACCTGCAAAGCGGTGATGAGCGTGATTACAGCGTGGAGATTGATCCGCGCGAAGTGGATCAGGACACCCTGCCGACACTCTGGCAGCTGGGTTTTAACCGTATAAGCCTGGGAGTGCAGGACATAAACCTGAAAGTTCAGAAAGCCGTTAACCGCATCCAGCCCCGGGAAATGACGGAGGCGGTACTGAGCGAGGCCCGACAGCTCGGGTTCCGATCCATTAATCTCGATCTGATTTATGGCCTGCCGCACCAGACCCCGGAGAGCTTTGCGGATACTCTGGAAGCGGTGATTGAAATGTCGCCAGACAGGTTATCTGTGTTCAGCTATGCGCACCTGCCAGACCGCTTTTACCCGCAAACCCGAATCAAGAACGACACGCTGCCATCGCCGCAGCAAAAACTGGCCATTTTGCATAACACTATCAACCGTTTGCTTGAGGCGGGTTACGAATACATTGGTATGGATCATTTTGCCAAGCCGGATGACAGCCTGGCTGTGGCCCAACGCGCCGGGCGGCTGCACAGGAACTTCCAGGGCTACACTACCCACTCGGACTGTGACCTGGTCTCTCTGGGTGTCTCTGCCATCGGCCAGACTGACGATGCCTACTTCCAGAATAACCACGATCTGCCCGCCTGGGAGGCATCCATAGACGCCGGCAAGCTGGCCATTACCAAAGGCGTGAATT
Source organism: Marinobacter antarcticus (assembly GCF_900142385.1). NCBI lineage: Bacteria > Pseudomonadati > Pseudomonadota > Gammaproteobacteria > Pseudomonadales > Marinobacteraceae > Marinobacter > Marinobacter antarcticus. The sequence goes on from NZ_FRAQ01000001.1 coordinate 1,272,901, forward strand.
TGAGCCGTGATGATCGCCTTCGTCGCTGGGTGATTGGCCAGCTCATCTGCCAGTTCCGTCTGGATCGCCAGCAATTTTCCACTGAATGGCAGGAAGATTTTGACAGCTACTTTGCGGACGAACTCGCTCGCCTCAGGCCAATGATTGTCGATGAACTGATTTGTGATAATGGCCAGGTGTTGCAGGTAGAGCCGGCTGGCCGGTTGCTGATCCGTGCCATTTGCCAGATTTTCGATTTGTACCGCAAAGAAGGCGCGAGCCAGCGGTTTTCCCGCATCATCTGAGCTTTCTCGATCCGGGGCACAGGCCCATAATCAACTCCGGGCAGTGAATTAAGTCTGCCCAGAGTAACCAAAACCCGCGATGTTTGATTTGATATAGCTCAGCGCTTATGCAGGCCTTCTTCCACCGCCCATACGGCAACCTCGACACGCGACCGCAGCCTGAGCTTTTTCAGCAGGTGTTTCACGTGCACTTTTACCGTGCCGTCACTGATGTCCAGCTTGCGGCCGATCATTTTGTTGGAGAGACCTTCGGCAATCAGCCGCAGAATGTCTTTTTCCCGCGGTGTCAGGCTGTCGAAATCGGGTCGTGATGCCTGCTGTGGCTTGTTGGAGCGCAAGGCCTCAGCAAGTAGTGTGGTCAGCCGGTCACTGATAACCATCTTGCCCACCGCAGCCTGGTGCAGCTGGGCGATCATGTCTTCCGGCTCCATGTCCTTCAGCAGATAGCCGTCGGCACCAGCGCGCAGGGCAGCGACTACGTCGTCTTCCTGGTCAGAAACAGTGAACATGATGATCCGCGAGCTTACGTTCAGTTCCCGCAGTTTTTTTAACGCATCAATGCCGCTGACTTCCGGCATGTTGAGGTCCATCAGGATGAGGTCGGGCTCAAGCTCGGTTGCCAGACGAATACCGTCAGTAGCGTTGCTGGCCTCGCCCGCAACGACCATGTCATCCTCCATCTCGACGAGTTGTTTGATACCTTGTCGCAACAGCGGGTGGTCGTCGATCAGCAATATGCTTGCAGGTGAATCAGACGGTTTATCGGGCGGTGTATCAGACATAATCCCTCGGTTCCTCTCTCTTGATAGCGTAACGGCATAGCAGAGGTGCCGCTTTTTTGGTACTCAGGTGCCAGACATCTCAGTCGGAATCAGGTGCCGGCTTTTGGGGACGAACGTCAGAATAACTTCAACGCCGCCTTCATCACGATTCTGCACGGCGACCTGGCCGCCTAGTGTGCGGGCGCGATCCTGCATGATAATCAGGCCATAATGATTGGCCGGCTGACCGCCGCCAGGCAAACCTTTGCCATTATCCCGTATTTTTACCTTTACCTGGGGGGATTCAAACACTACATCAATGTGAATTTCCGTGGCGTCCGCATGTTTGACCGCGTTGGCAAGGCCTTCCCGCACAATCTGCAACGTGTGCACCTCCTCGTTGGGCGATAGTGCCTGCGGCGGCAGGTTGTAATACAGCCCCACCGGTTTGCCCAGCCGCTCAGAAAATTCGTCAATGGTTTTGCGCAGTGCCGTGGCTAGATCCGGCGTGTCCAGTTTTAGCCTGAACGTGGCCAACAACTCCCGGAGCTGACGGTAGGCGCTGTTCAGCCCGGTACTCAGTTCTTCCAGTATTGCATTGTGGGCGCCTTTCTGATCACTCTCAATATTCAGACGGCGCAGGCGGGCCACCTGCATTTTCAGATAAGACAGTGACTGAGCCAGAGAATCGTGCAGTTCCCGGGCGATCACAGTGCGCTCTTCGGCCAGCGTAAGCTGCTGTTCTTCGGTAATCTGCCGTTCGAGGAAAATGGCGGTAGCCAGCTGGTCGCTGAGCGTTTCCAACAGGCCGCGAGCTGTATCCGAAAGACCTTTATCGGCAGGGTACCAAACCTCCAGAGTGCCAAGGAGTGAACCAGGAATCCGGATAGGCAGCAGTAGCCTGCGGCCGTCGTGTCCTTCTGTGGGTAACTCGTCATAGACTTCCGGCGTTACCAGGCAAGCGTTGCAATGGTGGTCACGGCAGTAGAAGGGGCGTTCTGTCGAGGCCGTTGTAACCGCCTGCACGGGGTCCGCCGACCTTTTGTCGTGGAGGTAAAGCAGAATAGGTCCAATGCCTAGAAGCTGTTCCAGTTCCTGCAACATGGGAACCGCACCGCTACACAGATCGTGGTTAGCAAACAGATTGCGGCTGGCGACGTGGAGCAGCTGAAGGGCCGCATGGCTTTTTTCCAGCTCCTCGGTTTTGCTGCGGGCGCGCTCCTCAAGCTCGTAATAGGTGAGGGCCAGCTCGCTGCTCATCTGGTCAAACGCACTGCCGAGTTGCGCCAGTTCGTCACTTCCTTGCAGGTTCGCCTTACGGGAGAAGTCCTGTTCGCCAACCGCTATCGCAATGCTGACCAGTTTGCGCAGCGGCTTGAGAACCCGGTTTCTCAGATCAAGGAACAGCGCAATGATAATCAGTATGGAGAAAGCCAGGCTGATTATCTGAATAAGGTGCAGGAGGCCGATGCGGGCTTCGGTTCGTCGTTCGAGCATGGTTACGAGCTGGTTTACCAAACTTACGTAGTTTTCTGTGGCAGCAAGCATATCCGCATGGACAGGCGATCCCTGCGGATGAGTCTCCAGGCCCGGACGCAGGGTCTGTTCCCACGACGTTCTGATTGCACGGTACTGTTTTGCCAGGGGGTGGTCGTCTGAATCGGGGATGGCTACTGTAATGCCGCTGTCCGTCAGGTTGGATTCATAAACGGTTGCAAGGTCCTTGATACTTCCCCCTTGGGTATGACTGTCCTCCGGGCCAGCAGCATGAGCCAGCAATCGGAAGGCTCCCATGCGCAGGGCGCCGGCCAGGTTGATGGCAGTCGCATTCCCTTCAATGCTTTTCGATACGGCAAGAGTCGTGGCCATACAGACAATGGATGTCAGCGCTATGGCGCAAACAACGATGGCAATCCGGTTGACAAGGAGGCTGCTCGATTTCATTGATTCTCGTCTGTGCGTTGCCTGACGGTAAATTTGGCAGTCAAATGCCGAGTATGGCTCAGGAGCCGGGGTGCTGATACCTCCTTGAGGATAGTCAATTACCCCAATAGTTGGTACCTAATCATAGCCTTTGACCCGTATCCGGGCAAAAGTTGAAACTGAAAGTCATGTTTTGAAATCGCATATATAAAGGGCGTCACCGGATGAAGTCAGAGGCGGATCTGGAGGATGAGCGGCTGGCATCGCTTGCCGTTGTTCTGCCGCTTGCGGTGACGGGCTTTGTTATTGCAGCAGGCTGCTGGACGCTGTTTGCGGTGGCCGGGATACACCTCCGGGCCGAGTTAAGCCTCAGTGACCTGCAATTCGGACTGTTGCTCGCCATGCCCATGGCCGTCAGCGCCCTGTTGGCTGTGCCAGCCGGGCTTGCCGCCCGGAAGTTTGGTGCTCGCCGCATTATGCTCATCTGCCTTGCCGGGCTTGCCGCCTGTATGGTGATTCTTCTGACGACCGACACATTCCCCGGCTATCTTCTGGCTGCGGGCGGGCTGGGGTTAGCCGGCGGGTTTTACAGCGCGGGGCTGCAGTTTGTAACCAGTAACTGCCAGCGCCACCGGCTCGGCCTTGTGCTTGGTGTGTTCGGCGCAGGCGTTACCGGCGCCGGGTTTACCTATTACCTTGTTCCTCTGTTTCATGAAGCCTTCTCCTGGCAAGGCGTTCCGCTGGCCTATCTGATTGTTCTTGTGCTTGTGATTGCGCTTCTGTTGCTGCTCACGGATCCGGAAGATGCAGTCGCCGATTCGGAAACCGAAATCTCCACCAGGATAATGTTCGGGCGCTTCAGACAGCAGGGCATCTGGCAATTGGGCGCCTACTTCGGTGTGGTTGCTGGAAGCTTTTTTGCTCTGGCGCTTTGGCTTCCGGACTATCTTTCTGCGCAGTTTGATCTGCAGGTGGAATCGGGAGCCAGGCTTGCACAGTGGTTCATTATCCCCGGGGCTCTGGCCCAGATTCTGGGGGGAGGCCTGTCCGATCGCTATGGCAGCCCGAGGGTTATCAGCCGGTCACTCTTGATTGGCCTGGTGGCCCTGATGGTCCTGTCCTATCCCCCCATGACGCTGTTCATTCGAGGTGTGGAAACAACCATCAAGGTCGAGTTTGCTTTGCCCATGAACGTAGAAAGTATCTTTGTGGTGGTGCTCGGAATGGCCCTTGGGTGTGCCATGGGCTCTCTGCAGAGGATGGTCATTATTGAAAGCCGTCAGAATATAGCGTTTGTTGCCGGGTTGCTTCTGGTCTGCGCCTGTTCTGTGGCTTTCCTGTTGCCGGTTATTTTCGGCGCAGTAAATCACTGGCTGGGTGTCCGCAGTGCTGTGTTCATGATCCTGTTTCTGCTGCTTGGCCTCTGCCAGTTCCTGTTCGCCCGCTTCAGTCGTTGCCACGAACGCCTGGCACTTCTCCAACCTGGGATATAAGCCCATACCCCCTCAGTGGTAGAGGCGGGTTATGTGGTAGTAACCACGCAGATTTCAGGGTTGTTCTCCCACACAATGGTCTCAAATCGGAAAACGATCCGGTAGACGGGCAGATGGAGAGATAGACCATGAGTCATTTGATCGACAAGCTGAGCTACTTCAGCAAAAAGCGCGAATCGTTCGCGAACGGCCACGGCGAAACCCACGATGTAAATCGTGACTGGGAAGACGGCTACCGCCAGCGCTGGCAGCACGACAAAGTTGTGCGTTCAACTCACGGCGTAAACTGCACTGGCTCCTGCAGCTGGAAGATCTACGTCAAGAATGGCTTGGTCACCTGGGAAACCCAGCAAACCGACTACCCCCGTACCCGTCCGGATCTGCCTAACCATGAGCCCCGTGGCTGCCCCCGAGGCGCCAGCTATTCCTGGTATATGTACAGCGCCAACCGCCTGAAATACCCGCTGATGCGTAAGCATCTGATGCAGCTCTGGCGCGCCGCCCGCATTCAGTTCAATGATCCGGTAGATGCCTGGGCTTCCATTGTGGAAGATCCGAAGAAAACCGCAGAGTACAAACCCCGCCGCGGTATGGGCGGTTTTGTGCGTTCCGACTGGAACGAAGTTAACGAACTGATTGCTGCGTCTAACGTTTACACTGCCAAAAAGCACGGCCCGGACCGCATCATCGGCTTCTCGCCAATTCCTGCGATGTCCATGGTGTCTTACGCCGCAGGTAGTCGTTATCTGTCGCTGATTGGCGGCACGTGCCTGAGCTTCTACGACTGGTACTGCGACCTGCCGCCGGCTTCCCCGCAAACCTGGGGCGAGCAGACCGACGTTCCCGAATCCGCAGACTGGTACAACTCCAGCTACATCATTGCCTGGGGCTCCAACGTTCCGCAGACCCGTACCCCGGATGCCCACTTCTTTACCGAAGTGCGCTACAAAGGCACCAAAACCGTTGCCATCACTCCGGATTACGCCGAAGTTGCCAAGCTGTCAGATGAGTGGCTGAACCCCAAACAGGGCACCGATGCCGCGCTGGGTATGGCCATGGGCCACGTCATTCTGAAAGAATTCCACGTTGATAACCCCAGTGCCTACTTCACCGACTACGTGCGCCGTTACACCGATATGCCGTACCTGGTGAAGCTCGACAAAATGGAAGACGGCCGTTATGTGCCCGGCCGGTTCCTGCGCGCCAGCGACTTGGTGGGTGGTTTGGGTGAAGAAAATAACCCGGAATGGAAAACCATTGCCATTGACGAAACCACCAACCAGTTGACCGCGCCAAACGGTTCTATCGGTTACCGCTGGGGTGAAAAGGGCAAGTGGAACCTGAAACAGACTGCGAAAAAAGAAGACGTGAATCTGCAGCTGTCGATGGTTGAAAAGCACGACGAAATTGTGGACGTTGCCTTCCCGTATTTTGGTGGCATCAAGCACGACCACTTCAAGTCTGTTGAGATCAGTGACACCCTGACCCACAAACTGGGCAGCCGAAAAATTGAACTGGCAGACGGCGACAAAGCCTTAGTCGTGACCGTGTACGACCTGATGATTGCCAACTACGGCATCAGCCGTGGCCTGGGTGAAGACGACGGCGCGACCGACTACGAGCAGATCAAACCTTACACCCCGGCCTGGCAGGAAAAAATTACCGGCGTACCCGCGCACAAAGTGACGCGCATTGCCCGTGAGTTCGCTGAAACTGCTCACAAAACCAATGGTCGCTCCATGATCATCGTGGGTGCCGGTATGAACCACTGGTACCACATGGACATGAACTACCGCGCGCTGATCAACATGCTGGTCATGTGTGGCTGCGTAGGCCAGAGTGGTGGCGGTTGGGCGCACTATGTTGGTCAGGAAAAACTGCGCCCGCAAACCGGCTGGCAGCCGCTGGCATTTGGCTTGGATTGGCAGCGCCCGCCACGCCAGATGAACGGAACCTCGTTTTTCTATGCCCACTCGGGCCAGTGGCGCTACGAGAAGCTGGATGTAAGCGAGATCTTGTCGCCGCTGGCGGACAAGTCCAAATTTAGCGGCAGCCTTATTGACTACAACGTCCGCGCCGAGCGTATGGGCTGGTTGCCGTCTGCGCCGCAGTTTAACCGTAACCCGCTGGGCATTGCCGCCGAAGCTGAAATCGCCGGTATGGACGTGCCAGCGTACGTAACCCAGTCCTTGAAGGACGGCTCACTGGCGTTTGCCTCGGAAGATCCGGAAGCCCCGGAAAACCATCCGCGTAATATGTTCATCTGGCGCTCTAACCTGCTGGGTTCCTCCGGTAAGGGCCACGAGTACATGCTGAAGTACCTGTTGGGTACTACGAGTGGTTTGCAGGGTAAAGACCTGGGTCACGATGGTGGCGTGAAGCCGCAGGAAGTGAAATGGCACGACAAAGCGCCCGAAGGCAAGCTGGATCTGCTGGTGACTCTGGACTTCCGCATGTCCACCACCTGCCTGTATTCCGACATCGTGTTACCTACCGCTACCTGGTATGAAAAAGACGACCTGAATACCTCAGACATGCACCCGTTCATTCACCCGCTGACTGCCGCCACCGATCCGGCGTGGGAATCCCGCAGCGACTGGGAAATCTACAAAGGCATTGCCAAGGCGTTCTCCAAGGCGTCTGAAGGCCATCTGGGTGTCCAGAAAGACGTGGTTACAGTGCCGTTGTTGCACGACGCACCCGCCGAACTGGGCCAGCCGTTTGATGTGAAAGACTGGAAAAGAGGCGAGTGCGAGCTGATTCCGGGTAAAACCGCGCCCAACTTCATGACGGTTGAACGCGACTACCCGAACACCTACGCGCGTTTTACGTCGCTTGGGCCCTTGATGGACAAGCTGGGTAACGGTGGCAAGGGCATCAACTGGAACACTGAAAAAGAAGTCACGTTCCTGGGTGACCTGAATCACAAACACCTTGACGGCGCCAACGCGGGCCGGCCGAAGATTGACACGGCCATTGATGCGTGCGAGGTGATTCTGAGCCTGGCTCCGGAAACCAACGGACAGGTTGCTGTTAAGGCTTGGGCGGCGCTGTCTGAATTCACCGGGCTGGATCACACACACTTGGCATTGAACAAGGAAGACGAAAAAATCCGCTTCCGCGATATAGTGGCGCAGCCGCGCAAAATCATCTCCAGCCCGACCTGGTCTGGTCTGGAAGACGAGCATGTGTCCTACAGCGCCGGCTACACCAACGTGCACGAGCTGATTCCCTGGCGCACGCTGACGGGTCGCCAGCAGTTCTATCAAGACCACGAGTGGATGCGCGCCTTTGGCGAAAGCCTGCTGGTGTATCGCCCGCCCATCAATACCAAAGCGGCTGCACCGCTGCTGAACGCCAAGCCTAACGGCAACCCGGAGAAGGCGCTGAACTTCCTTACGCCGCACCAGAAGTGGGGGATTCACAGCACCTATACCGACAACCTGCTGATGCTGACCCTGGCTCGTGGCGGCCCCATTGTATGGCTGAGCGAAGACGACGCCCGCGATATAGGTGTGGAAGACAACGATTGGATTGAGGTGTTCAACGCCAACGGATCTTTGTCAGCGCGGGCGGTGGTTAGCCAGCGGGTGATGCCTGGCATGGTGATGATGTATCACGCCCAGGAGCGCACGGTGAACGTTCCCGGCTCGGAAATTACCGGCAGCCGCGGTGGTATTCACAACTCGGTTACCCGGGCGTGCCCAAAGCCCACCCATATGATTGGTGGCTATGCCCAGTACTCATACGGCTTCAACTACTACGGCACCGTGGGTTCCAACCGCGACGAGTTTGTGGTGGTGCGCAAAATGAAGAACGTTGACTGGCTTGATGGCGAGGGCAGCGACACTGTTCAGGAGAGTGTGAAATGAAAATCCGTTCCCAAGTAGGCATGGTGCTGAACCTGGACAAGTGCATTGGTTGCCACACCTGTTCAGTGACTTGTAAAAACGTATGGACCAGCCGTGAGGGCATGGAGTACGCCTGGTTCAACAACGTCGAAACCAAACCCGGTATTGGCTACCCGAAAGAATGGGAGAACCAGGACAAGTGGAAAGGCGGCTGGATGCGTGAGGCCAGCGGCAAGATTCGCCCCCGTATAGGTGGCCGCTTCCGGGTGCTGGCGAATATTTTTGCCAACCCGGACCTACCGGAAATTGACGACTACTACGAGCCGTTCGATTTCGACTATCAGCACCTGCACACCGCTGGCGATAGCAAGCATCAGCCGGTTGCACGGCCGCGCTCGCTGATCTCCGGCAAACGTATGGACAAAATCGAGTGGGGCCCGAACTGGGAAGAAATTCTGGGTACCGAGTTCGCCAAGCGTCGCAAGGACAAAAACTTCGACCAGATACAAGCCGATATCTACGGCCAGTTCGAAAGCACGTTCATGATGTACCTGCCGCGTCTGTGCGAGCACTGTCTGAACCCCACTTGTGTGGCGAGCTGCCCGAGCGGCGCCATCTACAAGCGGGAAGAAGACGGAATCGTGCTGATCGACCAGGACAAGTGTCGTGGCTGGCGGATGTGTGTATCCGGCTGTCCGTACAAGAAAATCTACTTTAACTGGAAAACTGGCAAGTCTGAAAAGTGCATCTTCTGCTACCCGCGCATTGAAGCCGGTATGCCGACCGTTTGCTCCGAGACGTGCGTAGGCCGTATCCGGTATCTGGGCGTGCTGCTTTACGATGCCGACCGCATCGAAGAAGTGGCCAGCACTCCGGGCGAACACGAGCTTTACGAGAAGCAGCTGGAAATCTTCCTGGACCCGTTTGATCCGAAAGTGATCGAGCAGGCAACGAAAGATGGCGTGCCGATGAACGTAATCGAGGCTGCTCAGCGGAGCCCGGTTTACAAGATGGCCGTGGACTGGAAGCTGGCTCTGCCGCTGCACCCGGAATACCGTACATTGCCTATGGTTTGGTACGTGCCGCCCCTGAGCCCGATTCAGTCAGCCGCGGAAGCCGGCCAGGTGGAATTCGACGGCGTACTGCCGAAAATCGAAAGCCTGCGCATTCCGGTGAAGTACCTGGCCAACCTGCTCACTGCCGGTGACGAAAAGCCCATCGTACGTGCGCTCAAACGCATTATGGCCATGCGCTTGTACAAGCGTGCGGAAACCGTAGACGGCGTGGAAGACTTGCGGGCGCTGGAAGAAGTCGGCCTGACCAAAGCCCAGGCGGATGAAATGTACCGCTACCTGGCCATTGCCAACTACGAAGATCGATTCGTGATTCCTACCGGCCATCGTGAGCTCGCGAAAGAAGCGTTCCCTGACGCATATGCTGAACGCGGTGGTTGTGGCTTCAGCTTCGGCGACGGTTGCAGCGGTGGTGATAGCGAATTCAGCATGTTTGGCGGTCGTAAAAACACCTCCACCATGGTGCAGAAGCTGACCACGGTGAAGCAGATCGACCCGAAACAGCTGCAGGAATAAGGAGGCCTCTATGAAACTATTAAAAGTACTGGCACGGATTCTGGAGTATCCCTCCGCCGAACTTCAGGCCTCCAAAGACGCCATGGTTGCCGCTGTTCTGGAGGACAGTCGGCTGCCACGGAAGAACAAGGAGCAACTGCTCCAGTGTATCGACCGCCTGTGTGACGGTGACCTGCTGGACCTCGAAGAGGCCTACACGGGCACTTTCGACAAAGGCCGCGCGACCTCCTTGCTGTTGTTTGAACACGTACACGGTGAATCCCGCGATCGCGGCCAGGCAATGGTCGACCTGATGGAGCAGTACCGCGCTAACGGGCTGGAAATTGACGCCAAGGAACTGCCGGATTACCTGCCGCTGTTCCTGGAGTATCTGTCGACCCGTCCTTGGGATGAAATCGAGAACTGGCTGGAAGATATCCACCACATTCTTGCCCTTCTCGGTGAGCGGCTTTACCAGCGCGAGAGCTTTTACCATGTAGCGATGGATTCGCTGTTGGAGCTGTCTGGCCGGGCCACGGATCGTCAGGAGCTCGCCCAGATTGTCGCGTCGGAAGAGCGTGACGATACGGCCGAGGCACTGGATAAGGTCTGGGAAGAAGAAATGGTGAAGTTTGTGGATGATCAGGGCAGCTCCTGCAGCACTGGTGGCGTTGTTGGACAGCGGCGCCGCGAGCTGGAGCAAACCCAGACCATTCACCTCAGTGATCATCTGATGACGGATGTAACGCCCGCTCAGGCGCGTACCGCCGCGAGAGACGCCTGACGGCGCAGGAGGAGACCAAGATGATGTCTTATCTGAACACACTGATTTTCGGGATTTATCCGTACATCGCTCTGGTGGTGCTGTTTGTTGGCACCTGGGCACGATACGACCACGGGCAGTTCACCTGGAGAGCCCAATCCAGCCAGATGCTGCGCAAGAAAAACATGGTGCTGGCCAGTGTGCTGTTCCATGTGGGTATTCTGGTGATTTTCTTTGGCCATCTGGTTGGCCTGTTGACGCCGCACTTTATGTACGAACCGTTCATGAGTGCAGGCACTAAACAGGTGATGGCGATTGTGGTCGGTGGTATTGCCGGGGTGATGTGTCTGATTGGCGGAGTCATGCTGGCTCATCGCCGGCTGACGGATCCAAGGGTCAAAGCCAGCAGCACCTTTGCCGACAACATGATCATTGTCGTTCTGATGGTTCAGGTAGTGTTGGGGCTGGCGACCATTCTGCCAACGCTGGGCCACCTTGACGGCGGCACTATGATGAAACTGGCAAGTTGGGCGCAGAGTATCTTTACCTTCCAGGGCGGAGCAGCTGAGTACATGACAGGCGTGCATTGGATCTACAAGCTCCATATGTTCCTGGGCCTGACGATCTTTGTACTCTTCCCGTTCACTCGTCTGGTGCACATGCTGAGTGTACCGCTGGAGTATTTCGGACGGAAGTACCAGGTGGTGCGCAAGCGGGCGTGATAGAAAAACGCTCCCTCTCCCCTCGCGGGAGAGAGCCGGGGAGAGGGGGCAATGAAAACATTTACGGAGACTTACCATGCAACTGATCCCCACCGGTGAAGCCGAAAAGCCCAGAAACCAGTTTCCGCCAGTTTCCGTGGGTGAAACCCTGATATCCGAAGAGGATATCGCGCGGGAAATGCAGCACCATCCGGCCGAAGAAGTCGCTGAAGCCTGGCATGAGGCTGCTAAATGTCTTGTCATCCGTGAACTTCTGCTGCAGCAGGCTCAGGCCCTGAAGCTGCCGGAAGAACTGGATGAAGAAGCCGCTATTGCCCGGGTGCTGGAGTTGGAACTTGATGTGCCGGAACCGAGCGACGAGGACTGTGAGCGTTTCCATGCGTCAAATCCGGGCCGTTTCCGTAGTCCGACGCTGATGGCTGTCAGCCACATTCTGCTGGCCGCCGCGCCGGACGATGTGCAGGAGCGCATGCGCCAGGAAGAGGTTGGACAACAGTTGCTTTTCTCCCTGCTCGAAGGTCGTGCCCAGTTTGCACCGCTCGCCAAGCAATATTCTGCCTGTGAGTCACGCCATCAGGGCGGCAGCCTCGGCCAGATCAGCAAAGGGCAGACGGTCGAGGAGTTTGAGCGGCCGGTTCTTACGCTTAAGGAAGGCCTTAATCCGGAACTGATCGAAAGCCGCTATGGCTGGCACATTGTGCGCGTGGATCAGCGTATCGATGGCGAGCAGCTGCCTTATGAGCATGTAAAACCGAAAATCCGCCAGTATCTGAGTGAGAGCGTTACCCGGCGTGCATTCCGTCAGTACCTGCAGGTGTTGGCAGCTGAGACGGGTGTTAGAGGTGTCGATCTTGAGATACCGGACTCACCGTTAATGCAGTAAGTATTTTGCGCTGATCTGAACGTGATAGCTGGAATATTGATAGCAATGCAAACTATTGATATAGGCCAGTTTGTCAAAGTTAAACTCCGCTCTACCCCTATGGGGGGAGCGATTTTTCGAGAGCATCCTCCTAGTATAATAAAACATGATTTTGAATGCATGATATGAAAGAGGATAAAACAATGGTGGCGATGCAATCTGCGGAAACCCGCTACGCCAAACCGGTTCTGGTGGCTATTAATACGCTGACTGACGATGAAAACGGGCTGGAGCCGCTGCGCAGCCATGCCCTTTTCAATACGCTCCGTGACTCAGACCTGCAGAGCCTCATTCTGCAGTCTCGTCGCCTTCGTCTTGGGCATCATCAGTTGCTCTACCGGCAGGATATGCCCGCCCATCACTTCTTTTTTGTCATATCCGGCCGTCTGCGGCTATACCGACTGGACTCCTCCGGGATTGACCGTACGCTTGATAGCATTGCGTCCGGTGACTGTTTTGCGGAGGTGATGATCTATGCAGATCCTGCCCGTTACGCCTGCTACGCCGAAGCTCTGAAATCCAGTGAAGTCCTGATGATTCCTGTCAAAGCGTACCAGGATATGCTGGAAAGCAACCCGGAATACGCTCATGCAGCGCTCCGGCACTATGCCATGCGCGCTGTTTCCAGGTTCCATGACCTTGAAATCATGACTGTTCAGAATGCCCGTGACCGGCTGATTCGGTATCTGATTGATCTGCTGCCTAACGGTGCTTCAGAAGGTGGGGAAGTTGAGCTGCCTCTGCCCAAGTGCCTGGTTGCATCCAGGCTGGCGATGCAGCCGGAAACCTTTTCCCGGATTCTGGCGGATCTCAAGTCCAACGGGCTGGTGCGTGTCAATTGCAGCAAGTTGTTCATCTCCGACCCCAGGCGATTGATCGAAATCAGCCAGTAAGCTGGCTGACTTTTAGCCCAGATGAAGCAGTTACTGATCGCCCGCCAGGCGTAACCAGCGCCGGCCCGCCATTACCAAGGATATTGCGCTCATGATTAGCAGTTACAGTGATCTGATCAAAGCAACCAAAAGCGAGCATGAGCCTCAGCGCCTGCTGTTCGTTTTTTGCCGTGCCGAACTGCCGGATAATGCCTCCGCATACGAAAAAGCTGCGTTCGAACAGGGCGAGGGTGGTGCGCTTACCCCGGTAATCTGTGTCGACAAGACCCCGGTCGAAGTCCCGGAATTTTCCTTGTTGGTTGAAGAGTCGCGCAGCACCGGCCAGTCATGGGATGTCGTGTTCGTTGCCGCCATGTCCGGCAGAGCGGGCACTCCGCCGTCTTCAGATGAAGCGCAGCAGCCGATGACGATGATGGTGGAGTCAATCCGCCTGGGGCATGTCAGCAACTACCTGCCTCTGGATAAGAGCGGAATCGCCATCAGCTTAGGTTAAGGTCGCACCTTCCGCCAAAGAGCCCGCCCCACAATCCGCACCTTGTCCCGGGTCGCCATCCGGCCAAGGTTGGTCTTCACGACACCCTTGGTAAACCGGGTCGATTTGGAGTAATCAATGCGCACATCCACCAGAACAGGCCGACCGGCGGCCGACTTCTGCAGTGCGGTCTCCATGCTCTCAGAAATATTCTGATTTCCCGCCAGGGAAACGAACTCAACGCCACAGGCCTTGGCAAAGGCCTCATAATCCATTGTACCGAGCACCGTGCAGGTTTTCTGGTTGTAGGGAATCTGCTGGGCCTGGGCAATCTGTGACAGCTCGCCATCATTGAACACGAAAATCATCACCCCGACTTGCAGGCGTGCGGCTGTTACCAGCTCCATGCCAGTCATCAGCAATGCGCCGTCGCCCACAATACCCACCACCTGACGCTTGGGGTTGGCCAGTTTGGCACCGATAGCACCGGGAACACAGTAACCCATGGCATTGAAATCGCTGGGTGACATGTAATTTCGGGCACCCAGTATGGGCATGAGCTCCGCTACCAGAAACGTATGGTTGCCATCGTCAGCGACAATAATCGCATCGTCGTTCAGGCGTTCCCGCAGGTGGCTGAAAAACAGCTCAGGATTCACCCGGTCGCCGCTGTCGTGGTCCCGCCACTCTTTTTTGTATGCGGCTTTGTCGTTGGCAATCTGTTCTTGAATGCCGGTATTGGCCGGTGTGGGGTTCAGTGCTTTTACGGCTTTCAGGAGCGCCGGCACGGTCAGTCTCGCGTCTCCCTGGATCGTATGGCTGGCAGGGTAATTGGCGCTGAAAACCTCGGGGTTGATGTCCAGGTGGATCAGGCTCTCAGGAGGATTGATGCCATAGCTGCCGGTAGGGATTTCCGAGAACCTTGTGCCGATCGCCAGCAGGCAATCTATCTGGGCAAAGGCATTGGTCGCTGCGGGCACTGCATAGTTGCCCATTCCCATTCCAGTATGCAGTGGGTGATTGCCCGGGAAGGCGCTGAGCCCCTGAAGTGTTGTTGAAACCGGTGCGTCCAGAAGCTCTGCCAGTTCAATCAGGTCTGCCTGTGCATCGACCGCGCCCCAACCAGCAAAAATGCCCGGTTTTTTTGCCTGCACCAGCGCCTGGGCTGCTGCATCAACCAGAGCCTGTTCCGGCTGCTTGGGCGCAGGCGGGGCCTCATAGAGCGGCATATCGTCAACGTCGCCCAGAAAGTTACTGATGTTGACCGGGATTTCGATAAACACCGGTCCCGGCTCACCACCCATTGCGATGTCATAGGCCTCATACAGCGTGGGTATGATTTCGCGGTGGCTGGTAATACGCCAGGTTTTCTTGGTGATCGGCTTGAGCAGGGTGTGTTGATCCATCTCATGAAGCTGATACCGGTGCCCCGACTCCGAATGAATCCCTCCGGAAATAATCAGCATGGGTATGCCATCAATGCCGGCTTCGCCGATGCCGCTCGCTGCGTGGGTAGCGCCTGCGGCGGGTACAATCAGCATGGTGCCCAGCTCGGCACCGGTGCGGCTTACGGCATCCGCCATGAAAGCACCGCCACCCTCATGGGTAACAAGCGTTGGTTCGATGCTTTCGGAGCGGTTCAGCTCGTCATAGATTTCGGTGGTGTGCACGCCCGGAATGCCAAACGTGCGGCGTATGCCGAGTTGTTCCAGTGCATGACGAACGAGAGTAGCGCCGGTCTTTTTCATGGATATGCCCTGACAATTATTATTGTGGATATATAGAAATTATTGCAGTGCGGCTATTCAATGCACTGCAGCGTTAAAGCCGGTCGGCAATGCTTTGTGCAGCTCGCCGGCCATTGAGAATACAGTTGGACAGAAATGTCCCCTCCAGAGACCTTATGCCGGAGATTCCACCGCCACCAAACCCGGTAGCCTCGCCCGCAGCGTAAAGCCCGGGAATGGCTGCTCCGGCCTGGTCGAGAACGCGGGAATGGGTATCTGTCTGCATGCCTCCCATGCTTTTCCGACTGATCAGCTGCTCGCGAATGGCGATCAGCGGGCCTGCGGCCGGGTCGAGTATGGGCTGCAGATTGCAGGTGCGAAACCGGTCTGGCAGCCAGTTCCGAAGCTGAATGAGCCGGCGTATCTGGTCGTCATTCTGCAGTCGTTTACCCCGGGCTATGTTGCTGTCATAGGTATGGATATCGCGAATCATGTCTTCGGTCTGAACATCATTATTACCGGCAACCTGATTCATTTTCCCGGCTAGCTCTTCGGGGGTGTTTGCACTGACAACGTCCGGGCACCGTTCAATGAGCCAGTCCATCAGCGCCGGGTCGCCGCCGCGCAAGCTGTTCCAGACCACTCGGAGCAGTTTACCGTCACGGAAGTCCGGGTTGGTGTCGGTGCCCGACACGGCCAGTTCCCGCACCGCAATCCGGTAGTTCATCACCTGCCAGGAGATCTGCCCGGGCAGGTTGCCTACCTGCTTGCAAAGGTCGTGTGTATCGAAACCGGTAATCAGCGGCATGGGGCCGATACGACGGCCATGGCGATCCATCCAGAGCGCCGAGCGGGGAGGTATCAGGCTGAGACCCTGGTCAGGGAAAGCCGGTTCCGGGTGGCGGATGCCCGCAGCGTAATTCCACATCTGGTTGAGATTAACGACCTGGCCGCCCGCTCTGGCGACTTCATCGTGCATGGCGCCATCCGCATCCGGGCTGGCGCCGCTGAGAAGGTTTTCCGGCGCGGGGCCGTAGCAGGGATCCCAGTGCTGGCGTACTTTTTCCAGGTTGCCATTGATCCCTCCGGTGCAGACGACTGTGTGGGTGGCGGAAACGGAAAAAACGCCACTGCTCTGTTTTTCCAACTGTTCGTTACTGATATTGCCCTGGCAGCCGGTGATCTGCCCATCACTCAGGCTCAGAGTGTTAACTCGGTGGCCATTGAGGAAGGTAAGCCGGTTTCGGTTCGGATGGGCTTCCAGCTGCTGCAACAGTGTTTGCACTACGCCCCGGCCACAGCCCCAGGCAATATGATAGCGGGGAACACTGTTGCCTTTGCCGTACAGGCCTCGTTCAACCCACTGCACGGACGGGAAAAAACGGATGCCGCGTTGTCTCAGCCAATCGTAGATCATGGGCCGGTTCTGTTCCGCATAGAGTTCGGCCCAGAGTCTGGGCCAATGATCATCGTCGCCGAAGCAGGCTGCATTGTGCCAGTCAGCAAGCAGTAACTCGGGGGAATCCTTGATCTTGTTGCGGGCCTGCTCGGCCGTGTTGCTCAGCAGCATACCGCCGAAGGCTTCGTTGGCCTGGCCCCCGGGTTTGCCTCCAGGAGCACCGTCCAGCAGCACTACCGGCACGTTGAGATCAAGCAGTTCCAGAGCCGTTGCTATCCCGGCAAGGCCCGCGCCAATCACAACGACTTCAGTCTTGTAGGTATGCATGGCTCGCTATCAGCTCATTCTTATTGTTAGTGGATATAAGAGCTTAATGCTTAACGATTGATCAAACCAGCGCAATGACGGGTGTCAAAGGTTGACGAATTGCGAGGGTAAAACTCAGCCCCCCGTCATATTCATGAAGCGCAGGATCTGGACCTCGCCATTGGTGGAGAAATGATGGCGCTCCGGCTTCAGGTCCATGGAATCGATAATGGTTTGCCGGAGTTTATCGTTGGTTACCGGATAGCCGCGCAGAACCCGGCGCAGGTCGACAGAGTGTTCGTTGCCCAAGCAAAGCAGCAATCTGCCCTCGACGGTTACTCTTACCCGATTGCAGGTGGAGCAGAAGTTGTGAGAGTGGGGGGAAATAAAGCCTACCTTGATGCCGCTGTCTGACATCCGGTAGTAACGGGCCGGGCCACCGGAATCTTCCGGCGTGGGAACCAGATCATGGTACTGGCGGACAATGTCGCGCACTTCATCGCTGGTGCACAGAGTTTGCGCACGATCGTGCTCGGAAACGTCACCCAGAGGCATTTCTTCAATGAACGTAATGTCGACGTTTTTCTTACGGGCAAACTCGATCAGGTCGGGGACTTCGTGATCATTCCCGCCTTTCATCACCACGGTATTCAGTTTGATGCCCTGGAACCCGGCTTCTCTGGCGGCGTCTATGCCATCGAGTACCCGGGACAGTTTCCCGGTGCGGGTAATGCTCGCAAACTTTTCCGGATCCAGGGAATCCAGGCTGATATTGAGGCGCTTCAGGCCTGCTTTGCGCAGTGGCTCCGCCATTGAGGGTAACTGGCTGCCATTGGTGGTCATGGCAAAGTCACGCAGACCGTAGGTGCCTATCTCACGAACCAGCTCAAGGATGTCTCTGCGAACCAGCGGCTCCCCGCCGGTGAGGCGGATTTTTTCCGTGCCCAGGGAGACAAAGGTTCTGGCCACGCGGGCGATTTCCTCAAGCGTCAGAACCTGTTGCCGCGGCAGGAAGGTCATCTCCTCCGCCATGCAATAAACGCAACGGAAGTCGCAGCGGTCGGTAACGGACAGGCGCACGTAGTTGACGGTTCTGCCAAATCGGTCTGTCAGCTTGCTCTGAGACATCGATTTCCTTCCTGTAACTGCTGAATGCGCGTTTACGGATTGATTATAGCCCAAGTATCGCAGAATCAAACCGCGAATCCGATACCCCTCGCGGGGTAAGTCTGCCGGTTTTCAGTGGTTGGTATCAAAGTTTTCTGTGTCGCACGGCTGGTGTTTTTAAGTCGTCTCGGGAGACCTTTTCACTGATTAGCGGTAGAATGAAGGAACGATTGAGCAGTGCTGATGTGCTCACTATAGCTGCGCGATCCGATAAAACCGGTTTCAGAGTTCTTGCGTACATATCCACAGGATTCGCTGGGACGGTACTGGCCGTCTAGGGGTTTTTCTGGCTAGCATGGCAGGCTATTTGCTGACCAGCCCGACGTACTGACCGCTTTGACTGAACAACCGGAGTGTTGAATGCACATTACCCGCTACACCGATTATTCACTGCGTGTGCTGATCTACCTGGCGGTGCAGGGTGATCGCCTGACGACAATTCAGGAAATTGCCGACAGCTACGATATCTCCAAGAATCATCTGATGAAGGTGGTACACCAGCTCAACAAGAAAGGATATATCGAGACGGTCAGAGGTAAAAAAGGCGGTATGAGACTGCATATGGCGCCGGAAGACATCAACGTGGGTGTGCTGGTGCGCGAGACCGAGCATGATCTTAGTATCGTTGAATGTTATTCCTCTAAAAACGCCTGCAAAATCACCCCGGTTTGTGGTCTTAAGCCCATTTTCGGAGAAGCCTTGCAGGCATTCGTTTCAGTACTCGATAAGTACACTTTGAAAGACGTCGTGAAAGAACAGCACAAGCCGCATCTATTAAGACTGCTCCAGATCGCCTGAACCTTTTCGGAAATCTCTGGATAGCGGTGTGCGGGCAGATCGGGGAAAACATGATGCTCGACCTGGTAGTTCAAATGCCCATTCAGCACGTGCACCCATTTTTTACCGGTGAAATTTGAAGAACCAGTAAGTTGGTGCGGCGCACTGGGGCGAAAGGCGCTCCAGAGAACAGAGATGCCGCCTGTCAGACCTTCCCGCTTTTGCTGGCCGGCGTTTTCTTGGGTTTGGGCTTAGGCTTGGGTTTGGGTGGAAGGATCAGTTTTTCCAGATCATCCAGAGCTTCCCCAGTAAACACCGCCAGTTTCTGCATGCTCGGCAAGGTGTCCCGGCAGCCGGTAAACCCGAAATTCAGTGATCCCGCATAGCTCAGGCAGGTGATGTTAAGGGCGCCGCCGTGAGCAATCAACGAAAGCGGATACATGGCCTCCAGCCTGGCGCCTTCGTAATACAGCGTCTGCTGAGGGCCCGGAACATTGGAAATGGTCACGTTGAAAACAGGGCGCATTCGCCCACCAAGGCCCGACATAAGCTGCAGGATATAAGGCGACATCAGCAGCATGGTGTACTGATTAAGGGCACTTTTTGGAAGCTTCTGCAGGTGCTCTTTTGCCCGTCGGCTGGACGATTTTATGCTCTGCAGCCGTGTAAGAGGATCAGCCTCATTTGTGGCAAGCGAGGCGATCATGAAGCTTATCTGGGTGCCCGTGCCCTGATCATCCGCCGGGCGGATATTTACCGGGATGCCGGCGGTCAGCGGGGTATCCGGAAGATCATCCTGCTCCAGCAGGAAGCGTCGCAGCGCCGTACCGCACAGATAAAGTACGATATCATTCAGTGAAGAGCCGGATGCGTGGGCCAGCTCTTTAATGCGATCAAGCTGGTAATGCTGCGTGGCAAATCGACGCTGGCCGGTAACGCGATGATTGATCTTCGAAACCGGCCCTTTGAAGGGTGGGGTCAGGCCATCTTCGGGGTGGCGCGCCGAGTGCACGAGTCGGGTGCCCGCCCGCCATAGTGTAGGGGCCATATCGGCCTGCAGCTTGAGCGCTTCCAGGGCCTGAGAGAATGCGGCAGGAATGCTTGCTTCTGAATCGGCTTTGTTGCCCCGCCGGCGTTCTGGCCTCATCGACCAAGGCGGCAACATGTCCCGCTCTTTTGGATCGGTACTGAGAACCCGTTGCAACAGACGTACGCCACTGATGCCATCAATCATCGAGTGGTGCATCTTGGTATAGAGCGCAAAGCGGTTGTTCTCCAGCCCCTCAATAACGTGGCACTCCCAGAGTGGTCTGGCGAAATCCAGAGGGTTGGAATGCAGGCGGGAGACCAGAATGCCGAGTTCCCGCTCACCACCCGGTTTGGGTAGTGCAGAATGGCGCACGTGGTAATCCAGATCGATATCCTTGTCGACTTTCCAGGACGGTGCCAGCAGCCGGCCCAGAAAACCGGACCATGCCAGTTTGTAACACCAGGGTGGGGCGATGTCCCCGGTTTCCTTCATGCTGATGACCATGTCACGCAAGAAAGTATCGGGGGCGCCTTCCGGCAATGAAAAGATCTGCATGTTGCCCACATGCATCGGTGTATCTTCAGATTCTACGGCCAGCCACGAGGCATCCAGTGTTCCCAGGCGTTTCATTCCGTGTTCACCTCTGCCCTGTCCGGGCGTGAAAATGGGTCTTTTAATTGTTGGATGCAAGTATACGGGTTACTGTCTTTGCAGACGATCTCCGATGTAAAAAAAATAGAACAACTTCAGGTATCGATGGTTCCGCTGACTTGTTATTTTCAGACTCCCGAAAGCCGGCCGCCTGTGGTACTTTCAAAACAATGAATTAATAAAAACAAAGACATTCGGAGGCACTGTGGAATCCAGCCCGCTTATCTCGGCAGGACTGCCGATCGCACTGTTTATTATCATGATTGGCATTGGTATGACGCTGACCGTTCGTGATTTTCGTCAGGTGGCGGTCTATCCCAAAGGTCTCATTGTCGGTACCGTGGCCCAGATTTTTCTGATGCCTCTGGTAGCTTTTGCGCTGGCGTCTGCGCTGGCAGTGCCGCCGGCTATTGCGGTTGGTCTGGTGATCATTGCGGCATGCCCCGGAGGCACAACCTCCAACCTGTTTGTGCTGCTTGCGCGGGGTAACATTGCGCTGTCTATTGTGCTGACAGTTAGTGCCAGCCTGATCACCATCCTCACCTTGCCGTTGTTTGCCAATATCGCTCTTCAGTTCTACATGGGTACCGAAGAGAATATTGTGCTGCCGGTATGGAAAACCATCGGGATGCTGATTGGCATCGTGCTCTTTCCTGTGACGATCGGCATGCTGGTGCGAGCCCGCAAACCTGAGGTAGCGCGCAAAGCGGAGGGCATTGTCAGCGTGTTCGGCGGTGTTGTACTCGCCCTGTTAATAGCCGTGCTCGTTTACGGTGTTCGCGATCAGATCTGGGAGCTGCTGAAGCAGGCGGGGCCGGCAACCATTCTGTTGAACGCGGCGGGTATTTTTATTGGCTTACTTGCCGGTCGTGTCGCCGGGCTGACTCAGAGAGAGTCCCTTGCCGTGGCGGTAGAGCTGGGAGTCAAAAACGGTACCATTGCTCTGATGGTTACGCTAACGCTGCTGGAATCCAGCTCCATGTCCATACCTGCTGCTGTATACGGAGTTCTGATGTTCCCGATCGGGTTTATGCTTGCCATGTATGGTCGGCATATTATTCCCAATGCCAGCCCTGGCATTGGGAAGTAACAGGAGAACTGCACCATGCTCTTCCTCAATGGTATTACCCTGTTGCTTGTCTATCAGCTGGCAGGGGAAATAATTGTACGCCTGCTGGGGGTGCCGATTCCGGGGCCGGTGCTCGGCATGGTCATGCTGTTTGTCACCATGATGGTCCGTGGCAGGGCTCCGGAATCGGTTGAGCAGGCCTCCACCGCATTGCTTAGCCATCTTTCATTGCTTTTTGTTCCCGCCGGCGTTGGCATGATGGCGCACTTTGGCCGGATTGCGGAGGAATGGTTGCCGATCACACTCGCTCTGCTCCTTAGCACGGTGATTACTATGGTGGCCACAGCATTGATCATGCAGCAGACCAGCCGCTGGTTTGTAAAGCCGTCATCAGGGCAGGGGCATAGTGATGAATAATCCTGGCTTACAGGATATCTGGGTATATCTTTCGGCTACCCCTTTGTTGGGCCTTACGGGCACCTTGGTCGCCTACGGATTGGCGTACCGGTTTTATCTGAAAACCAACTCCAACCCGCTTGCCAATCCTGTGGTTACGTCGGTGGCGATGCTGATCGCTCTGCTGTTGGCATCCGGCATCTCCTACGATGACTATTTTGCCGGCGGCCAGTTTGTTCACTTCCTGCTCGGACCAGCTACTGTGGCTTTGGCCGTTCCGCTTTACCAGCAGTTTTCAAGATTGCGCCAACTGTGGCTGCCCGTTCTTATATCGCTGATCTGTGGCGTTGGAATCGCGGCAGGCAGCTCTGTTTTGCTGGCGCGGCTCTTGGGAGGCTCGCTGGAAATCCAGATGTCCCTTGCGCCCAAATCGGCTACCGCCCCTGTCGCTATGGGTATATCCGAGAAAATCGGAGGTTTGCCGTCGCTGACTGCGGTGCTGGTGGTGATTACGGGTATTACCGGGGCCGTATTAGGCACCAAACTGTTTGAATGGGTTGGCGTAAAAGACGACACCGCTAAAGGTATTGCCATGGGCGTTGCTGCCCATGGTATAGGCACCGCGCGGGCATTTCAGGTTAGCAGCCGGATGGGGGCGTTTTCCGGGTTGGCGATGGCCTTATCCGCGTTCGCGACAGCCCTGATGGTGCCATGGATAGTTGACTGGATTCAGGGGGTTATGGGGTAATCAGGGCAGTGGTAGTCTTCCACCACAAAGCCGTCTTCCACGCTTTCCAGGTGCACATCAAAACCCCAGAGCCTGTATGCATGGCGTAAAACCTCATCCGTATCTTTGCTCAGAGGCACGCGATCTACAAGGACGTGCCTCAGCATCAGCGACCGGTCGCCGCGCACATCTACGTTCCACACCTGAATGTTGGGTTCCCGGTAACTGAGATTGTACTGGCGGGCCAGCTTCTCCCGCAGTTCGCGGTAACCCGGCTCGTCGTGGATGGCGGTTACCTTGTAACTGTCTTCCAGATCATCATCCTCAATGGCAAACAGTTTCAGATCCCGCATGACTTTGGGTGACAGAAACTGCTGGATAAAACTCTCATCCTTGAAGTTGGCCATGGCAAAACGCAGAGTTTCCACCCAGTTAGTGCCGGCAATGTCCGGAAACCATTCGCGATCCTCGTCGGTAGGCGCCTCACAGATTCGCCGCAGATCAATGAAGATAGAAAACCCGAGGGTGTAAGGGTTGATGCCGGAATACCATGGGCTGTTGAACGGAGGCTGATACACCACTGAGGTGTGGCTTTGCAGGAACTCCAGCATAAAGCCATCAGTCACCAGGCCCTTCTCGTACATCCTGTTCAGCAAGGTGTAGTGCCAGAAAGTGGCCCAGCCTTCATTCATCACTTGCGTCTGGCGCTGCGGATAGAAGTACTGTGCCAGCTTGCGCACAATCCGGATGATCTCCCGTTGCCAGGTTTCCAGCAGGGGCGCGTTTTTCTCAATGAAGTAGAGAAGGTTTTCCTGGGGCTCTTCCGGGTAGCGTTTCTTACGCTTTACCGGATCTTCATCCTCCTCATTTTTCGGGATGGTACGCCACAGATCATTCACCCGACGCTGCAGGTATTCCTCCCGTTCCTCCTGGCGTTGCGCTTCCTTTAGTGCAGAAATCGGAGCGGGCCGCTTGTAGCGGTCAACGCCGTAGTTCATCAGCGCGTGGCAGGAATCCAGTATTTCTTCAACCGCGTCCACGCCATAACGCTCTTCGCATTCGGAAACATAGTTCCGGGCAAACACCAGATAGTCGATAATGGCGCTGGCATCTGTCCAGGTGCGGAACAGGTAATTGCCTTTGAAGAAGGAGTTGTGGCCATAGCAGGCGTGAGCTATCACCAGCGCCTGCATGGGCAGCGTGTTCTCTTCCATCAGATAGGCAATGCAGGGGTTGGAATTGATCACTATTTCATAGGCCAGGCCCATTTGCCCGCGCTCATAGCCTTTGGACGTGCTGAGGAACTGTTTTCCAAACGACCAGTGATTATAGCCGACCGGCATCCCAACGGAGCTGTAAGCGTCCATCATTTGCTCGGCGCTGATCACTTCAACCTGATTGGGGTAGGTATCCAGGCCGAATTCGGCCGCGCATTTCGCAATTTCCTCATCGTATTTGCGGATCAGCTCGAAAGTCCATTCCGAGCCGGTGGATATCGGTTCGCGGTTTGCCAGGCTATCAACGTCTGGTCCATTCGGACGGTCGAGGGCATCATTCATGCGACTTTCCTCTCAAAAAGCTGACGGAACACCGGGTAGATCTCGCCGGGGTCAGCAATCTGCTGCTGGGCAAAGCTCTCCGGGAAACGCGCCTGCACCCGTTCGTATTCGTACCAGAGCATCTGGTGGTCCTGGGGCGTAATCTCCACATAGGCGAAGTACTGCACCAGGGGCAGAATGCTGTCGGTCAGCAGCTTGCCGCACACGGGGGAGTCGTCGTTCCAGTTGTCGCCATCGGACGCCTGGGCGGCATAAATGTTCCACTCTGCCGGTGAATAGCGGGATTCGATGATCTTGTGCATCAGCTTCAGGGCGCTGGAAACAATGGTGCCACCTGTTTCCCGGGAATAGAAAAACTCTTCCTCATCTACTTCCTTGGCGCTGGTGTGATGGCGTATGAACACAACGTCGATTTTTTTGTAATTCTTTTTCAGGAACAGATACAGCAGGATGAAAAACCGCTTGGCGGTGTCCTTGTGCATCTGTGTCATGGAGCCAGAAACGTCCATCAGGCAGAACATGACGGCGCTGGTGGCCGGTTTTGGTTGCTTCAGGTGCTGGCGGTAGCGCAGGTCTATTTCATCAATGAAGGGAATCCGCCGCACATTGGCCTTCAGCCGAGCGATTTCGTCCTCCAGCACCTTGATCTGATCCTCATGGCTAAACGCCGCGTCCAGTTCTTCGGGCGCCGTTTTCAGGGCCGCAAGCTGGGCTTCCAGTTCACGGATTTTTTTCTTGCGCGCACCGCCAAGGCCCAGACGACGGGCGTGTGCTCCACGCAGTGATCGCACTACGTCTAGCTTGGCGGGTACGCCCTGGGTACTGAACCCGGAGCGCACGTAGTTGAAGGTCTCGGTATCTTTGAGCTTTTTCCGGACAAGATTCGGGAGTTCGAGATCATCAAACAGAAAGTTCAGAAACTCTTCCTGTGTGATCTGAAAAGCAAATTCATCCATGCCTTCGCCATCGGGGCTGGCCTGCCCTTGCCCCTGGCCCTGCCCATCGCCACCTTCCGGCTTGGGCAGCCGGTCTCCCGCCACAAACTCGCGGTTACCGGGGTGCACCATTTCGCGGTGGCCGCCCTGACCATGATGGAAGACTGGCTCGTCTGTGTCTTGCGAGGGAATACTGACACTCTCCCCCCGCTCTATGTCGGTTATCGAGCGCCGGTGCACCGCATCAGAAACCGCTTTCTTGATGTGATGCCGGTAGCGGCGCAAAAACCGCTCCCGGTTTACCGCGCTCTTGTTTCTGCCGTTCAGCCGTCGGTCGACTACGTGGGTCATACCCATAATTCACGCTCCACTAGTGCGACTTGCGAACCCGCAGGTACCACTCTGCCAGCAGGCGCACCTGCTTCTCCGTGTAGCCCCGATCGACCATGCGCTCGACGAACTGTTTGTGCTTGTTCTGATCTTCCTGGCTGGCTTTGGGGTTGAACGAGATAACCGGCAGCAGGTCTTCGGTATTCGAGAACATCTTCTTCTCGATCACGCTGCGCAGTTTCTCGTAGCTGAGCCAGGACGGGTTCTGCCCTTGGTTGTTGGCCCGGGCCCGCAGCACAAAATTGACCACCTCGTTACGGAAATCCTTTGGGTTGCTTATACCGGCCGGCTTTTCAATTTTTTCGAGTTCCTCGTTGATGGAGGAGCGGTCGAGAATTTCGCCGGTTTCCGGATCCCGGAATTCCTGATCCTGAATCCACAGGTCGGCATAGGTTACGTAGCGGTCGAACAGGTTCTGGCCGTATTCACTGTAGCTTTCCAGATAGGCAGTCTGGATCTCCTTACCGATAAACTGAACATAGTGTGGAGCCAAGAACTCTTTTATGAAGCGCAGGTAGCGATCCTGAATTTCAGGCGCGAACTGCTCCTGTTCTATCTGCTTTTCAATCACATAAAGCAGATGCACCGGGTTGGCGGCCACCTCGGTGGTGTCGAAGTTGAAAACCTTGGAGAGAATCTTGAACGCAAACCGCGTAGACAGGCCGTCCATGCCTTCATTGACGCCCGCTGCATCCCGATACTCCTGAATGGATTTGGCCTTGGGATCTGTGTCCTTGATGTTCTGGCCGTCGTAGACCCGCATCTTGGAGAAAATACTGGAGTTCTCCGGTTCCTTGATGCGTGAAAGCACCGAAAACTGGGCCAGCATATCCAGAGTGTCCGGCGCGCAGGGCGAACCGGCCAGAGAGCTGTTTTTCAGAAGCTTTTTGTAGATCTCGATTTCTTCCGTCACACGCACGCAGTAGGGCACTTTGACGATGTAAACCCGGTCAAGGAACGCCTCGTTGTGCTTGTTGTTGCGGAAAGTCTGCCATTCGGACTCGTTGGAGTGAGCAAGAATGACACCGTCAAATGGCACCGAGCCCATGCCTTCTGTGGTGTTGTAGTTGCCTTCCTGGGTCGCAGTAAGCAATGGGTGCAAGACCTTGATCGGCGCCTTGAACATCTCTACAAACTCCATGAGCCCCTGGTTGGCTTTACACAAGCCACCACTGAAACTGTAGGCGTCGGGATCGTCCTGGGAGTAATCCTCCAGCATGCGGATGTTCACCTTGCCAACCAGAGCAGAAATATCCTGGTTGTTGTCATCTCCGGGTTCGGTTTTGGACACACCAATCTGATCCAGAACGGAAGGGTACTTTTTCACAACCCGGAACTGGCTGATGTCGCCGCCATACTCATGTAAGCGCTTCACCGCCCAGGGCGATATGATGGATTTCAGGTAACGGGAGGGTATGCCGAACTCTTCTTCCAGAATGGCGGCATCTTCTGCCGGATCAAAGAGCCCGAGGGGCGATTCGTTAAGCGGAGAACCCTGAATTGCATAAAAGGGTACCTTCTGCATCAGGTACTTGAGCTTTTCTGCCAGTGACGATTTACCACCGCCAACGGGCCCCAGCAGGTAAAGAATCTGTTTCTTTTCTTCCAGACCCTGAGCTGCGTGCCGGTAGAACGACACGATATTCTCGACGGCTTCTTCCATGCCGTAGAATTCGGCGAATTCCGGATATCGTTTGATGATTTTGTTGGAAAAGATGCGTGACAGACGGGTATCACGGGAGGTATCGACAAATTCGGGTTCGCCGATGGCAATCAGTAATCGTTCTGCGGCCGTTGCATAGGCCGTGGGGTCCTTTTTACAGATCTCGAGGTATTCCTCAAGGCTGTACTCTTCTTCCTGGGTGCTTTCATACCGGTTTTTAAACTGCTGCAGTATGCTCATGGGTAGCCCCTCGCTCGTTGTTCTTCAGCTTTCAGTGCACGCAAAATCCCCGTTGCAGTTACGGTCGCCATGCTGGCGATTCGTTAGGTTGTAGGTGGAAGGAATGAACAGTCTCGGCTTGCCCCGATCTGTGTCGGGTTTTGGCCTGTTCAATGTTAGCGTAGCTCACGGTCACGAAGTTGGACAGGCAGCAAACGGTTAAGGTTCATTAAATTATGTTACCGCTACTGCCCCGGAACTATCGTTTAGTAAGCCGGAATACACTCTCCGTTGCACCGATCAGGCCTTTCCGTTTCGTGAACAGGTGGTCGTTGGGAAGGGTGTTGGTAAGAACGTGCTCAATGTCATAGTCGGCCGCATAGAGCTCCCGGACTTCGTCGTCGCTGACGTTGAACGGAGGTGCGGTGATTTTGGTGTTGTAGTCCAGAGTAATAAGCAGGATTCTGGTGCCTTCGGGAATGATTGCCGTAAGGTGCTCCACGTAGTCCTTGCGCATAGACGGGGGTAAGGCGATGAGGGCGGCGCGATCGTACACCAGGCGGGTGTACTTGAGATCATCTGGTGTCAGCTGGAAAAAATCACCGCACCATAGCTGAAGGTTATCATGGCGGAAGGTCGTGAAGGGCTTGCCTGGATGTACCTGAGCTTTTTCGCCGGCCTCTTCAAAGAAGTCCTTGCAGGCGATTTCGCTCAGCTCCACGCCGATAACAGAGTGCCCCCGGTCATGCAGCCACCACATGTCGTGGGCTTTGCCGCATAGTGGGACAAACACGCCTTCGGCACCATCGCCGGACAGTTCTGGCCAGTGGTCGTAAAGAAATTGATTGACGGAGCCTTCGTGGAAGCCGATTTCTTCTTTGCTCCAGCGTTCGTGCCAGAATTCGTGTTCCATGGTTGCCGCTCTCTTATTTGGACGTTTGGCTCAGTCTACCTTAATCTCGGGCAGTATTGATGAGGGAGAAAAGTATGAAAGCTGTATTTCTTGATGCGACTACACTCGGCAATGATGTCGACCTCGCTCCTATTGAACGGGTCACCGGGGGCATGGTGAAACATGACGCAACGGCACAGGCACAGGTAGCCGAGCGGATTCGCGGCTTTGATACCGTGCTGGTTAACAAGGTTGTGCTTACGCGGGAGCATTTCGAGAACTGCCCGGAGCTGAAAACCATTGCCGTGGTAGCCACTGGATTGAACAATATTGATCAGGATGCGGCGAGAGAGCACGGCATACAGGTGCTGAACGTAACGAACTACGGTCGCTCAACGGTGGCGCAACACACCATGGCGTTGATGTTGGCACTGGCAACGCGCCTGCTGGATTATGATCGTGATGTGCGTGCCGGGCGCTGGGCTGAGAGCGACATGTTCTGCCTGATGGACCACCCGATTATGGAACTGGAAGGTCGAACCCTGGGTATCGTCGGTTACGGAGACCTTGGGCAGGGCGTTGCAGAACGTGCCAGAGCATTTGGCATGAAGGTTCTGCTGGGCGCGCGGCCGGGGCAGGCGGCGGGGGAGACCGATGGTTACTCCAGAATCCCCCTGGATGAACTCTTGCCGCAGGTGGATGTTCTCTCACTTCACTGCCTGTTCACCGATGAAACCCGTAACATGATTGGTGCCAGGGAGTTACAGATGATGAAGCCGGATGCCCTGCTGATTAATACCAGCCGCGGTGGACTGGTGGACGAAGCGGCCCTTGCGAATGCACTGCGCACAGGTGTAATTGGTGGTGCCGGGTTTGATGTGCTGACCGAAGAGCCTCCGCGCAATGGCAATCCGCTGCTGGCCGTTGATATTCCTAACCTGATCATTACGCCGCACTCGGCCTGGGCCAGCCGCGAAGCCCGGCAGCGTATTGTGGAAATCACGGCGCGAAACCTTGCTTCAGTTTCATGACGTATCAATGGGCAAAGCTTTGAAAGAAACTCGATATGTGATTTTGGCAGTAATCGCGGCGGCGTTTATGTCAGGGTGCTCGTCATTCCAGCATCGTGATCAGTTGGCTTCGTTCAATTCAGCTTATGTCACCGGAGACTATGACTCTGCGCTGAAAGCTGTGAGTTTCAGCGTGCCTGCGAAAAAACCTGTCGACTCCCGGGAGCATCTGCTCGAATTGTTGCATCAGGGCGAAATGTATCTCCTGACCGGTCGCTATAATGAGTCGGTCAAGGCTTATGATCTGGCCGAAGAGGGAATGAAATACCTCGACTCGGAGGGGCTGCTTGCGCGCGCTTCGCAAGGATTTGTGGCAGTGATGGTTAATGACTCAGAACGCGACTATGAGGCGTTGATGTCTGAAGCTGTTCTGGTGAATACCTATAAAGGGCTGGCGTTCCTCGCTTCGGGGAATAGTGAATACGCGAGGGTCGAGTTTAACCGGGCCAATGACCGAACCCGGCGCGCCGTCGATTATTTTCGCAAACAAATCTCTGTACAGCAGGCTGCCCTGGAAAATGAGGCTCAGAGCGGGAACAGAAATGCCGCCATGGTCCGCAGCAGCCTTGGGAGCAGGAGTTTTCAGTCAGCGGTCGATAGTCACTACGGTGCACTTTCGAGCTGGTCTGTTTTTCCTGAATTTATTGTGCCGTTAAGCACCTATCTACATGGCATCTATTTTCTTGCGAATGCCACAGGTGGTGCTGACTTCGAGCGGGCTGCCTCCTCACTCGGGCGTGTGGCACAAATGAGCCCGGGGAGCGCTGTGCTGCAAGCCGATGCAGACCTGGCGACCAACCTTGCTTCCGGTGCGCAGAGCCTGGCGGGTCTGCCTCCGCAGGTCTGGATTGTGTATGAAAACGGATTGGGCCCGGTTCTCAAAGAGGCACGCCTGGACGTGCCGTTGTTGCTTATCCACGGAAACCAGCGGGCGCCTGCTTATTTCGGCATCGCATTACCGGAATACGCTGAGCGCTCTGCTGTGCCCGGTAGCATTGGTGTGGTAAGTGCTACTGGCCAGGTGATACGAACTGAGCGAATCTCGGATATGGGTAAGGTTGTCCGCACTGAAATGAAGGAGCGTTTTTCGGGCGTGCTCGCCAGGGCTGTTACGTCTGCGATAAGCAAGGCGGTTCTGCAGAATGAGGCGGCTGACCAGTTTGGTCCTTTGGGGCAAATTCTCGCTGCCTTATTGACCGTTGCAACAACCCAGGCTGATTTGCGCAGTTGGCAGGCGCTGCCCGACCACTGGCAGGCCGCGCGCATCGACCGCCCTGAGAACGGAAGCCTGACACTACTGGATCACCGGGGTGAGGTGTTAGGCAACCTGGATATTCCACAACAACCGTTCACCCTGGTGTATGTTAAGCGCCCGACGCTACAGGCACCCGCGACGGTCATAACCATGGATTTGCAGGGTGGGGCCGTGGCGACTTTTGCACGCTTGCCCGAGTAGCATGAGCCCTCACGGTTTTCACAGACCAAGTAGTCAACACACCAGAAACGCAGGATGTACATTATGAAATCAATATTGTTGGCCAGCATGTTGGTCTTTGGTTTGGCGGGCTGCGCCTCGCAGCCACAGACCAGCTCATTGATCGATAGGCAGGAGCTGAAAGTAGACCCCGAAGTCATCTATACAATGGATGTGACAGAACTCTTTGAAAAGCGACTGGCACAATCCGGTGGCGACAGCCTTCTGCAAATACAGTTTGCGGTGGAAGCGAGATCTGACACTGAGCTTGCATGGAAAGTTACCTGGTTTGATGACAGCGGAATGGTTGTTAAAAGTGTCGGTGAGGGCTACAACAAAGCCTCCCTGCTGACCGGCCAGACGCGTTATTTTAACGCGACCGCTCCCCATACCCGTGTGACCAGTTACCAGCTACACCTCCGTGAACCCAAATAAAGGAAAATCCAATGTTGATACGTGCCCTTGCCATCTCTGTCAGCCTTACAGTTCTTGCCGGCTGTGCTGCACCCACCCGCTACATTGATCCGGCCGCAGACGATGGCCCTGTCGCGATGACCATGGACTACCGGGATTTTGAAAAAGCGGCTACGGATGCCGTAGACGACATGCTCGCGAGCGGTGCCGTGAATAACCCGAAGGGTGGCCGTTACATCATGGTGGTAAGCCGTATTACCAATGACACCATGCAGCGAATTGATACCGATCAGCTCACGAAGAAAATCCGTGTTGCCCTGCTGCGCTCAGGAAAGGTTGTGACCACCACGGCGGTAGGCCTCAACGGTGCGGAAGATGAAATGAC
Source organism: Marinobacter antarcticus (assembly GCF_900142385.1). Classification (NCBI taxonomy): domain Bacteria; kingdom Pseudomonadati; phylum Pseudomonadota; class Gammaproteobacteria; order Pseudomonadales; family Marinobacteraceae; genus Marinobacter; species Marinobacter antarcticus. The sequence goes on from NZ_FRAQ01000001.1 coordinate 1,304,803, forward strand.
CATGAAGGCCCGTGAGCTACGCGATTCTGAAGAGTTCAATCAGTCTGGCGTGCAAAGCAAAGGTACGCTGCAGGCGCCTGACCTGAGCCTTTCAGGCAAGATCCTGCAGCGTAACCACAAGGTAGGCAAAGAGCAGCAGGTGGAATATTACATCCAGCTGTCACTGACCGAGCTGGCATCCGGCCTGGCCATCTGGGAAGGTGAAACACCTATCATAAAGCGCGGCTCTGACAAGTCCGTTTCCTGGTGATCAAAGCAGGGTCTATTACCCTGGTAACCACACTGGATCCAGATTCCTGAGTGCTGTCAGAATGTCCAGCCCAAGCTGGCGGCGGCGCCAATCTGGTACATTTCGAGGCTGATCGTCTGATTGGGCGCTAGTGGGTTGGGGCCGGACACTTCTTTCGTTGGTGAGAAGAAGGCCATTCCTGACAGCTCCAGGTTGTCGCTGAAATTGTGGGTGAAGCCCCCAGTGAAGTGCCATTCCTGAACACCCGGGGCGAGGATGTTGAACAAAACGTCCTCATCAGAGATCGGGTTTTCTCCGTAGCTGACGCCAGCCCGCCAGGCGTGGCCAGGAGTCTGCTGCCACTGCCATCCCAGCTTTACGATGGTCATGTCATCCCAGCCGAATCCAGCTCCTTCATCTGTACCCAAAGATCCAGGTGTAATGGGCATGACAGGATTGCCGACACTGTTAATTTCGCTGTATCGAATATGCTGGATATCCAGAAGAAACCAGTGATTCTGAATGCCTGACCAGGCGATACCAGCATTGAACATTTGCGGAATGTCGAAGTCGCCTTGCTCGGCGAACAGCCCCCTGTACTTGTCAAACTCTCCCATCTTTACGATGTTGCGCCAGCTAACACCACCACGCAGAGTATCGGTGATTCCGCCCTGCCAGCCGATCTGGTAGCCGTAGCCCCAGGCGTCGTCGGTGCCGTTGTTGGAGAGTGCGTTGGCATCCGACGAAAATGGCGCAAAGCTTTGCAGGCCCTCTGCCGCAAAGCGCTGGTAGGCAATTATCGGCGAAATACCGATAGCTTGGTTGTCTGCGAACTCCCAGGATACCGTTGGTGCTATAAACAGTTGCTCAAGATTCACGCCAGTGCGGCCGCCATAGAATGTCCCGCCGCTCTCACCGGAGTAGTCGGTGTTCATGCCCCCGTTGGCAAACACGGAAACACCGAAGGTTGTCGTGTCTGAGAGCTCGCGGTTGAAACCGAAATAGGGAATGACAAAGCCGTTCTTGCTGCTTTCATAGGTGCCCGGCTGCAGAGAAAACGCGGGCGGGGGCGACATAGGGCCTTCAACCGAATATTCCCTCCTCGGAGAAAACACCTCGACGCCGCCATCAATGCGATCGCCCACAAAAGCCATACCCGCCGGATTGGTGGCTGCAGCAATGCTGTCCTGAGACAAAGCTGAACCCGCACCTGCCATACCCATACTGATAGTGCCGTAACCGTGGCTGGAGTAGCCATTTGTGGCCAGGGCGGCGGCTGGAGAAAGTGTTGTGAGAGCGAAAACCCCCAAAGCAGTTTTGATGCGCATATGGAAACCCATTCAGTTAAGCGTCATATCGTTAATGGCCCCTTTTTACAGAAGTTTTGTTATAAGAGGAAGTAACAAATATCGATATGGTTATATTGAACGGGCGCCTCGCAAAAAGCTGTTAATCAGTCATACTTGATGGAAATCGGATATCTGACTGATAATCTGCATAAAACTGGAACGACAGGATCTAAAGTGGCTTCCTTCCAATTCAAAGACCGACTCCAGGCAGCAGAAAGCTGGATTCTTGCAAACCCGAACCCGCCGCAGCGATGGCCCTGGACCTGGCTCTATAATGGAGGGCGCTCCGCTTACGCGCTGATGCGCGATGTTATCAGCGGGCAATTAACCCTTCATGCCATGAGCCTGGTGTACACCACGCTTCTGAGTATTGTGCCTCTGCTGGCTCTGAGTTTCTCAGTGCTGAAGGCATTGGGCGTGCACCAGCGCATGGAGCCTTTCCTGTTCCAGTTCTTCCAGCCCATGGGGCCCGAGGGCGTTGATATAGCCGAGCGCATACTCGGTTTTGTGGACAACATGAAGGTGGGGGTTCTTGGCTCTGTAGGCTTGGCTTTGCTGGTCTATACCGTGGTTTCTCTGGTGCAGAAGATCGAGCGCTCATTCAACATGATCTGGCGGGTGCCGGAGATGCGCTCTATGGCCCAGAGGTTCAGCAACTATCTGAGCGTGATCATGGTTGGGCCGCTGTTAATGGTCTCGGCCATTGGTGTCAGCGCGACGATCTTTTCGTCGTCCTTTGTTCAGGCCCTGATCGCAATCGAGCCGTTCGGCTCCCTGATCCTCGTGGTCAGCCAGTTTACCCCCTTCTTTCTTGTAGTCGGTGCGTTCACCTTCGTTTATGTGTTCATGCCCAATACCCGGGTAAAGCTGCGGTATGCGTTTATTGGCGGCCTGGTTGCCGGGGTTTCCTGGCAGGCTGGCGGAATGCTGTTTGCGTCCTTTGTGGCGGGCTCAACCAAGTACGCGGCGATATACTCCAGTTTTGCGATCGGCATTATCATGCTGATCTGGATTTACCTGAACTGGATGATTCTTCTTCTGGGGGCAAGCCTGGCGTTTTACCTGCAAAACCCCGGGTCGATTGCCAAGCGCAGCCACGTGGAGCTTTCCCCGGAACTGCAGGAGAAGATCGCGCTGGCTATGATGTGGCTGGTGGCGCGCCCGTTCAGTGAAGGTAGCAAAGCACCTCAGCAGGAAGCGTTGGAGCATTCGTTACGTGTGCCGGGTGAAGTGACACGGGGTGTCAGCGACAAGCTGATTCGAGCGGGGCTGATTACGCTGGCCGGAAAGCAGGGCGATCAGCTGGCTCCGGGGCGTGCGCTGGATCTGATTACAGTCGGTGATGTGCTTCAGGCTGTTCGTCACGATGAAGATCGTGTGGTTGACCGGTTGCCGCCCGTGTTTCCTGTCGAGTTGCTCAAGGGCGAACGCAAGAATGAATCCACGACGTTTGCGACTCTGCTGAAAAACGCCGGGAGCCCGGAGGTTAGCCCCCAGTCCCCTCATTGAGCACCGCCTTCAGGGCTGCGCGCACGCGGCCGGTCTGTTCCGGAGTAAGGCGTACAATTTTATCAAGATCTTCCTCAGGCAGGTTTCGCTGGTGGGCATGGCGCAGCACTTCGCGGCTGCCTATCACCATACCGTCGCTCAGAGTAGTCTGTTCCTGATCCGGGGCAGGCCTTTCTGCCGCCAAGAGATAAGCGTGGTACTTGGGTGGCAGGTTCCATTCGCTTGCAATCAGCTGGCAAGCTACCCACTGGTAGCGTGTGAGTGCATGACGAATCAGCGCAGCGTCGGGTTCCCCAGGGCCACGCTGCGCCCGATATATGCGCTGAAGCTCCCGGCGAATCGTAATGTAGGAAAGCGCGGGCAGTAATCCGGCAGTAAAAAGTGCACTTGTGTCTTCGTTGCGGAGCTTCGCTATAAACTCCGCAGCACGTGCGCAGGTCAGGCCCCAACTCCAGGCTCTCTGGGCAAACAGCGCTTCCCGGCTGTTACGGGCTGCCATCATCGGGCGCATAACCGCTGCAGCAATCACATTCCGGATGCCGTCCATGCCGAGAACGAATACGGCCTGGTCGACGGACTCAATGGTATGGTCTCCGGTCCGAAAATAAGGACTGTTGGCAACCTGCAGGATCTGATCCGTTAAAGCGGGATCGCCAAGAATAATCTCAGTCAATTTGTGACGGTCAGCCCCATCATCCGAGAGAGCTTTCATCAGCATGGGCAGCGTCATAGGCCGCCTAGGCAACTCTTCCATTTTGTTGTTTGTCAGGCGGGAGTGGAGTTCCTGAAGTGCAGAGTCGGACGGGGTCAGATCTGTGTGCAGGTTGGAAGGCCCTGTGTCCAGAAGCCAGCAGAAAAGGTTTTCTTCAAGCTGCAGCGTAAGGCTTTGCGCGTCCTCCGTTGCTTCGCCAGGTTCCGTGGTTTTCGCAGGATTGAACAACCGTGCCTCAGAAGCCTGAGGCGGTGATGGTTCTGCTGTAGTAAAAAAGCCTGCAATCCAGGAAAAGAAGCCTGGCATCCGTTGCCTCCCGGTCAACTAGTCGTGAAAAAGTATGTACCCACGTAGCCTGCAGTATAGAGGTCAGCCATAGGCTTGCACAGGCTAAACCCGTTGCGGTTAGTAAACGGTTTACATCAAGGCACCACCGAATACAAAGACGAGCTGACAGATACCTGCCGCAAAGCCGAGGGCTGCACCTACCAGAATCAGCTTAATCTCGTCTTCCTGGAAACAGGGGCGGAGCAGATCCTGGAACTCTTCCGATGAGAGGGCGATCATCCGCTCCACCATAATAGACTCAACGGCGCGTGCACGGTCGGTTTCAAACATCGGATTGTTAAAGGAAGTTTTTGATATCTCGATGGCTTTTTCGCCCACCTGATTCTTGAGTGTGGCAAAGCCGGTTGGACCGAATGCCATCTGGGTCAGGGCCTTGCCCATGCCAGCGGTCTCATCCACCAGCGGCTTGATGTGCTTTTTCACCATATTGCGGGCGCGGTCACCTTTAGGGCCCTCCAATATGGCATTGATAATATTGCCGACGGTGAGGATTTCGTGAGTCACTATGTGGCAGAAGGATTCGGCCACCTCGGGCTGGCGCTTGAGGAACAGGCCATGAATGCGGAACGGGCCGATTTTTTTGGCGTGCAGGGGCCGGAAAATAACGTTCAGGGCGATCCAGTTGGTTGCCCAGCCTACCAATAGCCCAAAAACAGGCAGTACCCACCAGCTCTGATAAAAGTACCAGGCAGCCATTTGAATCAGGCCGAACAAAAAGCCGAAGTAGAAGCCGGAGTTCACGATAAAGCGGAACTCGACTTCGCCGCATTCCAGAAAGATACGGTTCAGCAGTTGTTTATCAGCGGCGAGGCGGTCGATCACCATGCCTTTGATATCAAGAAGATCTTCGACGTTGTCGGATATATCGTCCACCAGGTTGTCGACGAGTTGCGGTGTGGATTTTCGCACCCGGTCGTAGACCATTTTTCGCGCCGAGGCGGGGAGGTTTTCCCAGAAGGTGGGGTGCTCTCTGAGCATCAGTTCGTCGACGTACTCTTCGATACGAGGGTCAACGGAGTGGACAATGTGGGTGGCGAGTACTCTGGGGTCAATCTGCTGAAAGATTTCCCGCACGGTGCCGATTTTGGAGATCGTGGCATCTACACTGATGGCGGCCATTTTTCGGGCTTTTGAGGGAATAATGCCCTGCCAGCCCAACAGCGGTGGTTTGCCAACGAACTCCAGTGGGAAGAAGGTCATTTTGATGGCGAGCCAATTGGTGGCCCAGCCAATGAGTGCAGCAATAACGGGGATACTGAGGTATTGCCAGAATTCCGGGTTGGTGAACAGGCCTGTCATTTGAGGCTCCCACTATCGCCCCACAACCATTGGCAAAGTGCCATGGCCGCGACCGGAGCGGTTTCCGTTCTGAGAACTCTGGGGCCCAGGGCAACGGGCATAAATCCTTCCTTCTCCGCCAGGGCAATTTCCTCTGCCGTCAGGCCGCCCTCGGGGCCGATCATCAAGGCTACGTTGTCGGGTTTTTCCATGGACCCCAATGACTGTTCGGTGCGGTGATGCAGTACCAGGCGCAGGTCGCAGTCGCGGGTGTGCTCAAGCCACTGCTCCACGGTCATAATCGGCAGGACCTCGGGCACCCGGGCGCGACCGCATTGTTCTGCGGCGCTCACGGCAACGGACTGCCAGTGGCGCAGGCGTTTGTCTTCGCGGTCGCCTTTGAGCTTTACCTCGCAGCGCTCGGTGGTGAGTGGCACTATGCAGGTGACACCCATTTCAACGGCTTTCTGGACGGCGTAATCCATGCGATCACCCTTGGACAAGGTCTGGCCAAGGGTGATCTGTAACGGCGATTCGGTGTGGTTGGCTTCGGGTGCTCTCACGAGCACTTCTACCCGCTTCTTTCCGGCTTCGGTAATCGTAGCCGAGTAATCCTGCCCGTCGCCGTTGAACAGCTTCAGCTCCTGTCCTGGCTGCATGCGCAATACGCGGCCGACATGCTGGGCGGCGTTTTCATCCAGTTCAGCTTGAGATCCTTCGCTCAGTGGCGAATTGGTATAAATTCTGGGGATGCGCATCTGTGTTTACCTTGATCAGTCCCGAACGGCGATGTCGATGCCTTCGGTCGCGACCTGGGCCAGATGGCGAATCTGATCTTCGGTGATGACGTAAGGCGGCATGAAGTAAACCACATTACCCAGGGGTCGAAGCAAGGCCTGGCGAGTGAGAGAGTGCTGATAAACACGCAAACCACGGCGTTCCTGCCAGGGGAAGGGCGTTTTTGAGGCTTTATCTTTAACCATCTCTACCGCCAGGGTCATACCATGCTGGCGGATATCTCCCACGTTCGGGTGGTCGGCGAGGTGAGCAACAGACTCCGCCATGCAGGTGGAGAGCCGGCGGTTGTTCTCGATCACATTGTCATCCCGGAAGATATCCAGAGTCGCCAGTGCGACGGCACAGCCGATGGGGTTTCCGGTGTAGCTATGGCTGTGCAGAAACGCCCGCATAGTCTGGTAATCGTCGTAGAAAGCGTTGTAGACGGTATCGGTGGTCAGCACTACAGAGAGTGGCAGGTAGCCGGCGGTCAGGCCTTTGGAAAGACACATGAAATCCGGGGTGATCCCGGACTGCTCGCAGGCGAACATCGTGCCGGTGCGGCCAAAACCTACAGCAATTTCGTCTGCGATTAAATGCACGCCATAGCGATCACAGGCTTCACGCAGCTTGGTGTGGTAGATCGGGTGGTGCATGCGCATGCCGCCGGCGCACTGGATCAGCGGTTCCACCACCACGGCACATATTTCTTGATGCTTTTCTGCCAGCAAAGCTTCCATCGCTTCGAACTGCCGCAGGGCATAGTCTTCGTCGGTTTCGCCGGGTTCTTTGTTGTAGGCGTCCGGTGAGGGGGCGGTGAGTACTTCCATCAGCAGTGGCTGGTAGGTGTCTTTGTAAAGCGCAACGTCGCCCAGAGCCAGAGCACCCAGCGTTTCACCGTGATAACTGTTGCTCAAATTCACAAAGTTTTTCTTGCTGGGTTTGCCCAGGTTTTTCCAGAAGTGATAGCTCATCTTGAGCGCGGCTTCGATGGCGGAAGAACCGTTATCAGCGTAGAAGCACTTGTTCAGCCCCGGAGGCGTTACTTCGATCAAACGCTCCGACAGATTGATTACCGGTTCGTGGGTGAAACCCGCCAGCATGGCGTGCTCCAGTGAACCGATCTGTTCCTGGATCGCTGCGTTGATTCTCGGGTTAGTATGGCCGAACAGGTTGACCCACCAGGAGCTGACGGCGTCGATGTAGTGGTTTTGCTCGAAATCCTCCAGCCAGACGCCTTTGCCACTTTTTATCGGAATGAGCGGCAGTGTTTCGTGATCTTTCATCTGGGTACAGGGGTGCCACACAGATTTAAGATCACGGGCGACGAGGTCGGCATTGCGCATATGGGCTCTCCGATAAGGCGGTGGTTTTGAGGTGATAAATTGGCGCTGTTAACCTTGAGTGATAATACAGTTAACAGCGGGCACTGACTACTGTGCCACCGGGCACTGGCAGCTAACTGCTCTTCCGCATCACCTTGTGAGTTCAAGTGATTTGGTCACACAGAGCGTGCGGTATAAGATAGGCGCTTCATCGCCGGAGCGAGTATTGCTCGTTCACAGGTAATGATTCATCAAGGACGAAATTTGACGCAAAGGATGCGACATGAGCAAAGCTATTGTGCTTCTCGGAGACCTGGGCTCCGATCACGAAGGTTTCCCGCCTACGCCGGTGATTGCCGGCTCTCCCGATGTGCTGATTGATGGCAAGCCCGTAGCCCGGGTTGGCGATCCCCTGGCGCCTCACTCCAAACCCAAACACCCTCCACACCCGCGCGCAATTGCAGCCGGTTCTGGCACCGTATTGATCAATGGCATACCCGCTGCTGTCACAGGCGGCGCGATTTCCTGTGGGGGCGTGACGATTGGTTCTGGTTCGGTGGTTATTGGGGATACGCATTCGCCGGCGGCGTTTTCGGGAATGTCGCCCATGGCATCACCCGCCAGGAGTGCTTCTGCAGTCGTTCAGGCTTCGTCTATGCAGGAGCAAACATCTGCTGCCGAAACGGCGGAAGCTCTCAGCCAGCCGGCGGCGCTGCAGCAATCTCCAGTCTCTGTTGCGAGCTTGAGTTCCGTCGAGGAAGCTTCAGGCGAGCCTGCCGAGAAGCAGGATCAGACGTTGAGCGAGCCGGGCTTTCATGTCGTTCGTCAGCCCATGAGCAAAAACGAATTACTCACGTTGCTCTATGGCGATGCGTCTGCAAAACCAGATAATTTTGAGCGCTTCAACCCGGGCTTGGGAAGCCGAGCCGTGCCCAGTGAAATGATTGTAATCGCCGATCCGAACAGCTTGGAATGCACCAGCAAAGAAAGTGACCTGATGCAGGTTGCCGGGCAGGTCAATCAGGAAGTCCGCCAGCTCAGCGAGCAGGAAGCCCAATTCATTGTCGATCACTACGACTTGCTGGAAATGATGACCTCCAATGCCGCAACAGGTCTTGGCGTGGGTGCGACAATGATTGGCCAGCAGATTAAAAGTATTACCTCCACATTGAAGGAACTGGAGGTCCTGCATCAAGATACCTTCCGAAAGCATGGAACACTCAGCCATCCGGATTTTTTTGAGCGGCGGCAACGACTGTTCACTAAGTTGGATTTTGCGCTTGGTAAAGTGGCTAGAAAAGGGATGTCACTGGATGATAATGCGAAACTCAAGCGGGCGTTGGGGTTGTCGTCCAAGAGTATTGTGCATGAATGGAAGGCCAAGGGCATAGGCGGTATCCCTGGCTACGGCACGCATTATTCGAGGTTGGCGAGTGCTGCCAGGTATGCTCAGGGTGTTGGATACGTGGCTTTAGGGCTCGACTATTGGGCTATGGATCAGCGGCTTGAGCAGGTTTGTACATTTGGAAGCAAAGAGCAATGTGAAGTCGCGACATATCAAGAATATGGGCGTTTTTCAGGGGGCGCATTCGGGGGCGCATTAGGCTCCACTGCAGCAGTGGGCTGCGGCTTGCTTGGAGTAGCTTCTGCGGGGGTAGGAGGCGTCGCTTGCGTGATTATTGTGGGTGGAATTGGCTCGGCAGTTGGGGGGCAGTTAGGCGGAACGGTCGGGAGAAATGCCGGTAATTTGATGAGGAAGGTTGTCACTGATGGAGAATAGTGCAGTTACATTTTGGGAATATGCATTGATGATATCTCTGCCAATCGGACTGCTCTCCGTGATTTTTATCGTGACGATTGCTTTCCCCAGGATTGCCGATGTGGAACTGCGAATCGGAACAGCAGGAAAGCTGATCGATTCTGTGAGGATGACCTTCGGCGGCGGACCTATTGGGCGATGGATGCGGTCGCTTCATGTGTTTGCTTTTTTTGCGTATAGGAGAATCCCGAAATATGGTGCAAAGCTCTCTGCACGCTACGGTGATGAACTCGAACCACTACCATTGAGCCTCAAGTTGTGGGCGACTGTGCCGCACATTGTATTTTTGCTCTCCGGCATTGTGTTTTTTTCGGTTGGTCTCTCTATGGATTTTGAATGACGAAACCTGAGTTTTGCTATGCCTGAAAAGCGGTGACGAATTCTGTACAAGCGGTTTGGTTATTCAACAAAGTCTGGTCGTCGATTTAGCCATTTCTGACTCAAAAGCTCGCATCAAGCCGCAATGCCAAGCCTGCCAGCCGTTTGTCAAAGGTCCATAGCCGGGCATCGGGTGTGATCAATGTGGATGCCAGCAGTGCGATATCTATCAAGCCACAGCCGAGGCCATAGAGTTGTTCCCGCTCAATCAACTCTCTGACTTCGTTCAGGTTTGCCTGCGTTGCGGGCTGAAGCAAGCCGATATCGCCCAAGGTTTGTTTACGTGGCTCTGGTGGTGTGCCGCAGGCAAGCTCGGCGACCACCATGGGGTGGGTGAGTGCTCTGTCAGAAAGCAATAGGTTGGTGAGCACTGTGTTGTGATTGCGGAAGTGATTTACCCAAACCGACGTATCAACCAGTACATTCATTATGCTGAGGCGTCCTCATGGCGGCGGGGAATTGTCTCCATGTCGGGGGCAGAGCCGCCCAAGGCGGCCAAGCGTTTGGCTGCACGGACTCTTACAAACGTTTTGATTGCTTCCCGAAAGAGTTCCGCTTTATCCATGCCTGGGTCAGCCATGTCCAGCGCCTGTTGGTAAAGCTCTTCGTCGATTGTCACGGTGGTGCGCATGGCTTCTCCTGATTTCTATTTTGATGACGTTATGCATCGTTTATAGCATCAAAAGACAGTGTGATCAATAAATCGCCAAGTGCTGCGTCTTCGACTTTGCGCTTTACCTGGCAGGTATAGGGCATCAAAAACCAAGCCCCTGTGAGCTATAAAAGTTCACAGGGGCTTGGTTCAGGCAAAGGTATGTAAAACTCGCTAAGCAGTCAGTGCGCCAGCACCCGCGAAAGAAACGCCTGAGTGCGTTCGTTCTGGGGGTTGTCGAACACGTCGTCCGGCTTGCCTTCCTCCACAATCTGGCCTTCGTGGATGTAGATCACACGGTCGGCCACTTCGCGGGCGAAGCCCATTTCGTGGGTGACCACCATCATGGTCATGCCTTCTTTTGCCAGTTCGCGCATCACGTCCAGCACTTCGCCGATCATTTCCGGGTCCAGCGCCGAGGTGGGCTCATCGAACAGCATCAGGCGCGGTTCCATGGCCAGGGCGCGTGCGATTGCAACGCGTTGTTGCTGGCCGCCGGAGAGGTGGCTGGGGTATTTGTCGGCCTGGCTGCTGATGCCAACCCGTTCCAGCAGGCGCTCCGCTGTGGCATTCGCGACGGTTTGCGGCGCATTTTTGACTTTCTGGGGCGCCAGCATGATGTTCTTTTTCACCGTCAGGTGAGGGAACAGGTTGAACTGCTGGAACACCATGCCGACTTCTTTACGGATTGCCGAGAGGGCTTGCTGGTTGCCGCCGTTCGGGGCAAGTGCCTGGCCTTCTACTTCCAGGTGGCCAGACTCGAAGTCGTCAAGGCCGTTCACGCAGCGGATCAGGGTGGACTTACCGGAACCACTGGCGCCAATAATCACTACCACTTCGCCTTGTTCTACACATAAATCGATATCTTTAAGGACATGTACCTTGCCGAAGTACTTGTTCATGCCCTTCATTTTTACAATCTGAGTCATGGGTCAGGTTCCTTCAGACAGAGGCCAGTCCGCGCCGTTCAATCAAGCGGAGAATCAGGGACAGCGAGAGAGTGATGGCCAGATACATAATCGCGACCACGAAATACACCTCAAAGGCGGTGAAGGTGCTGGCAATGTAGATCTGGCCCTGGCGCACGAGTTCGCCCACGCCAATAACCGAGAACAGGGAAGTGTCCTTGATACTGACGATAGCCTGGTTGCCAAGCGGCGGAATCATGCGTCGGAAGGCCTGCGGCCAGGTGATTGACCAGAATGTCTGAGTGCGGGAGAGGCCGAGAGACACGCCGGCTTCGGTCTGGCCCTTGGCGATGGACTGAACGCCACCACGTACCACTTCAGAAATGTAAGCGCCCGAGTTCAGCGCGATCGCGGCAATGCCCGCGGTAAGAGGATCGATAGGGCCACCGATCAGATCGGGCAGGCCGTAAAAGATAAAAAGAACCTGAACGAGAATCGGGGTACCGCGAAAGATTTCGATGTAGGCCGTCGCGGGCCATTTAAGAAACCATTTTTTGTTGATGCTCAGCAGGCCAAAAAAGATGCCCAGGGCAAAGCCGATAATCAGGCCGCCAAATGAAATCATCAGAGTGTAGGGGATCCCCTTGATCAGAAAGGGAATAGAGTCGATGGCTGCCTGCCAGTCAAATTGGAACTGGGATTCCACAGTGCGCGTCTCCGCAGGGGTTGGAGTCAGAAGTCGCCGGGGCTAGTTGCCCCGACGCTACAAAAGGAAAGGGCCTGGCGGCCCTTTCAGCCTTTACTTGCCTTCAGGCATCGGGCCAAACCACTTTTCGTAGATGGTTTTGTAGGTTCCGTCTTCTTGCATCGAGGCGATGGCGTTGTTGACCTCGTCAACCCACTCACTGCCATTTTTAAGCGCGATGCCGTACTGCTGGCCTTCGTACAGTTTGCCAATGGTTCTGACTTTACCTTCACCCTTGGTGCGGGCGAAGTAGCCGACGTTCGGGGCGTCGTAGAACACTGCATCTACGGCGCCGGACATCAGTGCCATGTACATATCTGCGCTGCCTGGATACGGGGTTACACCGTCGTTCTTATCCAGGTTTTTCTTCAGGAAGTCGTAGCTTGTGCTACCGATTTTGGAGCCGATCTTCAGGCCTTCAAGGTCGGACAGTTCCGTTACGTCGTTGTTGTCGTTGCGAACCAGAATTCTCAAACCGGAATCGTAGTATGGGTCAGAGAAATCAACGATTTTCTCACGCTCGGCTGTAATGGTAATGCCGGCAATGGCGATATCCACGTTGCCTGTCTGCAGGGCGGGAATAATGCCGTTAAAGTCCATGGTGTTGATCGTGTAATCAAAGCCAGCGCGCTGAGCGACTTCGGCGATGATTTCCATATCGAACCCGATCATCTCACCAGTTTCCTGGTCCAGCATCTCGAACGGAACAAAGCTGGGGTCGGTAGCCACGCGCAGGGTTTCAGCGCTGACGGTTCCCGCGGCTAAGGTGAGTGCCAGGCCGGTGCCCAGTGTTTTCAGCCATTTCGTGCTCATGCTTTCTCCTTTTCTTTCTTGTGAGGCTCCGTTTGCCCGATAAGGCAGGCCGGTAAGTTCACTGTTGATGACCGTGACTCCCGGGGAGCATTTGTGGAACTGCATCACGTACACCTTAGACTATTACTCAGATGAACGCATGAAATCAACTGCTTGGGGTGGGGTGTGTAACTCCCTCTCCCCTTGCGGGAGAGGGTTGGGCAGAGGGGGCGGGTAGGAAGCTCAGAAAGCGATCTTCTCCCGCTCACTAATTCCCAGGTTTTTCCAGATGCTGATGCTGGGCTCTGCCTGGTTCAAAGTATAGAAGTGCAACCCCGGAGCCCCGGCTTTCAAAAGCTTTTCACACATATCTGTGACCACTTCCTCGCCGAACTTACGGATGCTCTCTTTGTCGTCGCCGTAGGCTTCAAGCTGCTTGCGAATCCAGCGCGGTATTTCCGCACCGCACATATCGGAGAAGCGTACCAGGCTGGAAAAGTTCACGATGGGCATGATGCCCGGCACCACCGGAATGGTCACTCCGAGCTTTTCCAGCCGGTCGATGAAGTAGAAGTAGCTGTCAGCGTTAAAGAAGTACTGGGTAATGGCGCTGTTGGCGCCAGCCTCCACCTTGCGGGCGAAGTTTTTCAGATCTTCTTCGGCATTGCGGGCCTGGGGATGAAACTCCGGGTAGGCCGCTACTTCCAGATTGAAGTGATCGCCGCTGTGCTCGCGGATAAACGCAACCAGCTCATTGGCGTAGCGCATCTCGCCGGCGGCTCCCATGCCTGAAGGCATGTCACCCCGAAGGGCGACAATCCGGTTGATGCCGTTCTCTTTGTACAGATCCAACAGCTCCGATATACCTTCCCGCGTACCACCGACGCAAGAGAGATGTGGTGCGGTGGAAATGCCCTGCTGATGCAGGCTGAGCACGGTTTCAATGGTGCGGTCCCGGGTGGAACCGCCTGCACCGAAGGTGACCGAGAAAAAATCCGGATTCACCCCCGCAAGCTGATCACGCACCACCTGGAGTTTTTCCTTGCCCTGGTCGGTCTTGGGCGGGAAAAACTCAAAGCTGAAGCGGCGTTTGAACTGTTTCTGGGATTGCATCTTGGTTTCCGATCAGTACTTGTAGCTTTCCGGCTTGTACGGGCCTTCGACCGGTACACCGATGTATTGCGCCTGTTCCGGGGTCATCTTGGTGATCACGCCACCAAAACCCTCAACCATGGCTCGGGCCACTTCTTCGTCCAGATGCTTAGGCAGAACCTGCACATAAACGCCCTTGGCGCGGGCATCTTCCGGCAGATCTGCGAACTTGCGCTCGAACAGGTACATCTGGGCCAGAACCTGGTTGGCGAAGGAGCCGTCCATGATCCGTGACGGGTGGCCGGTAGCATTGCCCAGGTTTACCAGGCGGCCTTCGGAAAGCAGAATCAGATGGTCGTTAGCGGCCTTGTCGCGGTAGATCACATGAACCTGGGGCTTAACCTCGTCCCATTCCCAGTTCTTGCGCATGTAGGCGGTATCGATTTCGTTATCGAAGTGGCCGATGTTGCACACAACCGCGCCAGACTTCAGAGCCTTGAGCATGTTCGCATCACACACGTTCATGTTGCCGGTGGTGGTCACCAGGATATCCGTATTTTGCAGCAGTGCTTTGTCTACGCTTGCCTCAGTGCCGGTGTTCACGCCGTTGAGGTACGGGGAAACCACTTCATAGCCGTCCATGCAGGCCTGCATGGCGCAGATGGGATCGGCCTCGGTCACTTTTACAATCATGCCTTCCTGACGCAGGGAAGCAGCGGAACCTTTGCCCACATCACCGTAACCGATAACCAGTGCTTTTTTGCCGGCCATCAGGTGGTCAGTGCCGCGCTTGATGGCATCGTTGAGGCTGTGACGACAACCGTATTTGTTGTCGTTCTTTGCCTTGGTTACGGCATCGTTCACGTTGATTGCGGGAACTTTCAGGGTTCCATCGCGCAGCATTTCCTGCAGGCGATGCACACCTGTGGTGGTTTCTTCTGTCACACCGTGGCAGTTGGCCAGAATTTCCGGGTACTTTTCGTGGAGCAGGGCAGTCAGATCGCCGCCGTCGTCCAGAATCATATTGGGTTCCCAGCCTTCAACGTCTGCACCGATGGTGTGCTCGAGGCACCAGTCGTATTCTTCGTCGGTTTCGCCCTTCCAGGCAAACACCGGGATGTTCTGCGCCGCGATGGCTGCAGCAGCCTGGTCCTGGGTGGAGAAGATGTTGCACGATGACCAGCGTACATCCGCACCCAGTTCGATCAGCGTTTCGATCAGCACGGCTGTCTGGATGGTCATGTGGATGCAGCCCATAACGTTGGCGCCTTTCAGCGGCTGCTCTGTTTTGTACTTTTCGCGCAGCGCCATCAGGGCGGGCATTTCGCCTTCGGCGATCTTGATTTCCTTACGGCCCCAGCCTGCAAGGGAAATATCGCGGACTTTGAAGTCTTCGAAGTTGCTCATATCTGTGTTCTCCGGTTAGTTCTGTTTTGGCGATTGAAATCATCAATACGCCCAAAAAATATTTAGATACCAGCTGCGTCTTTAAGCGCTGCGGCACGATCGGTTTTCTCCCACGGGAACGCCGTGAAGGTTTTGCCGCCAACGGTCATCTCGTATGGCTCGCGGCCGAAGTGGCCATAGGCCGCTGTGGCCCGGTACATCGGGTGCAGCAGGTCGAGCATGTTGGTGATCGCATAAGGACGCAGGTCGAAGTGCTGGCGAACAAGCTCGATGATCTTGTCGTCGCCGATTTTGCCGGTGCCGAAGGTGTTCACGGAGATTGAAGTAGGCTGTGCCACACCGATGGCATAGGAAACCTGAATCTCGCACTTGTCGGCCAGGCCGGCGGCGACGAGGTTTTTGGCGACGTAACGGCCAGCGTATGCGGCTGAGCGGTCAACCTTCGAGGGGTCTTTGCCGGAGAAGGCGCCGCCACCGTGGCGGGCCATGCCGCCGTAGGTGTCTACAATGATCTTGCGGCCAGTCAGGCCGCAATCACCAACCGGGCCGCCGATAACGAACTTGCCGGTGGGGTTGATGTGGTACTGGGTGTCTTTGTGCAGAAGCTCGGGAGGCAGCACGTTTTTCACTACCAGTTCCATGATGGCTTCCTGCAGATCCGCCTGGGTAACGTCGGGATCGTGCTGGGTAGAGAGCACAACGGCGTCGATACCCACAACCTTGCCGTTCTCATAGCGGCAGGTTACCTGGCTCTTTGCATCCGGGCGCAGCCACGGCAGTATGCCGTTCTTGCGCGCCTCGGCCTGGCGCTCTACAAGACGGTGGGCGAAGGTGATCGGCGCAGGCATCAGCACTTCGGTTTCGTTACTGGCGTAGCCGAACATCAGGCCCTGGTCGCCGGCGCCCTGGTCTTCCGGCTTCTGGCGGTTGACGCCCTGGGCGATATCCACCGACTGTTTGCCGATGATGTTGATAATGCCGCAGGTGTCGCCGTCGTAACCGACGTCTGAGGAGGTATAACCAACGTCTTTGATCACACCGCGAACCAGGTCTTCCAGGTCCACCCACGCGCTGGTTGTGACCTCACCACCTACGATGGCAACACCGGTTTTCACCATGGTTTCGCAGGCCACGCGGGCGTGCGGGTCGCTCGTCAGGATGCAATCGAGAACGGCGTCGGAGATCTGGTCAGCCAGTTTATCCGGGTGGCCTTCAGAGACCGATTCGGAGGTGAAGATGCTGTAGTCAGACATAGGTTTGCTCCTCTGTGAGCGTTTTGAAATCTTGCCGGTTCCTGTGCGATGTCGCAGGCAGCGGCGTAGTATTTATTTGAGTTCAACAACGTAAGTATTACTACTTACACCAATATCAAAGTTTTTTGATATTCCCCTGACGCTCTTTGTTCATCAGGAGTGAATCATCGTAACGGCGTTTGGGTTTTCCAGAATTCTCTTACCTGAACCTGAAACCCGTTACGCAAGCCGATAAACAGTTGTTCTCCGGCCTTCAGGCCTGCTGCCGCGGCCCAGGCAGTGAGCTCTTCCGGTTCAAAACCAAGCCAGAGGTCGCCGCAGTTGTCTTTCGCCCAGTTCTGGTCGTGCCTGCACAGGTCACTGACAACCAGGCAGGCGCCGTTGTTCATCAGCGCGGCGGCATCCAGAAAAATGTCTGCCGGGCTAGGTACGTGGTGCAACACCATATTGGCCACTACAAGATCAAACGCATCTCCGCGGGCCAGCAGGGTGTCGGTTACACCTTCTATCAGGTCAACGTTGTTCAGGCGCTCATCAATGCAGGTGCGCGTTGCCTTGGCCAGCATGTCCCGGCTGTTATCCAGCCCAACAACGTGCTCGCTAAGCTCGGACAGCACTGGCAGGAAACCGCCTTCACCGGGACCGATTTCCAGAGCCGTTTGCCACTGGCTCTTGCGTGTCCGCTTGCGAATCATGTCCGCTACGGGCGCCGCGTACAGATCAAAGGCGGCAATCAGTTCCTGCTGCTCCCGGAACTGCTCTGAGTAACGGGAAAAAAACGCTTGCGACTGGTTCGCACGCTGGTTACGAATGGATTCAATCTTTTCCTGCAAAGACGCGGGTAAAGGCGCGCGATCTACTGCTTCAAAAATCTGGCGAATGGTCAGGTCGGTTGGCTTATCGTTATCCAGATGCAGCGGGCGACGATAGAAAATCGCGTTGCCTTCACGCTGCGGCTCCACCAGCCCTGCTTTGTGCATCACCTTCAGATGATGGCTCATGCCGGACTGGCGCATATCGAACAGCTGGCTCAGCTCCAGCACACCAAACGTATCTCGCCGCAGCACACGCAGTATCTCCAGGCGCAACGGGTCGCCGCTTGCCTTGAAGATCGGGGCAAGGACATCCACGGAGGATATTTGGTCAGCGTGTGCACTTAAGCTTGTCATGGTTGCGGAGTGTAAGTGGGTTGAGGTGTTCAATCAATAGCCATATCAAAGTTTTTTGATATAGATTTATCGTTCTTTGAAATCAATCCCTTTCGGGTATCCGCGTCAGGATATTCACACAGAATCTACATCACGATTTGCCCCGGCATGCCCTAATCGGCGAAAATACGCGACTTATTTTTGAGCGGCTTTTGATCGCCCCGTTAAAAGCTCTGGATTACCCCCTATTTCCTTGAAAAACACTGGAGAAACGTCAATGCCCTCTCGTAAAGATCTCGCCAACGCCATTCGCGCGCTGAGCATGGATGCGGTTCAGAAAGCCAAATCCGGCCACCCGGGTGCGCCCATGGGCATGGCGGATATCGCCGAGGTGCTGTGGAACGATTACCTGAGCCACAACCCGGCGAATCCACAGTGGGCCAACCGCGACCGTTTTGTACTCTCCAATGGCCATGGCTCCATGCTGCAGTACTCACTGCTGCACCTGAGCGGTTACGACGTTTCCATCGATGACATCAAAAACTTCCGGCAGCTGCATTCAAAAACACCGGGCCACCCGGAGTACGGCTACACCCCGGGTGTAGAAACCACCACCGGCCCGCTGGGGCAGGGCATGGCGAACGCAGTGGGCTTCGCGCTGGCAGAGAAAACGCTGGCGGCGCAGTTCAACCGCCCAGGCCATAACATTGTTGATCACCACACCTACGCATTCCTGGGCGATGGCTGCCTGATGGAAGGCATCTCTCACGAAGTGTCTTCGTTGGCGGGCACGCTGGGCCTGGGCAAACTGATCATGTTCTACGACGACAACGGCATCTCTATTGATGGCGAAGTCGACGGCTGGTTTACCGACAACACTCCCCAGCGCTTTGAAGCATACGGCTGGCAGGTTATTGCCAACGTAGATGGCCACAACTCGGATGCTATTCGTGCAGCCGTTGAAGCGGGCCGCGCCAACACCGAGCAGCCCACACTGATCTGCTGCAAGACCGTTATCGGTTTCGGCTCGCCCAACAAGCAGGGCACAGAAGATTGTCACGGTGCTCCGCTGGGCGATGATGAAATCGCATTGACCCGCGAAGCGCTGGGCTGGGCTCATGGCCCGTTTGAAATTCCGACCGACATTTACCAGGCCTGGAATGCCAAAGAAAAAGGTGCCAGTGCAGAAAACGTCTGGAACGAAGCCTTCGCAGCGTATGAAAAAGCCGAGCCGGAACTGGCTGCCGAGTTCAAACGCCGCATGGCCGGTGATCTGCCCGCCGACTTCTCTGAAAAAGCCCAGGCTTACATTCAGGAATGTCAGGACAAGAGCGAGACCATCGCCAGCCGCAAGGCTTCCCAGAACACCCTGAACGCCTATGGCCCGCTGCTGCCGGAACTGCTAGGCGGCTCCGCCGACCTGGCCGGCTCCAACCTCACCATTTGGAGCGGCTCAAAAGGCGTGACCAAAGACGACGCCAGCGGCAACTACATCTATTACGGTGTGCGCGAATTCGGCATGGCCGCCATCATGAACGGCATCGCCTTGCACGGTGGTTTCGTACCTTACGGCGCAACCTTCCTGATCTTCATGGAATACTGCCGTAACGCCGTGCGCATGGCCGCATTGATGAAGCAGCGCACTATCTATGTTTTCACCCACGATTCCATTGGTCTTGGCGAAGACGGCCCGACTCACCAGCCGGTTGAACAGCTCGCCAGCCTGCGTACCACCCCGAACATGAGCACATGGCGCCCGGCTGACGCGGTAGAATCTGCCGTAGCCTGGAAGTCAGCTCTGGAGCGCACAGACGGCCCGACGGCCCTGGTGTTCTCCCGTCAGGGGCTGCCCGGCCAGGCGCGCGACGCCCAGCAGTTGGCCGATGTGGCCAAAGGCGGCTACGTATTGTCCGGCAGCGAAGGCACGCCCGATCTCATCCTGATTGCCACCGGTTCCGAAGTAGGCCTGGCGCAGGATACCGCAACCAAGTTGCGTGAACAGGGCAAGAAAGTACGCGTTGTCTCCATGCCCTCTACCGACGTATTCGATGCCCAGAGCGCCGAGTACAAGCAACAGGTACTGCCGCTGGAAGTCACTAACCGCATCGCCATCGAAGCGGCGATCGCTGATTACTGGTACAAGTACGTGGGCCTCGACGGTCGCATTGTGGGCATGACCACCTTCGGTGAATCCGCGCCAGCCGGCGAATTGTTCAAGGAGTTCGGCTTTACCGTGGACAACATCCTCGAAGTGGCAGCGGAACTGCTGGACGCCTGATGACAGCCTCCGCGCCCTTTCGTATTGCTATCAACGGGTATGGCCGTATTGGCCAGTGCGTGTTGCGTGCTCTTTACGAAAACGGTTTTCGCGATCACCTTCAGGTGGTCGCGATTAACGAGCTTTCTGATATCGACACCATCGCACACCTGACCCGCTACGATTCCACCCATGGTCGGTTCTCCGGAAGCATTGCGGTGCAGGGACAGGACCTGATCATCAATGGCGACCCCATTCGGGTGCTTCGCCATTCCGATCCGGCAGAACTGCCGTGGAGTGAGCTGGATATCGATCTGGTGCTGGAATGCTCGGGTTCCTACTCAGACCGGGCTACCGCCGAACGCCATATTCAAGCGGGCGCGAAACGGTTGCTGTTTTCCCAGCCGGCAGAATCGGATGTTGACCGCACGGTGGTCTTCGGCATTAACCAGGCAGAAATTACGGAGGCAGACCGGATCGTGGCAGCAGGTTCCTGCACCACCAACTGTCTTGTGCCTGTGATTTCTGTGCTCGATAAAGCCTTTGGCGTAGAGCAGGGCAGTACGACCACCATTCACGCTGCCATGAACGATCAGCCGGTGATCGACGCCTACCACCATCAGGATCTGCGCCTTACTCGCAGTGCACTGCACAACATAGTGCCGGTGGACACCGGGTTGGCGCGAGGCGTTGAACGGCTGCTGCCTCACATGGAAGGCCGCTTCAGTTCCGTGGCTCTGCGCGTACCCACCATGAACGTGTCCGTCATCGACATGGTGTTCAACGTGAGAGAAGCTACCGACGCGGCTTCAGTAAACCGGGTGCTCAAAGAAGCCGCAAACGGCCCACTAAAAGGCATACTCGGCTATACCGATGAACTGCTGGCCAGCTCCGACTTCAACCACGACGTCCACTCCGGCGTTGTAGACGGCGGCCAGACCCGCGTAACCCGGGGCACCATGGTGAAAGTGCTTTGCTGGTTTGATAACGAATGGGGATTTGCCAGCCGTATGCTGGATGTAAGCCAAAGCTGGCTGTCCCGCACCTAAACTCTTTGCCAATAACCTGAAACAACGGAACCCAGATCATGGCCATCAAAAAAATGACCGACCTGAACCTCGCTGGCAAGCGGGTTCTGATTCGCGAAGACCTCAACGTGCCGGTAAAGAACGGCGTGATCTCCAGCGATGCCCGCATCCGCGCATCCCTGCCGACCATCAAGGCAGCGAAAGATGCGGGTGCCAAAGTCATGCTGATGTCCCACCTGGGCCGCCCGGAAGAAGGCGTTTACGACGAAGCCTCCTCCTTGAAGCCGGTTGCTGAGCACCTCACCAAAGTGCTGGGCCAGGAAGTGCGCCTGATCAAAGACTACCTCGACGGTGTTGAAGTAGCCGACGGCGAAGTGGTGCTGTTCGAGAACGTTCGCTTCAACAAAGGCGAAAAGAAAGACGACGAAACACTGGCAAAGAAATACGCGGCCCTGTGCGACATCTACGTGATGGACGCCTTCGGCACCGCACACCGCGCCCAGGCATCAACCCATGGTGTTGCACGCTTTGCACCGGAAGCTTGCGCAGGTCCGCTGCTGGCGGCTGAGCTGGAAGCCTTGGGCAAAGCCCTGGATCACCCGGCCAAGCCGGTTGTGGCCATTGTTGGTGGCGCCAAAGTCTCTACCAAACTCGACGTGCTTAACGCCCTCGAGAAAGTGTGTGACCAGATCATCGTAGGCGGCGGTATCGCCAACACCTTCCTGGCCGCAGCGGGCCACCCGGTGGGCAAATCTCTGTGCGAGCACGAACTGCTGGATACGGCCAGAGATATCGCCTCCCGCGTTAACATCCCGCTGCCGGTAGACGTAGTGGTTGCCAGCGAGTTCGCTGAAAACGCAACGGCCACTATCCGGAACATTTCCGACGTTACCGAAGACGACATGATCCTCGACGTAGGCCCGGAAACCGCTGGCCATTTCGCTGAACTGCTCAAGAACGCCAAAACCATTCTGTGGAATGGCCCTGTAGGTGTATTCGAGTTTGATCAGTTTGGTAATGGCACCAAAACCCTGGCCGAAGCCATCGCCGGGAGCGACGCCTTCTCACTGGCCGGTGGTGGTGACACAGTGGCTGCCGTTGACAAATACGGCATAGCTGACAAGATCTCGTATATTTCCACCGGCGGTGGAGCCTTCCTGGAATTTGTGGAAGGTAAAGTGCTGCCAGCCGTAGCCGTATTGGAAGAGCGCGGCGCGTAAAAATTTCTGACCAGATTTCAAATTACTGTCCAACCAAGGAGACAACCAAATGGCCCTGATTTCGATGCGGCAAATGCTGGATCACGCCGCCGAGCATGGTTACGGTGTGCCAGCCTTTAACGTAAACAACCTGGAACAGATGCGCGCCATCATGGAAGCCGCCGACAAAACCGATTCCCCGGTTATTGTTCAGGCCTCCGCCGGGGCCCGCAAATACGCCGGCGCTCCCTTCCTGCGCCACCTGATCCTCGCGGCCATAGAAGAGTGGCCGCACATCCCGGTAGTAATGCACCAGGATCACGGCACCAGCCCGGCTGTTTGCCAGCGTTCCATTCAGATGGGCTTCAGCTCGGTAATGATGGACGGCTCCCTGGGCGAAGACGGCAAAACGCCGATGGACTATGAATACAACGTAGATGTAACCCGCCGTACCGTAGAAATGGCCCACGCCTGTGGTGTATCTGTAGAAGGCGAGCTGGGTTGCCTGGGCTCCCTGGAAACCGGCCAGGCTGGTGAAGAAGACGGCATTGGCGCCGAAGGCACTCTGGACATGAGCCAGATGCTGACCGACCCGGAAGAAGCCGCAGACTTCGTAAAGAAGACCCACGTAGACGCACTGGCCATCGCCATTGGCACCAGCCACGGCGCCTACAAGTTCACCCGTCCGCCCACAGGCGACATCCTGGCCATCGAGCAGATCAAAGCCATCCACAAACGCATTCCAGACACCCACCTGGTTATGCACGGCTCCAGCTCCGTACCCCAGGAATGGCTGAAAATCATCAACGAATACGGTGGTGAGATTCCCGAAACCTACGGTGTACCGGTTGAGGAAATCGTGGAAGGCATCAAGCACGGTGTGCGCAAAGTGAATATCGACACCGACCTGCGCCTCGCCAGCACTGGCGCTGTGCGTCGTTTCCTGGCCCAGAACCCGGCCGAGTTTGACCCGCGCAAATTCCTGCAAGCAACCATGAAGGCCATGAGCGAAGTCTGCATCGCACGCTACGAAGCCTTCGGCTGCGCTGGCAACGCCAGCAAGATCAAACCGATCAGCCTGGATCGTATGTTTGAACGCTACTCAGCTGGCGAACTGGATCCTAAAGTTAAGTAAGACTGTTGTGAAACAGCCCTGGGTGTCTTGCCTGGGGCTGTGGTTTTTCCCTCCTCGATATTCTTCACCCAAATTAACAAAGTATTGCAAAAGACAGCGGCAAATAGTCCAGAGATGGGCTAGTGTTGGAAGCTAAACGCTATGGACGCACTGCTTGTTAAGGACAACGGCCGATGACCTCTCCAGTACCAAAACAATCGCTATTTTTTGATCGCTATCCTTGCAGGTGCCGGATTTTCTCTCGGTATTTTATTTGTCTTTTCGTATGTCTTGCCCCAATTTCAAAGCGAAGGATTTGATCCGCAAAATGCGATAAACGATACGTTTGAGCAAAGAATTAATGAAGTGGAGTCGAGCATCGGAATGAGTTGCAAGCAACTCCATAGTGAGGCCTATGAATTTGCAATCGAGGATATCGGAAACATCATCGATGCAGGCATACAGGGACGAGATTGGATAAAAGAGATTAGCCCAGTTCAAAAACGCTATATCGACGAGGTCACTGAAAAACATTTACAAATGTATGTTGTTGGAGCGGCCGGCGGAGCAGTACCTTCAATTGCAGTGGCCTGAGTTTTCGGAGCTGGAAAGAACTTATTCAGCACTCAAAATTTTTTCAACGTCATATGGTGATGGTGAGGCCACTGCAGAAAAGCTTCAACCTCAAGCACTGGAACGAATGCAGTTCCATTATCAAAATTTAACAAGGCCATGAAGGTTGTTCCGGGCCGATGGCCCTGCACCGGAAGCCCATTTCGCTGCGCTACATGTGCGCCGCTAAACAGAAGCTTTATCCCTAAGTCGGTTGCGGTTGTCGTTCACCCAGAGGAGATGGTTGATGGCGGTCTCAGCGAAGTTGAAGAAAGATTGTTCAGGGAGCTTTGTTTAGGTGCTGGCGCAAGAAAAGTGGCCCTTTGGGTTGGCGAAGCGCTAGATTCTCAGGATCTGGCTAAGCTTCTCAAAAGTGCATAACCGGCCAATTAAGCTTTTTTTCGGCCACCGCTTATTTGGGCGGTAACCGCCATACGAAACAATGCAGGAGCATTCGAAAGTGAATCAAACCCAAAACATTGATTCAGTTGTTGAGCTTCAAGGTGATCTTGCAAGGAAACACAAGGCCTATGCGCCCACTGAGGCGGAAGCAACAAGAGCGTTAGTTGCTCAGGATTTTGAGGCCTTGCAGAAAAATGGCTATGTCATTATCGAAGGGTTGCTTAGCGAATCAGAATTAGAGTCAATCCGAGCGGCAACCTCACCGCTGTTGAATAAACCCGGCCGCAATAATTTTGAGGGCGTGAAAACACAGCGGGTTTACAATGTTCTGGAACAAACGCGGGCTATTGATTCCCTGGCCGTTCATCCGAGAATTACCGGCCTTCTGAATCGACTTTTTCAGCCAAATTATCTGCTTAGCCAAGCCCAAATAATCAATATCTTGCCTGGGGAGGCTGCCCAGCCACTGCATTTTGATGATGGGTTCTATCCCATACCCCGACCCCGCAAGCCTCTCGGCGCGGCAACGGTATGGGCTATTGATGAGTTCACAGAAGATAATGGTGCAACGGTTCTCATCCCGGAAAGTCACCTGCTTGGCCAGGAAATAGTCACTGATCGCAGTAAAGTCGTTCCAGCCGTCATGCTTGCGGGGTCAGTTGTTTTCTTTCTCGGTACAACTTGGCACGGTGGTGGTAGCAACCAGTCAGCATCATCTCGCCTTGCTGTTACATGTCAGTACTGTGAGCCTTGGCTACGCCCACAGGAAAATTTCTTTCTGGAATTAAGCCAAGAAACTTTGGCCGCACTTCCTGAACAATTGCTGAGCATGGTTGGCTATTCGATTCATCCGCCTTTTATGGGCATGGTTAATGGTATGCATCCCAAGCGTACATTGAGCGGCAAGAAACAAGGCAGTTAACAAGGCCTTGCACGACGCACCTTTTTCTTTGCGGCTTTGCCTCCACTACTAAGTCGCGCATGCTGGCGGCGTCAGGACCATTCTTACCTAACTCCAAGGAACCGAGTCAATGAACCAACACCCAATTGAAGCCTGGCACCAACTCGTCAAATCCAGTGACCCATCCCGCTTGGACAGCCTGCTAGCAGAAGACGCAGTGTTCATCTCACCAATCGTCCATACGCCACAGCGTGGCAAAGCCCTGACCAAAGCCTATTTGAGTGCCCACGACCCCAGGCGGCACTCGCGCTGAGTGGCCTGCTGCTTTCGGTTTTGATAATTGGTGTGGCCTACCTGTCGTTACCTTGGCTGGACCCTAGCCAACCGTTGCAGGTTTGGGGTATTGGGTTGGCGTGGCTCGCACTCACGCTCGTTTTCGAGTTTTCGTTTGAGCTCTGGCAAGGCAAGTCGTGGCCCGAGTTGTTTGAAGCCTACACATTTGAAGGTGGCAACCTCTGGCTTGTCGTCCTCCCGACATTTACAGCATCAAAGTAGCCTTGGGTCACACTGGCGCCCGGCACGCCCGCCGTTCCCGAGTTCTACAAGGCTTGCGAAGTGTGGTCCAATGAAAATATCAGCGTCGCGCGGCCCTTCGGGCGCGGTCGCAGAAGGGGTAACTCGAAAGCAAGGAATCCTGAGGAGCAAGAATGGCTGTACCCGAGGCGTTAACCGAGGATCAGATTTACCACCGCTGTCCGTCGGAGAAGCTGGACTTTGAAACCACCGAAACGCTGGAAGACCTTGAACTGCCGTTTGGTCAGGATCGCATGCTGCGGGCCCTGGAATTCGGGGCCAGCATGACTGCCAGTGGATTCAACCTGTTTGTGCTGGGGCCCACCGGCGCGGGCAAGCATGAACTGGTAAAGC
This sequence comes from Marinobacter antarcticus, assembly GCF_900142385.1. Lineage (NCBI taxonomy): Bacteria > Pseudomonadati > Pseudomonadota > Gammaproteobacteria > Pseudomonadales > Marinobacteraceae > Marinobacter > Marinobacter antarcticus. Next base: position 1,330,964 of record NZ_FRAQ01000001.1, read on the forward strand.
GATTTCTGGCCAGTCACGCCGCAGGTAAGCCGGTGCCGTCTGACTGGTGCCATGTGTTCAATTTCCAGCAGTCAGACAAACCGAACACCATTGAGTTGCCGCCGGGCGACGGTCGAACGTTCAGGAACGACATGAACGATCTGGTCAGCGAGCTGAGAACGGCCATTCCGGCTACGTTCGAAAGTGAGGAATACCAGTCCCATATTCAGGAACTGCAGGAGGAGGTGACCCGTCGCCAGCAGAAAGGCCTGCTGGTCATTCAGGAAGAGGCGAATGCCAATAACATTGCCATGGTATCCACGCCCGCCGGGTTTTCCTTTGCCCCTATGCGCAAAGGCGAGGTGATCGAGCCCGAGGAGTACAAAAACTTCTCCGATGAAGAGAAAGAGCTGGTTGAAACCAAGGTGGAAGATCTCCAGAAAAAGCTTCAGCAGGCTATCCAGCAGGTTCCGCGGTTGCGCAAGGAAGTGCGGGAGCGGATACATCAGCTTAATGACGAGATGGTGCAGCTCACGCTCGGTGGCCCCATCGGTGAATTGCGCGAGAAGTGGTCGCATATGCCCGTGGTGGTCGCCCACCTGGATGCGGTGCGGGAAGACATAGTGGAGCACGCCGAAGCCTTCCAGGATGACGAGAATGGTGCTCCCGCCGGGTTACTGAACCGGTACCGGGTGAACCTGCTGGTCGACAATGCCGAAACCCGGGGAGCCCCGGTGGTGTATGAAGACCTGCCCACCCATCAGCACCTGAGCGGTCAGATCGAACACAGGGCCCGTCAGGGTAACCTGTATACCGATTTCACTCTGATTCGTGCCGGCTCCCTTCACCGGGCCAACGGCGGTTACCTGATTCTGGACGCCCGGCGCATTCTTATGCAGCCTCTGGCCTGGGAGAGCCTGAAGCGTATTCTGTTCTCTGGTGAAATCCGGATCGAATCGCTGGAGCGTTTGTATGGGTTGGCGTCCACGGTCAGCCAGCAGCCAGAGCCGATTCCGCTGAACGTGAAGGTGGTTATGCTGGGCGACCGTATGTTGTATTACCTGTTGTCCCATTACGATCCGGACTTTCTGGACCTGTTCAAGGTGGAAGCAGACTTCGAAGACGATCTGGACCGGGATGATGGAAGTTACACGCTCTATGCCCGGATGATTGCCACTATGGCCCGGGCTTCCGGGTTGAAGGTGCTCGACAAGGCTGCGGTGGCGAGGGTGATTGAACATGCGAGCCGTTTGGCCAGTGATCAGAAAAAGCTCACAGCCCACGACCGTGAGCTGAAAGACTTGCTTGCCGAAGCAGATCATTGGGCAAGTCAGGCTGGAGAGAGCCACATCGGTGCTGAGCACGTACAGCAGGCCATTGATGAGCGGGAGTACCGGGCCAGCCGTATTCGCGAGCGCAGTCTGGATCAGATCCGCCGGGGCGTAATGATGATCGCCACCGAGGGCGCGCAGGTGGGACAGGTGAACGGCCTTTCCGTGTTGCAGATTGGCGCCACCCGGTTCGGCCAGCCAACCCGCATAACCGCCACCGCGCGCCCTGGTAAAGGGCAGGTGGTGGATATCGAGCGGGAAGCCAAGCTTGGCGGGCCGATTCACAGCAAGGCGGTGATGATTCTGTCCCGCTTTCTGGCCAACCGCTATGCCCCGATGGGGCAGCTTTCGCTGTCTGCCAGCCTGGCGTTCGAGCAGTCCTACGGTGGAGTGGAGGGGGACTCCGCCTCGGTGGCGGAAACCTGCGTGTTGCTATCCGCCATTACCGGTGTTCCTTTGAAGCAGTCACTGGCGGTGACCGGTTCAATGAACCAGCACGGCGAGGTTCAGGCCGTGGGTGGTGTGAACGAAAAAATCGAGGGCTTTTTCAATGTGTGCGCGCTGTCTGGAGGAGTGGCTGGCCAGGGCGCGCTGCTTCCGGCCAGTAACGTGGAGCACCTGATGCTCAACGAGCAGGTTCGGGAAGCCGTGCGGGAAGGGCGGTTCAGCGTTTACCCACTCAGTCATATCGATCAGGCCATTGAGCTGATGACCGGCATGGAAGCCGGCGTTCCCGGTGCCGATGGCGTTTACCCGGAGAACACCTTTAATCGCCTGGTGGCCGATCGGCTGGCGAAGTTTGCCGAAGTCAGTAAGAAAAATGACGACGACAATACGAGCGGTAGCGGAGGCTCTGCTGTCTGAACTGAACCTGCCGATTACGGTTACGCCCTGACCAGTTCCGGCTCCAGGCATGCCGGCCTGGTTTGCCCAGGGGCGAGTGGTGAGTCGGTTGAGTCAGCGTCGAGAGGAGCCAGGCGTTGTATGGTAAGCAATGAAAGTACACCAGATGGAGTTGCAGTGATCGCCTACCAAAAACAACTGCTCATGATTCTTGCCGTTGGCTGGATTTCGATCGCCGGCGCCGATGAAGCCTGTCTGGCGTCAGCCCAGTCGGACCTGGAACGTCTCTACTGCGAGGTTGTAGAGCTCGGTGGAGGTGCAAGCCTGCCTTCTATGGTGGATTTCAAGCGTAATGATCCAAAGGTGCAGGCGCTGTTGTTGCGTCAGCCTGCCAAACGTCTGAGCCTGACATTGCCCGAGGTTTCGGCCACCCCTGAACCTGAGGCGACCACGCTACCGGGGGAACCCGCGAATGAATCCGGCTCTGAACCGTCGATTGCCCCGGGGTTGGCGGATTGCCAATTGAGGAACGAGTTCATTCAGTGCCCGAAATCGGCCTATGAGCTGGCAGGCAATCGCACACTGGCATCACTGGACGATGGCGTACTGGAACCGGGTAATCGCCTCGGAATAGTGCCTTTCGATGGCGAACGTAACGATGATGAAGCCGTGCGATCTTATCTTTCGGCCGCCTATGATCGTTACATCCCTAAAATGCTGGCCATTGGCCTTGGCGCAAACACCATGAGCTTCACGGCATTTCACAGCGCCTTTCACACCCTGGAAGGCGGCGGCGTGGATTTTTCCGAGCGTATGGGGCAGACCTACGAGCTGCTCAAACAGGACCGAAAAACTCTGGGCGTGAAAACCCGCTACCACGATGAGCTGCCAGAAAATCTGTCCCTGTGTGAAGCCATCGATCGCGACGTCATCGTGTGCGACAACGTCGGGACCAACTGGGTCTTTGTTCGGGCGAATTAATAGTCCCTGCGTAGCCTTGAGAAAATCGTTAAACTTGAACCATTTTTCCACCGCTCAGGAAGTTATGTCAGATCTTTCCCTAATTCAGTATGGCTTGATCGCGCTGATTTTCATCTGGAGTGGTTTTGTACGTTCCGGGCTGGGCTTTGGTGGGGCGGTGCTGTCGCTGCCATTCTTGCTGCTCGTTAAAGACGATCCGCTGGTATTTTTGCCCATCATCGCGGTGCACCTGCTGGTGTTTTCATCGCTGACCATCTGGATGAACAATCGCCGCAGTCCTGACAAAAAAGATAGCAAGAGCAGCCAGAAATTAACCGGATTCGGGCCTGATGTTGTCGCAAAAGCGCCGGAAGGCACGGTTGACTGGCCCTACCTGTGGCGAATGCTGCGCATTATGCTGGTGCCCAAGCTGATTGGCGTGTTTGGATTGGTTACGCTGCCAGCAAATGTGCTGAGTGCGATTATTTTCGTGATTGTCGCGATTTACGCGATGTCGTACATCATTAACCGGCCATTTCGCAGTAACAGTAAAACCGTGGATGTGGCGCTGTTGATGGCCGGTGGCTATATCAGCGGCACCTCGCTGATAGGCGCTCCGCTGATTATTGCGGTTGCGGCGCAGCACGTGGCGCGAGAGAAACTGCGCGATACGCTGTTTGGCCTTTGGTTCATTCTGGTGCTGATCAAGCTGGCAGCATTTATCTGGGTCGGACTTGACCTGCAGCTGATTCACCACGTATGGCTGCTGCCCTGCGCCGCCATAGGACATGTGATCGGGCTGCGCTTTCACGAGCGCATTGTGAAAGCGGAAACACCGGTGTTTTTCCGCCTGCTGGGAGTGGTGCTGTTGGTGGTCAGTAGCGCTGGTATGGTCAGCGTGTTGCTTTAACCGCACTCTTCGGTGAATTCGATGCGGTTAAGTATGCCCCTCAGGGCAGCCATAAAGGGCATTGCGCAGTCAGCCTGGTTACAGCACCAATGAGGTTGCCAGGAACAGCATCAGGCCCATGCCGATAATGTCGGTGAAGGTGGTCAGAAAGATACTGCTGGCGGTGGCAGGGTCGGCGCCGAAGCGTTTGAGCACCAATGGCACGGCTACCCCGAAAATACCGCTGCCAATGCAGGCGCCGATCATGGCAATGAAGATGACAAGGCCAAGCATGGCCGGGTTTGCCGAATCGGTGGCCATGGCGTAGGCAAACATGGCGATGCCGGCGATGACGCCCACAGCGGCGCCATTGAGCGCGCCCAGCAGAACTTCCTTGCGCAGTAATCGCCGGATTGGATAATCATTTATTTGCCCCAGCGTAATGCCACGCAGGGTAATCGCCAGCGCCTGGCAGCCGGTATTGCCGCTCTGCCCGGCAAGTACCGGCAGGAAGGCGGCCAGGGCGACGATCTGGGTGATGGTGCTCTCGAACATACCGACCACGAAGGCTGCGGCAAAGGCGGTGATCAGGTTCACTTGCAGCCAGGGGTGTCGCATGCGGAAGGCGGCGAGCACCGGCGTGTTAATCTGCTCTTCTTTCGCCACACCATACTGGGAGCCGGCCTGGGCGCTCAGTTCCGAGGCGATGCGTTCATACAGTTTCCAGCCGCGCACTTCGCCCACCACATGCTGCTGCTCGTCCACCACCGGGTACATCCGGTAGTGCCGGTAAAGCACCTCGCTAACTGCGTCTTCCACCTGTGTTTTCTGTAGAAAGGCGAAGGGTTCGCGCACCATGATGCTGGACAGAGCCTCGGAGGGCTTGGCGAGAATCAGGTCGCGCATACCCACCACACCCACCAGACGGTCATTTTCCGTCACGAAGATGTAACTGATCTCGGAAACGTCGGCACTCTTTACCATGAAAGTCAGCGCTTCGGCGACGGTATAGCTTTCCGGTAACGTCGCTGTCACCGGTGTCATCAGTTCACCAATGGTTTCTTCCATACCGGAGAGCACTGCACGGGTGGCTGCGTTGTTCGGCGCCGCTGCTTCGCCCAGGTGAGAGGCAATGGTCAGAGCCTGTTCTGCGGGCAATCGCGAGAGAATGAACTGGATATCGTCCGCCGGCAGCCCGACCAGCGCTTCGGCGGCATCCAGGGGAGTGAGCTCTCGGATATGCTCAATCTGCTCGGTCAGCTCCATACTCTGCGTCATGTCGCGCTCCGGTATCGGTGTTGGAAATCTGACTATAGCAGGAGCGGGACAAAGCGGTGGAGTGAGTTTCGGCTTGTGACGTCCTCGCTTTCCCCCGACAATACCCTTGGATTTGCCTGTCATCCCAATGTCAGGCAGCCCACCCAAAAGCGCTAAAACCCGCGGGCATTGATTCGTGCCTGTTATCCGAGATTAACAGTGGTGTATGAGACGCATGAGTAACGAACAACCGAACAATCCATTGCACGGTGTAACGCTTGAGCAAGTCGTAACAAGGCTGCAAGAGCATTACGGCTGGGATGGGTTGGCGCAAAGAATCAACATCAACTGCTTTAAAAGCGACCCGTCGATCAAGTCATCGTTGAAGTTTTTACGCAAAACCCAGTGGGCCAGAGACAAGGTTGAGAGCTTGTATATATCAACTTTTGAAGAAGGATAAAGAAAGCAAGCTCACCATTCATCTTCCGGCTTTTAGGCGTACATTGGAACGTCAGTTATATATCGGTCAGTGAACTGGCAAAAAACGTCCACCCGGCCCAAGAAGGGACAGGGAGAATGCCATGCCAGGAGGCGATGGATGCAGTGCGGCTCTGATCGCCTCGCATCCGCTCTCCAGCCAGATTGCACCATAACTAAGCGCCTCTCTTTAGACTGCACGTTTTTGGGCATGTTGCTGTGTGGCGTGAGCCGCTCAGCGCCTGTTTTTCTATAGTAACCATCTGAAATATAAAGGAGTTTTTAAAGTCTGGAACGGCTAGTGCAGAGCAGGGTTGCGTAACTGACGAATTGCGCAACCCACTAGAATGCAAAGGATGACGAAATGAGCATCAAAAAAAACGTGAAACTGGGCCTCTCTGCACTGGCGCTATCCATCTCTCTCAACTCCGTTGCCGCTGAAGATCCTATCAAGGTCGGTATCCTGCACTCCCTCTCCGGCACCATGGCGATCAGTGAATCCACCCTGAAAGACACCATGCTGATGCTGATCGAAAAGCAGAACAAAGCCGGCGGTGTGCTGGGTCGTCAGCTTGAGCCGGTGGTTGTGGACCCCGCCTCCAACTGGCCGCTGTTTGCCGAAAAAGCCCGTGAGCTGCTGGCAAAAGAAAAAGTGGACGTGATCTTCGGTAACTGGACCTCGGTTTCCCGTAAATCCGTATTGCCGGTGATAGAAGAGCTGAACGGCCTTCTGTTTTACCCGGTTCAGTACGAGGGTGAGGAATCCTCCGAGAACGTTTTCTACACCGGTGCCGCGCCCAACCAGCAGGCCATTCCGGCGGTTGACTACCTGATGAACGACATTGGCGTTGAGCGCTGGGTTCTGGCAGGCACCGACTACGTTTATCCTCGCACCACCAACAAGATCCTCGAGACCTACCTCAAGGACAAAGGCGTGGCCGCTGGCGACATCATGATCAACTACACGCCGTTTGGTCATTCCAACTGGCAGGCCATTGTTTCCGATATCAAAGCGTTTGGTAGCGCTGGCAAGAAGACCGCCGTGGTTTCAACCATCAACGGTGATGCCAACGTTCCGTTTTACCGCGAACTGGGCAACCAGGGTATCGACGCCGCCGACATTCCGGTGGTTGCCTTCTCCGTGGGCGAGCAGGAACTGTCTGGTATAGACACCGCGCCTCTGGTGGGGCATCTGGCGGCCTGGAACTACTTCATGAGCGTGGAAAGTGACGCCAACTACGATTTCATCGATGCCTGGGTTGCCTATTCGGGTAACGAAGAGGCCGTCACCAACGACCCGATGGAAGCGCACTACATCGGCTTCAACATGTACATCGAGGCGGTCAAGAAGGCCGGCACTACTGACGTAGATGCTGTGAAAGACGCCATCATCGGCGTAGCCGTTCCTAACCTCACCGGTGGCTACGCCACCATGATGCCGAATCATCACATCACCAAGCCCGTGCTGATCGGCGAGATTCAGGACAACGGCCAGTTCTCCGTAGTCTGGGAAACGCCGTCTACCGTAGCGGGCGATGCCTGGTCTGACTTCCTGCCGGGTTCCAAAGACCTGATCAGTGACTGGCGCAAGCCGCTGTTCTGCGGAAACTTCAACGTGGTTTCCGGCACCTGCGGTGGTAAGGCCAAAGCAGCTGCTGAGTAAAGTTTCAAGCGGTTAGCACCGTTTTGCGGGCGAGGGCTTTTTCCTCGTCCGCTTTTTTAACACAGCATTTTCGCTTTACCCTTTTTCACCAGGACAGGACGCAACCATGGGCATCACTCGACTGCTCAGCCATCCGCTGCTCGCCTTCTTTCTGCTTTGCCCCGGCCTTTCGCAGGCAAAGGTAGAAGATTCGGAAGCGCAGAAACTGCTTACCACACTGGCAGAATCCTCATTTGCGGAAAAGAAAGAGGTGGTCAACCAGATCGCCGGCAGTGGCGATGAGCGCGCCCGAGGCTGGCTCGAATCCTACGCCAGCAACAAGCTGGGCCGCATTGAATCCAGCGGCCAATTCATCATCGTGCTGGAAAACCGGGGCCGGGACTGGACCGTGGAAAGCGCACTCACCGGCGAAAACCTCGGTGAAATTTCCCGCCGCGACATCGACACCATCCGCGTCAACAACGCTCTGCGTAATGAGCTGGAAAGCATCCTGTCGGTGATTGATCTGAAGAGTCCTGATGAGGACAACCGTTTATCCGCCGCCCGCGCCCTCAAAGGCAGCGTGGACGGAACTCTGGCTGAGCGCATACCCGAACTGATTGAAACCGAAGAGAGCGCGTCGGTTCAGGCGGCACTCACCGAAGCCCTGGCCATCTATAAAGTGGAAGAGCAGGGCGATGTTGCTGCCGTGGCAACCCTTTCCGGCAGCCTCAACTCAGAAGCCCGCGCTGCCCTGCAACAAGCCATGCGCAGCGACGATGCTGCGCTGGTGGCTGCGGCCACCGAGGCCATGGCAAGCATCGAACAGAAACTGACACTGAACCGTGCCGCTGAGACCCTGTATTTCGGGTTATCCCTCGGCTCCGTTCTGGTGCTGGCAGCCATTGGCCTTGCCATCACCTTCGGCGTGATGGGCGTGATCAACATGGCCCACGGCGAACTGATCATGCTGGGCGCCTACACCACCTGGGGCATGCAGCAATTGCTGCCGGGCCAGCCCGGTCTGGCGCTGCTCCTGTCCATTCCTGCCGGTTTTCTGGTGGCAGCACTGGCGGGTGTCGCGATAGAGCGCACCGTGATCCAGCACCTGAAAGGCCGCCCGCTGGAAACCCTGCTCGCTACCTTTGGTGTCAGCCTGATCCTGCAGCAGCTCGTGCGTACCGTGATTTCACCACTCAACCGCACCGTGATCACGCCAGACTGGATGAGCGGCTCGGTGATGATCAACGAAGCGCTGTCACTCACCCTGAACCGCCTTTACGTGATCGGCTTTGCCCTGGTGGTGTTCGCGGGCCTGATGCTGATCATGCGCAAGACCCGGCTTGGCCTGGAAGTGCGCGCAGTCACCCAGAATCGCGCCATGGCCCGCTCCATGGGTATCAAGGCTACGAAAGTGGACATCCTCACCTTCGCTCTGGGTTCCGGTGTCGCCGGCCTCGCGGGTGTTGCACTCTCCCAGATTACCAACGTTGGCCCCAATCTGGGCCAGAGCTACATCATCGACTCCTTCATGGTGGTGGTGTTCGGCGGCGTGGGTAACCTCTGGGGCACCCTGCTGGCGGGTATGACGCTGGGCACCATCAACCAACTTCTGGAACCGTGGGTCGGCGCAGTACTCGCCAAGATCATGGTGCTGGTCTTCATCATCCTGTTCATTCAGAAACGCCCTCGGGGACTCTTCCCCCAGAAGGGCCGTGCGGCGGAGGGTTAAGGTATGTGGTTAACGAGACCCTTGCAGGAACGTTCCACTCGAATTTTCCTGGGTGTGCTCTTCGCCTCTCTGGTGATTGTCAGTGTGCTGCATGTGTTCATACCGCAGGACAGCGCCCTGTATGTAAGCTCCTACACCATCACGCTGCTGGGCAAGTACCTGTGCTACGCGCTGCTGGCAGTGGCGGTGGATCTGGTGTGGGGCTACCTCGGTATCCTCAGCCTGGGCCACGGCGCCTTTTTCGCCCTGGGTGGCTACGCCATGGGCATGTACCTGATGCGCCAGATTGGTGATCGCGGCGTTTACGGCGATCCGATGCTGCCGGATTTCATGGTGTTCCTGAACTGGCAGGAGCTGCCCTGGTACTGGCTCGGCTTCGACATGGCCTGGTTCGCCTTCATCATGGTGCTGCTGGCGCCGGGCATCCTGGCTCTGGTGTTTGGCTTCCTGGCCTTTCGCTCACGGGTGACCGGGGTCTACCTCTCCATCATTACTCAGGCGCTGACGTTCGCACTGATGCTGGCCTTCTTCCGCAACGAGATGGGTTTTGGCGGCAATAACGGCCTGACCGACTTCAAGGACATCCTCGGCTTTGATCTGCGCACCGATGCCACCCGGCTTGGCCTGTTCATCGCCACCGGCATTGCTCTGGCCATTGGCTACCTGATCTGCCGCGGCATTGTTACCAGCAAGCTGGGCCGCGTGAGTATTGCCTGCCGGGATGCCGAGGCGCGCACACGGTTCCTCGGTTACCGGGTAGAGCGGGTGCAGCTGTTTGTGTTTGTGGTCTCCGCCATGCTGGCCGGTGTGGCGGGTGCGCTCTATGTGCCTCAAGTAGGCATCATTAACCCCAGCGAATTCTCGCCGTTGTTCTCCATCGAGGTGGTGGTCTGGGTGGCACTCGGTGGCCGCGCCACGCTATACGGTGCCGTCATTGGTGCAATACTGGTGAACTACGGCAAAACAGTGTTCACCGGCATCATGCCGGACGCCTGGTTGTTTGCGCTCGGCGGACTGTTTGTTCTGGTGACTGTGTTCCTGCCCAAAGGCATCGCCGGCCTGTTGTTCAAGCCGAAGAAAGCCAAGGACGCCGGTAACACCCTTCCGGAACAGGAGGCTACCGCATGAGCCTTATTCAGGAACTGACCAATCGGGATAAGGTATTTGAATTTCTTGTGCCGGCACAGTCCCCCGTGGATGTGCGGCACGGCCCCATTCTGTACCTGGAAGGCGTTAACGTCAGTTTTGATGGCTTCAGAGCCATCAATAATCTCAACCTCACCATCGACGACGGCGAACTGCGCTGCATCATCGGCCCTAACGGTGCAGGCAAAACGACCATGATGGACATCATCACCGGCAAAACCCGCCCGGATACCGGCTCGGTGTGGTTTGGCAGCCGCCACAACCTGCTCACCCTGAGCGAACCAGACATCGCCTCTCTCGGCATTGGTCGCAAGTTCCAGAAGCCCACGGTATTTGAAGCGCTGACGGTATTCGAAAACCTGGAGCTGGCCATGGCCACAGATAAGCGCATCCTGCCGACCCTGACCGCCATCATGACAACTGAATACCGGGATCGCATCGATGAAGTGCTGGAAATAATTGGCCTCAAGGAGCTGCGCCTGGCTCTGGCCGGCATTCTCTCCCACGGCCAGAAGCAGTGGCTGGAAATCGGCATGTTGCTGATGCAGAAGCCGCGCCTGCTGCTGGTGGATGAGCCTGTCGCCGGCATGACCGAACAGGAAATGGAACGCACCGCCGAACTGCTCACCAGTCTGGCCGGTAAACAATCGGTGGTGGTGGTAGAGCACGACATGGGCTTTGTGCGCTCCATCGCCCGCAAAGTCACCGTTCTGCACCAGGGCAGCGTGCTGGCGGAAGGCTCCATGGACCAGGTCTCCAACGACCCGGAAGTGATCAAGGTGTATCTCGGGGAGGAGGCGTGATGCTCAGGATCGACAAGCTCAACCAGTATTACGGCGAAAGCCACACCCTCTGGGATCTGGAGCTGGACGTACCCCAGGGCCAGTGCACCTGCGTGATGGGGCGAAACGGTGTAGGCAAGACCACTCTGATGAAATGCATCATGGGCGAGGAGAGCGTGAAAAGCGGCTCCCTCGCGTTCGCCTCGGACGTGGAACTCACCCAAAAGAAAATAGAAGACCGCGCCCGCCTCGGCATCGGTTATGTGCCCCAGGGCCGGCAGATCTTCCCGCTGCTGACCGTGGAAGAAAACCTCCGTACCGGACTGGCCGTGCGCAAAGATGGCTGCAAGGTAATCCCCGCACGGGTGTACGAATTGTTCCCGGTGCTGAAAGAAATGCGCCATCGCCGGGGCGGCGATCTTTCCGGCGGCCAGCAACAGCAGCTCGCCATTGGCAGGGCGCTGGTGATCGAGCCCCGCCTGCTGATTCTGGATGAGCCGGGTGAGGGCATTCAGCCCAACATCGTCGCCCAGATTGGTGAGGTTATCCGCAAGCTGATTGAGGAAGACGGTCTTACCGTGTTGCTGGTCGAGCAAAAGCTGCCGTTTGCCCGCAAATACGCCGACCGCTTCGCCATCCTCGATCGGGGCCGCCGCGTGGCCGAAGGCGAAATTGCTGGCCTGACCGATGAACTGATCAAGAAGCACCTGACGGTATGACCGTTTTCCAGCGGGTAGAACCTTTGCATCAGCCAGAGCCTTTGCATCAGCCAGGCCAGGATTCTGGCCACCGCTTCGATTCGGAGCGGCGCTGGGCGGCCAGCTTGTCTCTTGGCTTTGAAGCACGACACGAAGGCGAGGAGAAAGCGGTTACCCGCCTGGTGCGTCGAAAACACCATGGCCCGTTAAGGGTTCAGCGGCCGTTCTACCCGGAAGGGCGACATGGCTGCTGCCACGTTTACCTGTTGCATCCGCCCGGTGGGCTGGTCAGTGGTGACGAGCTTCGCATTGAGGCCAGCGTCGGTGAGGGAGCCCATGTGCTGCTCACCACGCCAGCGGCAGCTAAACTCTATAAAGCCGACAGCCACGGCGTTGCCTGGGGCCAGCACACCCGTTTGCAGGTGGCAAAAAACGGCATCCTTGAATACCTGCCCCAGGAAACCCTCGCGTTTGACGGCTCCAGGGGCGAGCAGACCACCACCATCGAACTGGAAACCGGCGCCAAATGCATCGGCTGGGAAATCCTCGCCCTCGGCCGCCCGGCCAGCAAGCTGCCGTTCGTCTCCGGCCACTTGCAGCAGCGATTCAGCCTGCTGATGGATGGCCGCCCTTTATGGCTCGAACGCCAACTTATGGATCCCGCACATCCCCGGTTCAAAGGCCACTGGGGGCAGGGCGGTGCCACCGTACAGGCCACCCTCTGGGTGGTCGGCCTCGAAGACGAAGCCGCCGCCATTGAAGAACTCAGAGAAACCCTGCCCGCCAACCACCGCTGGGCCGTCACCCGCCGCCGTGGCGTAGTGCTGCTGCGTTATCTGGGGCAGGAAAGAAACGAAGCCTGGGCGTTATGCCAGCAAGCCTGGGAACTGCTCAGGCCAAGGCTTACCGGCCAGCCGGCCATGGTGCCTCGAATATGGCTGACCTGACCTTGGCAGTTGGAACAGGGCGGGAGGAACCGTTCGGGGCACGCTGTGAATACGTCCCTGTACGCTTGACAAAAACATCCATGTTTTTGACATCCCCGAACGGTTCCTCCCGCCCTGTTCACAAGACTTGGGTGCGGGCCTGTAGCGAAACAAACAGTTAGTGAGACGGAGAACAAGATGGAACTGACACCAAGAGACAAAGACAAGCTGCTGCTGTTCACGGCGGCACTGCTAGCCGAACGCCGTAAAGCCAAAGGCCTGAAACTGAATTATCCCGAAGCCATCGCCCTTATCAGCGCTGAAATCATGGAAGGCGCCAGAGCCGGCCAATCCGTCGCGGAGCTGATGAGCAGCGGCGCAGAAATTCTGACCCGCGCCGACGTGATGGACGGCATCGCCGACATGATCCCGGAAGTGCAGGTAGAAGCCACCTTCCCGGACGGCACCAAACTCGTCACCGTTCACAACCCCATCGTGTAAGGAGCGCGCCATGATTCCCGGAGAGTACCAACTTAAAGACGGCGAAATAGAACTCTGCGCTGGCCGCGAACGCATCATTGTTGACGTCGCCAACACCGGAGACCGCCCGATACAGATCGGCTCTCACTATCATTTCGCCGAGGCGAATCCAGCGTTGGATTTTGATCGACCGAAAGCTAAAGGCTACCGCCTGGACGTAGCCGCCGGCACCGCCATTCGTTTTGAGCCGGGCCAGGTCCGCCAAGTCACCCTGATTCCGTTCAGCGGCAGTCGGGAGATTTATGGCTTTAGAGCCGAAGTCATGGGCAGTTTGGACGCCACGAAATGATTCCGGGAGAGCGAGTGGGAATAACTTTCCAAAACTGTGCGGAGCCATGGATGGCGGAGCCCAAGCGTCACATGGATGTGCCGCAAGGAGCGTGTTTTGGAAAGTCATTCCCACTTGCTCCTGCACCCAAGCCAACAAATGAGGGATAGCATGAAAATCACAAGGCAAGCCTACGCCGACATGTACGGCCCCACCGTGGGCGATCGCGTGCGGCTCGGCGATACCGAACTGTGGATTGAGGTCGAGAAAGATCACACCCATTACGGCGACGAAGTAAAATTCGGCGGCGGAAAAGTCATCCGCGATGGCATGGGCCAAAGCCAGCGCGCCGACGACACCGTGATGGACACCGTTATCACCAATGCATTGATTCTGGACTGGTGGGGCATCGTTAAAGCCGACGTTGGCCTGCAAAACGGCCGCATCGCCGCCATCGGCAAAGCCGGCAACCCCGACACCCAGCCAGACGTCACCATCGTGATCGGCCCCGGCACCGAAATCATCGCCGGCGAAGGCAAAATTCTCACCGCCGGTGGCATCGATTCCCACATTCACTTCATCTGCCCGCAGCAGATTGAAGAAGCGCTCATGAGCGGCATTACCACCATGCTCGGCGGCGGCACCGGCCCGGCCACCGGCACCAACGCCACCACCTGCACACCCGGTGCCTGGCACATGGGCAAAATGCTGCAGGCTGTCGACAGCCAGCCCATGAACATAGGCTTCCTGGGCAAAGGCAACACCAGCCTGCCGGAAGCCCTGGAATTGCAGATAAAAGCCGGCGCCATGGGCCTGAAACTGCACGAAGACTGGGGCACCACCCCGGCCAGCATCGACAACTGCCTCACCGTGGCCGACAAATACGACGTACAGGTCGCCATTCACACCGACACCCTGAACGAATCCGGCTTTGTGGAAGATACCCTGGCCGCGTTCAAAGAGCGCTGCATCCACACCTACCACACCGAAGGCGCCGGCGGCGGCCACGCGCCGGACATCATTACCGCCTGCTCCAAACCCTACGTGCTGCCGTCGTCTACCAACCCCACACGGCCCTACACCGTGAACACCATCGACGAACACCTCGACATGCTGATGGTGTGCCACCACCTGGACCCGAATATTCCCGAAGACGTCGCCTTCGCGGATTCGCGCATTCGCCGCGAGACCATCGCAGCGGAAGACATCCTGCACGACCTGGGCGTGATCTCGATGATCGCCTCCGATTCCCAGGCCATGGGGCGGGTGGGCGAAGTGGTGTGCCGCACCTGGCAAACCGCCCACAAGATGAAAGTTCAGCGCGGCCTGCTGCCGCAAGATGAAAGCCTGGGCGCCGACAACTTCCGCGCCAAACGCTACATCGCCAAGTACACCATCAACCCCGCCATCACCCACGGCATTGGCCACGAAGTGGGCTCGGTAGAAGTGGGCAAGCTGGCCGACCTGGTGCTGTGGAACCCGGCGTTTTTCGGCGTAAAGCCTGCCCTCATTGTGAAGGGCGGCATGATTGCCGCTGCGCCCATGGGCGATCCCAATGCCTCCATCCCCACGCCCCAGCCCGTGCATTACCGGCTTATGTTTGGTGCCTTCGGCAAAGCCGCCAGTGCCACGCGCCTGACGTTCGTAAGCCAGGCCGCGCTGGATGCGGGCATTGGCAAAGAACTGGGCCTGGACAGCCCGCTGGCGGCCTGCAAGAACGTACGGCAGGTGCGCAAGAGCGACATGAAACTGAACGACGCCTGCCCGCACATCACCGTAGACCCGCAAACCTACGAAGTGCACGCAGACGGCGAACTGCTTACCTGCGAGCCGGCCTCTGAACTGCCGCTGGCTCAGCGTTACCACTTGTTCTGAGCCGGAAACCGGAGAACCTTATGTTGGAACTGATTAAACGCATCACCAACGTGGATACCACTGAAATCCACGACAACCTGACGTTGCCCTACGAACTGCGCATGCGGGGCCGGCTGAGAACCACCACGGAAACCAGCCAGGACGTTGGCCTGTTCCTGGATCGCGGCCCGGTGCTGCGAGACGGCGACCTGCTGGAAGCCAGAACCGGCGAGATCATCCGCATCCGCGCAGCGGAAGAACCGGTGGTGACCGCCTACGTAAAAGCCGGTCTGCCGCTGGCACGCCTGTGTTATCACCTCGGCAATCGCCACGTCTCCCTCGCCATCGGTGAGAATGACCAGGGCGGCTGGGTTCGCTTTCCGCCAGACCATGTGCTGGAGGAACTGGCCGAGCACCTGGGCGCGGTGATTATTCGCCACACAGCGCCGTTTGATCCCGAACCAGGCGCCTATGCCCAGGCCGGGCAGGCATCTGGCGACCACGGCCACGGGCATCACCATGATCACGCCCATTAACAACGATGCAGCCATAGCCAGCGACCTGGCCTTACTGGGCCTGATGCAACTGGTCAGCCCCGCGCTGCCCATCGGGGCTTTCGCCTGGTCGCAAGGGCTGGAAAGTGCCTTTGAGCTGGGTTGGGTGAATGACGAAACAGACTTGCAGGGATGGCTGGAAGGCGTACTTGAAGATGGCCTGAGCCGCTGCGAATTGCCTTTGCTGGTGCGCTTGCAAACAGCCTGGGCTGCAAAGGATGCGCAAGCCATTGCACAGTGGAACGACTGGCTGCACACCACCCGGGAAACCGCCGAACTGAGTGATGAAGACACCCGCCTCGGCGCAGCGTTAGTCACCCTGCTGCGCAACCTGGGCCTGCTGCCGGATGCGAACCTGATTCCCAGCGAACCCGGTTACATCACCATGTTCGCCTGGGTGGCCCATCACCGGAATGTACCCGAGCGCCAGACCCTGCTCGGCTTCGCCTGGGCCTGGCTGGAAAACCAGCTGGCGGTTGCCTGCAAAGCGCTGCCCCTTGGCCACACCGCCGCCCAGCGCGTGACCGAACACATGCGCCCCTTATTGGTAACCGCTGTAGAGATTGCCCTGCAGCGGGATGACGAAGAGCTTGGGCCCATTCTGCCCGGCCTGGCCCTCGGCAGCGCCTTACACGAAACCCAGTATTCGCGGCTTTTCAGAAGCTGAAAAACAAACACTGATTACAAGAGAAACGGAGAACACGCCATGAAACATTGTTTGAGAGTTGGAGTCGGCGGCCCGGTAGGCTCCGGCAAAACCGCATTGCTGCGCCAGCTTTGCAAGGCCCTGAAAGACCACTACGACATCGCCGTAGTGACCAACGACATCTACACAAGAGAAGACGCCGACTTCCTGCTCAAACACGACGCCCTGCCAGCCGACCGCATCCTCGGCGTGGAAACCGGCGGCTGCCCGCACACCGCCATCCGCGAAGATGCCTCCATGAACCTGGCAGCCATCGACGACCTGCAAAGCCGACACCCGAACCTGGAACTGGTACTAGTGGAATCCGGTGGCGACAACCTGTCGGCCACCTTCAGCCCGGAACTGTCTGATCTCACTCTTTATGTGATCGACGTGTCCGCCGGCGACAAAATTCCCCGCAAAGGCGGCCCCGGCATCACCAAATCCGATCTGCTGATCATCAACAAGATCGACATTGCCGAGTACGTGCACGCCTCGCTGGAGGTAATGGAGCGGGATTCCAAAAAGATGCGCGGCGAGCGGCCGTTTGTGTTTGCCAACCTTTACGACGGGGTAGGGCTGGAGACCATTATCAGCTTTATTCTCGAAAGGGGCATGCTCCCGGAAAGACGTCCGGAAAAACTGGCTGAGACCGCCTAAGCTAAAACAGATACCAACTCTGAACCATTAAGACCACGGACCAGACTGAGGACACACACCATGAATACATTCACCCGACTACTGATAGCCACCGGCCTGATGGTTACCGCTACCACCGCCTCCGCCCACGCCGGCCATGACGCTGGCACCGGTTTCACCAGTGGCCTGCTGCACCCCATGCTGGGCCTGGACCATCTGCTGGCCATGGCCGCAATCGGCTTCTGGAGCGTGCGCCAATCCGCCACACTTAAAAACAGCACACCACTGTTCGTGATCGGCGGAATGATCCTCGGCGCCGGTCTCGCCTGGGGCGGCATGAGCCTGCCCGGCGTGGAAACCGGTATTGCCTTTTCGGTGCTGCTGGCGGGCATTCTGATTGCCACCATGGCCAAATTGCCGACCGCTGTGGGTGGTTTACTGGTTGGGGCATTTATGGTGTTTCATGGCTTTGTGCATGGTACGGAAATGCCGGCTGGCGCTGCACTGGCGGCCTACCTGGCTGGGTTCTCCATTGCGACGTTGGCGCTTACGTTTGTCGGCCGGGGGCTTGGTGCTTTGATGCAGAAAACGGATAACCGGTTTGGGCGAGTGCTGGGTGGTGTGGTTGCCGCAACCGGAGCTTTTCTGGCCGCCGCGTAATGACTTTCGGCTAGAAAACAGAGTTAAAAGAGAAAGCTGTGCGGGATGACCGCACAGCTTTTTTTTGTGACATAAAGATATGTATTTTTGTAATAGGGGCAGACAGAATGTGCTGAGATGGTCTACCTTAGGTAGCTAAATACTACGGAAGCACCAACTGTTATGGATAACGGCCGATGGACACCCCAGTACTGACACCGCATTTTTTCGATCTCTCGTATTTCATACCGCTCATTCTGCTGGCAATTACCCTATGCGCTCGCCACTTCAACGGCGATCCGGAATGCTTGATCGTTAGGGTTGCTGCGAGTCTCTTTTTCGGTAATAACGAAGGGCGCTATCTAACCACAGTTACATTCTCTAGGAGAACTCATGGATAAATTGAAGCGATACGAACTAATCAATCAGCTACTTATTTTGGAAAAGCTTTATCCAGAGGATGCTGACTATTACTCAAAGAATAGAAAAGCGCTTGAGAATGGATATGAACTTCACTACTCCTGGCTGACAGAGAGCATTAGCGATGGCCTGTCTGAAGAGCAGTGCAAGGAAGTGCTCGATATTCTCGACATGTACAGATCTATTACGTTCTCTTGGCAAAGATTGCATGATGGTCAAGAAATACCTGATAAGCTGAAATTCCAAGGGTTTGATGGTAACTACGAAACAGAGCTAATGGGGTATGTGCAGTATTTCGTAATCGAGCTAGCGAGATTTGATGAGTTAACGTATGGAAAAGAGCACCCTTATTTTAATAGCCACGGCCCGATGCTTGAGAACTACCGAAGAATGCTTGCTGTATGGAAGGAATATGGTTTTGATTTAACAGAAGATGAAATCGCCTCGGTCATGGAGGCGTAAATGGAAGTTGCAATGGCTGTACTATCCGTTGTCGGAACTCTTGCTTCTTTTTACGGTGCGTGGATCGCTTGGAATCAAGCAGGAATATCAAAGTCTGCAGCAAATCTAGCCGGAAGGATTAAAGAGCAACTGATAAATCACCGGAGAACCTCTGAACTTTCTGAGTTGCAGGTGTATATAGATTCAACAAAGAGAACATTTTTAAAGTATGGCTCGGCTAAGCCATCAAGTCTTACCGGTACAAATCACAATACCGATGCCGAAGTTGCTTTGGAGTTTATTCACAAGCTTAAGTCGCTGCGGGATTATTTTTCTGCTCCAGATGGGAACGCTGCAGATGATGCTTTTGATGAGATTAATATAGACCTTGGCAGGTTAAAATCAGCTAGAAGCTCAAAGGATATCTCAGATATTGGCGAGTCTATTTTAAACAAAGTAGTAATGTTTTCCCCGATACTCAAAAAAGAGCTTACTGAGCAAAAGGAGAGCTCCGTTGAGTGAATGTAACAAGGCACTGATATCAGGAAAATTTTACGCTGCGTTCTAAATTTTCCGCAGAGCGCGGCGTTATACATAAGCTTCAACATAAATTGATCACTATTATTAAAAGAAGGAAAAAATATGGCTGACTCTCATCCGTACATATCAGGACCAGGAAATATTGCGCAGATGGTGATGCAGCTGCGTAATGCGTTCCCCCCGGTGGTTACGTCTGACACAGTTAAGAGATTGGGGCTTGCCTCAAATAACGAAAGCTATGTGATTAATGCGCTTCAGTTTGTTGCTGTACTAGACTCTGACGGAAAGAAAACGGAGAAGGCCGCTGAGGTATTTTCGCATCATAAAGATGAAGAGTTTTCTAAATCCTTTAGGGATTTAGTTTCCAATGCGTACTCGGATCTCTTCGATTTGCATGGAGAAAAGGCATGGACGCTTGATGATGATGCCCTCATAACCTTTTTCCGACGGGCTGATCAAACTAGTGTAACGATAGGGAAGAGGCAGGCGGGAACATTCAAAATTTTTTCGGCATTGTCTGGCTTTGGTGAGATTCCTACGCCACGAGGTCAAAAATCAAAAGAAAAGAACGGTGCTAAAACAAAAACAGCTCCAAAGAAGCAACCGAGTAAGTCATCTACAGAAGCTGTTGATTACAAATCTATTAGTTCTGAAAACAATAGTTCGAGCAAGAAAGTCAACCGAGATTTTGGCTTAAGCGTGAGAATAGAAATCAATTTACCGGCTGATGGGTCGAGAGAGACTTATGACAATATTTTTAAAAGCATCAAGGAAAATCTTTTGAATGAGTGATTCATTCGGGCGATTTGAATCAATAGCTCGCAGGGCTTTTAATTATACATCATCAGACACATCAGAAGAATTAGATGGGGTCCATCCTTTTGATGAAAGGAATATGCATCCTGGTATTGTCGATATTTCTCAGAAACTTTTTGATGATGCGCATTACGCCCAAGCGACGTTTGAGGCTTACAAGCTGGTTGACAAAAAGGTGGCTACGCTTTCTAAGTTGTCTGAATCTGGGGTTAAACTGATGATGCAAGCTTTCAGTGAAAAGTCGCCACGCATCAAGCTTACCCCTTTGTCGAGCACGAGTGAAAAGGATGAACAAGAGGGGTACAGGTTTATTTTTTCAGGTAGCGTAATGGCTATAAGGAACCCTAGGGGGCATGAACCAAACATGAAGGAAACGCCAACAGAGTGCCTAGATCATCTAAGCCTGGCATCTATGTTGTTGAGGAGGCTGGAGAAGGTGTCTGATGTATAACACATATGAGCCTTCTCGGAATCAATAGGCAATAGTGATTTTTTAGAAAGCCGGTACAGATTTATTGTCCAGTTTCCGCATTGTTCCTAACAGGCCATCAATTGCCGGCGCCGGCCTTAGTGAATTTTTAGCAGTGCATCTTCAATGTCGCTGCTGTCTTCTGGGCGCACGACCCGCGCTATTTCTTCACCATCCTTCAAAAAAATCAGGGTCGGCCAGAGCTTAACGCTAAACGTCCGCCCCAATCTTCGGCCTTTGCCATCCTCAACCTTCACATGCGGAACGTCTGGGTGATTGTCAAACGGAAAACCGGGACAGATCTATTTTCTCGGCTTCTCTGATGGCCCAGCGCTAAAATGAGTCATCACCAACCTTCACCGTGCGTCGGTTAATATCGGCGTCCAGCGCAGAAAGGATTCTGTGAAAAATAGATCTGTCCCGGTTTTTACGGTTTTCATTAACCTTGGTTTATTTCGGACTATAAAATCTTGGGCTCGGTGAGTTTCGTGTTTTCCTCCAGGCGCAGGGATTTAAATCGGTCATGTTCATAAGGATTTAACGGTGCAGAACGTCAGCTCAGAAGAGGTCTTGTCGGAATTGATCCAGTCGAGCCCTGCGGTGTTGCTCTTGTATGGGGGAGCGAGTTGTGGTGTCTGTCAGTCTATCAAGCCCCGCCTGGAGGCGCTTGCCCGCGAGGAATTTCCAAACCTGGTCACCGCTTACATCGATTGCCAGGGCGCCGCTACCCCGTTATGTGCCGCTCGCGGTATTTTTTCTCTGCCTGTTGTTCAGCTTTGGTTTAATGAACAAAAACCGGGACAGATTTATTTCCTGATGGCTTCCCGGCTGGTTCTGCAAAGTGCAGGCGTTGTAAGTATCGAAGAAAACCGGGACAGATTTATTTTCCAGTTTCCGTATTGTTCCTGGCAGGCCAGCAATTGCCGGCGCTGGCCTTAGTGAATTTTTAGCAGTGCATCTTCGATGTCGCTGCTGCCTTCTGGGCGGACGACCCGCGCTATTTCTTTACTATCCTTCAAAAAAATCAGGGTCGGCCAGAGCTTAACGCCAAACGTCCGCCCCAATCTGCGGCCTTTGCCATCCTCAACCTTCACATGCGGAACGTCTGGGTGATTGTCCATTGCCGCCTTGATGTCTGCCTGAGCACCCTGGCAGATCCCGCACCAGTTGGTGCCGAATTCGATCACCTTTGGGCCCGTGCTCTGGTCCAGCTCATCACGGCTCAGGGTTTCGGGTGTATATCGGCTGGTGTACGACATGGTGTCTCCTTGTTGGGTTATCCAACTGGAAAATAAATCTGTCCCGGTTTTCTGGATGCTGTTTTATCCTCGGTTGTCTTACTCATTGCCAATGTCACCTGATCACCCTCTGAAACCGCTTTGACACGGTCTTTAGAACAATACCCTAGCCTGAGGTGTTTTGCGCCCCGGCTTTCTAATGTGGGCCGTCTTGTTGCGCTGGATGATGCTGTGTTCTG
Source organism: Marinobacter antarcticus (assembly GCF_900142385.1). NCBI lineage: Bacteria > Pseudomonadati > Pseudomonadota > Gammaproteobacteria > Pseudomonadales > Marinobacteraceae > Marinobacter > Marinobacter antarcticus. Next base: position 1,352,968 of record NZ_FRAQ01000001.1, read on the forward strand.
GCATCGACGTACCTATTTAGGTACACTGATTTTCGCCAAGGAAGGGATTGTATGACAAGGAAAACGGTTAACGTCGTATTTTACAGAACCGCCAATGGTCGAGAACCGGTCAAAGAGTGGTTGCTGAAGCTGAATAAGGATGATCGTTCAGTGATCGGGACTGACCTGAAGACGGTGGAGTATGGTTGGCCACTGGGCATGCCTTTGGTCAGAGGGTTTTCTGGCAAGGCCAACTCGGACTTGTGGGAAGCCCGCAGTGATCTATCAGGCGGTCGGATTGCACGAGTCATATTCACGATGTTTCACGGCGATATGGTGTTGTTAAACGGCTTTATAAAGAAGACTCAGAAAACACCAGATCAAGAGTTGGCAAAGGCGAGAGATCGAAAGAAGGATCTTGTCTGAATGGGAGCAAGAAAATGACAAAGCACAAACACGTTGGCAGCTCTCTCGATGATCTGCTTGAATCTGACGGCACACTTGAGCAAGTAGAAGCTGAGGCGCTGAAGCGGGTAATCGTCTGGCAGATTCAGCAGGCTATGGGGCAGACGGGTGTGAACAAGTCTCAACTTGCCCAGAAAATGCATACCAGCCGTACAGTGGTTAACCGCCTTCTTGATGAGAAGGACACTGGTGTAACCATCACAACGCTCGTCAAAGCCGGGCGGGCTCTGGGTATGACTTGGACCTTGCAGGCTGGCGAGGATAATGGATCGCCTCGCGCGGCTTAAATAAAACCGGGGCAGACTTATTTTCCAATTTCCGTATTGTTCCTGGCAGGCCAGCAATTGCCGGCGCCGGCCTTAGTGAATTTTTAGCAGTGCATCTTCGATGTCGCTGCTGTCTTCCAAAAACCGGGACAGATTTATTTTCCAGTTTCCGTATTGTTCCTGGCAGGCCAGCAATTGCAGGCGCCGGTCTTAGTGAATTTTTAGCAGTGCATCTTCGATGTCGCTGCTGCCTTCTGGGCGGACGATCCGCGCTATTTCTTCACCATCCTTCAAAAAAATCAGGGTCGGCCAGAAGGAATATCGGGACAGATTTATTTTGCTTGTAATGAAGTCTAAGTATTAAATGGTGATGAGAGATTGAGGTAGAGATATGGATAAGAAAAATAAACCGGGTTTGGCCCTTGAAAAGGTGTTTGACGAGCGCCGGAAGTTCATAGTCGTTGGACTTACTGGCCGAACAGGGTCGGGATGTACGACAGTGGCGAAACTCCTATCTGCTGATTTCGACTCATTTTGTCCCCCGCGCCCGGTGTCCGTAAATTTTGAAAGCGATGAAGATCGGAAATATAAGGTTCTTTATGAGTATTTAGAAAAGAACTGGGGGAATTTTCATCATGTCCAGCTAAGAGATTTGATAACAACATTCATATTAGAGCGAGAGCTAAAGACTTTTTTATCCGTTGTTTCCAATATTTCGGGTATTGATGCAGGTGAAGTGGAGGCAATCCTAGGGGAAAAATTTAAGGAAAGTTATAACGCGCTGTATCATGAGAGAACCAGAGCAAAGCTGGTTGTAGAAAGCTCTGAAACAGGGCTTGATGAAGATTTTATGTACGGATTTTACTTTAATGATGTGCCCAAATTTACTGAGGAAGTCCGTAATGCTGTGGATTCTATTGCAAGCGGTACTTATACGCGCCTATACCAAATGTTTGCTAATAATATCAGACGATCTGGTAATGCGTATAGTGAGGTGTTTAATCCAGAAAATATATATAAACTGGCTCAGAGGGCTAATAAGCTAATAAAGCTTCTGAGAAGGCGAAGTATTTCTAGTTCTGAGCGTGTTCTAGTTTGTTTGGACGCAGTAAGAAATTCTTTCGAGGCTTCATTTTTCCGAGAGCGCTATTCTGCCTTCTATCTGATGGCTATATCCGCTCATGACTCTGAACGAAAGTCGAGGTTGAGAAGGGACTTCAATCTAACTGATATCAAGTTAGATGCAATAGATTCAAGAGAGAATCCAAGCAAGTTAAAGGGTGAGGAATATTTTTTCTCACAAAATATAGCTAGATGCATTCAGTTGGCAGATATTCATATTTTTAATGAATCAGACGATGGAAAGTCCTTTCGTGAGTTAAAACGTCAGCTAGTTAAGTATATATCTTTAATGATGCATCCAGGCCTAGTTACGCCCACGAGAAGTGAAAGATGTATGCAGTTAGCGTTTGACGCGAAATTAAATTCTGGTTGTATTTCAAGGCAAGTTGGTGCTGCGGTGACAGATGCAAATTATTCAATTAAAGCAATTGGTTGGAATGATGTCTCGCAAGGCCAAACTCCATGTAATCTCCGGAACGTGGGTGATTTGCTAAATGGCGAGGATGTGAATGCTTACTCGAAATATGAAAAAGAAAATGACAATTTCCGTTCTTTAATTGGCCGAGTGTACGGAGATAAAGTTATTTCATCCTCGAAAAAAGGAATTCCGTGTAGTTTTTGTTTTAAGGATATACAAAATTCAATGGATGGAGAGAAAAATCAGGTACACACCAGAGCTCTCCACGCTGAAGAAAATGCATTTATTCAAATTAGCAAATATGGTGGTCAGCCTCTGGAAGGCGGAGTTTTGTTTACAACAGCTAGCCCTTGTGAGCTCTGTTCAAAAAAAGCTTATCAGATTGGAATAACAAAAATTTTTTACATTGACCCCTATCCTGGTATCGCCAAGGATCAAGTTTTACGGATTGGTACTAATCAACCTCAGTTATGCCTTTTTACTGGAGCTGTGGGGCGCGCATATCAGCAGCTTTTTGATCCAATTATGCCCTATAAGGAAGAGTTTAATATTTCAGAAGAGCTTAAAGTTCCAAATGTTAAGTCTGAGTTGAGGGCGAGAATCAAAGAACTCGAATATAAAAATGGGAAATTAGAGGATGAGCTGCGTTCGATTACGGATCGCGCCAACTTGTGATCTTTTGGGGAAAACCGGGACAGATTTATTTTCGCGGCTTCTCTGATGGCTTGGAGCTGATTTGAGTCACTACCAACCCTCTCCGCACTTCGGTTAATATCGGATGCCAGCGCACAGAATGGATTCTGTGCTGCAAAAGCAAGGAGACGCTGATGCCAAGACAGGCCAGGGTGATTGTGCCCGGTTTTCCCCACCATATTGTTCAACGCGGTCATAATCGCCAACCGGTGTTCGTCGAACGCCGTGATTTTGAGTACTACTTGGCGAACCTTCAGGAATGGAAGCAGGCCTATGAGCTGGAGGTGTTCAGTTACTGCCTGATGACGAACCACGTTCATCTGGTCGTTCAGGCGAACGATAACCTGTCCGCAATTCCTCAATTGATGAAGCGCCTGGCTGGTCGCCAGACACGCTTTGTGAATGCCCTCGAGAAACGCAGTGGTTCACTCTGGGAAGGACGCTACAAGATCAGCCCGATTGATACTGATGCCTATCTGTTGGCTTGTTGTCGCTATGTGGAACTCAATCCTGTTAAAGCAGGGATGGTGGATAAACCTGAGTCGTATGAGTGGTCGAGCTATTCAGCGCGGGTAGGGAGCTCGTACTGCCATTGGCTGGATGAGCCCGACACTTTTCGGGGACTGGCAGTTAGTCACCAGATGAGGGTTGAAGCCTATCGGAAGTTTGTTGAGCAGGCAGATGGTTCGCCGTCAGATGAATTAATTCGGGCGGCTATTAATAGCAACAAGCTAACCGGTGGCGGCAAGTTTGTGGATGAAATTGAAAAACGTATCGGTATCAGAGTGGAAACGCGGAAGCCGGGTAGGCCGATAACTGAAAAATAGATCTGTCCCGGTTTTCCGGAAAAATCTACTTTTGAAGAACGTCCGCAGTTAATTAGTCTAATTGCTTAGATGTACCGATATAGGTACAATTTGTGTGAGCGTGGAAGAGGATAGATGACAGGGAAAATAGTCAGCGTCGTTTTTTACAGAACCGCCAATGGTCGAGAACCGGTCAAAGAGTGGTTGCTGAAGCTGAATAAGGATGATCGTTCAGTGATCGGGACCGACCTGAAGACGGTGGAGTATGGTTGGCCACTGGGGATGCCGTTGGTCAGAGGGTTTTCTGGCAAAGCCAACTCGGACTTGTGGGAAGTCCGCAGTGATCTATCAGGCGGTCGGATTGCACGAGTCATATTTACGATGTTTCGCGGCGAGATGGTGCTGCTAAACGGCTTTATAAAGAAGACTCAGAAAACACCGGATCAAGAGTTGGCAAAGGCGAGAGACCGAAGGAAGAATCTTGTCTGAATGGGAGCAAGAAAATGACACAGCACAAACACGTTGGCAGCTCTCTCGATGATCTGCTTGAAGCTGATGGCACACTTGAGCAAGTAGAAACTGAGGCGCTGAAGCGGGTAATTGTCTGGCAGATTCAGCAGGCAATGGGGCAGACGGGTGTGAACAAGTCTCAACTTGCCCAGAAAATGCATACCAGCCGTACAGTGGTTAACCGCCTTCTTGATGAGAAGGACACTGGTGTAACCATCACAACGCTCGTCAAAGCCGGGCGGGCTCTGGGTATGACTTGGACCTTGCAGGCTGGCGAGGATAATGGATCGCCTCGCGCGGCTTAAATAAAACCGGGGCAGACTTATTTTCCAATTTCCGTATTGTTCCTGGCAGGCCAGCAATTGCCGGCGCCGGCCTTAGTGAATTTTTAGCAGTGCATCTTCGATGTCGCTGCTGTCTTCTGGGCGGACGACTCGCGCTATTTCTTCACCATCCTTCAAAAAAATGAGGGTCGGCCAGAGCTTAACGCCAAACGTCCGCCCCAATCTGCGGCCTTTGCCATCCTCAATCTTCACATGCGCAACGTCTGGGTGATTGTCCATTGCCGCTTTGATGTCCGCCTGAGCACCCTGGCAGATCCCGCACCAGTTGGTGCCGAGTTCGATCACCATTGGGCCCGTGCTCTGGTCCAGCTCATCACGGCTCAGGGTTTCGGGTGTATATCGGCTGGTGTACGACATGGTGTCTCCTTGTTGGGTTATCGGCAATCTTGGAGTGTCGGAAAATAAATCTGTCCCGGTTTTCTTACGTCCGGTTTTCTTACCGTTTAGTATAGCGGTTTCAGCCATCCAGACTCTGGAGGGGCTATGGCAGGTGGATGGTCACGTGATGGTGCGGTTCAGGAAAACCGGGAAAGATTTAAAAACCGGGACAGACTTATTTTGTGCATACTGGTTTTTTGCCTTGGGCTGTGTTTGTCGAAAAATATCTATCTAACAAGAGCTATCAAACAATCATGACGAGAAAGACATTAGGTTTAACCCGAAAACCAATTAAAGACTCTAAACCAGTGGCTGAGGAAGCCGAAGCTATGGTTGAGGTGGAAGGTGAGGCTGATCCACAAAAACGTTTTTTAAATGCTGTGGCTATCAATCCAACGCCGGGGATTCGCTTGGAGTCAGGTTCAGAAGAACTCACGGTGCGCGCGATAGATTTGATCACGCCGATTGGAATGGGGCAGCGAGGTTTGATAGTTGCGCCGCCGGGGTCTGGAAAATCGACGATTTTGAAACATATTTGCCAGGCGGTGGGAAAGGCGTATCCCGAGATTAAACTTTACGCGTTATTGATAGATGAGCGACCCGAAGAGGTCACTGATTTCAGGCGTAGCGTCCCGGCTGAGGTACACGCTTCTTCTTCGGATGAAAGCTATGCTCATCACGTTCGCGTTGCCGATGAACTTCTTGATATCGCCCGCCAACAAGCGGGCGAGGGTGAGAACGTCATGATTGTGATTGACTCTCTCACCCGGCTTTCGCGGGTGCATAATGCGGAGCGAAAGAGCAGCGGTCGTACTATGTCTGGCGGGGTGGATGCTCGAGCGATGGAGATTCCGCGGAGGTTGTTTGGTGCTGCACGCAACATTGAGAATGGCGGCTCGCTGACCATTTTGGCAACCGTTTTGGTGGATACCGGCAGCCGTATGGACCAGGTTATCTTTGAGGAATTTAAGGGCACGGGGAACATGGAGCTGGTTTTATCGAGAGACGTTGCGAATCAGCGAATCTTTCCCGCGCTGGATATTTCGAAAAGCAGTACACGCCGTGAAGAGCTGCTGTTGGATCCAAAAGATTTAGACAAAATAAGAGCATTGCGCCGGGCGCTTGGCGGTCTCAAACCGCTAGAGGGCACAAAAAAGCTGGTTGAGCTGCTTGAGAAGTACCCTACAAATGCCGAGCTTCTGGAAAACATTCCCGGGCCAGGGTGATGTGCGTGAGTGATCACCTCATTCGTTAGGTCGTTACATAGTCTTTACCTTACAGCGCGAAGCCCCGTGTGCAGACCAAGGAAGTCGCGTTTTGGCGGCGGTGAAGCGCTCAGTACAGTTACGGGCAAAAGCAAAATAACATGACAATATCAATTATTTGTACCAATAAAGATCCTGAACCCTGGGTAGCTGCCCTAAGGGCATTAGACCCTACTCTCGACGTTCAAATATGGCCAAACGAAAGCCGAAAAGCGGACGTTGAGTTTGCCTTGTGCTGGCATCACCCTAAAGGCGTTCTACGAGACTACCAAAATCTGCGATGCATTTGTTCTATGGGCGCAGGTATAGATCACTTACTTAATGATGAGTTTTTGCCGAAAGACCTACCGGTAATAAGAATTATAGATCCTCTATTAGCACAGTCTATGTATGAATATCTTCATACAGCAGTTATGTATTACTTCCGAGATTTTGACATATACAAAACTCAGCAATACCAATCAACCTGGAAGCAGCAGTTACCAAAATCAATAGCCCATACGACCATCGGTGTAATGGGGTTAGGTAAGCTTGGAGAATATTCGGCGAGCAAGTTTTCTGAGATTGGATTTAATGTTATTGGTTGGTCGCGCACTCAGAAGACTATTACCGGAGTAAAATCTTATACAGGTGACAGGCAATTAGAAGAGTTTCTTTCGCAAGTAGATATATTGATTTGCTTATTGCCCCTGACAAACGAGACGCGTGGTATTCTTAATTTAGAAAACTTTAGTAAACTGCCTTCTGGGGCTTGCCTGGTTAATGTAGCGAGGGGCGAACACGTGATGGATGAAGATCTGATAACAGCAATAAATCAAGGTCAGCTGCGAGGAGCGTGCCTTGATGTTTTTAGAGAGGAGCCATTACCTCAAACGCACCCATTTTGGCAGCACAACAAAATACTCCTGACCCCTCATTGCTCAAGCATTACAGACCCTAACTCAGTCGCGCCTCAAATTTTAGAAAACTATCGGCTGATGAAGAGTGGTCGGCCCTTGATGAATCAAGTAAACCTTGTCAGAGGGTATTAAGCAGTTGGACTTAAGCATATCCACGAAGAACAGGCACAACATAGCCTTACCTTGAAATGCGTGTTGAGGCCTATCGACAGTTTTTTGCGCAAGAACAGGATTCATAGCCAGATGAGTTGATCCGCTCGGCGATTAACAGCAACAAGTTGACCGGTGGCCATGCCAGACTCGTAGGTACAGCGTTCATAGACTGCCTGCTGGAAAGCAGTGCTCTGCCTTGGGATAGTGATACGGAAGGCACAAAGCTTCTACCTGGTAACCTTCTTCAACAAAGGCATCCCGCACGTCACTCAGAGTGCCCTCAGTGCTCCACATCCCGTGGACAAGCAATACCGTTGGCTTGTCGTTGTGCCCTGGTTTCATAGCGCTATTCCTTAAGCCGGACAAGCAACCGGCCATCCTCAACCTGGATATAATCCACACCCGCTGCAAAGGATTGCCAGAAGCCCGGGTTGGCGCCGAACTCGTTAACCAGGTCCACATTCTTGAGGTTACCCAGCCAGGCGTTCGGAATGGGTACGCCCATGAGGCTGACGCCCCTTAACTTGACCAGGGGGCGACCGTTGGCAAAGGAGAGTTCTACGCCAGCATTTACTCGTAGGGTTCTGCCGCCGAGTAGGGGGAAGTCCTCTTCAAGAGGCACCAGAAGGAGGGCGCTCAGCAGATTGTCCGAAAGGTCGACGGCGAGTCTCTGAGCCAGATCGGTGTTGTTGGCGAGCATACTGTTGAGTTCCCGCTCGCTAAAATGTACCTCCCGTCTGGCGCCTTCCTCACTGTAGGGTTCCGGCTGCAACGGGCGGCCAGATTCGCCGCCCTGAGTATCAATACCCAGACTATTCAGCTTGTTGTTAAGTGAATTCTGTTCACTGGCATTCAGGGTTACGGGGTCGAAGTTTTCAGGAAACACATAGTGGCTCAACCACCAGTAACCAACGCCGACGGTGGCAACGATGGTGAGCAGGACAACGCCAAAGACATGTAAGCCACTGAAGCCCTTCTTTGCGGGCGGCGGCGCTGATGTTGGTTTATCCTTGGTTGTTTCGTTCATCGCTAATGACACATGGTTGCCCTCTGAAACCGCTTTGACGCGGCCTCTAGAACAATACCCTAGCTTGAGGTGTTTTTCGAAGGTCTAAGGGCGTTCGTTCACACCCGATCAATAATCGCACACAACGCATCCAACCCGTTTGTCAGCGCCGCCGGCCCAACCGGGGCGCTCGGCTACGTGCTCCGGTTGGAATTTCGGCCGCTATGTCCGCCAGTGTGCGCGAAACCAGCTAGTCTGCAAATAAGGCCATTGAGCGCTAAACGGAACACAGATCAATGGCTGATGGACAGTTTTGGCAGCTTCACGTGGAAGAAGGACTTGATTTTGGCTGTGAGTGACGTCGCCATGTGCGCGATATGTTCGCTACGCTGCTGTGCTGCAAGCTTTGTGTAGTAATCAATGTCGATATTGTTCAGTTCGTTCAGTTTCGGAGCTTTGTAACTCATGGTGCTGTGTCCTGGTTCGATAAGTGAGTATTTTCTATAGGACGTATGATAATGAGTAGGATGCTGTTGAAAAAGCGATCCTTTCTCATCAGGATGATGAATTAATCTCACCAATCGAGCGACGTTATGCGCCACCTGCCACCCCTCAATGCGCTTCGGGTATTTGAATCAGCCGCAAGACACTGCAGCTTTGCCGCAGCTGGCAAGGAACTTTTCGTAACGTCATCCGCGGTCAGTCATCAGGTGAAGACACTTGAAGAATATTTGGGGCTTTCACTCTTTAACCGAAGCCGGCGAACGGTGACGTTGACCCCTGCAGGCGAGCAATACCTCACATCTGTCAGGCATGCGTTCGATGAGATTGAAATGGCCACCCAACGACTGACCGCGAACCAGGAATCCAACGTGGTCAAGATCAGCGTTGCACCCAACTTCCTGACCCGCTGGCTGATGCCACGCATGGCTCGATTCCAGGCCCTGTACCCGGATATTGAACTGGAAATTAACGCGTCCATGGGGCTGCTGGATTTCGACCGTACCAGTACCGATATGGCAGTCTATTTCGGGAATGGTGAATGGGACGATATTGAAGTGCATTTCCTGCGCAAAGTTATGCTGGTGCCGGTGTGTAGCCCGCTGCTGCTGGAAGGTGAGTTGCCGCTGGAAAAGCCTGAAGACTTGGCCAAACACACTCTGATCTATGTCAGCAAACGGAAGTGGGAGTGGGAGAGCTGGCTGCAACAGTCAGGCGTAGACTTTATATCCGCCCGGGGCAGCCTGCAGATGTCCAGCGGGCAACTTGCCACGGCGGCGGCCCAAGAGGGCCTGGGAGTAGCGCTGGCTGATAGCACCCTGACGTCCCGTGAGATTAAATCGGGGAAGTTGGTGGTGCCTTTCAACATCCAGCTGGATACGAATCGGGCCTTCTATCTGGTCTACCGCAAGCAACGTCCGCTGACCGTCGGGATGAAAGCCTTCAAGGAGTGGCTGATGAGCGAGATGTAGGGAGCCCAGGCGGAAAAACCGGGACAGATCTATTTTTTCAATCCTATACTGAAAGGAGGCTGAATGCTGCCAAGTGCGGCCAGTTACTGAATTCTCGTTACCCGGGGGTTGTCGATGGGAGAAAGCTGGCAGGGTTTGCTTGTGGCGTTGCAGGAAATACGCTTGCAGGACGTCATCCCGCAGGCAGCTATTCTGGTGTTTGCGGGGATGATCGCGTTCTATCTGCACCATCTCATTGCCCGGCGTACCGCTGCAGATTCCCAGGGCATGCGACACTTGACGCAACGCACCATTCAGCGCCTTGCCTTTCCCATCTCGATGCTGCTGTTGGTTCTGCTGGGTCGCGCGTCACTCGCCGCGCTGAATCAGGCCTATTGGGCCCTGGATCTGGCTGTCCCGCTGCTGATCTCGTTCGCCCTGATCCGCATCCTGGTTTATATGTTGCGCAAGGGGATGCGAAGCGGCCCCTTGGTCAAGGCTTCGGAAAACGTAATCAGTACCTTCATCTGGCTGGTGGTGGGCCTGCATCTCGTGGGCTTGCTACCCGGATTGCTTGAGGCCATGGATAGCCTGGCCATCTCCGTGGGCGACCTGCGCATATCCCTGTTGGCGGTCATCAAGCTACTCCTGCTGATGGGCCTTGTGTTAGTGGTTGCCATATGGCTCTCGGGCATTATCGATCGGCGACTGTCCCAGTTGCCGTATCTGAGCCCCGGCGCGGCCGTGGGTTTCTCCAAAGTCAGCAAGTTGGTGCTGATCACCGTTGCTGCAATGTCCGTTCTTAATCTGGTCGGTATTGATCTCACGGCGCTCGCGGTTTTCGGCGGTGCCCTGGGTGTTGGCCTTGGCTTCGGCCTGCAGCGTATTGCCAGCAATTTCATCAGCGGTTTTATTCTTGTGTTCGACCGCTCGATTCGCCCCGGTGATGTGGTCAGCGTCGGTGAGAAGTTCGGCTGGGTGGTCGCATTGCATGCCCGCTACGTGGTGGTGCGCAACCGCGACGGCGTGGATACGCTCATTCCCAACGAAAACCTTATTACCACTGAGGTGATTAACTGGTCTTATTCGGACCCCAACGTACGCCTGAAGATCCCGGTTTCGGTAAGCTACAGTGATGACGTGGAGTGTGCCATGGCAATCATGTTGGAGATTGCCCGGGAGCACCCCCGCGTGATTTCGGAGCCGGAGCCGGTGTGCCGGTTAACGGAGTTCGGCGACAACGGCATTCATCTGGAAGCTCGGGTCTGGGTCGCAGACCCGGAAGCAGGTTTCGGTAGCGTACGCTCTGACATCAATCTGGAGATCTGGCGCCGATTCAAGCAAGAAGGCATCACCATCCCGTTCCCGCAACGAGACCTTTACATCAAGGAAGCGCCAGCGAAATAATCATGGGAAAACCGCGACTGAGATCGACGGCATTTCCAGTCTCAATGACAAGCCTGCACCCCAGATGAGTTGTAAGGAGTAACCCCATGCGCAGACTCTTCTTCGGACTGGAGATTCCCGCTCAGATCAAAGATCGCCTGTTGAAGGCCAGGGCAGAGGTGTCAGGTGCCAAATGGCAAAGTGTTGAGCAGATGCACATCACCTTGCTGTTCCCTGGCGAAGTGGAAGAAGAACGTCTATTGGCAGCGTGCGAGGCTGCCCGCCATATTCCCCTGGCGGCTTTTGAGCTGAATGTTGCGGGTCTGGGTTGTTTCGGTCAGCCTCGTGCCCCTCAAAATCTCTGGGCGGGCGTCCAGCCGACGGCTCCCGTTGCCAGCCTCCATAGTGCGATTAAAGACCAAATGGAGAACCTCGGATTAACAACTGAAAGTCGGGCATTTCGTCCCCATATCACCCTGGCCAGATTCAAGCGCCAGCCCGGTTCGGTTCAGAGCTTGCTGGCCGAGTATGGGGAAACGGCTTTTGGGTCGTTTCAGGTGGATCAGTTCGTCCTCTTTGAGAGTGAACAGCGCTCCGGTGGTTCGGTATACACAGTGATTGAACGCTTCCCTTCATGGCCCGCCGCTGTTTAAAAGCAAGAAGAAGCTGATGCCAACACAGGCCAGGGTGATTGTGCCTGGTGTTCCATTGGCGAGGAGTTACAAAAATCCTAAGGCATCGAATCAAAGACTGATTTATGTTCCACGTCGGATTGATTCAGGGGTGCACTCTGGTATCTGTTACCTCTTGCCATCATGCCGGGCCTGATCAAGTCGACCTGGTTCAAGGAGGACGTGAATTGAATCAGAAAGGATTGCTCACAGCATGGAATGACGCCAAGGGGTTTGGTTTCATTACTCCTGAGGGCGGCGGCTGTTGTGCTGGTGTTTTTCACCATTCTGGCTGGCTGTCCTCGCCAATCTGGGCGCTCTGGCTTGGCTGCTGGCTGCCCCGGAAGCGAGCGCTTTGCGGCAGCAATTGGGCTTTAATTTGTTGAACTCTTTGCGGCCGCTTATCTGGTAGCTGACAGAGTTTTTTAAAAAAGGAGATGTTATGACGGTTAAACATTATACCGAATACAAGATGGTCCATATCGCGGAGGGCGGATGTGGGACGTTGCTTCTGGGTTCCTCGGGCTTGCCTTTAAAGAAGATTGAGGCGGAATTAAACCGCTACGCTTCTGAAGGTTGGCAGGTTGTATTTCAGGTTCTGGAGATGAAACGCTTCTGGCTGTTTTGGCAGCGTGAAGCTGTGATCGTTACGTTGGGACGTTAATAAAGTGCTGAAGACGCTGGCTCTGAAGGCCATCGGATTTTATCGCCGCACCGGAGGCGGCACCCGATGGTTTGGCATCGACTGCAATTTTGAACCGAGTTGCTCTGCCTACTCTGAGGAGGCAATCCGGCAATTTGGTTTTCGCAAAGGGCTGGCGTTGACGCTTCACCGTCTTCGAAGGTGCAACAGGCCTGACGCGATCTGTAAATGCATCGAGCCGGTAACATGGGATATCGAGCATGCTGAAACAAGAAGACGTTGATGCCGAGGAAGAGTTGCTCAGAAAGGCGATTCGGGAGCTTTCAGACGAGCATCGGGCAGAATTCTATCGGCAGGCCGGGAAAACGGTTAAAGACCCGGATACATACGCCGCATTGAACTGGTTTTTTATCGCCGGGTTGCATCATTTTTATCTGGGGCGCTGGCAATGGGGGCTGTTTGATCTTGGCGCTCTGTTTGTTGCGATTGGCTGTTTCCTGGCGGGGTTGATTTGGCCGGCAGTCGTCTTGCTCTTGATCGTTTATTCGTGGGAACTGTGGCAATTGTTCAGATCCCAGATCATCGTTCAGGACTGGAATAATCGGCTTTATCGGGACTTGTTGCGCCGCTATTAACCAACGAAAAGCTGGGCTGTCCGTCGAATGTTGAGGCCATCACGGTCTTACCGACCAGGACGGGACGCAATGTCCACAACCTCTATGGGGTCGCTGAACCTGTTTCGCTTTAGAGAAAAAAACCAAATCGTCGCACGCAAACGTCTACGTCGAACTCGCTGCCAATGGCCACCACGGCAACGCTTTTGATGTCCGCAGGTTTTAGCTGAGCGTCGGTACGGTGAGCGAGCAGTTGCCCATAGGGCACGATGAATCGAGTCCATTGCGGCTCCACCGGCAAAGTGCAGCGAAAGGATTGCCAGGGCTTGTCGAGCTGATTCGTTTTTACGTGCAGGTTATAGTCGTGCGCCGCGCCGCACAGCTCGATGAACAGGCCCCTGTAGTTAGCGCATGACCAACCCGGCTCCATCTCAAGCTTCATCTGTACGAACCCACCGTTGTTATCGAGGCGGGTGCGGCCAGTCAAACAGGTGCAGGGCGAGCTATGATGGTCGTCCTGTTGCAGTGCAGCACTGGAAACGCCACCCATGACCTGATCGCTGATCACGGTCCAGGGCGAAGGTACATCCAGGCGGGCCTGATAAATATCGATCAGTTGTTCGGCACGGACGGCGGGGCCTCGGGTTTTGATGTTTTCATTCATAAGCTTGAAGCACTCCCGGCCAATTTCCTCATGATCCACCAACTGATCAAACCAGCGGCTGGCTACGTCATTACTGATCAGCCCCAGCAGCGCTCCAAGCACCATGCCCCGATGGACGTTATCGCCGCCCAGATTGGTGTTTACCCGCAGTGCTAACCACGGATCATTGCGGTATTTGTAGGCCAGGTACAGAACAACCGGCCAGGAGTCTGAGATGTAGCAGGCGGGTGAGTACATCCGGCCCACCACCTGATTGTCCGGCAGGTTTCGTTTCACCAATGCCGCGACATCCAGGCCCACTGAGCCCTTGCCGGCTTCCGACAGCAGCGCCTTGATGCCTTCTTCGTCTGGCCCTTCCATCAGGCCGCAAAGAAGGTTTACATAGCGGTCACAGACCTGCATCAAGGTTTCATCCGGGTGCGTTAGTGCCAGGTGTTCCCGGCAAAGAGCCTGGATGTCGGGCATTTCCGTACCTCGAAGCCGCTCTGAAAATACCAGCGGGGCAATCGTCACCAGGCCGCCGATAGAGGGCGTGTCGTGGGTCTTCATGGCGCATTGCTCGGGCGGCAGGCCTTTCGCCAGATTGGCGAAGAATCCGCGATGGTAGGACTCGGCATAGGTGTCTGAATGCGCCGGGGGATCTGCGGTCATAAAGCCGATGTAGGCGGGCAGGAAGGTCTGTGCACGGTAGTGCCCTTTATCGTCTGCGAGGCACCGCATCAAAACGCGGCTGCAGTGGGCATTCAAGGTGTTCTCGCCCGCGGCCATACCCTGATGATAGTGAACGTTCGGTACATTCCAGAATTGCGCGCGGCCTTTGAGGATAACGTCCCCCACAATTTGCGGCTCCGCTTTGTGGCGGTGACGGGCACGGCGACCACCGCTGCTCGTGGAATGCAGCGACATAATGGAAGAGGGGTGGAACTCTGGTGCGGCTTCGAATCGCTGAATGCCTCCGGGAAAGGCCTTTTCGATATCCATTTGGTTGTAGAACCAATGCACGGGCATCGCCAGGGCGTCGGCAATGAATTGGGTTTTCAGGCTGTTGCGGACACGGTCTGCGGTACTGAAGTTATTTTGCACTGGAAAGCTCCCGGCGTTGGCTGACGTTCCGGTAGATACGATCGCAGGCTGGCTTCGGCTCTGGTGGTGAGGCAGTTCAGCCAGCATTGAGATAGTGATAGGGCCTTTTCAGCGCGGTACGAACCTCTCCGATGGAAAAAACTCTGGCAAACTCCGCGAACCGTTGGCCGTTAAACCATAGCTGTACGACCGGAAGAGAAAAAATGCCGCGAACTGCGCACAATTTGCCGCCGCTTTCCTGGCAATCAATGTAGGCTGTTACCAGCTTCGGGAATTCCTCGCTGGCAAGCTTTTCAAGCTGAGGCTTGATTGCCTGGCATACGCCGCAGTGGGGGCCACCAAAAAGGATAAGGACAGCGGGATTTGTTTTCAGTAATTCTGATAATGCGTCTTCTGAACAAAAAGTCTTCACAGCTTCGCTCCACTTTTTCTGGATGCTCCCAATTATGCCCAAACTATTCTTCGGCCTGGAAATTCCCGCTCAGATTAAAACCCGCTTGTTGGAGGTGAGGGCAGGTGTGCACAGTGATTGAACGTTTTCCGTCAATTGGCATCTGAAACCTGCTCCATAACCGGAACTTTGTGCCACGTCGAGCGATCCATCCAGGGGTCGCGCAGGCCAATGTGCCCGATGCCGGGCAATTTGACGGCCAAAGTCAGAGGGTCAATACCAATATTGAGGCCGAGGATGTTCAGTTCAACACCTTCCCGGACACTCGCCATAAGACCGAAATAACCATTGAGGGAGAACTGGTAGCCCGAACCGCTGGGAGCCTTCGCAAATACTCCGTCAGCGAGATAGTCTTTTCCGATGGCAATGTTGGGCAGCGCAACATTCAGTTCGGGTACCTGCCGGATTACCCAGGCTACAAAGGTATTGCTGTTGGGCCCGGGCCAGGCTTTGTATTCATTCGCGAAGGGGTAGGCGTCGATAGCTGTCCGGATATTGATGATGGCGGCGCCCGCTTTCTCACCACGTAGATCGGCCAGCAACATCGGCGGGTTGCCATACCAGGCGGTATCCGGCTCACCGGGGCGGGACCGCACCGCCTTATAACCCCAACCAGTGACATCGTGAACCTCGTAGGTGGATGCCCCGCGCTCCTTGGTCGCAATCCAGGTATGGACCGCAAAATTACCGCGCCAATTATAAGCTCGGGCACCATAAACCTGCACAATGGCTTCTTCGGTCTGGCCCGGCAGTGGCGCAATGCCTGCGCTGGAGCGATCGGCGTCACGCCAGCTCTGGCCAGACTGAGTACTGCAGGCCGCAATCAGTGCGGGGCCGGCTAGCAGAACCAACAAAAATACTGTGGTTCTGACGAGCCATCGAAGGAGTTTAATCATTCCAGGGGTACCTCGGACTGCATGCATTGGTTGGTAATCAAAACCCAACCAGTATACGTCTCATATAATCTCAAGCATCAATACGAAGCATTACCGACAGCTATCATTATGGCTTTCGGCGGATCAACCACCCTGTTGTTATCCAGATCACCAGTCGACCGCAACGGCCGCTGGAATCAACGCCGTTGCTGGCTATAATGACGTACCTTGAACCCTCGCAGAGAACCCTATGCCAATCGAAAAGAATCAAGTGGTCTTGTTTCACTACAGCGTCAGTGATGACCAAGGCAAGGTTGTTGAAAACTCCCGTGGCGGCGAGCCGAACGCCTACCTGCATGGCCACGGCGGCATTATCCGGGGTCTGGAAGAAGCCCTGGAAGGTCGCGACGCCGGCGATACGTTCAGCGTCACCATCACTCCGGAAAAAGCCTACGGTCCGCGCAAAGCCGATTCCATTCAGCGCGTGCCGATCAAGCATTTGATCGGTGCCAAACGCTGGAAGCCGGGGATGATAGCCCAGCTGCAAACCGAGCAGGGCCCGCGCCATGTGATCGTCGCCAAAGTTGGCCTCAAGTTTGCCGATGTCGACAACAATCATCCGATGGCTGGTAAAACCCTGACCTTCGATATCGACATCATCGAAGTACGCGCTGCCAGTCCGGAAGAGATAGCGCACGGCCACGCGCATGGGCCGGGTGGGCATCATTGAACGATAATCGGTAGCTGAACCATGCAAATCGGCGTCATCGCAGACACCCACAGCAAAATGCGTCCCGAAGCCCTGGAGGTATTGAACAGAAACGTTGGGGGCAGGTCTTGAGTTTTGCCCTGTGTTGCCCGGCGGCTCAGGACAGAACCTGGCCGCCGTCCACCACCAGCGTCTGGCCGGTCATCCACCGGGCCAGATCGGAGGCCAGGAACAACGCCACGTCGGCGACTTCCTCCGGCGTGCCAAGGCGCCCGAAGGGAATTCCCCCGCGAATACGCTCGTAGAGCTCCGGATTGTGCTGACGGGCCTGATCCCAGACGCCGCCCGGGAACTCGATCGAGCCCGGGGCAATGCCATTAACACGCACTTTATGCGGGGCCATGGCCACCGCCAGGCTTCCGGTGTAGTGAGCGACGGCGGCCTTGATGGCCGCGTAGGGGGCGGTGCGTGTCGAGGCGTGCAGGGCGGCGATGGAGGCAATGTTGATGATCGTGCCCCCGGTTTCCTTAAGCGCTGGCAGGCAGGTATGGCCGGCGCGAACCGTGCCCATCAGATCCACCTCAACGCTGCTCAGCCAGCCTTCTTCGCTGTCCTCCCGCCCGAACGCCGAGGCGCAATTGACCAGCACGTCCAGGCCGCCCAACTCGCCCATGGCGCTCTGCAGATAAGTCTCCAGCGCGGCCTTATCGCCGATGTCGCAGGAAGCCACATGCAGCGCCAGCCCCTCGCCTGCCACTTCTTCCGCCAGTGCGTCCAGGGACGCCTGCCCGCGCGCGCACACGGAAACGCTGGCCCCGGCTCGGGCAAATCCCAAGGCAATGGCCCGGCCAATACCTTTGCTGCCGCCAGCGACGATGACGCGCCGGCCGTGGAAATCAAACGTCATTGAATGCTCCTGTTTTCCCGTTAGGTTTGGTCTCGCCTCTGGTCGCGCCAGTGGCTCGAATCTCCAGCTACTTTACGCCGAACCGGCGGCCGTGGCAGCCCGATTCCGGGATCTGGGCTGCGCGAACGATGCATTCTGCGGCGAAAACCGCGGAAAACCGGGACAGATCTATTTTTTGCAATCCTGTCAAAGCAGGAATGGTGGATAGGGCTGAGTCGTATGAGTGGTCGAGCTATTCTCCATGTGTGGGGTTGTCAGCCTGCCATTGGCTGGATGAGCCGGACACTTTTCGGGCCCTGGCAGACAACCATGAGATGCGGGTCGTGGCCTATCGGCAGTTTGTTGAACTGGAAAATGATTCACAGTCAGATGAGTTGATTCGGTCGCCTTCCAGGCCTTGGCCTGGTGTGACCGCTACGCTATCGAGCGCTTCCATGGCTTCATCACGGGCGGGGCGGATACCAATCCATTCCACTCGTCCAGTTTGGGGGAGGGTGTTGAACAGGATCTGAAGTGGGGTTTGTTCAGGCATGGGCCAGCGCTCGCACACAGCGGCGGAACAGTTCCGCCGAGAAGAACCGGTGTTCGCCTGGCTGATCTGCCACGAATAGCCGACCACCGGATTCGCGGATGCCGCCTTCGATCATCAGGTTGTCACTCATCTCAAAGTCCTCAATGGTGTGGCCCAGTTCGTCCAGACCGGTTGAGCCCGTCCGTTCCCGGTAGTGCCGGCTGTCCAGGGTGAATGCGAAGGCGGGCTTGCCCTGTCCGGTCATGTAGCCCACTTCGTATACCGTGCCCGGGTCAGCACTGATGCTGCGGAAGGGTGTCAGGTTGGCGATGATGGCATCGCAGCTGTCCATCAGTTCACGGTTGGCCTGGTAGATCCGCTGCCCGCGATCGGGTTTTGCTTCTTCGTCGGAAAATGCCAGCTCCGTGTCCAGCGGGTCCACACCTTCAAATCCGTATTCCCGGAGCAGGCGTTTTTTCTCGGCCACGATGACCTGGTGTTCTTCGGCCGGGAAAAATACTTCCGGGCCGGCGAGGTAGATTCGTTTTGGCTTTGCCATGGGTGCCTCTTAGAGCTGATAAAATTGCAGGATAGCATCCAGCATTTCCGGGGTAGGGCGGGTGACGGTGTAACCATCACAACGCTGGTCAAAGCAGGTCCCGCTTCGGCATCAAGCGAGGAGGTCATTGCTTGGGTACTGAACAACAACGCATCTGTGACGCGTAGCCGTCGTGCTTGATAATATGAAAACCGGGACTGATTGATTTTCTTGCCCGGCTTTCGTTGGCGACCAAATGGTTAGAGTTTACAGTGAATATTCAGGGTCAGTGCGGCTGTTTTCAGGATTGGTGGCCCCGGGTTGAGCGTAATCGCGGGATTTTCAGTGACAGTTAAAGAGGCAGTTTAGATGGCGACGATAAAACCTGGTGGCCTGGGAATTAAAACGCGCCTGTTTCAGGTCATTTTCGAATCAGATACCCGCCTGGCCAAGGGCTTTGATATTTTTCTGGCGTTGCTGATATTCCTCAGCGTCGGGATTATTCTGCTGGACAGTGTTATGGAATACCATGCTCGCTTCGGTGAGATTTTTTATGTCATGGAATGGGGCATTACGGTGCTGTTCACCATCGAGTTGGCGCTGCGCCTCTATTGCCTGGAAAAGCCGAAGCTTTATCTGAAAAGCTTTTACGGCGTTATCGACGTTCTGGCGGTCTTGCCTGTCTGGCTGGAGCTCTTGTTCCCGGGTGCGCAGACTCTCGTAGTAGTGCGTCTGCTGCGGACGCTGCGTCTGTTCCGGGTACTGGAGATGATGACGGTAGTGGGCGAGGGCCGCCTGCTGATGGACGCGCTGATTCGTAGCCGGGACCAGATCCTGCTTTTTCTGTTCGCAGTGTTGATGGTCGTAACCATCTTCTCTTCTTTGCTTTATCTCATTGAGCCGGCCGAAGCGGGCTTTACCAGTATTCCCAAATCCATCTACTGGGGAATCGTGACACTGACAACAGTAGGCTATGGCGATATATCGCCGGTGACGCCCTGGGGGCAGTTCATTTCCGTGATGATCATGTTGGCGGGCTACTCGATTATTGCGCTTCCCGTTGGCGTTTTTTCCGCAGAAATGATTCGCGCACTGCGTGCAGAACGTTACTCCGATGAAGCCTGCCCAGGGTGCGGTCAACATCGACATGAAATCGATGCCAAGTATTGTAAATACTGCGGCACCTGGCTTGATGAAGAGAAACCCGAGCCGGGCAACGCCGGATGATGTTGTTCGCGAGAAATCTGAACAGCTTTATTTTCCGCGATTTTTCCGTTAATCACTGCGGCGACCAAACTTCCCCAAATTTAGCTGGCCGGGGTCGGCGTGAGCCAGACTGGCCATGAGAAAGCTTCCCAGTGAAAGAAGTGAAGTGAACATTCCTGAGGTTTTGAGGGTTAAATGAAATTTCTGGTTGTCGGAATCATTGTGGTGGTTGTCGGGTTTCTGATCTGGCGCAGCAAACAGAACACAGATCCTGCGGAACCTTTCCAGATTCCAGTCGGCATCAGCATTGACGGTCCGCATGTTTTCCAGGCTGGCTCGGCACCATGCTCCGGGAGGGGCCTGAATCGACGGGCAGGAGCATACCGATGAAAAGACACGCAACCATCGTTAAACCGGGAGATTATGAGAGTGCGCTGAGTGTAGTAGGTACGGATGTTATCGTTCTCGCCGCAAAGCAGGTCACACAGGGGCAAGAGTTTACATTTCAACGTGGGAAAAAGGCATGGGGCCTCCCCCGCACAGTCATGATTGGGGCGAAGCGTTTTTCGTCCTCAAGGGAAGCGTTGATTTCACCTGCGAGGGCAAGCCGGAAATCTGTCCCGCTTTTGCACTATGGAAGACTAAATTGCATGGCTAGAATAAGTGCAACAGAATAGACACATGAAATCGCTCTTTTTGATCGTTGCTTACCTTGTTGCGGTCACATTGCCGTTGATCTTGTCCGCGTGGGTCGGAGGGCCGCCACGCCAGTTTCACCAGGAACTGGCCTCTGGCCTTGGCATTCTTGCCTTCTCGATGGTTCTCATGGAATTCATCCTGTCCGGCCGTTTCAAGACCATTTCAAATGGCATCGGGCTGGATGTGACAATGCGGTTTCACCAGATCATGGCTCGCACGGCACTGGTCTTTGCTCTGCTGCACCCGTTTCTTTACCAGGGGACGCCGTCAGGTGGTCAACGCCCCTGGGACCCCACGCGCGAATTGACGCTCACGACCGATTTTTCGGCTTTGTCGACAGGCATTGCCGCCTATCTGCTTCTTCCAAGCCTTGCTTTACTGGCAATCGGGCGCACCCAACTGGACTACAAATACGAGACATGGCGCCTTTTGCATGGGATCGGCGCGCTCTTGATCGCGGTTCTTCTGTTGCATCATACCGTGTATGCAGGGCGTTACGGATCGCAGCCTGTGATGACCTGGGTGTGGCTGGCAATGACTGGCGTTGCTGTTGGGTCACTGCTTACGGTTTACCTGCTGGTTCCCCTTCTGCAGAAGGCACGTCCCTGGCGCGTGACCTCCGTGGTCCAATTGACGCCAAAGCAATGGGATGTGACCGTGAAACCAGACGGTCATCGTGGTCTTGATTACAAAGCCGGGCAATTCGTCTGGCTAAATGTGGGGCACAACCCCTTCTCGATGAAAGAAAACCCCTTCTCCATTTGCTCAGCGCCGGCAGCCGGACCGGAAATATCGTTCATGATCAAAGAGATTGGCGACTTCACACGAACAATTTGCCAGATACAAGCTGGAACAGTCGCCTACCTTGACGGCCCTTATGGCAATCTTACTGTCGATAGTCGCGCTGAACCTGGGGTCGCTCTCATCGCAGGTGGCGTTGGCCTTGCTCCTCTGCTGGGCATACTCAGGCAAATGCGCCTGACTGACGATTCGCGCAAGGTGAAGCTGATCTATGGAAATCGGATCATTGATCAGATTGCCTATCGTGAGGAGCTGGGTGTGGAGGACGTAGTCCATGTGCTGTCAGAACCGCCAGAAACCTGGCACGGAGAGACAGGCTTCATAGATGCAGCGCTGATAGATCGCGTATTTTCAGAGAAAGAGTTCAGCGAATGGGTCTTTGTGCTGTGCGGACCGGCGGGCATGATGGATGTTGCTGAAGATCACCTGATCAAGAGGGGCACGCCCTCTCATCGTATCCTGTCAGAGCGGTTCGCCTATGACTAATCCAATCAAGCGTCTGAGTCAGCGGCGACGGGTTTCTTTGACAATCTGGGTTCTGAATATCGCCTTATGCTTGATCCTTCTCGTTTTTGTATTGCGCTAATTCATGTAGGAAAACCGGGCCAGATTCAGTTTCCGCCTGATGGTGTTTCGGTCTTTCCTGTAACGTTTGGATTGTCCTGCTCGTCTAATCAGTGAACGCACTTCGTTGATTGAGTTTCGAGGGGGCTATCCTGAGATCTTCAACCTATACGCACGAGAGCTGAGCAATGATCGAAACTCCACTGGAATTCCCGAGCTACGGTACAACCTGTCGCGGTGTTCTTTATACACCGGATGCCGACAGCAGGAACCTGCCATGTATCGTGATGGCGCATGGTTTTGGACTGACTCACGCCAGTGGTCTTGCACCGTTTAAAGAGGCCTTTTGCCAGGCGGGTTATGCGGTCTTCGCCTTTGACTACCGCCATTTTGGTGAAAGTGACGGTCAGCCACGCCAGACGCTGAGCCCCCGGAAGGAAGTGGCTGACTGGCTGGAGGCACTGAAATTTGCGCGACAGCTCGATGGTATCGACCGAAACCGTATTTGCCTTTGGGGGACATCGTTTTCTGGCGGGCTTGTGATCGCCGCGGCGGCGCAAGATGGAAACGTGCAGTGCACCATCTCCCAATGCCCGATGATGGATGGTTTTGCATCTCTGCTGGGCGTTATCGGTTATGCCGGCATCATGCAGGGTCTGCGTCTGACTTACCACGCCACTGTAGACTGGATTCGCCGTGGGCTTGGGATGTCTCCCCAATATATCGCATCGGCGGGCCGTCCCGGGGAGTTGGGCATGATGACGGCCGAGGATTGTCAGGAGGGTTATGTTCCCCTGTTGGCGGATAATGCGTCGAATTATGTGGCTGCAGGCGTAAGTTATGCGATCCCTCTTTTCCGGCCCACCCGTTTTGCCAGCAAAGTCACGTGTCCGGCACTCATGTTGATTTGCGACCACGATACGGTTGCCCCAGCGAAGGCCGGAGTTAAAGCTGCCGAAAAAATGCCGAACTCGGAAGTAAAGCACTATCCTGTCGGCCATTTTGACGTCTATCGGGGCGAACCTCTGGCTCAGTCAATAAAAGATCAGCTTGAGTTCCTGGGCCGGAAGATGCCGGTGTGAACTGAACGAAAACCGGTTTGGTGCTTCCTTGTTTGGTCCCAGCTCATCTTGGTCAGCCTAAGTTTTTAGGAGTAACTATGTTTCGCATTCACGTTGAGCGGGTTCTTTCCAGGGACATCGACACTGTGTTTGAGGCCCTCTCCGATCATGCCCGCTACGATCGGTTCCCTGGGGTCAACAAGTCTCTGCTGGTTGAGGAAGGCAAAGACGAAAAAAATGGCACTGGCGCCGTCAGGATTATCGGAGCAGGCCGGCTTGAACTGACCGAGCGTATTACGCAGTTCGAGAGGCCAAACAGGATGCACTATCGCATCGAGAGATCGAGTCCGTTCTCCGTTCAACACACGAAGGGAGAGATTGTTTTGCAGCCTGAGGGTGAGTGGACGAGGGTTACCTGGATTTCCGAGGGGCACGTGCAGGTGCCGCTGCTTGGCGGGGTGATGGACCGATTGGCTGAGCGCAGCTTTTCGAAGGCGTTCAGTTCACTGCTCAAGGCCATTGAAAGGCTTTAGGGTTCTAGGTTAGGTATTTCCCGGAAAACCGGGACGAAAACCGGGACAGATTTATTTACACACGGAAAACCGGGACAGATTTATTTACAGGTTCGCAGGTAACGGCACAGGTATTTGCTAGTATGACCGCCCTTTCATCCGGATAGCGATTAAGCACTGCAAAATGAATGCTCCTTTCAAGCTGCGGCCTTACCAGCAGGAAGCCGTTGATGCCACATTGAAACACTTTCGCAAATCTGATGATTCTGCCGTTATTGTGCTGCCGACCGGTGCGGGTAAAAGTCTGGTCATCGCCGAGTTGGCCCGTCTTGCCCGGCGAAAAATTCTGGTGCTGACCCACGTAAAAGAGCTTGTTGATCAGAATCACGCCAAATACCAGAGCTATGGGTTAACCGCCGGCATCTTCTCCGCCGGGTTAAAACGCAAGGAAAACCGGTATCAGGTAACCTTCGCCAGTGTGCAGTCCGTATCGGCTAATCTGGACCAGTTCAGAGATGAATACTCATTGCTCATCATCGATGAGTGCCATCGGGTCAGTGGTGATGAAAGCAGTCAGTATCAAACAATCATCGAGCTGCTGCGGCAACAGAATGACTCTCTTAAAGTGCTCGGCCTAACCGCCACACCCTATCGCCTGGCCATGGGCTGGATCTATCGCTATCACTACCGGGGCTTTGTCCGTAGCTGTAGTGAAGAACAGGATAAGCCCTTTGTGCAGTGCATTTATGAACTGCCCCTGAGTTATATGATTAATCGGGGGTATCTCACCAGGCCTGAGTTGGTTAACGCGGCGGTGGCGCAATACGATTTCTCTGCGCTGTCGCAGAACCGCTTTGGCGAATACGCCGAAAAAGACGTTAACCAGCTGCTGGGCAAACATCAACGTGTGACCCGGGCCATTATTGAGCAGGTGATGGAGCTGGCCGTTAAGCGCAAGGCGGTGATGATCTTTGCCGCAACGGTGGATCATGCACGGGAGATCACCGGCTATCTGCCGGAACACCAGACAGCCTTGATTACCGGCGCTACCGATCTGAATGAACGGGATTTGCTGATTCAGCGCTTTAAACAGCGGCAGTTAAAGTATCTGGTGAATGTATCTGTACTCACCACGGGCTTTGACGCGCCTCATGTGGACTTTATCGCCATTCTTCGCCCTACCCAGTCGGTCAGCCTGTATCAGCAGATCGTGGGTCGCGGCCTTCGTCTGGATGAAGGTAAACAGGATTGTCTGGTGATTGATTATGCGGGCAACAGTGTCAATCTGTATCACCCGGAAGTGGGGGAGAAGAAACCAAACCCCGATAGTGAGCCGGTGCAGGTATTCTGCCCGGGCTGCGGTTTTGCCAACATCTTCTGGGGCAAAACAGACAGTGAAGGCCGTGTTATCGAGCACTACGGACGCCGTTGTCAGGGGCTGCTAGTGCCTGCTGAAGAGGATGAGCCTGCAGCGCAGAACGTGCGCCCTGAGCAGTGCGATTACCGTTTTCGTTTCAAGGAGTGCCCACACTGCGGTGGCGAGAATGATATCGCGGCCCGCAACTGCCAGCAGTGTAAAAAAGCTATTATCGACCCGGACGATCAGCTAAGAGATGCCCTGAAACTCAAAGATGCCATGGTGATCCGTTGTGCCGGAATCACGTTAAGCGCCAATGACAGCAAAAACGAGAGCAAACTGAGAATCACCTATCACAGTGAAGATGGAGAAGAACTCAGCGAGTCTTTTGATTTCAGCAAACCGGCACAGCGCAACGTGTTTAACAAACTGTTCGGACGGCGTTTAGCGAATAGCCAGGCCCCGCAAGTGTTCAGCAGGATTGAAGAGGTGCTTGAGGTGCAAGACTTAATGCCTGCACCGGATTTTGTCATTGCCCGCAAACAAAAGCACTACTGGCAGGTGCAGGAACGGATTTTTGATTATCAGGGTAGCTATCGGAAGGCATATTGAGGAGTAGTAGGCCCTTATGTGGTCAAACACATCAGCGACAAGTCCTTCTCCAGCCGGTAAGTGTCAAAATCCCGGGCCAGAAATAGCTGGCCCTTGTAGTGTTGCATGGCTTCGGCTGCCAATTGGTTGATGTTGGGCGTGCTGCCCGGCGCGGACTGGTAGCGTGAGCTGAAGTGGGTAAGTACCAGGCCGGGCAGCTGGGCCTGTTGAGCAAACCGGGCCACCTGTTCTGCGGAACTGTGCTGTGGCCAAGGCCCAACCCGGTCGGCCACGTCCTGGGTGTAGGTGGCTTCGTGAATCAGCGCATGGCTTCCCTTGCAGGCGTCGGTCAGCAGGGTAGGGTCGTCATTGTCACCGGCGACGATCAGGCGGCGGGCAACGCGGGGAGTCTGTGTGTAATCGTCGCTCCTTAGCCGGCGGCCATCCTCCAGGGTTACGTCATTGCCTTTCTGCAACTCGCCCCAACCAGGCCCGGGTTCAATGCCATCCTCGTTCAGCTTGTCCTGCAAGAGTTGTCGCTCGATGTTGCGCTCTGTGAACACGTAGGCACGGCAGGGTACTCGATGGGACAAGGCCACGTTTGTCACCCTGAAGTCTTGATTCTGCCAGCAGAAGTCCGGTGCTTCGGAATCGATGAAGTTCAGGGCATAGCCCAGACTGGAGTCGCTGTTTTCGAGCGTTGCGGTGATGAAATGGTGAGTCTGGACGGGGGCAATAATGTCCAGAGGTTCTGTGCGGCCCAGCATGGAGGCACTGGTGAGCAGCCCCGGCAGACCGAAGGTGTGGTCACCGTGGATATGGGTGATGAATATCGCCCGCAGTTGCATCACGGAGTAGTGAGCGCGTAGTAGTTGGTGCTGGGTGCCTTCGCCACAGTCCACCAGATACCAGGGCTTTTGGCCGGAGTGCGACAGAGCCAGGGCGGTTACGTTGCGCGAACGTGTCGGAGTTCCGGCAGAGGTGCCCAAAAAGGTGAAGTCCATCGTTCCTCGTGTTCGCTCAGTTTTGGGTCAACGCAAAACTGAGTAGCCAGCGATTGCCGCGCTCAATCTTCGAAACCCGGTGTTGGTAAAGGTCCGACCGGAAGAGTATGACTCGCCCAAACAGATTGAATACGTTTTTTTCACAGATGAACTCACCGCCGGCTTTGGGCTTAACCAGTACGCAATTGAGCTTGTACAGCCGGCCTTCGGAGATCATGTCCACATGGGGAATCACCTTGTGGCCCTGTGGATAACGCACCAGGTAAATACTCAGGCGTTTGGAGTGGAGGAGAATCCGGATTTTTACGTTTAATGACATCGTGTGTGCGTTCGCCTGGAAGTAAGTTGCCCCTCAATTGTGCGCGCCGAGCGCGAGAAGTTAAAGAGGCCGATGCTCTAACGCCCTGACCCTGGATTCTTAACCGTTTAAAACTGGAAAATCCGGCATGATAGAGCCTGAGAAAAGAGATCATGCCATGAAGCGATTCGGGGTCTGATGCTGCGCTTGAGCAAGTCAAAGCGGGGCGGGCAACGCAGGTAATCATGCCCAAACGCCGCTAACTAAAGTAAACCGGATTTGATCATGTCGAACATGTCCAGAATCCGCGCCACAAACTGATCTTTCGGGCGAAAGCTGCTCTGGGTGCTGAGGGTAACGTCTCGCTGCAGGTGATCCAGCAGCTTGTGCAGGCGCCGACGATGCAAACCGACCGCCGCCTGAACCGGATCGAATATAACGCCGGAAAAGGCCGCAAACGCCGCTAATGAGGCCATGACAGCGACCATGACGCTGGCCGTCGTTGCCAGCGAAGGCTCCGGTGGAAACCAGCTGTAGTACCACCTGCCGATGGTCTCACCAAGTATAAAGTCCTGGGCGGCCAGGGTCTTTGCGAGCATGGATGCGAGCACCACCCCGAGCCCAATGCCACCCGGGGTAAACTTCTGGAACGCGAACGCGCCCAACACCGTGCATGAAATACTGTTGGTGATATCGGCAGACGCCGTCCGGGTCATCCGGTACTGACTGAGAGCGTCCGCGACCAGCGGCTCAATCAGCGTGCTGAACTGCTGGCGATCGACCGGTTCGGAGGTATGGCGCTCATACGCCGCCTCCAGCGCCTCAATCAGATATCCCTCCAGAATTGAGCCCTCCTGACCATTGTTCAACAGGTCCACCAGGATCAGGTGCGAGATGTGCTGTTGTACCCGGGTGGTAAAACCGGCGGGTACACGATTTGCCAAACCGTGCAGCCACATCAGGCCTGTTCGTTTGGGAAGCAGAATTTTTATCAGGCATACCAGGGCGTACACCGGCGCCCACAGTAGATTGATGGGTGCCCGCAACATGTCCCATCCCAGCGCCATCCGGTTGGTTGCGATGGCACCGGGGTAATGGAAGTGATGGTCAATAAATGCCGGTACCCGCGCCCGGCAGTCGTCAAAATAGCGCTCGATGCCTGAGTGGATTGCCTGCTCTATCTCAACTTCGGAGGCGTTTTGCTCGGGCGATGTGACAATGGGCATAGTGACAGGTGCTTCTGCGAGAGCTTTTACAATGATCCGCATCGACGAGATCCGGGAGGCTTCGGATATGCGAGGGTGTGCCTTATCTGTCTTGAAATGACTTACAAAGATTAACAATTATAGCCCCGAAAAGCCCGCTGATAAGTACTGTGACTTATTGATGAGTAAACTAACTAAATCTAAGATGTAGTACACAAATTGACCAACCTTTTCCGAAGAGAAATCCAATGGCTTACATACCTTCCACTGCCATCAACAACAGCCGTGATTTTCGTAACCAGTACCTGCGCAAGCGCCTGAGTGTCTGGGTGCAAAAGCTCAAAGCGCGTCATCAAAAACCTCAGGAACCGGTCACACCAATCGCCTTATGTGTGGCTGCCCCCGACCAGACCGTTAATCAAAGAGAGACAACGGATCAAGTTTGGTCTGAGCAAAATTTTGGCGTAGACAATCGCGAATATCAGGTTGTTCCTCCAAGAAATGCTGCTTGATTCCTACAGTCCTCTGCTGTGATGAACATGACTAAGCTGAAATAGGGTTAAGCCCTGAGCTTGCGCAATAAATGCAGAGCATCCTGTTTCCACATAGCCCAGTGCGGTCCTAATCGTCCTTGGAGAACTCAACCCAGTCAAAGCAGACTTGGTAGAGAAAGCGAAGCTAGTGGCGGGGTGCAGCCAAAACCAGCGTCCAGTAACGTTTGCCGCTTTTGTCCCGATCGATACCTACGCCGAACTCTGTGTAATCTGCGGACATGATGTTGGCGCAGTGGCCCGGACTGCCGAGCCAGGCGGCGACCACGGTGGTGGCGTTCTGTTGGCCGGAGGCTACGTTTTCGGCCCAGGCGGACGCCTCATATCCCGCGGCGGCGAGGCGATCAGCGAGGACACCACCTTCGCTTCCCTCATGGCTTATCCGGCCCATGTGCGTCATGTCCTCGCTGTGTGCTTGCGCCGCAGCGCGCAGCCGAGCATTCCAGGTGATCGGTGAGCTCTCGGCGTAAGTGTCGCTGCCGCACCGTCGCGCTTCGGCTCTAGCCTCGGTCAGGAGCGTTTCCCAAGTGTCGGCAAATGGGGCCCCATCGGCGGTGTCACCTGAAGCCATCGCCGGGCCCCCGCTAAAGCCGATCAGTCCTGCAAGGGCGATCCTGATGAGGTGGACCGTAACTGCGGCGCAGCTGTCCATTAGTTTGTGGCGGGCAAGGTAGATACGTTTTGGCTGTGTCATGGGCATTTTTTGAGGCCTTCAAACTGATAGGGCATGGAGTTTCTGGTCAACCACCCGGCGCAGCAGGAAGGTAAGTCACTGATCCCTCCATCCCTGCAGGCGACTGTTTGCGCTTGCCTTGTCATCTATACTGGCTTCAATACGTTACAATATCACCTAGGACATCGGGAAACAGGTGAACTAGAGTTCACTAGGTTGGGCTGTTTTCCTGACGTGCGTCTGCAATCTTTTAGATCTTCTGGTGAATTCGATGTATCGATTGCTTGTCATCATGTTGAGCGCAGTGCTGATCGCAGGCTGCGGCAATTTAAAGACCAGTGACTTCCTCAGTCGCACCGGCGACGCGCTGAGTAAAATCGGGCAAAGGGCTCCTGTTGCTGATCTTGACCAGGAAATTAAACCGCTTTTTGATCAACCATACATTGATCCGCTAACGGAGTATCTGCAACGTTACGGGGCTGATTCGGCCCGCACGGCCCAGCTCGGGCAGGTGAGGGCGGAGCGTGAACGTCGTTGTGCCGCTATAGCCCGGCGTTACAATACGAGTGGGATTACCGAAACTGGTCTGGCATCGTATCGTCGTGGTTATAGCTTTTCCTGTCCGCAGGATGTGGCGGCCTATGAAGCACGGCTCGAAGCTATGCAGCCGCAGCCGGCGCCAAAACCCGTGCTGCAGCCAGTCAGTGAACCCCCGAGCGATGACAGTGAGGTCCACGATGATGACACTCAAAAAGTTGCCGTATCGCCCCAGTTGAACGACTGCTACCTGCTCACTCGGATTCGCAACTTCAGTGACGCCCTGAAAGCCTGTCGCGGCCCTGCTGAAGATGGCGCAGCAGGTGCGCAGGCAAGCATGGCCCAGATCCAGAGCGCTCTGGGTAATTACGAGTCAGCCTATCGTTGGGCCCGGCAGGCCGCGCCAGAATCCGGCCAGGGAGCCTACCTGCTAGGCGAAATGTACGCTCAGGGGCGTGGCGTTGCGCAGGATAAGAATGCGGCCGCGAAGTGGTTCAGAACCGCTATAGGGCTCGGCTATGCCGGGGCTGAAAACGCACTCGACAATCTGGCTTCAGCCACTGCGGGTGCCAATGCCAATTAGACATCTGCCGTGGTCAGTTCTGTCCAGATGGATACGGCCACATCTGGGCTTCTGGAGAAGTAGCTACGCCATGCACTCCATCATGGGGCTGCTATTCCTGCTGATCGCGCTTTTCGCTATTGGCATGTTCCTGTTATCTCACCTGAACCTGAGCTATTCCCAACAGGCGATGTACGAGTTGCGCCGGGATCAGATCCGGGATGTGTTCATCACGGGGCTGGTCCGTATTGATGCCCACCAAATTGCCCTGGAGCGCCAGGTGGCGACTCTCGCGACGATCGGCGAAACATTTTACCGGTTATCGCGGGAACAGCCGGGTTCGCCAGAAGCCCAGCGCCAACTGCAGGCCCAGCTTGAAAAAACGCTGCGAAGCCGTCTTGAGAGCGAGGCTGGTGTCTCTGGTGCCGGTCTCTGGTATCAGCCGGGTATTGTAGCGCCAGCCGGTGAACGCTACGCGCCTTATCTGGTCAAGGCCGGAGTTGGCGGCCCCAGAATGCAATCACGATCAACCGACTTCAGGCAGACTCGCTGGTTTGACCTGACTTTGGGGAGGGACGGCGCCCGCGACCCCGCATCGGGCGTGCCTGTCTACTGGTCACCGGTATACTTTGACATGGCAACCGAGCGCGCTGTTCTTACCCTTGCTCAGCCGGTGGTCAGCGCCGAGGGTGAGTTGATTGGCGTAGCGACCATTGATTGGGCTTCGGACCAGGTTGTTGACCTGGTCAGCCGTATGGAGGTCACGCAAAACAGCTTTGCTTTTCTCAATGACCGCAACAACCGAAACCTGTCCAGTCTCAGTCAAAACGAAGATCCGGTTCAGGAGCAGAAGCTTATCGATGCGATCCTGGCAGCGAATCTTTCCGGAAATGATGCGGGCGCGCCATCAGTGTCAGGTGATAGCCAAGCCCCTGAAAAACGCCTGCGCACACGGCAACTTGACGTCGGCGGGCGACTCTATGAGTTGTATTACGCCACGACACCGGCAGGTATGGTCTATGGTGCCGGCGTTCCAACGGATGAGATCGACCGGGTGCTGGTGCCCATGCGCGACACTAATTACCGGATACTGCTGATCACGGGTTCGGTTTTGCTGGTGCTGAGCCTTTACCTGCTTTATCGGATCATACAGCTCATGCGTGAATTACAGGCCTCCTACACGGACGCTCTGACTGGCCTGCCCAATCGTGTGCGCCTTTTGAGAGACCTGCAGGACCGGCAAGACGCCTGCCTCATCCTCCTGGACCTGGACCGCTTCAAGGAAATCAACAGCCTGTTCGGCAATGAATGTGGCGATGTCGTGCTGTTGGCTGTGCGCAAGCATGTGCTCTTGTTTATCCGCACCCATTCTCACCCTTTTGGACTTCCTCCTGAACTTTATCGCCTGTCCAGTGATGAATTCGCACTTCTGGGGCCTGGCGTTACTGAGTCCCGGGTGCGCACTTTCACCAGTGAATTGATCGAATTCCTTTGTGCGCAACGTGTTACCTGGCGGCAGCAAGCGTTAAGCCTGGACACCAGCGCGGGCATTGCCTTCCTGAGAGAGAGTAATGGCGATGCCGCACCGGACCGTCTGCTTAACCAGGCAACCATTGCTGTTGCTCAGGCGCGGGATCAGATGCGTCAGTACCTGTTTTATGACCAAAGCCAGGAAGTTGAAAAAGGCTACGAGAAAAATCTCTATTGGGCGCGGCGCCTGAAGAAGGCGATCGAGACCAGCGCATTGCGTCCGTACTTCCAGCCAATTCACGACAACATGAAAGGCACGTTTACCAAGTATGAGTGCCTGGTGAGGATGGAAGATCCCGGGCATGGCGTGATCGCCGCCGGGCAGTTCATCGAAGTGGCCAATAAGCTCCGGCTTAACCGTCAGATCACCCGGATTATGGTGGAAAAGGCGTTCGCCGCTTTTGCCACGCAGCCCTACGAGTTTTCCATCAACCTGTCCTATGTGGATATCATTGATCCGGAAACCCTTGCTCTGATTCTGGAGCATCTGCGAGGGAGCAATGTTGGCGAGCGGGTGATCTTCGAGATTCTCGAATCCGATGACATCGGGAATTACGGCGACGTATTACACTTTATCGACAAAGTGAAATCCTTTGGCTGCCGGATCGCCATTGATGACTTCGGCACCGGCTATTCCAATTTTTCCCATCTGCGCAAGCTGAACGTGGATTTCATCAAGATAGACGGTAGCCTGATTCGCTATCTGGCGCAGGACCACACGGCGTTTCTTGTGACCAAGGGGATTGTCCAATTTGCCCGGAGCATGGGCATTAAAACGGTGGCAGAATTCGTACACAGTGAAGCGGTGCAGGAACGTGTTGTGGAGCTGGGCATTGATTTCTCGCAGGGAGAGTACTTCGGAATGCCTGCGGCGGAGCTGTTGAGTCGAGACGGGCATTTCGGTTTTATTTCTTAATCGAACAGGCTCATACGCTTCATAACGTTATCGCGCTTGATTTTCCAATGGAATATCGCACCAGACACATGCAGCACCACCAAAGCTAAAATGATCCAGCCCAGCCATTCATGCAGTATAAAGAGCAGTTCAGAGAGTTGTTCATCCTTACCAATGAACCCTGGTAACTGCCAGAGGACAAATTCCACCGGGAAGCCTCCGCTGGCTGTTGCTGCCCAGCCTATTAACGGCATGACAATCAGCGCTATATAGAGCAAGTGATGGACACTGGTACTGACGACTCTCTCGAAGGTATTCAAGGGCGGTACATGGTCTGGCACCACAAAAGCCAGGCGGGTAATAACGCGCAGTGTCATCAGCAGCAACATCAACACACCCAGCGTTTTATGGCCGCCGTAAAGCACGTTGGTTAGTGTTTTGCCTATCAGATCGACGGTGCCGTCATACCCCAGAAAGCCCAACGTTAAGCCACTGGCCAAGGAGAGCAGCACCACGCCAGCCACCAGCCAGTGGAGTAGCCGGTGCGGGTAGGTATAGCGATCCAGTGCTTGCATGCGGCGCTCCTGATAACCATTCGTTTCAGTGTAGTCACTGGAACGGCCTGGCGCTGATTAAAGCATCGCAAAAGAAAGGGGTCGAGTCCTCGACTGACCCCTGACAGATTCACATCAGCAACAGCTCATCAACGCACCTTTGAAAGGAATTTCTGGGTTAACGGGTTTTGCGGGTCGGTAATAACCTGTCTAGCCTCGCCAAGCTCGGCAATCACGCCTTCATGAAAGTAAGCGACACGATCAGACACATCGCGCGCGAAGCCCATTTCATGTGTCACGCAGATCATGGTCATACCCTCTTCCGCCAACAGGCGCAAAGTATCCAGAACCTCGCCCACTAATTCGGGATCGAGGGCGGATGTGACCTCATCAAAAAGCATGTAATCGGGCTTCATGGCGAGGGCGCGGGCAATCGCCAGGCGCTGCTGTTGACCTCCAGACATTTTAGTCGGGTAGACGTCAAACTTATCACCCAGGCCAACATGCTCGAGTTCCTTTTTGGCGATTTCAATCGCTTCTTCTTTGCTCATTTTTTTGACGATTCTGGGCGCAAGAGCCGCATTTTCCAGCACGGTCATATGAGGAAAGGAGTTCCATTGCTGAAATACCATGCCCAGTTTCTGACGCAATTTATCCTTATTCGTCTCTTTGTTATGAACATCAATACCATCGACGATGATTTTGCCTTTGTGAATGCTCTCGATGGCATTGATGCAATACAGCAGGGTCGACTTGCCACTGCCGGAGCCACCGATAATGCTCACGACTTCGCCGTTGTCGACATCCAGACTGACGCCTTTCAGAACTTCAAGATCACCAAAGGATTTATGGACATTCTGGATACTGATCATATTGCCATTTTCCTCTCAACATACCGACCATATGACGATAGGGGGTATGAAATAATAAAGTAAAAGATACCAACACCAATCAGAATCTCCAGTGGTTGCTGGGTACGGGAGATGAGCTGGTCGGACGTGCGCAGAAGTTCCATATAACCAATAACTGAGACCAGAGCCGAGTCTTTGATGACACTCAGGGCAACACCGAGCCAGGAGGGGAAGACTGCGCGCATACCTATGGGTAAGCGAATGTAGAAGATGGTTTGCCAGTATGTCATACCCAATGAACGGGCTGATGTCCGCATGGATTGATGCACGCTTTCGAAGCCACTACGAAAAACCTCACTCATAAAGGCCATGGTATAAAGCGAAAGAACGATGGAGCCAGCCACAAAGGGATCCAGTGGGGACCCCATCGCGCCAACAAAGGTCGAAAAAAGAACGAGCTGAATGATCAGCGGTACACTTCTGAGTATATCCAGCACACCACCAAACAGTACGTTGACTACTTTGTTGCTTTCAGCGCGCATAAAACCGACGACCAAACCCAGTAGGGTTCCAAACACTATCGCTACTACCGATATGGTCACCGTATTCATGACACCGGTAAGAATGAAACCGGTATCGTCCCAGGACAGAGGTGTAAATAAGGAGTTCATCAGATTTCCCCCCTGAATAGTTTGCGGGAAATAAGTGACGAACTGATCAGCACAAGCTTGGTGATGATGAAGTACATAACCGCTGCCACAATGAAGAACTCAAGCGTACGAAATGACAATGACTGCAGCCTCTGTGTTGTTCCGGACAGCTCGCCCATTCCAACCAGAATTCCCAGCGAACTCATCAGGATGGACCAGACAAACTGGTTTGTCATCGGATGATAGATGCGCCTGAGCATCTGCGGCAGGATGATGTATCGATACACCTGAAAGCTGTTCATACCCAGAGATTTGGAAGCGCTGTACTGTGTGCTGGGGATGGACTGAAATCCGCCCCGAAAAGTCTCAGTCAGGTAACCCGCATTGATAAATACCAGAGCGCTTAACACCGCAACATAGGGGCTTAGATGAATGCCAAGAGCCCCCAGCCCGAAATAGGCCATGTAGATTTGAAAAAGTGCCGGAGTGTTTCGGGCTATCTCGACCCATACCGTAGCGACATAACAAAAGGGCTTGCTGTTGTTCATCTTGGCAATCGCCATCAGTATCGCAATCACAACACCCAGGAGCATGGCGAGCACTGATACGTGCAGGGTTACAAAGGCCCCGTTCAGTAACTCAGGCATTTTCTGGAACACGACGTTCCAGTGAAATTCATATTCCATACCTTGACCACTTTCTGTGGTTGGAGGGAGGTCTGACCAGCGCCTTATTCAGACGCTGGTCAGAGTTCGAAGCCATTACGCAAAGGTGTTTGCGACTGGCCTTTAGATGAGTGATATGGGCAGCCCCATACTGGCGGCCACCGATATGGTTATTACTTGTTGTCTCTCAAGGACTGGATCAGATCAGCAGGCGCATCTGAACCGAAGTGCTTGTTGTAAGCCGCATTCATGTTGCCGTCACGAATCTGACGAACCAGGAACAGGTTCAGGTAGTTGATCCAGGCGGTTTCACTTCTTTTTGCGATCAGACCTACGACGTCGTCATAGTTGGGTACAAAGGGGCCTGCAGAAAAATCTTTGAACTCTTCGCTTTGCAGTTTGGTAGCAATATTGGTGTTGGTTGAGATAACCGCATCCACTTTGCCCTGGTACAAACCCAGGTATGCATCGTTTTCAGATTTGAACGCTGTGTAATTATCGGTTCCCCAGCCTTTTTTCTCGGCATAGGCGAGGTATTCAGTTTCGTAGGTAGTGCCCAGTGCAGCACCCACTTTCACGTTCTTGAGGTCATCAAACGAGCTGATGTTCTCTTCTTTCGGGGCAATTACCTGAAACTTGAAAACGAAGTACGGGTAGGTGAATCCGACGGTTTTTGCACGTTCCATAGTGTCAGAAGTAGAGCCGATAACAACATCGGTCTTCCCGGAAATCAGGGATGGGATTCGATCACCCCAAGTGAGATTGAGTATATTTACGTCCACGCCGAGGACCTCGGCCAGATCGTTACAATAATCTACGTCAAAACCTGCAGGTTGATTGTCTGCGTCAAAATAGCCCATAGGTGGAAAGTCGAGAACCACGCCACAGTTCAACGTGCCTCGTTGAATCACGGTATCAAGCTGATCGGCTGTCGCATTCACGGAAGTGAATGCAACGCAGGCAAGTGCGGCTGCTGCTAATTTTTTAATCATAGTTTGTCTCTCTGATTCTTTTTTTGGGTCACACGTTACGAAACCTACATGAATTTAAAGTGTACGTAAAAATACTACCCTAGATTTGTTAGTGAAAAGCACTGAAAAGCAAAATCAAAGAGGGTATTTCACTTTTATGTTTAACTTAATAGGAAATTATAGGCCAAAATTATGGAAATACAGCCAATGACGCCATTATGGACGTTGGGCGTCTATCTAATCATATGAATTAAAAGATTTTTTAAGCTTAGCTCATATAATAGGGGCAGAGTTATCTTGTAGGTCACCTTACCAAGCCATCGGAGGCATTTTGGATACATTTTCGGCTGGCACCAGAGACTACAGCTGTATTTTTATTGAAGGCGAGGCATCAGGTGAGATCCTTGTCTGTGATGAAGGTCTTAGCTTCTGGGGAGGTGTCGACCCCGATTTCGGGAGCATTATCGATGTGCATCATCCGAATTATGGAGAGTTGGTCGCTGGAA
Organism: Marinobacter antarcticus; assembly: GCF_900142385.1. NCBI lineage: Bacteria > Pseudomonadati > Pseudomonadota > Gammaproteobacteria > Pseudomonadales > Marinobacteraceae > Marinobacter > Marinobacter antarcticus. The sequence continues at coordinate 1,390,018 of NZ_FRAQ01000001.1, forward strand.
AAATTCTGATGATGCCGACTTCCCGCGGTTCTTGCAGTGGCAGCGGAGTTCTTCTCGAACTATCCCTGAACTCTCTTGCACCGGCAGCTCTGGTGTTTCAGGAGCATGAGGAGGTTTTAACCCTGGGTGCTCTGGTATCCGATCGTATTTTTGGCCGGCCCATTCCAACGATCTCGTTATCACCTGCCGACTACGAGGCTCTGGCTCGCTCGAAAACAGCATCGATCTCGGGACACAGAATTAAGGCTGATAACCTCGACCTCGAACTCGCAACAACCAGGCTTGGTGACATAGACCTCTCCGAAGCAGACAAAGCACTTTTGAACGATGAAGCCGGACCGGCCGCGCGAGTGGCGATGGAGATCATTTGCCTGATGGCTGCCGCCGAAGGAGCCCGACACCTCACCGATGTCACAAGAGGGCATATAGACGGTTGCATCCTGTCGCATTCGGCAAATCTGATCTTCGCAGAAAAGCTGGCCGATCTCGGTGCTAAAGTTTCCATACCCACAACCATAAATGCCATTTCGGTCGATAGAGAAAACTGGCGCTCTCAGCATGTACCTGATGACTTTGGTAACCGCGCGAGCAGACTGGCTGATGCCTACGTCAGGATGGGTGCCCGCCCAACGTTCACCTGCGCCCCTTATCTCCTGGACGACGCCCCAGAATTCGGCGAAGTGATCGGCTGGTCAGAATCAAACGCGGTCATCTTCGCCAATACGGTGCTCGGTGCCCGCACCCCCAAGCATCCTGATTATCTCGATCTGTTTATAGCAATGACCGGACGCGCTCCGGCATCAGGCGTTTATACGCAAGAGGGTCGCGTCGCTCGCAGGGTTCTGAATGTTACACCGCCTTCTGCGCCAGGAAATCATGACGAACTTTTCTGGCCACTCCTGGGGTGGTTGGCTGGAAAGTTTTCGCCCGATCACATACCGCTTGTGACCGGTTTAGAAAACCTGAAGCCATCGACAGATGATCTGAAATCGCTATGCGCGGCTTTCGGTACCACCTCAGGCGTCCCTATGCTGCACATTGCCGGCCACACACCTGAGGCGCATCTTTTGCCTTCAGCGGATGCCGATCATCAGTCTATCGGAATCCCGGAATTCATCAGCGCCTGGAACGAACTCAATCGGGGAGATCTTAAAATCGATCTTGTTGCTATAGGAAGCCCACATGCGTCTATAGATGAAGCTCGCCGCATTGCCGATCTCTTCGGAGACCGTCACTGCAACCTGTCGACTCAATTAATTATAACGATTGGACGAGACATGCTGCAGGCAGCGAGATCCGAGGGCATTGTGGACCGTCTGGAACGAGCAGGCGTTCGGCTCATTCCCGACCTTTGTTGGTGCTCAATCGTAGAACCTGTTTTTCCTCAGGATGCTGAAGGCTTATTCACTAACTCCGGTAAATATGCCCACTATGCTCATGGTTTGTCGGGAAGGCACTCTCGAATCGGCAGTCTTGAGGATTGCGTTGAAGCAGCCATCAGCGGCCATGCACCAGAGCGTCTTCCAGAATGGCTTCAGAGTTAAGCAGCAGGAACTGGTAGCATCTTCTATCTTGCAGTAAGTTGCGGTATTCACTTCAGGGGGTTCAACATGCCGGTTTATACGAATATTGAAGATCTACGTCGTCGTTACGCGCGGCGTACGCCAAAGATGTTTTACGACTACGCGGAATCGGGTAGCTGGACTGAACAGACCTTTCGTGAAAACACCAGCGACTTTCATCAGATTCGCCTTAAACAGCGCGTTGCAGTGGATATGTCGGGGCGCTCGACACGCGGTACCATGATTGGTGAAGATGTCGCCATGCCGGTAGCTCTGGCGCCGGTCGGCTTGACCGGCATGCAATCGGCAGACGGTGAAATCAAGGCCGCCCGGGCGGCCGAGAAGTTTGGCGTGCCCTTTACGCTTTCAACCATGTCGATTTGCTCGATCGAGGACGTTGCCGAGCACACAACAAAGCCCTTTTGGTTTCAGGTCTATACCCTCAAAGATGACGATTTTATGCGTCGTCTGTTTGAGCGCGCCAAGGCTGCCAATTGCTCGGCTATCGTCGTAACCGTCGACCTGCAAGTTCTGGGGCAGCGCCACAAAGATATCAAGAACGGGCTTTCTGCGCCGCCAAAGCTCACCGCCAGGTCCATCGCCAATATGGCCACCAAAATACCCTGGGGGCTTGAAATGCTGGGCACCAAGCGGCGCTCGTTTGGCAATATCGTCGGCCACGCTAAAGGCGTGACGGACCCCTCTTCGCTGTCAACCTGGACCTCGGAAGCTTTTGACGTGTCGCTCAATTGGAAGCGTATTGCCCTGTTCAAGGAGTGGTGGGGCGGCAAGCTGATCATAAAGGGCATCATGACACCCGAAGATGCGCGCCACGCGGTGGAGATTGGCGCCGATGCCATTATTGTTTCCAATCACGGCGGTCGTCAGTTGGATGGTGCGATGAGCTCCATTCGCATGTTGCCAAGCATCATGGATGCAGTCGGCGATGACATTGAAGTGCATCTTGATTCGGGCATTCGCTCTGGCCAGGATGTCCTCAAGGCGCTCGCTCTGGGGGCCAAGGGCACCTATATTGGCCGAGCCTTCACATACGGCCTGGGGGCCGAGGGCGAAGAGGGCGTGACCAAGGCGCTTAACATCATTCACAAGGAGCTGGATACCACCATGGCCCTATGTGGTGAAACGGATGTCAATCGGCTGGGCCCACATAACCTGTATGTGCCCAAAGGCTTTGAGGACCCAACGGTAAAACTGTAAGCGATGTCAGGCCATCGCATCGACGCGAGGCTTGATCGATATGGAACTCCTTAGCCCCGGGTTTAAGTCGTATAGTGATCAGTGTTGCCCCTTAGGTTGTGGAGTTTAGCTATGCAGGGATTGTGTGCTCTCCTATTGGTTTTGTTGTTCTATTCTGGCGCTGTCACCGCCGAAAACACGCTGAAAGTGCGAGTGACGGATTTCCCCCCCAATTACTACTTGGATTCGGAGGGTCATTGGAAGGGGATCAGTGTGGAGCTTGCAACGAGAATCATCGAGCGAGCCGGCTACCGTCCAGTTTTTTTAGACCAGCCCTGGGAACGTGGATTGAAATCCATGCGGATTGGGACGTTGCAATACATGACGAACCTGAACAAGACCCGGGAGCGCTCTGAATACATTGACTGGATTGGACCGGTTCTGAAGGGGGAGATGGTCCTTATTGTCAGGGATGATAATAAGGATCTGCCTGTTGCGTCACTGGATGATCTGGTGAAGGCCAGCCGAGACCGCCGTAAGAAGTTTGGGTATCAATCCGGGGTCTTCTACTCGGAAGAGTTCGAGACTCGGATGAAAAACGATCCAGCGTTTGCCGCCTGCTTCGAGGCAATCAGTCAGGGGGAACTCAATTACCGTAAGGTAGCCAACGGGCGGATACTGGGTTTTTTTGAATCAAGAATTGCAACGGCACACCGGATACGGCATCACCCGGCTTACCAGAATCTTGCCATACATTCTTTCGTCCTGAGCACTTCGGAACTTTATCACGGCGTCAGCCGTGCGGGTGTTGATGACAATACCCTGGCGCAGCTCAGGAAGGCCTTCAAGTTGCTCAAAAATGAGGGCGAGATCCAGAAAATCGTCGAGCAATACAAGTAAAACCCCGGCTTTAGAGGAAAAGGCCGAATCCATACTATCTGCTCAGGCGACCGGCATCCAAAGATTTTGCAGCTGGGCCAGTAATGAAGAGCCAACCCCTTGCTGTCCCAGGAAACCCAGCATAATTGGTACGAACTGCTGGATCATGGCGCTGTCCATACCCAGCGCTGAGAAGGTCGACTGCACCTCGTCGATGGATGAAATATTGGCGAGCAGGCTACTGCCACCTCCCAGTAGGTTGGATAGGCCTGAGGCTTCGCTGGTCATGGTGTCGGTGCCGAGCTGATTTTGCGCCAGCTGTAATAAGGCACCGGTACCACCAATAGCTTGAGTTTCGCTGACCCCAAGCTGATTCTGGAGCTTACCGACGAGTTGTTGGGCTTCACCACTGACTTCCGTTGTTGAAGAGAGTGTTTGTGTCTCGCTGGACAAGACGTCATCCAGGGTTAAAGCGCCAGCGGTTGGTGCTAGTAAATAGATGCTTGAAACAAATAGGAATTTCTTAAGAATAGCGTTCATTGTCATGTCCTGCAGGATGGGGGCAAGATATCTATTGATATAATGGAGTGGGCTAGAGCAAAATAAAAGTGACGGGCTCATTAAGCATTGGTTATAAAAGTGGGGTCAGGCAGCCAGACTGTGTGGCTATGGGCTTGCACCAAATATCGAAACGATGGCAGCGGAATTATGGATCTGGAACAAATCAATGCCATAGAAAGGGCGACACGTTACGGGCGTGCCGAGGTTTTTCGTATCGGCCTGGCGGTGATATTCCTTGCCGGGATCATGTTGTATGTCCGCTCGATCGGGGCTGATGCTCCGAACATGGTCATGCTGGTGGCGGCGGCCATGATCGGCGGGTATATGGCGATGAACATCGGCGCCAACGATGTCGCCAATAACGTGGGTCCTGCTGTCGGGTCCAAAGCACTGACCCTGACCGGGGCAATCGCGATAGCGGCAATCTTTGAGGCCAGTGGCGCGCTGATAGCTGGCGGCGATGTTGTAAGCACCATCAAAAAAGGGATCATAGATCCTGCGTTGATCGGAGATCCCGATACGTTCATCTGGCTCATGATAGCGGCGCTGCTTGCCGCGGCGCTCTGGTTGAATACGGCCACATACGTCGGAGCGCCTGTCTCTACGACCCACTCAATCGTCGGCGGTGTCATGGGCGCCGGTATAGCGGCGGGTGGCGTAGATATAGTGGATTGGCACCAGTTTGGTCAGATTGTCGCTAGCTGGGTTATATCGCCGGTGCTGGGTGGGGCCATCGCAGCACTTTCCCTGTACCTGATAAAACGCCGGATCACCTACAAGCGGGACATTGCTCAGGCCGCCAAATACAACGTACCGCTGTTCGTCGCAATCATGGCCTGGGTCTTTGCCACGTATCTGGTGATAAAGGGGCTGGGCAAGGTCGTCGACATCGGATTACTGCCTGCCGTCGGATTTGGCGCGATCGTTGGCGTCATCGTTTGGGGGCTCACAAAATGGCTTGTTGCGCGCCCTTCCGCCGAGGTGGAGAACAGTAAAGCGGGCGTCGACACCCTGTTCACCTTCCCGCTTATTTTTTCGGCTGCGCTTCTGAGCTTTGCGCACGGGGCGAATGACGTTGCCAACGCGGTAGGCCCGCTGGCCGCGATCAATGAAGCCGTTCTTCAAGGCGGCGTCGCTGCGGAGGCAGCGATCCCTAGCTGGGTGTTGTTGGTGGGAGCGCTCGGGATTGCACTCGGCCTGGCACTATACGGCCCCAAGCTCATACGCACTGTGGGATCGGAGATCACGGAACTCGACCGCATGCGTGCATTCTGCGTGGCCATGGCCGCGGCCATTACCGTTATCATCGCTAGCCAGTTGGGCCTTCCCGTGAGCTCGACCCATATTGCCATAGGGGGTGTGTTCGGAGTCGGCTTTCTGCGCGAGCATCTCAAAACCACCTATCGCCAGAAGATTAACGAGATCGAGGCGCACCATGCCGGAGAAGACCGGGAAAAAGTAGAGCGTCTGCTGAAGGAATTTGATGAGGCCTCGTTCGAAGAGAAGGGAGAAATCCTCAAAAATCTCAAAAGGAAAAATGGTGGCGCCACGCCGATCTCGAAACGCGACCGCAAGGGCCTGAAAAAGGTTTACAGCCAGGAACTCGTCAAGCGATCGGCGGTGTTCAAGATCGTGGCTGCCTGGTTGATTACGGTACCGGTATCGGGACTGCTAGCGGCTGTGCTGTTCTTTACCATCAGAGGGATGCTTCTTCCCTGAGCTCGCGCAGCTTAGCGAGTTGCGCCTCGACCACGCGCAGGCGAACCTCGGTCTGCGCGGGTGTTTCCTCTGACGAGCCGGAATTCAGCCGTTCGCGGTATTTTGCTTGCTTTTTTTTCAGTGCTTGCTCGAGATGCTTCAGTTCCTTGAGCTTGAGGGACTTGCCCTTGTCATGTCTGCGCAGCGCATCGTCGAGCTCCGCCACCAAGTCTTTAAAACCCATTGTCCCACTCCGCTGTGTTCTAAGATTGGCCGGCCGTGACGCGTCAAACGGTGATCTCTGCCTGGCCTTCATCGCTCACCGACAGTGCCTCCGTGGTCCGGGCGGCTTCCACATCCGTGGCTGAAAGGAGCGCGCGCGTTCCTCCCAGAATAGCATCCACTGTCTCGCTGGCATAGGCAGAATCGTTGAGCAGGGAAGTGGCCATTGCTGGATTGATCCGCTTTGCACCGAGGAGTTTCGTAACGCGCGCGACCATGGATTCGCGGTCCACTCGGGCACGTACAGCGATCTCGTCGAGCTCCAGTATTGCCGTGCTGGCGTCGTCAAATTTGCCCTCGTAAAACCGATGGGTTTCGCGGAGTACCATCGCGACCCGCAGGCGGAGATCATTATACTCCTTACGGATAGCAGCGTTATCCGCAACCATGTAGGTAGTGAGATTCTTGCGCAGGTGTTTGACGTGCTTGATGGCTTCCACCATCTCGGCGGCGGCGTGCTGAAGACGGTAGAGTGATTCGGTGGAACTGGCCGACGACATGCGCGTCATTCGCCCGGAAATGAAATCGAGGATGGCACTATAAAGGTGTTTGACGCGCTGCCGGTAGACCAGGTCGATGTCGATATCGATGCGCTCTCGGCTATTATTGATTGTTGCTTCCAGGTCATCGCTGTTGCAGATCTGGTCACGGTGCAAGTGGAGACCGTGGGCGAGGATGACGAAGGCCTGATCGAACAGGTGCCAGACCTCCCGGCGGACCGCTGCGTTTGCGCTATCGGGGGAGTCCATCGCAGCAGGATTCAGGTACTTGGGCTGCGCCTCGGCTTCTTCCGCTCGTTCCGGCAACCAGCGCTCCAGTGCGCGCGCCATCCGCGATATCAGTGGCAACATCACGGCGACACCCAGGCAGTTGAACAGGGTGTGGAACACGGCGAGCTTGACCGTATAATCATCTTCGGCGATCGACATGAGTGCCGACAGAGCGTCGACGGACCAGCGCAGGGGCTCGATCAGTATCAAGGCGATCGCGGCCGTCGCCAGATTGAACAAGAGGTGGGCGCCGGCCAGTCGCTTGCCGGCGATATTCGCGCCGAGACCGCCGATCAGCGCGGTCACCGTTGTGCCGATATTGGCACCGATCGCCAGGGCCAAAGCGTTCTCGTAGGTTATCTGGCCCGTGGCCAGACCGGCCAGGGTGAGAGCCAGCGTCGCGTGGCTCGACTGCATGATGACCGTCGCCAGAATTCCGAGCCCCGTATAAACGAGCAGTCCTGTTACGCCCGTCATCGCGAATTCACGCAGGTCGACCGCCGACTGGTAGCTTTCGAATCCCGCCTTCATGAAATCGATACCGAGAAACAGAAACCCCAGGCCGGCCAGAATCGCGCCGCCGGCTTTCAGTGCGCCTGATCGCTGGAAATTCAGCACCACGCCGAAGACGAGCATCGGCAACGCGAAGGCCGAGAGGCTCATTTTCATGCCGATGGTGGCGAATAGCCACGCGCCGGTTGTGGTTCCCAGGTTGGCTCCGAAAATGATGCCGATGCCGGTGATCAGGGGGAGCAGGCCGGCACTCAGGAACGATATGGTGATGACCGATACCAGGGAGCTGGATTGCATGATAGCTGTGCTGACGATGCCGAAACCGAGACTCTTCGGAATCGTGTCCGTTGTTCGGCGCAGCACCCTCTCCAGGAATCCGCCGGTGAATTGGCGGAACCCGTTCTCGAGCGAGAGCATGCCAAACAGGAAGATCGCAACCCCGGCGGCAATTTGTTTGAACTCGGGGCTCGACCAGAGCGCAAAAGCCAGAAGCCCGAGAATTGCGGCCAGGACGAGTCGGCGGTAGTTCATTTGCTTACCCTTCCCCCTATTGGTGTGGGTTTGGCTCCGCGCAATCAGGGCGCGACACCATCAATATGGCAGGATTCCAATTACATATACTACTTTGTCACATTTCGGTAATGTAAGTAAGCTCAAGGCTTAGAGAACCGGGCAGTCAATCTGGAGAGGTCGCATGCAGCCATTGTCGCCGAGTCGTCGCTTCAGCGACGACGCTTACGATAAGCGCGGAATATTGAAGAAGGAGATTTACGAGCAGGAACTGGCACGATTGGAGGAGGAGTTGGCCAAACTCCAGCGCACCATCACCGCCCAGGGCCTGCGCATCGTGGTCTTATTCGAGGGACGCGACGCTGCCGGCAAGGGCGGGACCATCAAGCGCATCACCGAGAAGACGAATCCTCGCATTGTGCGTACTGTCGCACTTGGCAAACCGTCCGATCGCGAGCGCAGCCAGTGGTACTTTCAGCGATACGTGGCCCACTTGCCGGCGGCGGGGGAGATGGTGCTGTTTGACCGCTCCTGGTACAACCGGGCAGGCGTCGAACGGGTGATGGGGTTCGCAACAGCCGAGGAGGTCGCGCTGTTCATGCACACCTGTCCCGAATTCGAACACATGCTTGTCGAGGAAGGCATTATACTGCTGAAGTACTGGTTCTCGGTCAGCGAGGAAGTCCAGGAGCAGCGCTTTCAGGCGCGTGCCGCCGATCCCACCAAACGCTGGAAGATCTCCGAGATGGATCTCAAGTCGCGTGAGCTGTGGGCCGAGTACTCAAGGGCCAAGGACGACATGCTGCAATATACGGATCTTCCATACGCGCCGTGGCGGATGGTGGATGCCGATGTCAAGCGCCATGCCCGGTTGAACTGTATCAGCAACCTACTGGAGCAGTTTGATTATAGCCGCGATCTGCCGCCTGTCCCGGATCTGCCTCCGCGCGAATGGGCGCACGACGACAACCGCATAGCGAAGCCCCACGAGTCTTATATCGATCGTCTGTATTGAGAGCCAGGAGACTGAGGTATGTCAGCACAGTGGACCCGACGACAGTTTCTGGCTGCGCTGGCGGCCACCGGCCTTTCACTTCGCATGCCGGCCCTGATGGCTGCAACCCGTAAAAAGGTCATTGCCCGGGGCATTCCCTCGTCAGGGGAGCAATTGCCCGTGATTGGTATGGGTACCTGGCGCACCTTCAATGTGGGTGGCGATCAGCATCTTGTGAGTGAGCGCACAGAGGTGTTGAAGACGTTTTTTGAATTGGGCGGTACGCTTGTGGACTCGTCGCCCATGTATGGCTCGGCGGACGATGTGATGGGGGAAGCACTGGACAGCCTGAATGCCCCTGACAGGGTGTTCTCTGCCAACAAGATCTGGACTCGGGACGGCAGTGACACACGCGAGCAGGACAGGGCGTCACGCCGAAAATGGGGCATCGATCGTTTTGACCTGCAGCAGATACACAATTTGTTGGCGTGGGAGGCACACCTGCAAACGCTTAAGCAGATGAAGGTGGACGGGAGTATTCGGTATCTGGGGATTACCACCTCCCACGGTCGCCGCCATCGAGATCTTGCGCGAATCATGGAGCAGGAGCCTCTGGATTTCGTTCAGTTGACCTACAATGTGCTGGACCGTGAAGCCGAGCAATACCTGTTGCCTCTGGCCAGGGAGCGGGGCATTGCCGTCATCGCAAACCGCCCGTTCCAGGGCGGCAGCCTGTTCCGTCGCTACCAATCCGAGCCATTGCCCGGCTGGGCCGAAGAGGCCGGCTGCGGCAACTGGGCGGAGTTCTTCCTCAAGTTCATCGTGTCTCACCCGGCAGTAACCTGTGCCATTCCGGCGACAACCAGTGTGAAACACATGGAGGAGAACATGGGGGCCTTGTACGGAAAACTGCCGGATGAACAACAGCGCCGGCAAATGGCAGATTACGTAGCGAAGTTGTGACTGGTATGGACTGGTACAGCTATTCGCTGTCGGATTTTCTGATGTTCGGGCCGGAGGTGTATCTCAGGCTCTTCGTTCGTATCAATCAGGATTTCTGGCCCTGGCAAGGCATCGCGGTTGTGATGATGGTGCTGATTGCAGGGTTTCTGGTGCGCGGCGACACGCTTGCGAAACGGGGAATTCTGTTGCTGTTGGCAGGGGCCTGGGGGTGGAGTGGTGCCGGGTTTCTCATAACGTATTACGGCCCCATCAATTCACCAGCTACCTGGTTTGGCTGGGCCTTTATCCTGCAGTCAGCGCTTTTGACTGTGGCGGCGTTGGTGTGGCCTTGGGATGAAGGTTCTGCAGTGCCTGTGCAGCGATGGCGGGCCAGTGCTGGCTGGTTGGTTATGGTGGCTCTGCTGCCCCTGCTAGTAGTTGCCCAGTCCGAGGACTGGCAGGCCGTCGCGTTGTTCGGGATTGCGCCCGGCGTGACTGTCGCCGCCTCAGTACCTTGCCTGTTGCTGTTGCCCAGGCGAGTTCGCTGGCTGTTCCTGCTGCTGCCATTGCTCTGGTCTCTGTTCAGTGCGGCAACGCTGTGGACCCTCGGCACTCGGCTGATGTTTGTCCTCCCGGTTGCGACATTGGCGCTGACGATTATCAGCTTCTGGTTCAGTCCCAGGCCCGCGCAAAACCGGGACTAGCAATACGGTCAGCATGGGCCAGCTTGTCGATCTCCTTCCCGGCGGGCCCGCTGATAAACCGCAACTCCACTCCACCGTCTTCAGAGCGTTGTCCTTTATTGTTCGCGATTGAACTTGCGCAGATTTTCCGTTACATCTGCTCCTTAGTCTTATGGCCGGTCTGTTCGAAAAGCAGGAGTGCCGCAATGAAAACGCTCAGTCAGAATTCTCGGAGCCCCTGGATCACGTTTCTCGCACATCTGTTGCTGATCCTGGTGGCCTGGACTATTTTTATCAAATACTTGTTCCCGATTGGCTTTGCGCTGGTCAGCAATGAGCCATGGACAACCTATATTTACTGGGACCTGTGGCCGGTTGCTCACCTCTGGTTGGCCTGGGCGTTATTGGCGGGGCCACGATACACGCGCATGCTGGCCATTGGCATGTCCGTGGTTGAGATTTTCATCATCGTTACCCTGTTCATCTGGTTCCTGGCGGACCCGGAGTGGTCTATCTGGCGCACCAACTGGTTTGTGAACAAGGTATTTGTGCTGGCAGCGTTTGTTCTGGTCTTGGCTACGGCGGTGTTCAGGCCAAAGATGCCGCTTGACTGGCCATAGGCAAGCGCGAAAACCGGGACAGATTTATTTTCTGGTCTGATCAAGTCGCCCTGGCTGGCTAAGCGCTTCGATCATTTCATCGGGGTAGGTGCCACGGTAGTACTGCGCAAATGTGCCATCCAGTTTCATCTTATCGAGAGTTTCTTGCCAGAGGGCAACTGTTGCATCCGCTGTATCCAGAGACATAGCAATGTAGAGGTATTTCGTCGAGGTGGCGTAGGCCAGCACGACATCGTTTTCTGAATAAGCCGCTTCGGCTAATAACGGCATACGGCCAATGTCGCTGGTCACCCAGGCATCAACGCGGCCGTGCATTAGCATCTTCAGGCATTGCACTGGCCGGGAGGGCTGCTCCAGATTGGTAAAGCCCAGCTCCGTCAGTGATTGTCCGCCAGAGCTATCCCGATATACACAGATGCCATCCAGTTCGCGCGCATCGCCCATTGTCTCAATCGCAATATCATCCTGGCGACGAACAAAAAAGCCGCCGGTGATGCGCTTGATCGGACCGACCCATTTGAACAGGTCTTCCCGTATTTCTGACCGGGTGGTTTCAAACAGTGCTACATTCGGCCCTTGCAGGGCCATCCGGTAGCCCCGCGCCCATGGAAGCAGCGCAATATCACCCGGCTCGCCAGCACGTTTCATCAATTCACGTACAAGTTCAGCAGTAGCCCCGGTTACGCGGCCGTGTGCATCAAGGTACTCACCTGGAGGCGAGTGCTCAGTCACTACACTCATTGGTTCCCCCCACACCTGGGAGCTGGAAAGCCAGGTGATCAGGAGGATTTCCGCCAGAGCCATTCTATCCACACGATAATCCCCAGCCATTTGCAAATTCTGTTTCCCTGAAATCAGCCTGCTATCAAAAAACAAACCGCGCCCACGATAATTAAGGATAGCGGGTAGGAAAAAAATGTCTGTAAAGAAACGAAAACCGGGACAGATTTAGAACTTGGTCCGATTCCGGGAGGGAGATTACAAAAATCATAAGGTGTAAAATGAAGGAGTGATTTATGTTTCGCGCCTGACTGATTGAAAGAAGTAAAACAAGGACGTTCGCACGATGGATTTTAGCCCGATCTACCAGCCACTGATTGCTGCATTTTGGTATCTGACCCCCCTCCTCATAATCGGGGGGTTGATCAAGTCGCCCTGGTTCAAGGGCAAGCTTGGGGAGCTTCTCTTCAACCTCTCTGCGCGGTGTTTCCTCGATAAATCTCGCTACCATTTAATCAAGAACGTTACCCTCCCGACGGAGGACGGAACCACCCAGATCGACCACGTTCTGGTTTCCGAGTTTGGTGTCTTCGTTGTCGAGACCAAGAATATGAAGGGCTGGATTTTCGGCAGCCCTCATCAGCGTTTCTGGACCCAGAAGATTTTCCGATCCAGTCACAAGTTCCAGAATCCGCTGCACCAGAACTACAAGCATGTAAAAACCCTGCAGACGTTGCTGGGGCTCAATGATCATCAGGTGCATTCGGTGGTGGTTTTCGCTGGGGACAGCACGTTCAAAACGCCAATGCCGGAAAATGTCACGCAGGGCCTGGGGTATGTTCGCTATATCAAGTCGAAAACGGATCGGGTGCTTAGCCTGGAGGAAATGGCAGAGGCCAGGGAAAAGGTGGCATCCGGTCGCCTCAAGGCATCATTCGCCACCGACCAGGCACATGCTCGCTATGTGAGCGGTCTGGTGGCCGAGCGTTACGGTAATGCGCCCCGCCGCTCTAATAGAGGACTTCTCAAGCTTCTGGTTTTTCCAGCATTGATGTTAGGAGTCGGTGCGATCGGATTGAACGCGTATTCCAATTTTGCTTCGCAGGCAATGGCGATAGGCACGAACAGAACGTCTGAACAACAGGTTGAAGGCGCTCGGCAGCCGGCACCTCAGAAATCTGAAATCCAGCCGAAAGCCAGCTCCAAAACCGCGGGTACAATAACGAACTCTGGCACTCGAATTCAACGTGTTGATCAACCTCCATCCGAGTTGTTTTTAGCAAGACAGGAATGCAACTCACTGATCGCTGCCGCTATGGGTAATCAGGATCCGCGCCTGTTGAGAGAACGGGACAAGGCGTGTGCTCGGTATCAGGTTCTGAAGGGAGAAGTTCATTGAATCAAAAAGGATTACTCACCGCATGGAACGACGCCAAGGGGTTTGGTTTCATTACTCCGGAGGGCGGTGGTGAGCGGGTTTTTGCTCATGTCAGCACTTATGCAGGCCGGGGCCGCCCGGATTCAAATCGCAAGGTGACTTACAGCCTCGCCAGGGACGATCAGGGTCGGCCAAGGGCAGGGCGTTTCCAATACGCGGGAGCGGCACGGATCATTGCCCGCATGGCACCGGGAGTCTGGGTAGCCGGTGCTGTCGTGCTGGTGTTTTCCGCGAGTCTTGCTGGCTTGTTCTATCGAGGGTATCTACCGGTCTCTATCATCGCTGCATACGGTGGAGTGAGTCTGTTGTTGTTTGTGATGTACTGGATTGATAAACGGGCAGCGCAGCGGGGTGTCCAACGCACCGCTGAGAAAACGCTACACATCTTTGAGCTTTGTTGTGGTTGGCCCGGTGCGCTTATGGCCCAGCAGGTTTTTCGGCATAAAACGCGGAAGGGAAGTTACCAGTATGTCTTCTGGCTGGCTGTTCTGGCAAATCTGGGCGCTCTGGGTTGGCTGCTTATTGCTCCAGAGGCCATGAACTGGCGACAGCAATTTGGTTTTGATTTGTCGAAGTCTTTGCGGCCTCTTATTTGGTAAGGGAAATTCAGAAAGTTGGCCTATTTCTCTGATTTGGATCAGTTTCGGAGTATAGTATTTTGGACCCAGTGAGTTTGGTGTTTTCTGCTTACCTGAACACCGTTCAGTCGACGGTGTCGAATCATTTCAATGAAACCCGAAACCTTCAAATTACTCCCGTAGTCATGGAATACGAGGGTACGCCTATTTCTTATCAGCATCAGCTTTGGCGAGTGCGTCCCGAGAGTGTCTGTTCGAATCACCAACAAAGCATCAGCCAGTTTTCCCGATGTACAGTGAAGGCTTCTCGGCTGTTCAAGGCATTGTGTTCGGAGTTGAGGCAGGTGGGGTCAGATGACTTGCAGCGAATACAAGCGCAGAACATGTATTGCAACGCTGCCGTGTCCTTCAAGCCCACTGTTGCCGACTTAGGCTCCGCTCAATCGCTTTCTGGATTGGAAGAGGCGCGTCAGGCCTGCAATGCTGCGACGGTTGCTGCCATGGGGAATAGCGATCTCGTGTTAGCGCGAGAAAGAGAGCAAGCATGTGCAACCTATTGTGAAGCCAAGACGCCATAGGTGTGTAATGGCTTGATTTTTAGTTAGGAATTCTAGAGGATTCCGGTCCTGTCAGTATGTGTAGACATCGATAACGGGTCGAATGTAAGGAGTTATATACGTGAGTGAAGTAGAAGAAAAAGCCTCTGATACACAAGGCGGTGGATTCCTGGCTGGTGTATTTAATTTTGTGTTTATGTTTGCGTTAGTTTTTGTGATTCTCTGGAATTGGGATGGATTTTGGCAGACAGATATTGGGCCTCTGAGTAGAGCTCAGCAATCAGTTTTTCCAGTTAAGTTTAACGAAGAGCAACTCAAACTCTCTCGAATTCAAAATAACAATCAACTAATCGAGCAGATGGAGAGACGAACAGACAGCTACGAACAAAACATGGTTGCAGCGGAAAAAGATGCCAAGGAAGCACGTGAGGCTTTAGCTGCAGTGCGGAGCCTCGAAAGTGAGAAGTGTCGATATTACGACACAGCGTTAAGAATGATAGATCTTTTGACTCGGAAATATTCTGAGGACGAGCTCAAGCAGACCTTGAGTTGCACGAGCCCAGAATGTGAGGAGATTTTGGTCTCGAAGCATCAAGCATTTGAGGTCTGTAGTTAGTAGGTTGGTAAAGACGAACCAAGACAGATCTATTACCTGAGTGTTTTCTGGCGTCCTTGACAATCGGGAAACGAAGTTAATGGCCGATCACGTCCAGCGCCAGGAGCTCCTGCAACATGCTATAACTCAGCCCCCATATGCAATAGCCCTGATATCGGCAACAGGGGAGCTTTAAAGTGCCAAGAGGCGTGCGCCACGGAAGTCGGCTTTGGTTCTCTTTGGCTGCAAGGTAGTCGAGGGAAATCCATACCATCTGCTCGACTTCATGGTTCGGCGATACGGCCTGCGGCCCCCGCCACTCGTAAACATAGGGTGTGACGACCATGGGTCGCCAGCGGTTGTGCTGACGGGTAACCAGGTCAGACAGCCGTGCCTGAAAGTGGCCATGGCGTGTCAGGTCGACACCGGTTTCTTCGAGGGTTTCCCGTTCTGCCACCGCCCGGGGTGTGGCATCCTCCGGCTGCATACGCCCCCCTGGAAAGGCCATGTCCCCAGACCAGGGATCGCCTTCCCGCCGGGCCCGCTGGATAAACAGCAACTCCACTCCGCCGTCTTCAGCCTGTCGATAGATTAAAGCTACGGAGGCACGGGCAAGGCGACGCCTTAGAGGCAGTTCACGGGGGCGCATGTTGAGCTTCCAGCGTTTGGGTGTCACAGAGCATTGGCCTTTGCTGTCCGCTGAGTGTCTATTCATTCTGCGGCATCTGCTTCGCCACTGGATTCTAGCCGGGCCCTTCCGTGCCAACCTGATCTTTGTCGAATTGAGAGTGGGTGCCATCGCAGTAAGGCGCATCGTCGGTGTGTTTGCACTGGCAGAGAAATGCGTGGCCGTCTTCTTTTGCCACAAAGCTCTTGGGACTGAACCCCGTACCTGCGTGAGAGCCGTCGCAGAAGGGTTGGTTGTTGGAACGCCCGCAGGCGCAGAACATGTACTTTTTGTCTTTCTCCAGCGTGACTTTTTTGGGCTTGTTGTCTGCAATGATGGGATTGCTCATAGACTGTCTCTTTGTTGTTGGTAAAGTTTACTGAACGATTTAATAGAGTAGTCGGCAAATGACTCTTTGGTTCACAAAGTCAGCATCCGACAGTCCGTTAGACTCTAAAGTGTCGAAATAAATTACAATGTAATCTCTTCATTGCTTCATCAATACGAATACAGCTCTTAACCCCCGGAACAGGAGTCCGACAATGGCAGAATCATCACTCAAGGAACAACTGAGCAACGCGGTAAAAAACGCGATGCGAAACAAGGATAAAATCCGGCTCATCACCCTGCGTATGGCTCAAGCCGCGGTCAAACAGATCGAGATTGATGAGCGCCGCGACCTGAATGACGAGGACGTTCTGAAGGTGCTGGACAAAATGCTCAAGCAGCGTCGCGATTCCGCCAGTCAATACGATGCTGCCGGTAGAGAGGAACTGGGTGACAAGGAACGGGCGGAAATGGTGATTATTGAGGAATTCATGCCCGCCGCCCTCACTGAGGATGACCTGGATGGCCTGATCCGTTCGGCAATCAGCTCAACCGACGCTCAGGGAATGCAGGATATGGGGCGTGTGATGAACGAGCTGCGCCCCCAGGTACTTGGTCGGGTCGAAATGGGCCATCTGAGCAAGAAGGTGCGGGCCGCACTGGCGGGTTAATGACCAGCGAAAAACCGGGACAGATTTATTTTCAGATCAGTGGGTCACTTCTCTGGGAGGCTTCTGGTCGATGTTTCTGGCGAGGATCTTGTCAGCATCCAGTGAAGCGATGGGTACCTGGGTATCCCGGGGAATATCGCCACTGAGTTGCAGGGCGAGGTATCGCATGGCGCAAACCCGCAGGAACGAGGTGAAGTTGCCGAGGTCATGTCCTGCGTCGATGGATTCGTGGTAGAGCTTGGTGATCATCTGGGGCAGGTTCATGCCGTCCCGGGCGGCGATTTCCGTGAGGGCTCGCCAGAAGGCGTTCTCCATGCGAATACTGGTCACCATGCCGTCGATACGCAGGGAATGAGTGCGGCTGATCCAGAGATCGGAGTCCGCGTGGACGAAGAGTCTGCACATGGCGCTATCCTCATGAATCCGGGGCCGCCGGAGCGGACCCGTTTCCGTCACTTATCCAGCAGTTTGAAGAACTGTGCCAGCCACTGGGGATGGGCCGGCCATGCCGGTGCTGTCACCAGATTACCATCGGTCACAGCTGCGTCAACGTTGATGTCGGCGAAGCGGCCTCCGGCCAATTCTACTTCCGGCTGGCAGGCCGGGTAGGCGGAACACTCGCGGCCTTCAAGCACACCGGCAGCAGCTAGTAGCTGGGCTCCGTGGCAGATGGCGGCTACCGGTTTCTCTGTTTCGAAAAAATGGCGTACCAGTTTTTTCACGTCTTCGTTCAGGCGCAGATATTCCGGTGCACGGCCGCCTGGAACCACCAGTGCGTCGTAGTCGGCTGGGTTAAGTCCGGCAAAGTCTGCATTCAGGGCAAACCGATGGCCAGGTTTTTCGGTGTAGGTCTGGTCGCCCTCAAAGTCATGAATGGCCGTGGCTACGGTGTCTCCGGACTTCTTGTCCGGACAAACCGCATGAACCGTGTGGCCGACGGCTTGTAGTGCCTGGAAGGGCACCATGGTTTCGTAGTCCTCGGTGAAATCACCGGTGATCATCAGTATCTTTTTACCGCTCATACCCTTCTCCTTATGCTTATTGGTGGTGTCTTCTCCACAGTATCAAGGGCCGGAAGAGAGCGGGTATTAGGGGAATACTACAGTGTTACATTATAACAATTTGTTGAGCGAAAACCGGGACGGATTCATTTTCGTTATATGGCCATTCTGGAGAACCAACGCCTGCCCAACTACACTGAGTGAATGAAGCACTGTGTGGACAGCCCGCAAGGAAAAGGTTGATTTCCACGACTGGCAGGGACGCTGGCAGAATCCGGAGGAAATGCAATTTTCTTTCAGCTATCAGCTATCAGCTATCAGCTATCAGCAAGGAGCATTCATGAAACCGTTTCGACTGAACAAGCATGGAAAACTGGTCTTTCCCACAAGCATCTTTACCGAGCTCGACTTCTCGATTATCACCGACCTCAACCAGTTGAAGGCGATCATTCGGCGCGACTTCGAAGTGAAAGCTCCGACCGGCACCGAAATCGCAGAGCGGGCGGCGGCGGGAGGCTATGCGGCGCGCTATGACCTGTTGCGTGATATCGGCTTGCACCTCTTCTGGGCGAACCGTTATGCGCTGGTGATGTACGACAAGCAGCCGATGCGCTGGCGCGATGTCCCGCGGACCCGCGACGATGTCTTCGTGTCTCTGCTGCAACCCTGGGAGGGGCGGGAAACCAAGTCCCAAAGTGTCCGCCAGGCCTACGCGCAGTTGCCGGCGAAGTGGAACGGTGCGGCCGAGGACGAGTTGTTCGAAATACTCTTCGACTGCTTCTCAAACAAGCTCCATAGCGCAACGTCAGTCCCGCCAATCAAGGCCACGATTGCCGAGGCGCTCGCCACTGCCGATGCCAGGACGACCACCCTCGGCAACTACAATCCCGACCACCCGAGTTACAGCGTCGACGACATCCTTGATGTCTCAGACGAGCAGGCCGAACTCGAGGCGCTCCGGCGCTGGGCAATGGTGTTGCACAACCAGCATCCCTGGGACCGGAGCCAGGCCAGGCTGAAGCCGTTTGCCGAGATGCAGGATGACGACATCGTCGTTCTGTATTATCCGAAAAACCGCCACGTGCTCGACTTCATCAACCACGAAAAGAGTGGTGTCACCGTCGCGAAGCAAGCGCCGACGCCAGATCCTGCCGTCGAGCCCGTGAGGCCCTATCCGCCGATGGTCATCGGCGACGATGCGCCGATCCAACCGAAGATAGAGGCGTTGGCAATCCGCAAGGGTGAGGTCATCTGCTCAAACGAAGATGTAGTCCGGAACTCCCCGTCCTCGTGGTCGCCGATGAGCGCTGAGGAAATCGCCGATAAAACCGGCATAGAACGTCGCCGTTATACCGCCGAGCCACTGGAGAATATCGCCCTTGAAGCCGCGCGGGCAGCGATGAAGCATGCTGGCCGTGGGCCCGAGGAGATCGGTGCGGTGCTGTTCTGCTCATGTACCTCGAGCCGGCTGATTCCGTCGACCGCCACCTGGCTCTCAGGCCAGTTGGGCATCATGCAGACCCATTGCTCGGCCGACATCGTCGCTGCGTGCGCTGGGTTCCCGTATGGCGTCGCCGAGGCGATCCGCTTGTTGCGGGAGATCGAACGTCCGGTCCTGCTGGTCATGGCCGAGAAGTTCTCGGACAAGATCGGCAATGCCCGGCCGTCGCGGATGATCTTTGGCGACGGGGCTGCCGCCGTGGTGATCGCGCCGTCCGACGGTGAGCGTGACATTCATGTGGTCCAGACCTATGCGAGCGGACCCGCCAGTCAGGTCAACTCCATCATCTGGCCGAATCCCGACTTCGACAACGACATTACGGTCTATGGCCCCGAGGTCAAGGCGTTGGTCAAGCGCTACCTGAACCAGATGATGGGCGAGCTTTCCGAGCTCGGGCTTGAGATCGACATGATCGTGCCCCATCAAGCCAACAAGAAGATGATCATCGAGATCGCCGAGCCCCAGGGGATCGACGCCAAGGACATTTACTTCAATATCACCGAGGTCGGCAACGCCTCTGCAGCGAGCATCCCGATGGCGCTGGCCGATGCCGTCTTCGACGGGGCGATCAGCAAACGCTCGCTGGTTTTCACTCCGGGCTTCGGCGCTGGAGCCGTCGGTGGCTACGTTATACTGTCGCTGGACCCGGCGATGGTGGCGCCGGAAGTGACCACAGCCCCGGCCATGAGCCCATCGCCGACGGAGGCGCATTCCTCGATTGAAGATATCAAGGAGGCGTTTCATACCTGAGTTCTGAAAAATTGTTTGTTTCTATAGGAGTCTGGTCGATGTCTGATGATCGCAATGTTGCCCTGGTGACAGGTGGAGCCCATGGCATAGGCAGAGGCATTGTTGAGTACCTTCTGAAGCAGGATTGGAGGGTCGCTTTTCTCGATCTGGATGACACTGCCGCGAATGAGGTTGCCGCGGCGCTTGGGGGCCCCGCGGAGGTGCTGTTCGTGCGCTGTAATGTGGCTGATGAAGGTGACGTCGAGTCGGCGTTGCGTCAGGTAATAAACTGGGGCGGTCGGCTGGATGCGCTGGTGAACAACGCCGGCCTGGCAGATCCCGTGACGGGGGCGGTGGAAGAGCTGACGTTGGCAGAATGGCATAAACGACTGGACGTGAACCTGACAGGCCCCTTCCTCATGGTAAAACACGCTGTATCGCACTTGCGCCGGACCCGGGGAGCTATCATCAACATGGCCTCCACCCGCGCTTTGCAGTCTGAAGCCAATACCGAAGCCTATGCCGCCACCAAGGGCGGACTGGTAGCCTTGACTCATGCCCTTGCTGTTAGCCTGGGGCCGGAGATGCGGGTCAACTGCATCAGCCCTGGGTGGATCGATACCCGCGAGCCGGAGAACGGCCGTGAGCCCGCACCCCTCAGCGCAAGCGACCACGCTCAGCATCCTGCAGGCAGGGTGGGTAAACCCGACGACATCGCAGCAATGGTGCATTATCTGATATCGCCCCAAGCGGGGTTTATCACCGGACAAAACATCGTGGTAGATGGCGGGATGGTGCGCAAGATGATCTACGGTTAACCCTCAATTCTATCCAGCGATTTTGCCAGAGCTGCCACCCGTTGATTAGTTTCGTCCACAAGGCCGTCTATTTCACCTGCCGAGCCACTGGATTTGCGAGCCAATGAACGAACCTCATCGGCGACCACAGAGAATCCTCGCCCGGCATCACCAGCCCGCGCGGCCTCTATTGCAGCATTGAGGGCCAAGAGGTTGGTCTGGTCAGCGATATCGTTGATCGTGGAAACAATGCCGCTGATCTTCTTGCTTGCCTGTAGCACGGAGCTCATCGCCTCCTGAGTTTCACGGACTGCAATATGACGATCGGTGATGTCGATACCGAACAGGACGTATCGGCGGACATCCCCATTGAATTCTTTCAGGGCAACAACTCGGTAATCCAGAGCCAGTGTGGGCAAGCCCTCCAATTCAATCGATGCTCTACCGCTGAACTCACCTGTCTTTTGCAGCGTTTCTATGTTTTCGCGGCTCAGTTTCGACCATGCAGCCTTGCCACCCCGGGCAACCTTGTCGTCGCTGCCATAAAAATCTCTGATGAGCTTGTTGGCAGACAGGAAGCTGCCATCAGGACGGAACTCCATGGTAACCATGGAATGTTCAATAGCCTGCAGCCGACGGGTGAAGTCCACCGTTTGCTGCTTGCTCTGAGTAATATCGGCTTCAACCGATATAAACCGATTCACCCGACCGTTTGCGTCAAACACCGGGGCGATCGAGAGCGACACCCAGTATGGGGTGCCGTTCTTGTGATAGTTCAGGATCTCCGCGTAGAACGGCTCCTGCCGGTCCAGATGCGCCCGGATTTCTCTGACGGTGTCAGGGTCTGTGCCAGCGCCCTGAAGCATTGGCCCCGGCTTCTTACCTCGCGCTTCTTCGAGACTGTAGCCCGTCAGATGCTCAAAACCGGCATTTAGGTATTCGATTTTGCCGTCACGGTCGGTGATAACGATGCCGCTGTTGGCATGATCAGCAACCAGCGACAGCATCTCCATTTTTTCGCGCTTTTCCACCTCTTCAGTGACGTCTTTTATAAATGCCGTGTACGTGATGACTCCGTCGAATTCGATCTTACTGATCGCTGCTTGCCCCCAGATACGGGAGCGGTCTTTGCGCTCGATAGTGAGTTCACGATAGCTGCCTACAATGCGGTTTTCGCCGGTGCGGCGATTACGGTTAACAAAACTGTCGTGCTGCGCCTGGATGGCTTCGGGCACCAGCATCTTTACGTTATTGCCCAGCACTTCGACACGATCGTAGCCCCACATTATCTCGGCGGCTTTGTTGAAAAACGTGACATTATTGGACTCGTCAATCGAGATAACGGCGTCCATTGCCTGTTCCAACGTCTGATTCATCATTTCGCGAGTGTGGCGCTCGTCACTGATGTCACGAATGAAAATCGTGTTTTCTAGCGTATTGCCAGCCAGGAAACTGGCCACTGCCAGATGAGCCCAAAACTCACGGCCCTGAGTATCCTTCATACGAGCTTCATGGGGCTTGCCGTCCCCCGTTCTTATTCGGCCCAACACGGACTTTGAAAGGAGGGTCGACGCAGACTGGCCCAGCACCTGATCTCTGCTGATAGCCCATAGACGTTCCGCACTGGCATTGAAGAAGGTTATCTGATTGTGCCGGTTAATCGTCAGCACAGCTTGGGGAGCCTGCTCCAGTGCCAGAGCGGATCTGGAACTGGAAAATAAACGGGACAATAATCTAAGCATGAATGGGAACCCGCCGGAGAGAATGATGGGTGGTCTACGGCGGACTGCAGGTGTCAGACTTGTCCTCCCCTCCAGGATATTGTTTTTTATCGTGAGCAGTTTGTGAAATGTTGAGAAAACCAGATGATGAAAACCGGGATAGGGTTGGGTCAGTAGCACAAAGCTTATCTGGGCGAGGGGAGGGTGAGTTACAAGAATTCATCTCAGGCAACAGTTCTGCATAAAAAATGATCTATTCTGAAGTTGTGGAGCCCAGAAAAAGTGGTAATCCGTGGTTGGGCACTGCGACCACTACCCTGATCACTTAGGAGCTTCAGAATGAGCGACAGATTGTTTGGCGAGGATGTGCTCTTTTTTCAACGTCTGCTGAAGTCAGAAGGTTTTTATCGCGGCGCGCTGGACGGATTGTGGGGCCGAATCTCCGAGGCAGCCGCCACTGCCTTCGATACCGAATATGAAAAGCTGAAGGACGAACTTGGCACGTTTGACCGGCGCACAGAACAGAAAATTTCCTCCC
Source organism: Marinobacter antarcticus (assembly GCF_900142385.1). Classification (NCBI taxonomy): domain Bacteria; kingdom Pseudomonadati; phylum Pseudomonadota; class Gammaproteobacteria; order Pseudomonadales; family Marinobacteraceae; genus Marinobacter; species Marinobacter antarcticus. The sequence goes on from NZ_FRAQ01000001.1 coordinate 1,413,069, forward strand.
TGTCCATCCGGGCTCAGCGCGAGGCTCGCAAATTCATGCACCGGGCATTAAGCCGGGGTGTAAATGTGAAAATTATCTCCGGAACCCGCACTTACCAAGAGCAGAATCAGCTCTTTCGTCAGGGGCGATACGGCAATCCCGGCCCGGTCATTACGCGAGCGCGGGGAGGGCAGAGTAATCATAATTTTGGCATTGCCTGGGACATTGGCATCTTCAGAGAAGACGGTTCCTACTCAACGAGTCAGAGTGATTACGACGCGGTTGCTGAATACGCCGTCGGGTCACTGGTGTGGGGCGGTAGTTGGCGCTCGTTTAAGGATTCCCCGCACTATCAACTGGCAACGGCCCGCACTCAGGTTGCCTGGGTGCGGACACGCTTTGAGCAGGGTGAAGCCTACGTAGCCTGACCGATTTATTTTTTGATTATGGAGCCGCAGTTCCCAAAAACCGCTTTACTGTCAAGCCTTGAAAGAGGTTGGAAAATACCACCACCACGTAGGCCATCACCGGAACACCCACCGCTACCAGTCGCGCCAGAAGCACCAGCGGAATCGCTGCAAGTCCGGCCAACAGTGCCGGCAATTCAAAGGTGACGATCAGGACTTCAAGACCAATCAGCAAAAACAGGACCGCGTTCAGCACCTCATCAATCAGCTCCCAGAACGTATCCAGGTGTCGCTCGGTTTTTTCCGACATCGCATACCGTCGACCATGGTTGCCGATCATCAGCCTCGCGACCACGACCGCCAAACAATAAAAAGCTCAATAAGCCGTTCAGTAATGTTTCACCCAGATCAACCTGTGTAATCAGCTGCTCTGCCCAGCGGGTCAGATCCTGCCCGCCCAGATAGTTGATACCGGCCAGAGCCAGCGAAAACGCCATCACGGAGATACTCGTTGGTAAGCCGATAAACCGGGCGTTGATATAACTGAACACCGCGGAGAGGCTTAGCAGGATGGCGACGATTTCAAACAGTGTTATGCATTCCTTCGCTTAACAGGCGGGATCAAGCAATGATCGGACAGGAAACCGCTCAGTGACGCGGGTTATTGTCACCAGAGGAGGGATCGTCATCGGATGAGTTGTCATTCGATGTGAGGTAGTAATCCTTTTCCTCGAATGTCTTCATATCAGGATCTTCAATGGTGTTACTGCGACGGCCCCGATAAAGCCAGAAGGCCACAACAGCGGCAATAATGATTAGTATAATCCACTTCATGTTCATTTCCTCCGTACAGTGATGATCACCTTTATCCTATGCTAATGGCCCCAGAGCGCAAGCGTTTCCCGGGGCCTGGGGATGCGGCAAGATCTATTGGTCGTCCTGACCCGGCGCTGCAGTGCCGGTGGCATGGTCAGTAACGGTTGAGGTGTTGTTGAATTTGTGGGTTTGGTCGAGGTTAGAGTGGATTCGGCATAAAAAAGCCGGGCTAAGCCCGGCTATCTCCCAATATGCCCTTAATTATTAGGCTTTGCGACGGCGCGCTGCGCCCAGGCCGGCCAGGCCGAGGCCGAGCAGGGCAAGGGTGCCGGGTTCAGGGACTTGCGTATATTCAATAGCTTCAACATAACTCATGTGAGCGCCGTAACCCGACGCAGCCACTGCATAATACTGGTAAGACTGAGACAGCAGGGTAGAGATATATTCCAGATTCGTTGGTTGAACCTGGTTGGAGAATAAATTTGTATAACTGGCACCATCAGAGCTGGTGAAAATATTAAACAAAGCATTGGCAGAGTTTGTTATAGCGCCATTGACAGAACCATCAACCGTCTCTTTATGATCACCGTTAAACCAGACGGTATCGAGCGTTACAGCCGAAGCGAAGTCAAAAAACAAGACCTCGTCTTTGTTGGCACTGCCTCCGACATTTGACTGGAAGCTATCGGAACTGCCTGAACAAGTTGCACTCTCTGAGCAGACCCCAAGACCGCCATGATTTGGATTGTAATCCTGATCTACATTGGACGTTGTTATGGCGCTTCTGCTGAAATTACCATTGTTCAGGTTATCATTGGTGGAGTAGCCACCCGACACATTGAAACCTGAAAATCCCAATGAGGCCCCCCAGTAGTTGGGATTACCGGTATTAGCGGCCGTTGCGTTCTCTGGCGTACCCGCTTTAACACCACCATTGTTATTATCAAAAATAATGACTGTAGCGTTTGCTGAGGCGGCGCAAACAGTGAGCAATGCACTTAACGCGATTACCATTTTAAGCTGTTTCATTGAATTATTCCTTTGGGCTGTCAGCGGAGCAGACGATCTGGTTATTTTGGGTATGATCATCATCTGGTTTAAGATTTCATTTAATTTTTTCGAACTAGATTAGTGTCTTAAGCTAAGCTGCAACCTTCATGCCGGACTCGTATAATTTTATTTTTTATTAATCAATAATATACCTTAGTCGTTGTCCAGCCTTTGATTTCATAACTGTAAAGTGTTCCGACACTTTCTGCTGAACCTCCGCACTGCGTGTTCCGGCTTGTACTGGCAGCGCCAGGAGTTGCGGTGAACCTTGCTACTGAGCGGGAGGGAAGGAAGGAGTTGGGGCCCGGGAGTTCCTTTGGTTGGTGCGCAGATTATGACGAACGTCGGTTAGCTTCGGTTACGGACGGCCAAGGCGTGGCGCTTAAGGTCTTTGATAATCTCGGGTACCTTGAGGGGCAACAACTCCCGGGCCGCTTTTAAAAGGTAAATAAAGACATTCATCCGCTTGTACCAGAGCACTCGGCGAATCGTTTTCTTCATGGGGCGGTAGCCTTCCATGTAAAGCTCTTCCAGACATTTGGCGTTGTTGGTGAGGCTGTAACGGCTTAAATCCAGCGCCACCACTATGTCCGCCTTTTTCAGCTGCTTGCGGGTATTAAAATCGATACCAATGTTGATGGCGTTGCTGATCACATCAAACGTATCTTCCGGTTTCGGGTATCGGCTGACATGGCTCAGATTAATGGCCACGGTTATACCGGCGCCCATTTTCGCCAACGGCGAAATCGGGACATTTTCAACCAGCCCACCGTCTACCAGAATCCGGCCGTCCACCTCCACCGGTACAAACAGGCCGGGCACAGCCATGGATGCACAGACGGCGTCCGCCAGATTTCCTTTCCTGAATATCAGCTGCTCGCCAGTTTCGATATCTGTTGCGCAAATGGCCAAGGGAATGTCGGCATCTTCGATTTTGCAATCCCCCAGATCCCGATGGATCATCTCCCGAATGGCATGCGTACTGAACAGGCCACCGCGCTCCAGGGTAAAGTTAAGAATCCTGGACAGATTCAGCGTCGAACCAATGGAAAGTATGGACTCTACCGGGCGGCCGAAGGCGTAATAACTGGCGACCAGAGCCCCCACACTGGTTCCCGAAATACAATGAATCCGGATGTGCTCTTCCTCGAAAGCCTTCAGAACGCCAATGTGGGCAATTCCCCTGGCTGCACCGCCCCCCAGAGCCAGACCGATACGGGTATTAAAGGGATTGAGCTTCATGCATCAGGACCTGTTGACGTTTCAGAGGGAAAACTTCGGGTCGATTCTAACAGACTTAACAAGGCACTTAGTTCAACGTATTAAGCTGCGGAAAAACCGGGACAGGTTTATTTTTCAAGGAACACCACCACTAGTATGGCTGTAAGATAATTCGACGCTGGTCTGAAACGCACTGATCACGTCGTCAGTGCTGGAAAATAGATCTGTCCCGGATTTTTTCGGACGGAGCAATCCTGCTTTTCGTTGTTTATATTCGGGAATTGTGGGAGCTTTCCAGATCGCAAATTATTGTTGAGGACTGGAATAACCGATATCGCAAACTACTGCGTCGTTTCGGATAAACTGGTCCCTTGTTGCTTAAACCCGGAGATTGTTGCCTGTGAAGCGTCCTTTCCTCTTTGCCATTGCTGCCACCACGCTGATGTCTGGCTGCCAGACATCCACCTACATGTCTTCCGCCGCAACGGATGGGGATGGCGTCACCTGCAATGAAATCTATACGGCGTTTGATGCCTACAAGCAGGACAGGCAATCCGCCGATGCGTGGGCGCAGCTGAGCCGGCTTGTGAGTCCGACCGCTGGCAATTACGCCGACATGGGCGTTAACACCGCATCCAGTTACTTCGAGCAGATCAAGGCCAGTGCCAATGTCGCACTTGCTGTTCGTGGCTGTCAGCCGGTCAACTAACTGAATACGAGAACAGGCAGCGTTTAATGTCCCAGGATGACCCTCTGAAAGCCCTCTCCGATATGGCCAGTGATGCCCATGCCCGCATTCAGGCGGCCCACGAGCATATCAATCCGGTGGTAGAAGTCAGGCGTGGTATGCGCGATTCGGGCATGCCGGCGGATGTCATGACACTTGACTGCCTGCGTACCCGACGGCGCATAACGCTGATTCTGCACGATGAGCAGCCCGGGGTTCTGCTCTACCAGTTTGTGACCATAGACGACGAGGTAGGTGATAATTTTCAGCATATGGCACTGGCCGAGGTGAACACCCAGACTTTGTTCGACTGGATGCAGGAGTACTTTGGTTAACTTGTTTCCCGAAAACTGCGAAAATCGGGCTGATTTTGACCTGCAGCAACTCTTCCTGATATGACCCCGGTTTCAATAGTGTCAGGTATCTGGTCAAGGAGTCCGGTAGTGTCATCTTCTGAATTATCCCCAAAAAACGCCGCTGAATCGGCAGGCAATGGTGGTGTGCGCTGGCACGCCACGGATGTCGCTGAAGTCCGCTCAGAGCTTTCTGCAGCAGGGCCACTGACGGCGCAGGCAGTGGCCGAGCGGCTGACCAGATTTGGCCACAATCGCCTTCCGGAAGCTCGTCGGCGTGGTCCTCTGGCCCGCCTTGGCAACCAGCTCAAAAACTTTCTGATTTACGTATTGATCACGGCAGCGGTCATCACCGGCCTGCTGGGCCATTGGGTGGACACCACGGTTATTCTGGCTGTGGTAGTTATCCAGACTCTCGTAGGGTTTATACAGGAAGGCAAGGCGGAGCAGGCCCTTTCGGCGATTCGGCACATGCTGGCACCCAAGGCCGTAGTGATTCGGGAAGGAGGGCCTCAGAAGATCGATGCTGCTGAACTGGTGCCCGGTGATACGGTAATCCTGGAACCCGGGGATCGTGTGCCCGCAGACATTCGGCTGGAACGCTGCCATAACCTGAAAATAGAAGAAGCGGTGCTGACAGGAGAGTCCCAGCCGGTTGACAAAACCACCAATGCAGAGCCAGCTGATGCGGTTCTCGGTGATCAGCTCAATATGGCCTTTTCGGGTACCATGGTGGCAACCGGGACCGGCCGTGGAATAGTCGTCAGGACCGGACAGGATACCGAAATTGGCCGCATTTCCGGCTTGCTGCAGGATACCACTACCCTAAAAACCCCGCTGCTCGAACAGATCGACCGCTTCGCCCGTTACCTGTCAATGATCGTCATTGTTGCCGGTATAGCGATATTCGTTGGTGGGCTTGCGCTGAGCGGGCTTCCGATTCGTGAGCTTTTCATGGCGGTTGTGGGTCTGACCGTGGCAGCCATTCCCGAGGGGCTGCCGGCCATTCTCACCATTACTCTGGCGATTGGTGTGCGACGGATGGCAACCCGTCACGCGGTTGTGCGCAGAATGCCGGTGATCGAAACTCTCGGCGCAGTATCGGTGATTTGCTCGGACAAAACCGGAACCCTGACTCGCAACGAAATGATGGTGACCGCTGCACTGGTGGCCGGGAAACGAATGGATATAGACGGCGAAGGCTACGAGCCGGATGGGGATATTCGCGAAGGTAACGATGTGGTCTCTGGCAGTCCGCTGCTGGAGGAATTTGCCAGAGCCGCCGCCCTGTGCAACGACGCTCACCTCGAGCGCCACGAGGGCACAATCCGGGTAGCCGGCGACCCCATGGAAGGTGCCCTGAAGGTTTTCGCCCAGAAGGCCGGGTTTGATCCGGATACGGATGGCCGGCAGTGGCCACGGGCTGATGAAGTTCCCTTTGATGCCGAGTACCGCTTCATGGCGACACTCAACCACGATCATCACCGCCATGGCGTCGTGTATGTGAAGGGCGCTCCCGAACGGATCCTGGAAATGTGCGCCAGTATGGTGACTGAGAGCGGTGATACTTCGTCGCTGGATCGGGAGGCATGGGCCAGTGCCGTTTCCGAACTGGCCCGCTTACTCCCGCGGCACTGGCCTTTGCGGCCAGTGCCGGAGTGATCGTGCTGGTGGTGTTGGAGTTGGAAACCCGCCTTAGGCGTCGCTTTGGCAAGGGAGTCACAGGCTCCGTCAGTTCTGGCTCCTGATGGGGCTGGTTCTGGTAATATCCCTGAGCGGTGTGCCGGGGATGCTGACTGCCGGCTTCAGTCCGGGGAGACATACCAGGGCAGGCCCAGCCTCTCGCTCCGTTCCAGCTCCGCGATCACCTGGGCCCCGAGCAGCAGGATAATGGAGGCAATTTCCAGGCTGATCAGTATCACAATGATGGTGGCCAGGGAGCCATAAATGACATTGACGAAGGATATATTGAGAAAGTAGTACATCAACAGTAAGCGGGTAGCTTCCCAGAGAATGGCCGCAACCAGACCGCCCACGATGGCCCTCCGGGGAGAGATGCGCACAATAGGCAGAACCTTGTAGATGGCGCTGAATAGAATAAATACACCAACGAAACTGATCAGGTAAAGAATCAGCCCCGGGGCTTCGTAAAGTGCGTTGACCAGGCTGAACAGCAGGGTCAGGGCTAATAGACCGGCGCCTAGTATCAGGATGAAAGCATAGGGCAGCACGGCAGACACCCAGAAGTTGCGATGGGGGTTGTCCGGCCGGTGGAAGATGATAGCAATGGAATCTTCCAGCATACGGAAAGCGAACGAGCTGAAGAACAGCATCACCGGCAGGCCGACAATACCGATGATGTCCCTCGATTCCATAAAAGCCCTGACCGCATCCAGCAACAGGCTGGCATGGGCCGGGGCAAAATGCTCTGCCTGCACGGCCATGACTTCCAGCAATTGCTCTTCGTTCACCACGCGTGTAAGCAATACCGCCAGCAGGGCAAGCATTGGCACTGCTGACAGCAGCACGTTATAACCAACCCCGCCCGCCAGTAACACCCCGTGATTGCGCAGAAAATTGTGTGAAACCCGGTGGGAGAATTGCAGAAACTGCCGGGCCGGGCCAACGGGTGGCTGCTCGGTGTCGGTTGTGCCTGTCATGGGTCAATCGTGTCTGTCATGGGTTAATCCTGGCACAGATTATGAAGCTTTCCTTCACCTGAAGAAACCGCGACATCGTCCTTGGGGGCTATCTAATAGCCGCAGCTCGGCTATGCTGTTGCTGAAAGCGTCACAGAAGCCCGGAGCATGGTTTATGGCTTATTTCAGCAAACACTACCACAGCCCGGGCACGGCACCCGGAACTCTGGTAACCATTCAGAAGCCCGTAGCGCCGGTTTCTATACAGCTGATCGATTACACGGAGTCCTCGGTTGAGGAGCACCGCCTCGTTTCGGCGCGCGACTGCCAGCCATTTCTGGCCCGGGAGACCAAAACCTGGATTCAGGTGAACGGGCATACCGATCCCGATACGCTTCGAAATTTTGGTCAGATGTTTGATCTCCACGACCTGGCGCTGGAAGACATCATCAACAGTGGTCAACGTCCCAAAATCGAACTTTATGACGACCAGGCTTTCATCATTGCTGTACTGCCTGTTTACGATGGCCAGAACCTGGAGTTGGTTCAGGTCAGCCTGTTTGTTGGAAAGAACTATCTGATCTGTTTTTGCCCTCTGGCGGAAGACCCTTTTGAGCCGGTGCGCAAGCGCATGCGACAACCCAACAACCGCCGCTTCGCCGACCGCGGTATCGATTATCTGCTTTATGCCCTGATGGATTTCGTTATTGATGCCGGTTTTCCGGTATTGGAACAATTCGGAGGCCAGCTTGAATCGCTTGAGGAGGAGTTGCTGGAGCGCCCGAGCCAGAAAACGCTGTCGTCATTGCATGAGCTGAAGCGCGAGCTACTGACCTTGCGCCGGGTGCTCTGGCCGCAGCGGGAGTTGATTACGACACTGATGCGGGGTGAGGACGAATTGATTCTGGCGGGCACGCTGGTGTATTTCCGGGACTGTTACGATCACAGCATTCAGATTATCGAATTATTGGAAAGCTTCCGTGACATGGCCACCAGCATGCTTGATATCTACCTCTCCAGTATCAGCCAGCGTACCAATGAGACGATGAGGGTGCTGACGATTATCGCGACCATCTTCATTCCGCTGACTTTTTTGGTGGGTGTCTATGGCATGAATTTTGACAACCCGGGCAGCCCCTGGTCGATGCCGGAACTGCGTTGGTATTACGGTTACCCGATGGTATGGGGCATCATGATCATGACGGTTCTGGGGTTGGTCTGGTTTTTCAAACGCCGTCACTGGATTTAGCCCTCCACCGTCTACTCAGGCAAAGTCATAGTCTCCGCCCTTTTCAAGGGCGTTCTGGTAGGCAGGTCTGGCGTGCAGACGTTCCACCCAGGCTGTGATATGAGGCCGGTTCTTGCCGACGATACCCCGGGCCACTGAGGCTTCCAGCGGAAAGCTCATCTGAATATCCGCCGCGCTGAGGTTATCCCCGAGAAACCAGGTGTGTTTCGCCAAGTGGGATTCGACAAAATCCAGGTGCGTCTTGATCATCGGGCCAATGAAAACCTGATTGGTTTTGTCTGCAATGCCTTTTGCCACTGGCTTGATAAAAAACGGCATCGGGCTGGTTTTTACCTTTTCAAACACCAGACGCATAACCAGCGGAGGCATCAAAGAGCCTTCGGCGTAATGCAGCCAGTAAGTGTAATCAAGCCAGTCCTGGCCGCCGCCCTCCGGCAACATGGTGTCTTTGCCATAGGTGTGGGCAAGGTATTCTATAATGGCGCCGGACTCCGCTACGACCAGATCGCCGTCGGTGATCACCGGTGATTTACCCAACGGGTGTACTTTTTTGAGGCTTGCAGGCGCCAGCATGGTTTCGGGATCACGCTCGTAATGCTGGATCTCGTAGGGGACTCCCAACTCTTCCAGCATCCAGAGAACGCGTTGTGAGCGGGAATTATTGAGGTGATGAACTGTAATCATGCAGAAACTCCGTTCGCGTCAAAAGAATAGACAGGTTAACAGGGTAGTCTGCAAATGCCTTTTTGGTTCACCACCATCGTGCTATACAAAACCGTGACAGATTTGTTTTCTGGCTCTGGTGTTTCTATGCAAACGACGCCTAAGGCTGAAATGCTTCAATAATACACAGAAGGAAAGAGCAGTATGAATCGGCGTCACCTGTTATTACCCATCGGTCTGACACTCACGCTCACTGCCTGCGGGAATTCAGCTCAGCTCTCCGTTGCCGAAGGAACCGGGCCTGATCCGACATTACCCAGCCCGAGCGAATCCCTGATTCCCACCGTCAATATTGCCGAAGCCGCCGGCTGGCCCTCCGGCGGAAAGCCCGACGCCGTCGCCGGAACCCAGGTGGTTGCCTTCGCTGACAACCTGAAACATCCCCGCTGGCTCTATGTGCTGCCCAATGGTGATGTGTTGGTCGCCGAAACCAATGCCCAGCCGAACCCGGATAGTAACCAGGGTATCCGTGGCTGGATTGAGGGGATGATCATGGAGAATGCCGGTGCCACAGTTCCCAGCGCCGACCGGATTACCCTGCTGCGAGACAGTGATGGTGACGGCGTAGCCGACAAACGCTCGACGTTATTGGAGAACCTGCACTCCCCCTTTGGTATGGCGCTGATCGGGGCCGATTTTTACGTTGCCAACACTGACGCCGTCATGCGCTTTCCCTATGAGACGGGCCAGACACGTATCACCGCCGAAGGCACCAAAGTCACCGATCTGCCAGCCGGAAAAATTAATCGTCACTGGACCAAGAGCATGATTGCCAGCCCGGATGGCAGCAAGCTATACGTCGGTGTGGGCTCCAACAGTAACATCGGTGAGAACGGTCTTGAGAAGGAGGAAGGCCGCGCATCCATTTGGGAAATTGACCCCGAAACCGGTAAGCACCGCGAATTTGCCACTGGCCTGCGCAATCCCGTGGGTATGGCCTGGCAGCCAGAAAGCGGCGAGCTATGGGTCGCCGTCAATGAGCGTGACCTGCTCGGCAGTGACCTGGTGCCTGACTACATGACATCGGTGGCGGATGGTAGTTTCTATGGCTGGCCCTTCAGCTATTTTGGCCAGAATGTGGATGAGCGGGTAAAGCCGCAGCATCCGGGAAAAGTGGCCCAGGCCATAAAACCCGATTACGCCCTCGGGCCGCACACCGCTTCACTGGGGCTAACTGCAGCCGCGGGTAATACGTTACCTGAGCAATTCCACAAAGGTATGTTCGTGGGCCAGCATGGTTCCTGGAACCGCAAACCCCGCAGCGGCTATAAAGTCATTTTTGTTCCTTTCGCAGATGGAGAGCCTGATGGTCAGCCGGTCGATATACTCACCGGGTTCATCAATGAACAGGACAAAGCTCAGGGTCGTCCGGTAGGCGTTGCTATCGACAAGCAGGGCGGGCTTTTAGTGGCGGATGATGTGGGCAATATCATCTGGCGGGTCAGTCGCGCAGAGTCGACGGCACAGTAAATGGAGTCTTTCCCTCTCACAGTATGTGCGCGCGTGGAAACCAGGTCCGGTTGACATGCTCCGGGATTGAACGGAGGATCATAAAGTATGAGCAGAGCCACAGACCAACCCGCAAATCAGCATAACGGCGCGTCAGGTGAGCTAGCGAAGTCACTCGACGCTGCCATCAGCCGTCTTGCCGAAATCAATGCCACTGAAGGCGTCTCGCCGGTACTGGAGGTAATCGAAGCGGCACAGGCCCTGATGTTCAATGACGAAGGGCTGGAAGCCATCTACGCGCGCGTGCCGACGATTGAGGCAGCCGGGTTTTTTGGCGGCAGCGACTGGGATTATCCCCAGACTTTGGTGCCCTCACTGGCCGTGCGCACGATTCGCCATGGCGAGCCGGTCGCGACACTGGTCGAAAGCTTGAGCCAGATTCGCCTTCTGGCGGTGGTTAAAGGCGATTACATACACCCTTCTATCTCGGCAGAACACGCCCATCACTTTCTCGCCCAGGTATTGGCGATGAATCTGGATCTGGTGGTCAGTGATCTCCAGGAGAGCGACCGGCTGCGGCCAGATGGACTCGGCTACGCCGTCCAGGGGCTGTATCACTTCCTGCTTCGGCACTTGGGCTACGAGGATCTTCTGGAACATCTGGTGGCCGAAGTCTGGCGGATTCTGGCGCAACGGCCGGTCCAGGTGGATGGTGTCAAACAGATGGTGACCCAGATCGCGGTCTGCCTGCAAAAACCGGATGCGCACGGTGGTGAGGTCAGCGACGACGCGCTGCAACTGATCCATGCCGTGTTCAGCCCTACTGAAGGATGCCGTGAAGATCCCGGCCTCAATGTATACGCTGAACGACTGGCGGAGATGGACGATGCCACCCTGCTGCGAGAGGCCATCGCCTTTGCCCAGGCCATGCACAGTACCGGCCTGGTTTCGCCCTACATGCCGGGGTTTATACGTTACCTGCGTGGCCGTTGGAACGACCTGATCCCCACGGCTTTGGGCCTGAGCCATACGGGTGCCGACGCATTTCACTGCTACCCGGCGTTGATTCATACTCTGATTGATGAGGCCCTGTTTCCCGAGACCAGCCAGTGTGCATACGGCCTGGCCATGATGCTCGAGCGGGGCATCCTCTACTCGCCTCCGGTGGCGCCGTCCCTGTGGCGACAAATACGACTGTCGCTGTGCGAGGCCGCGGCCGAGAAGATTGTGGCCGTTTTTGGGAGCAGCCGCTCCCCCGAATGCTTTTTGCTCGCCGACGTACTCAATGTGCTCGGCCGCCCGCTTGGGATAGGACAAGGAAACTACCCAACCTGCCAGTCGACGCGCGCCCTCTCCATGTGGGCCTACAATATGCCGGCGGAACTGCTTCGTATCCTTGCCTGGGCGGCGCGCGACGATGAAATCGTGATGCGCTTTGAAGGCAACAGTATTTCCTCGCGGGAACTTGGCACCGGCCTGGCGACCGAACCGCCGGTGGATGTGGATGCCGTCTCACTGCTAACCGTGCCGCACCTGGATCGTATCTATTTTGAAATGGGTCGACGCAGTGCCGGGCGCGGAGAAGATCCGCACAAATGGGTCAACTCCGCATTCCACGGTGATCATGTGGGCCACGGATTTCGCATAGCCGTAGACGTATTCACCGGCGGTCTGAAAGACTTCGAAGGGTTTATTCGCGACTTTTATGCCGCTTATCACCCTTTTTACAACGGCAACATTCCGGTCATCAATCCACAACCGGCCGGTATTGCGGTGACCGACAGTGCCACACGCTTTCTCGGCTGGCACGCCATCACTATCCAGCGGTTTGCGCTGGACCCGGAAGAGATCATGCGCGTCTATTTTTTCAACCCCAACAATGACAGTGGGCAAAACTGGGGTCAGGGGATTGTCACCTCGACCCAGGGCCACGGCGAGCTCTTCGGTGAAGCCTCGTTGCCGGTGGCCGAGTTCGTCTCCAGGCTGTATGTATTTCACTATGACCCGATCGAAAAGGGGGAGCCAGGCGCTATCCCAAGCGATGAAGTTGATCGGGTCATGCAGCTGGCCAAAGGCAGTTGGGCCTCAGGGCGCCAGCATTAGTCTGAAGGTACGTTTGAGCAAGTCAAAGTAGGGCGCGCTTTTGGGGACAACATGGACCCTTAACCGGTCTTCTGAGGCAATGGCCCCGCTAAACCTGCGCTTCGCCCTGACCTATACCGACAAGGTTCAGGGTCATAGGATCAGGCAGGTAAATAGTGTGCTATGTTGTTCGTAGTGTTGTCCGTTTCACATCAACGAAGTGGGGGCAGCTTCCAGTCTGGGAGCAATCATGTTCCGGAAACCAATAGTGCGAGTGTTTCCCGGTTTTGAGCATCTCCGGTGAATACAAACCGAACCCTTGTAAATGCCGATCGGCTGCGGGCCTGGCTCCCGCCAATGGTCGCAGTGCTGCTGCTTGCCGTTACCGTCTGGATACTCCATCGCGAACTACAAGCGATCCATTACCGAGATGTCCGTGCAGCGCTCAGCGCTTTACCAACCGAGCATATCCTGCTGGCGCTGCTTTTCACCGCAGCCAACTACCTCGTTCTGAGTTGTTATGATCAGCTCGCTTTCCACTACATTGGCAGGCGCATTGCGCGTTGGCGCATCGCACTGACGGCATTTATCAGCTATGCAGTGAGCAACAGCGTCGGTTTCGCGCTGCTATCCGGCACTGCTGTTCGTCATCGTTTGTATTCGCGTTGGGGCGTGGCAACTGCAGATTTATGGCGGATTGTCGCGGTGAACTCTACCACCTACTGGCTCGGCCTGCTGGCTCTGGCCGGGTGGAGCTTTGCATTTCATCCCCATACTTACCTTGAAGGCGGTCTGGCGCAGGGAAGCGTAAAGTGGCTCGGTGTCGCCTGCATGGCCGCTGTTATCGGTTATATGATCTTGTCGGTAGTGCGCAAGACACCGCTGCGCGTGCGTGGTTTCGAGATGAAGCTGCCATCGCTGTCGATCGCACTCGGGCAGATACTGATATCAATGGCAGACTGGGCTTTGGCCGCCGCTGTGTTCTGGGCGCTGCTCCCGGCAGGTGGGCCCTCCTATGGCGTGATGCTTGGAGTTTTCCTTGCGGCGCAGGTGCTGGGGCTGATCAGCCATGTGCCGGGCGGGCTTGGCGTGTTCGAAGGAGTCGTAGTGTTGCTGCTTGGGCCATACTTCCCGGCCGACAGAATCATCGCCGCATTACTGCTTTATCGCCTTATTTATTACGTCATGCCGCTGGTTGTCGCGCTCATTTTTCTGGTCGGCGATGAACTGCGTCTGCGCCATGCGCGAGTGCAGTCTCTTGGTCGATCGCTGGGAGACTATTCGGTGCAGTTCGCACCGAGGATCTTGGCAGTATTCACCTTTATGGCAGGCCTTCTGCTTCTGGTGTCCGGGGCAACGCCGGCGGAGCACGAGCGGTTGTTCTGGCTGTCTGGCATGCTGCCGATCGGTTTGTTCGAGGCTTCGCATTTCCTTGGTAGCTTGGTGGGGGTTGTGCTGCTATTGCTGGCGCAGGCCGTTTCACGCCGCCTGCATCTGGCCTTCTACCTGGTGCTTGCTGCGCTGGTCGCGGGCATCCTGACTGCGCTGCTGAAAGCTGCTGACTGGGAGGAGGCCGCACTCCTGCTATTGTTGATGCTGGTGTTCATACCGAGTCGCAGTTTCTTCGAGCGCCGCGCGGCGTTGTTTGACACACGGTTCTCCCCTGGCTGGGTCATTGCTATCGTGGCGGCGCTGGGCGCCTCGGTGTGGCTGGGAATGTTCACTTTCCGGCATGTCGAGTACTCGAACGATCTTTGGTGGCAGGTGGCGTTGCAGCAGGATGCACCGCGTTTCCTGCGTGCCAGCCTTGGGGCTGCTGTAACGCTGCTGGTGTTTGGAATCTGGCACCTGTTGCGCCCTTTACCGCACACTGCCGAGCTGCCATCGACCGAAGAACTTGCCGAAGCTGATCGAATCATCCACGCACAGGCGGAAACCCTGCCATTTCTTCTCTGGCTGCGCGACAAGGCGCTGATGTTCAATGATGAACGCACGGCGTTCGTAATGTACGGCATTCGCGGTCGCACCTGGGTAGCATTGGGCGATCCGGTCGGCCCTGCAGCGGCTGCTCCGGGCCTGATCAGGGCTTTTATTGAACGTGCCGACGACTTCGGCGGCGTGCCGGTTTTCTATCAGGTTCATCAGACGCAGCTGCATCACTATGCTGAACTGGGCATGGCGTTCGCAAAGTTGGGCGAGGAGGCGCATTTGCCCCTCGAGCAGTTTTCACTCGAAGGTAGTCGCTATAAGGGATTTCGAACTGCCACGAATCGCCTTCGTCGGGAGCATGTCGGCTTTCGAATCGTCGAACCGGAGGCTGTAGAAGCCATCCTCCCGCAACTCAAGTCCGTTTCCGATGACTGGCTAGCCAGTAAATCAATTAGTGAGAAGGGATTTTCGCTGGGTTTCTTCGATCGTGACTATCTGTCTCGCCAGCCGGTCGCAGTTCTGGAGCAAGAAGGCCGTATTTTGGCGTTTGCCAGCCTGCAGTGTGGCCCAACCGGCGAGCAGCTGTCGGTTGACCTGATGCGTTTCGCGATGGATTCGCCAAATGGCGCTATGGATGGCTTGTTTGCGCATCTGCTCGTCTGGGGGCGTGAGCAGGGTTATCAGTGGTTTAACCTCGGTATGGCGCCGTTCTCCGGGCTGACTCATTCGGCAGTGTCGCCCTTTTGGAATCGTATGGGGGGGTTCCTCTATCGACACGGCGAAGCTTTCTACAACTTTGAAGGCCTGCGTGCCTACAAGCAAAAATTTCATCCGGTCTGGGAGGCCCGCTATCTGGCCTATCCGGGAGGAGTTGCCTTGCCTATGGTGCTGGCGGATATCGCTGCGCTCTCTGCAGGTGGATACCTGAGGATCTTGCGATGACAAGGCTTTGGCATTGTGACCAGTCAGTCGCGACAGCTTGCTTGCTGAACAGGACTGTTCTCTAGTTTCTTGAGGCCTTACCATACATCGACGGTAGGCGAGAACGCATGTATTTCAGGGAGGCCCCATGGCTGTTGGCAAGCGCCATACGGCATTACTGGCTGGTTTTATCGGTAATGTTGTGGAGTGGTATGACTTTGCATTGTATGGCTACATGGCCGGAATTCTCGCTACGCTGTTCTTTCCGAGCGAGAGTCAGCTCGCGTCTCTGATTGCTACCTACGGCGTTTTTGCCGCCGGTTTTTTCATGCGTCCGCTGGGAGCAGGCCTGTTTGGCTGGCTGGGAGATACCGTGGGGCGCACCAAAACCATGATGGTTTCGGTCATGATGATGGCGCTGCCCACGGTATTACTTGGTTGCCTGCCGACTTACGACACGGCAGGTATCTGGGCACCGATTCTGCTGATTGTGATTCGTCTGGTCCAGGGGCTGTCAGTTGGTGGCGAGTTCAGCAGTTCGGTGGTTTATCTGGTGGAAACAGCGCCGGATGGTAAGCGCGGTTATTCGGGTAGCTGGGCCAATACTGGTAGCATGGTGGGCATGTTGCTGGGGGCAGGGGTCGCCGCCGTAGCGACCAGTTTGTTGTCTGAGGAAGCACTGCACGCCTGGGGTTGGCGTTTGCCATTTCTGATCGGTGGTCTGATCGGCTTGGTCGCCATTCTGCTGCGTCGGAACCTGCCGGAATCAAAACATTTCAACCGCCATCTGCATGATCGTTCCCAAACGTCGCCCTTGTTACAGGCATTCACGACGGATCGGCTGAAGATGATCAAGGGGATTATGTTTGCATCGGCCTACGGCGTAATCTTCTATTTGCCGCTGGTGTATTTACCTGAATGGTTGCATCTCCAGACGGGCATGCCCCGTGATAAAGCCCTTCAAATCAATACCGCCGCCACAGCGCTACTTCTGGTTCTGATACCGTTCGTGGGTTTGATCAGTGATCGCTTTATACGCAGGACACATTTCATTGCCGGCGCGATGTTGGTGATGGCTCTGGTCTCCTATCCTTTCTACACCCTGCTGGCGAATGATGGATGGTGGGGGGCCGTTGTGGTGCAGTTTGTATTGGCGATTCTGTTGGCCGTTCCGCTGGGCGCTGCGCCGGCATTATTTGTTGAGCTGTTTCCCGCCCGGGACCGGCTGTCTGGCTATTCTATCGCCTATAATCTTGGGCTGGGGATCGTTGGCGGTGCTACGCCGATGGTTGCCACGTGGCTGATCAAAGAAAGCGGGTCACCAGCTGCACCGGCATTTCTGCTGACCGCTGCCGCTGTGCTCGCGTTTGCTGCTGTGCTGTGGATCAGAGACGGAAGCCGGGAACCTCTGCTGGACTGATGTGTAAATACCAGCAGGGACGGATGTTTTCATCCTTGCGACCACTCACACCCCCAATAACAATAAGGCTAGGCCATTGCTGATTTCCTGAACCTTAGGCTGACAGGCCTCTGGCTTTTTTGAGGAAATCTTCGAACTCCGCAGCGGGCAGGGGCCGGGAGAAGAAGTATCCCTGGCCGTTATCGCACCCGATTTCCAGCAATAAACGGCGTTGCGCTTCTGTTTCGACCCCTTCTGCGATGACTTTCAGGCCGAGCTTGTGAGCCATGACTACAATGGCTTCGGAAAGCACCAGATCGTTCTGCTCAGTTTCGAGATTCTGGATAAAAGACTGATCAATCTTGAGGTAATCGATATCAAACCGTTTGAGATAAGACAGGGCCGAGTAGCCGACACCGAAATCATCAATAGCGACCTCAATCCCTGCATCCTTGAACAGGAGCAGCTTATCCTTGACGTCATCGCTGGCATTCAGCAGCAGGCCTTCGGTAATTTCGATGCTAAGGTATTTTTCGTCTAACCCCAGAGTTTGCAGATAAGTTAACCAGTCCGTGATGTTCAGGGCATCACTCTGAAATTGTACCGGTGACATGTTCACCGATATCTGTAATCCTTTATTGAACAAGTCACACCACCGCTTTGCCTGGGCAGCGGACTCCCGAAACACCCAATCGCCAATTCCGACAATCAAACCACTTTCTTCAGCCAAGGGAATAAACTCGGCGGGGCTTATCATTCCCCGCTCCGGATGATTCCAGCGTATCAGTGCTTCCGCTTTGCAGATGTGTCCGGTCGCGAGATTGATGATGGGCTGGAAATGAAGCTCGAACTGCCGGTTCTCAACTGCCGAGCGCATATCATTTAACAGCTTCAGGCGATTCTGGGCCTCATCATGCAGGGACCGGGTAAAATAGCTGAGGCGGTTTCGGCCGGTCATTTTTGAAGCATACATAGCCTGGTCGGCGTTACTGATTAGCTGGTCAACCTCCGAAGCGTCGTCCGGACAGAAGGTTATGCCGATACTGGCCTGGGCATAGATGGTTTCGTTGTCGATGAAATAAGGTTCTGCCAACACATTGATGACTTGCTCGGCCACCTTTTCGGCATCGATAGTCTTTGCCAGTTCGGGCAAAATGATGGTGAACTCGTCCCCGCCCATCCGGGCTACGGTATCGGATCCCCTTACACAATCGTTGATTCGCTTTGCGGCCTTGATCAGCAGCTGGTCACCCACAGGGTGCCCGAGGGTATCGTTAACATCCTTAAAGTGATCAAGGTCGATGAACAGCAATGCCAGCAATGAATCCTGGCGTCGGGACTTTCGGATTTCCTGCTCCAGTCGATCCTGGAACATGTAACGGTTCGGTAAATCGGTCAGGAAATCGTAGTTTGCCTGGCGCCAAATCAGTTCGTCTGAACGAACTTTGCTGGTGATATCCGAGCCCATGGCCACATAACGCTGGATGTCACCTTCATCATTGTAAATGGCATTGATGGTGAGCCATTCCGGAAAGGTTTCGCCATCTTTTCGGCGGTTCCAGATCTCGCCCTGCCAAAAACCGCGCCGAGTTATCTCCTTCCACATCGATTGATAGAAATCAGCATCATGGCGGGTAGAGCGGAGAACGGACGGACTTTGACCCCGGATATCTTCAAGGGTATAGCCGGTTATTCTGGTGAATGCCGGGTTGAGTGCAACGATCCTGTTGTTGGCATCGGTTACCAGCACAGCTTCCGAACTGTTGCTGTAAATGGACGATGCAAGGTGAAGCTCTGCTTCTGCATAGGTTCTCTCGATGGCGATGCCGACCAGGTTGGCTGCGCTCTCGATTAACGCGATTTCGTGTTTGTCAGGTGCGCCGGGCTCCTGGCGATAAATGGCAAAGGTGCCCAGGATTTTGCCTGGTACAGAGTGGATGGGTTCTGACCAGCAAGACGCGAGACCGGCGTCGGCTGCCAGTTCTTTATAGTTCTCCCAGTAGGGGTGAGTCGCGATTTCTTCGACAAAAACGCGTTTTCCTAAAAAGGCGGCTGTTCCGCAAGATCCCACGCCTATCCCGATCTCGACGCCATTAATAGCCTCATTGAAAAAGTCGGGCAGGCTGGGTGCTGCGCCTTTCAGAAGATGTTTTCCCTCGTCGTCCATCAAGAGGATTGAGCACATAGACCCGGGGTAAATCGATTCAGACGATTGGATGACCTGCAACAGGATCTCATTCAGAGAGGCGCCTCTGGCGACTTTTTCCAGAGTCAGCTCCCGCATTTGCTCGCGTCGCTCTACCAGCTTGCGGATTGAAATGTCCTCAATCAGCGATACTGCATAGGCGAGGGCGCCATCAGCATTTCGAACCGCCCGCACGGCCAGGTGCACATCGATCAGATCATGAGTTTTGCGGACAAACCGCTTTTCAATCACAAACTCGTCAATGGAGCCGTCGAGTAATTGCTGGAAGAGAGTATTGTTGGCCTCCCGGTCATCGGGGTGGGTCAGGTCTTCCCAAGTCGTGGTCGTAAGCTCTTCGGCTGTGTAGCCGAGCATGTCGCAGAGAGCTTGATTCACTTCCATCCAACTTCGGTCTGGACGGGTTGCTGCCATGCCAAACATTGAGCGCTCGAAGTAAGCTCGGAAATGCTGTTCATTGGCCCGAAGCGCTTCAACTGCGTTGTGACGAGCCCGTTCGCGATCGAAGTTGTCTAGGGCGAATTCGAGATCGCGGGCCGCTTCGTCAAGAAGCCCGATCGTCTCACCGTCGAAGAAGTCTGCAGCCTCATGATATACCGACAGAACCGCGAAAGGTTCCCCGTTACGCTGGATGGGGAAGCTGCCGCCGCTGGCCCAGCCAAAACGCTTTGCCTGTTCATGCCAGGGCTCTGTCATCGGGTTGGTTGCCCAATCACATGTGATGACGGAGTGATTGTTATGATAGGCCGTCGCCGTCGGCCCACGGCCCTCCGGGGTGTTCTTCTGTGTCGAGATCTGGATATTCTTGAGATAATCCGTTCCGGTACCATAACTTTCTACCGGAGCGATCTGTTCTGATTTTAGATCAGCAACGCCAATCCAGGCCATACTGACCCCTCCAAAATCAACCGCGATCTTGCAGACCAGAGGAAACAGCTCTTCCTCGTCACTGATGCGAACAATGGCCTGATTGATTTCGCTGAGTGCCCGGTATAGCTGGGTTAGCCTCTGAATGCGCGCATTCTCTGGCGCACCTTGGGTCACAGTTGGTGCGTCCGGGTGCCTTCTTTTCCGATCGGCCTCACTATCAGACGGGTTAGTCAAGGTGCTGCTCGCTGTGGCCAGAGGTTTATCGTTATTTATAGCTAGTGTTCATGCTTTCTGAGTGAAGTTCAAGCAGATTGCGGGGAGGGGCCTGCTTATGATTCAGGCGTTGCGTTTTGCCTCTGCCTCCTGTTGTGACGTAGCTTGGAATCTCATTCTTCGAACAGTAGACCTCTCATGCATGATCAATTAAAGTTTCATTATTTGAAAGTCGCCCTTGTGGTGATCTCGACCGGTTGGGGCATGAACGTAAAGGCGGTTTTCAGGGTGTTTCAGGCAATTCGGGGAGATTCAGCTGATAATTGTCGAGTATGGCGTTATAGGTGCCATCAACTTTCATGGATTCCAGTGCTTCATCGAAGGCCAGAACATATGTCGGATCGATACGGCGCCGGGAGAACGCCACAAAGGTCGGCGAGGTAGACACTATGAGGGGCAGGCCGGATTCTTTTTCCCGCACGACGTGGATCTCGTTCTCCAGCCCCAGTTCCTTGAGATAGTGCATGGTAGGCAAAAGATCGCCGATAAATACATCGGTGCGGTCGGCCGTCAGAAGCTTCAGGTTGCGGGGGATGGTCTGGGACACTTCCAGGGCCCGAAATGGCTGATCTTGCAGCAGACGATCAAAACGTTCCCCATAGTAGTAGCCTAACTGGATACCAACTCGCAATTCGGGGGCCTCTACAAGATCACGGGACAATGCTTTGGGCTCCCGGGCAAAGAATACGTAGGTCTCGTCCATCAATACTGAATTATGGTATAGCCCCCAGGTTTGCCGCTCTTCGGTCTTCCCCGCGTTAAAGGCGGCGTCGGCGTTGCCCACAGCCACTTCCTGGAGCACCCGTTTCCAGGGATCCATTCTGAATTCTACTTCATGACCGGTCCGGTGCACCGCCTCGCGAATCCCCTCCACCAAGATCCCGGTGATGTCACCGTTTTCATCGGTATACGCCAGCGGAGGATTCTCCAAAGTACGCATCTGCAGCGTTTCGCCGTCTAGGGGGCCTTTGCCGTCGGTAGGGGCGTCCTCGGCGTTTGCGGGAAGGCAGGTTAACAAAACAGTTAGCCCGACCAGCGACGCACCGGCTTTGAGCGACCTACAAAAAGTTTTACCCGTGGGGAAAGGCAGCACGAAACTTTGTCTCCTTCGTTCTTGACGGGATACAACCCATGCAGCCGACCCTCAATACGAATATATCTGCATCTGGCAACTTTCTCCCCATGGATCACGTTACTTATTGTCGAAAAATGTAATAGATCAAGGAAAGTACCTCCGTGAGTGAGGCGGAAAAGCAGTTGGCGTCGATTGTTCGGGATTTTCACCATCGAGCCAGTGCGCAGGCTCAGGAAAAACTGAAGAGACTTCCCGGTTTTCGCTGAGGTGGCGGTTTCAAGACTCTGGCTGAAGGCCAGAAAGGCCCGCAGGCAGAAAACGTAGTTGCTGTTAAATGCAGAAACTAATATGTCACCCCGTGGCGATCAAAGATTTCCTCAATCTCTCTACGCTCTTCAGTCGGGATCATAACCCTGATCACTTGCTGTTCATCCTCTATATAAATATTCTCCTGAGGAATTCCTGAACCAATCAGGTCGTCACGAACATTCTTGGCTTGAACCTTCGAGGTGAAGTTTCCATTCAGCGCTTTGCTCATCAGACTATCCTCCAGATAGTTAAGGGATTCACTCATCAGAGTAGAAGAGGTTTGGATACCTGTAAATGCAATGTGGAATGGTAATTCCCCCATTTTAAGAGGGCATCAAAAGTAGAGTTCAGCCCCCGTGGCCAATTTCTGTTGCGGGGTAATGCCCCCGAGGGCTATGTTGGGCCGTTCGTTATTGTAGGTCCAGGCCCTGTTTCTGGTGGCGATTGTCCTGTGGTAACTCATGCCGAAGAGAGTTCCAGCTGAGTGATGAAAAAGGGCGTCGGGTGCTCTAGCCCGGATTTCTCATAAGGGGATAAAAAAATCGGCTGAAAATGCTATGATTTCAAGGGCCTAAACAATCCATCAAGCACTAAAAGCCGCTATCCAAAATGGTACCTGAAAAACTGACTTTCTCGCCTCCGGGCTAGCCTGGGTTTCTAGTCCGAAAGGCGTCAGTGCAATTGTCCTTCTTGTTACCTGTGATGTTTACCGTAAATGCGATATGTACTCTTACCCTCTTTTTTTGCAAGGTACATCGCTTCATCAGATTTGCGTATCAAAGTATCGATATCAGCGCCATCCCGAGGACATAGTGAAATGCCAATACTGACTCCAAGCTCAACGGCATCAGTATGAATCCGAAAGGGGTTAGCCAGTTGCTTGATGATTTTTTCAGAAACCCCAGCGGCTTTTTCGTCGGAAGTCTCATCGAGAAAAATTACGAATTCATCGCCCCCAAAACGAGCAACACTATCTGAATCTCGGACACAGTATTTAATTTCCTGACTCAATTTTTGAAGTATTGCGTCCCCAACTTTGTGGCCAAACGTATCATTCACCGATTTAAACCCATCAATATCGATGAATAGGACGGAGCTTTCATGCCCTTTTCTTTTTGCTCTTGCGATTGAAGTAAAGCAGACCTCCCTGAAAAGCCTCATATTCGCTAAACCCGTCAAGTCATCGTACATGGCTCGATGGTAGAAAAGATCTCTTTCATCGTGCACAAGGCCAATCAATATCACCGCGACTATGGAAATGGTAAACATGATCTGGACTTCGAAAATGCCATAGTGCGAATAGCCCGAGAAGATGAATAGCGACAGAGCGAAAAGGTTGCCTATAAAGGCGAAAACCAGTCCATTGCCAAGCCCCCATTTAACCGTACTCCAGACGATTGGAATTAAAATCAGGTAGTAATATTTTGAAAACTGCTCGTCCATTTTCCCTAGCTGAATGACCAGGGCAGTCAAAATCATAAGTACTATCAGTGCGGCTACTTTTTGCGGCTTGAAAAAATCGCTCACAAGCGACGAGATGAATCCATTCCAGCCGAGCTTCAAGAATTGATGGAATAGCAAAAAAATAGGAATTGCGGTGACAGCCCCCGTGAGGTTGCCGACAAAGAAGGAGGATGATCTCTCAATCAGCGAAGAAAAGGAGAGCGTGTTTAACTCGATGCCGCTCAGAAATACAGCCGTCGATATGAGTGCCGTTAAAACGCAGGCAACCATTACCGAGTAAAAGAACTTCCCGTCGAAGATCTTTCGTTGTGAGTTTATTTTTCTAAGGATCAGACCCGCTGCACCATAAATAACAAACTGCCTCAAATCCGGGATGAACATCTCAAGATTGTAATTGAAAACATCCCGGTACGGCAGGCCACCCAGATAGATCGCCAGAAAATGAACAGGTAGATATTTGCCTCCCAGGAGAAAAATTAAAAACATCGCATAGGCGGAAGGAGGGTAGAACAGACTCACGCCCTCGGTCACTTCAAATAGGTAAGCCACCTGATTGAGAGCCCAGAATGTAAGTATAAAGAGCAGGGAGTTTAAGACATATTGCTGGGAGTGAGTGTTTGCGTCCGCCGAGTTCTGAAGTTCTGTGCTGTAGTCCATTAAGAAAACCAAAATCGAAAAAGCATGAGTTACATTTGGTCTTTTACCAAAATGGTATGGATCAGGAGAACGCCAGTGCCTTGGCCTGGATCACGCTAATCAGTGACACAAGAATACAAGATAGTCACAGATTTTATGAATTGCAAAGACGATGAGAGCAAGTTTTGGCAAGCCCTGGTTTCTCATGAGGGGATAAAAGAAATCGGCTGAAAATGCTATGATTTCAAGAGCCTAACCAATCCACCAAGCACTAACAGCCGCTATCAAAAATGGTACATGAAAAACTGACCTTCTCGCCGCCAGATCGAAGCCGATTTCTCCGGTGGCCACATCACCTCCGATGCCGGACTGCTTTTGCTTAGGGAAGTCGACAAACGACATGGACTCACTCAGCGCCTGGCCTCAGTTCTCAATGATCTACGCAGCCCACAGCTGGCTCGTCACAAACTGGAGACCATGACCCGACAACGGGTATTCGGTGTGGCAGCCGGGTACGAAGACTTGAATGATCATGAAGCGTTGCGATTTGGCCAGGCGCTTCAGACCGCCATGAGCGAGGACAACATCCTGGCGGGCGAGTCCACCCTTTGCAGGATGGAGCAGCGAGTGGATCGGCAGTCGGTAGTAAAAAGCCACGAATTGCTCTGGAATCACTTCATTGAACAGCATGACAAACCATCCAAGGAGATCGTGCTGGATTTTGATGGCACCGATGTGCCAGTGCATGGCGATCAGCCCGGCAAGTTCCTTAATGCCTACTACGATCATCATTGCTATTTCCCACTGTACGTGTTCTGCGGCCGTGATTTGCTGGTGAGTTACCTGCGCACCAGCAACCGAATATGAGAAATCCGGGCTAGGCGCTGTTCAGACCTTGCCGACGTCTATTCCATTAAGCACCGGAGTAATCTAAGGTTAGGGCTGGTTTAAAGTCTATCGGGACGGGGTATTTTTAGTGTTTTCAAATTTTCTTCGTCCAAACAATCTATCCCAAAAAATGATGCGTGTTATTTTTGCTATCTATTTTGGCGTAGCTTGCTTAATCACAGGCCTGCAGTTCTTGACCGAATATTTGAAAACGCAGGATTCAATCCTAAGCGAATTGAAACAGTTGGAAGAAACAGTTCGCGGCCCTATTTCTACCAGTTTGTGGCAATACAACCAGAATCAGCTAGACGCACTCATCGACGGACTTATCAAAATGCCAATTATTGAGGGTGTCGATGTTTTAGATAAACATGCCAAAAATATAATATCTAAAAGATCCTACACTTCGGCCTCAGTCCCTTTGTCAATGTTCGACACAAAATCAGACTTATATTGGTCGCTTAACGAGAAGAGAATATTTCTTGGCTCACTTACACTTTATTCATCGTCAGGAATCGTTTTAGATCGAGTTTTATTCGGTTTTTCTTTGATCGCAATTACGGCAATCATAAAGTTATCCATTTTGTTTTGGTTGTTTGTTTGGGCCTTTGATCGTTATTTGGCAATCCCCCTGAAAGAATTGATGTCACAAGTGGATGAGGTTCAACTAAGCCAGAATGTAAATAAGCGGATTAATATTTCTAATATTGATAATAACGAGCTCGGTCAACTTCAAAAACATATAAATGATATGCTGTCGGCCATGGAGAGGGACAGGGAACGACTATTGGAAAACGAGCAGGCCAAGCGAAGTTGGTTAGAGGATGCCGTCGCAAAGCGTACAGAAGAGTTACAAATATTGAATGAAAAGCTCAAGGAGCTGGCTAGAAGGGATTCTTTAACGGGAGCATTAAACCGGGGGAGTTTCTTTGAGATGGCGGAATATCTTCTCGTTCTTTCCCAGCGCCAAAAATCGCCCGCATCTTTTATTTTGATGGATTTAGATCACTTTAAAATGATCAATGATACGCATGGTCATTTTGTCGGTGACAAAGTGCTCATTCATTTCACACATACAATTCGTACTTTCTTGAGAAAGACTGATCTCATTGGTAGGCTTGGCGGGGAAGAGTTTGCAATATTTCTCCCTGATGCGGGGATTGATGACGCCTTCCGGCTTGCCGATAAAATACGAAAGGCTATTAGCGACTCGATTTTGGAGGTCGACGGAAAAACAGTCGCTTACACGGTAAGTCTTGGCGTTGCTTCATCTGGGCAAAAAGATCATTTAATTGACGAGCTATTTAAACGCGCCGATAAAAAACTTTATGGGGCGAAAGATAAAGGTCGCGATCGTGTTGAAAAATAATAATCCGAAAATTAAAAAAATATATCGCCTGTTTTTTCTTATGCTCTTTTTTACTGGAGCCAGCATGGCCAACGTTAGTCATGCTGCGACATTAAAAGTTTGCTACGACCAATGGGCCCCGATGACTATATTCCCATCCGGAGGGTCTTCTGATCGTGGTGTTGTAATAGATATTTTGGAGAAAATATACACAGAAAAAGGCTATAAGCTGGAATATTATGAAGTTCCTCTGGCACGAGGGTTGGAAATGGTGGCAGATGGCCTTTGCGATATGTTGCCGGAATATCTGTTTTCAGAGAGTGCAGAAAAAGACTTTGTCTATGCCACCGAAGAAACATTTTCATATACAACAGCCTTTGTCGTCAGGCGAGACGATCCTTGGCGCTATAAGGGTATTGAATCCATAAAAGGCAAACGCATCGCAACTGGGCCAGGCTGGGATTACAGCTCAATGAGTGTCGATTATCAAAATTATATCGATGACCCAAAAAACTCGAGTTCCGTTGAAGTGATCGCTGGTTACGATGATGTGGTTGACCGGGTCTTCCGCATGATCAGAGAAAATAGAGTCGACTTATATGCAGATAACGATCTCGTCCTTCAGTATGCTTTAAATCGACTGAACTTGAATGATGACCTTAAGATCGTGCGCCCCGGCTTGGAAAAGAAATTGGTTGAAATGCCGATCTTTTCGAAAAAAATTCCTGCTGCAAAAAGACAGGAGCTTATAAGAATTTGGAATGAGGGGCGTGTGTTGATGAGGGGCGAAAAAGAAAAATTTTTTCTCAATAAGTACAACGTCACATTTGAAGAGTAACACTAATATGGATTCACGCAGCGTTTGCAGGCGCGTTTAGCCCTGTGATGTCTCGCGGTAATCGGTGAGAGATGATTTTGAATCAGACCGTGACCGCCGTGCCTTTCTGTCAGTCTTCGATGACGCCTGTGAGACCTTCAACGGGCAGTGCTACAAGAACTTTCTCGTCAGCGTCGGCCTTTGGTAATTTCCTTGGGGTGTATTATTCCCCAGGACCTGACCCCGAGGCTTTAGGCATTAGACATTAGTTGTAACTTCGGTGAACTTTTATTGCTTAATTGTCTGACCTCTGGAAGGTTAGTGGTGTGAGGACACCTGTCCAAAAAATAATTAAGGGTGTTCAGCGACCAAAAAACAAGAACAATTCCGGGAGAAACCAATGTCTAATTATTATCTGAACCGCCGAAAGTTCCTCCAAGGCAGCGCTGTTCTAGGCGCTGGACTTGTTGCTCCAACGATCTTTTCCAGATCCGCCTTTGCTTACACGAATGAACCGGGAAAAGGCAGTGTGGTACTTGGGTTCAACGTTCCTCAATCCGGCCCTTATGCGGATGAGGGCGCCGATGAACTGCGCGCCTACAAGCTAGCGGTCAAGCACCTCAATGGCGAAGGCGACGGTGGCATGCTGGGCACGTTTTCATCACAAATGCTCAAAGGCACCGGTATTCTAGGCCGCAAGGTCGAATACGTCACTGGCGACACCCAGACCAAATCGGATGCTGCTCGTGCGTCTGCCCGGGCGATGATTGAAAAAGACGGCGCCATCATGATTACCGGGGGTTCGTCTTCCGGGGTAGCGGTTGCTGTCCAGTCGCTGTGTCAGGATGCCGGTGTCATCTTTATGGCCGGCCTGACCCATTCCAACGACACCACTGGTAAGGACAAGAAAGCTAATGGCTTTCGGCACTTTTTCAACGCGTATATGTCTGCAGCGGCACTTGCGCCTGTGCTGTCGGAACACTACGGGAACGACCGCAAAGCCTATCACCTGACGGCGGATTACACCTGGGGCTGGACTCAGGAAGAATCCATGATCGCCGCGACCGAAGCGCTGGGTTGGGAAACCGTTAATGCCGTTCGTACGCCGCTTTCGGCAACGGACTTCTCGTCCTATATTGCCCCGGTGACCAACTCGGGTGCCGATGTGCTGGTCCTGAATCACTACGGCTCTAACATGGTCAACTCATTGACCGCTGCGGTTCAGTTCGGCTTGCGTGAGAAGATGGTCAACGGCAAACAGTTTGAAATTGTCGTGCCGCTGTATTCCCGCCTCATGGCTCGCGGTGCAGGTAACAACGTCAAAGGTATTTTCGGGTCTACCAACTGGCATTGGTCGCTGCAGGATGAGGGCTCGAAAGCGTTTGTCGCCTCCTACGGCAAAGAGTACGGCCAGCCGCCGTCACAGGCCGCGCACACCTGCTACGTGCAAACTCTGTTGTACGCTGATGCGGCCGAACGGGCGGGTAGCTTTAACCCCTGTGCCATCGTTGAAGCTCTCGAAGGGTTTGAGTTTGACGGACTGGGCAACGGCAAAACCCTGTACCGCGCCGACGACCATCAGTGTTTCAAAGATGTGCTCGTGGTTCGTGGTAAGGAGAACCCGACGTCTGAGTTCGACTTGCTGGAAGTGGTCAACATCACGCCCGTTGAGAAAGTCATGTATGAGCCTGAGAACCCTATGTTTGCAGGTGGCTCACTCGGTAAGTGTAATCCAGGAGCCTGATACGGCACTTGGCTACCTCTGATAAGAGGTGCATCGGCCCTGCGGGTTGATGCACCTCCGTCAGTCAGATCTTGATATGCCTGTTGCACTGCAGGCGCCTGTTATCAGACAAGGTAAATACCGATGGATGCCATTCTTCTGCAAATCCTGAATGGGCTGGATAAAGGCAGTGCCTATGCCCTGATCGCATTAGGGCTGACCTTGATATTCGGCACCCTGGGTGTGGTGAACTTCGCCCACGGCGCACTTTTCATGATTGGCGCGTTCTGTACCGTCACCTTCAACAACTTACTGTCGTTCGAGAAAGTCACGCTTTCCGAAACCGAACTGAGCCCCTGGGGCACGCCACTGGAAATTCACGCCCCTTATGTTGAGCTCTGGTTTGGCGATTTTGGCGCGTCGATGATCGACTACTCCGTGTTCTGGTCCATTCTGTTCGCCATTCCAGTGATGCTGCTGATTGGCATTGTGATGGAGCGGGGGCTGATCAAACACTTCTATAAACGACCTCACGCCGATCAGATCCTGGTTACCTTCGGGTTGGCCATTGTGCTGCAGGAGGTAATCAAATCGGTTTATGGTGCAAACCCAATCCCCCAGCCGGCGCCAGACGCGTTTGTCGGCTCTATTGATGTCGGCGTGTTGATCGGTATGGCTGAGAACGCCGTCATCTATCCGATCTGGCGGCTGGTTTACTTTCTGTTCGCAGGGGTTGTTATAGGTGGTATTTTCGCTTTCTTGCGATACACCACGTTTGGCATGGTGGTGCGAGCCGGTATGGCTGACCGGGAAACCGTTGGTTTGCTGGGCATCGACATCGACAAACGGTTTACGGCGATGTTTGGTCTGGCCGCCGTGGTGACCGGTTTGGCGGGCGTTATGTACACCCCGATCCTGTCGCCGAACTACCACATGGGTATGGACTTCCTGGTGTTGTGTTTTGTAGTCGTGGTCGTGGGCGGCATGGGATCACTGGCCGGTGCGGTGGCGGCGGGTTTTCTGCTGGGCATTCTGCAGAGTTTCGCGTCCATGCCGGAGGTGAAGGACTTCCTGTTCGGGTTCTCCATCGATCAGGTCATCATTTACCTGGTGGCAGTCATTATTCTGCTGACCCGTCCCCGTGGGCTTATGGGGCGCAAAGGCGTAATGGAGACTTGATGCCATGCTGAAAACACTACGTACCAGTGATAGGGCTCTGATGGTCCTGTTCACCATTTTCGTGCTGGCCGTGCCTCTGATCATGGCGCCTCTGGGGGCAGGTTACCCGGACCTGATGCAGCGTTTCGCCATCTACGGCATCTTCGCCATTGGCTTCAACATCCTGTTTGGACTGACCGGCTACCTGTCGTTTGGCCATGCGGCATTTTTGGGTGTCGGCAGCTATTCCGCGCTCTGGATGCTCAAGCTGCTCAGCATCAACATCGTACCTGCCATTATTTTTGCTGTGGTGGTGTCGGGCCTGTTCGCATTGTTGATCGGGTTCATCTCATTGCGGCGGTCCGGGATCTACTTTTCTATCCTGACGCTGGCGTTCGCTCAGATGTCTTATAATCTGGCGTACTCGGTACTGACCCCCATCACCAACGGCGAAACCGGGCTGCAACTCGACCTGGAAGATCCCCGCATTCTGGATAGTGCCAGTGAAGTTGGCCAGATGGCATCACCATCCTTGTTTGGGCTTGAGATGGGGGATACGGCGGTGGTGCCGTTTCTCGGGATGGATTTGCAGTTTAACGTGGGGTTTTATGTCAGCGCGCTGATTTTGATCGGTATGTTCTACCTGTCGTTGCGCATATTCCGGTCGCCGTTCGGGATGATTCTGCGAGCGGTCAAAAGCAATCAGACCCGGCTTAACTACACTGGCTTCAACTCCCGGCCCTACACACTGACGGCTTTTGTCATGTCCGGCATGTACGCTGGCCTGGCGGGCGCCTTACTGGTCTGCATGGACCCGCTCGCCGGGGCGGATCGCATGCAGTGGACCGCCTCTGGCGAGGTGGTGCTGATGACCATTATGGGGGGTGCCGGGACTTTGATTGGACCGGTGCTCGGGGCTGGCATCATCAAGTATTTTGAGAACATCTTCAGCCGCATCAATGAATCGGTGGTCGAAGGCTGGTTCTCGGCATTACCTGATGGGGTGACGGATGTACTTGTTGCCGTGGTCTCGCCATTTTTGGGTAGCGGCTGGCACATCTCGCTGGGGTTGATCTTCATGCTGGTAGTGATCTTTCTGCCGGGCGGTCTGGTGGAGGGGGCCAGCCGGATTATGAATCTGGTTGCGCGGTTGTCGCAGGCCCGTAAAACCGGGTCGTCCCGGAGTGACGCCCGTCCCCTGGATGACGATGTGTCGTCTAAGGAACCGTCGCCCGGTTCCGTCAACACGAAGGAGCCGTAGTCGTGGGGATACTCGAAGTGAAAGGCGTTAACAAGCGGTTTGGTGGTCTTCTGGCGCTGGATGATGTCAATCTGTCGATTGAGGAAAATACCGTTCATGCCATTATCGGACCCAACGGCGCGGGCAAGTCCACGCTGCTGAACTGCTTTATCGGCAAGCTGTTGCCAGATAGTGGCACAGTCAATTTCAACAATAGCAGCCTTCTGGGTCTGGAACCGTACCAGATCAATCAAGCCGGCATCAGCCGTGTGTTCCAGACACCGGAGGTGTTTGCCGAGCTAAGCATTCTGGAAAATGTGATGATTCCAGCTTTCGCTCATCGGGACGGTGCCTTTCACCTCTCGCCGTTCAAGTCACTGGCGAAGGAGACCGCCATACGCGAGCAGGCCGAGAAAATACTGCAGGATGTGGGGTTAATTGATGACCGTCATCATACGGCGTCCGCCATGTCCCGGGGCAACAAGCGAAGGCTGGAGATGGCTATGTGTCTGGTCCAGCAGCCCAAATTGCTGTTGTTGGATGAGCCCACGGCCGGTATGGCTCGGGCGGACACCAACAACACCATTGATTTGCTGAAAACCATCAATGAGGCCCACAACATTACTTTCGTAGTGATTGAGCATGATATGCACGTAGTGTTCAGCCTGGCTGACCGAATCAGCGTTCTGTCACAAGGGCATGTGATTGTTGAGGACCACCCCTCGAACATCAAGGGCCACCCTAAAGTTCAGGAAGCCTATCTGGGCACCGCAGAGACATAATGAGGCTATGGGCATCATGAAAGAACAACCCAATATGAATGCCACGCATGCATCGTCCGCGCCCGCCTTTTTTTCGGTTTGGGACCTGCATGCCTATTACGGCGAAAGTTACATCGTTCAGGGAGTGAGCCTGAACATTCACGAAGGTGAAATACTTGCTCTGCTGGGTCGCAATGGTGCGGGAAAAACATCGACGCTCAGGGCTATCGCCCGGGTGGATTCGCCCGCGGTTACCCATGGTGAAATCTGGCTGGATCATCAGCCGCTGCACACCATGAAAGCGTATCAGGCGGCCCAGAGCGGGCTGTCGCTGGTTCCCGAAGACCGTCGCATCATTTCAGGCCTGAGCGTTTGGGAAAACCTTAAGCTGGCTCAGTTGGCGCCGTCTCCCGGCTGGTCCATTGATCGTATCTTCGAGCTGTTTCCACGCCTGGGTGAGCGACGTAACCAAGAGGGCACAACCCTGTCGGGCGGCGAGCAGCAAATGCTGGCCATCGGTCGGGCACTGGCGCGGGATATCAAGCTTTTGCTGCTGGACGAGCCATACGAAGGGCTGGCACCTATCATTGTGCAGGAAATCGAGCGCACGTTGAAAGAAATCAAGGCACTGGGAATGACCACCGTAATCGTCGAGCAAAACGCGGTTGCAGCACTGAAGCTGGCGGACCGGGCGGTCATTCTGGAGTCCGGGCAGGTCGTGTTTGACGGCCTGGCGAGTGAGGTCCTGGAGGACGAACAGCTCCGTCAGACCTACCTTGCCATTTGATGGCTTTCTATCTATTCCGATTTCATTTTGATTTCGAGCGTGAATTAATTTTGCATGGGAATGCCATCATCCCAGCGAAAGCCGATTCTTCCGCCCTGCCAAACACCTTTGCCGAATGGACTCGGCCCATCAATACTGACATGGAGCGGCAACTTTAAGGCAGGCGCAAGTGCTTGAACGCCGCGAACGGTGCGGTGCATGATCCGCAAGCCCTGCATTAAGAATGTCGTTGTATTCATGACAAAGCTGCCATCATTGTGCCACTGAGGCCCCACACCAGGAGTCGCCGGATAGGTTAGCATTCAATGCTAACCTCCTGTTGCTGACTTCAATGCAAGAAGGGTGAAAGCCAAGCTCATTGCGGAATCCTCAAAGGGGTCGCCACCAGCACGTTACCTTCATCCGAGCACAGGATGTATGTGAAGTCTATTCTGGCAAATATAATACGATCTTCCAAAGGTCTACTGGTAATGGAGGTTAAGTGACACAAACCACCAAGGCCCAACAACGGGCGGTACTTGAACGGCTGGAGAAGTTCAGTCGTTTTACCGACAGCAGCATCGGTATTCCCTTTACCAAATTCCAGATTGGTGCCGACTCTGTTATTGGGTTGTTGCCCGTGGTGGGAGACATGGCTGGCCTGGTGTTGTCTGGCTATGTGCTGGTGGAGGCGCAGCGGGTTGGAGCCAGTAAGGAGGTCAAACAACAGATGCTTCGCAACATGGGCATCGATTTTTTCGGTGGCCTGTTGCCGGTGGTGGGGGATGCCTTTGATGCCATCTACAAAGCCAACACCCGCAATACTCGGTTGCTGAAAAACTATCTGGAAACCCAGCTCGCGGTAGAGCCGCCCCCGCCCCCCTTTCCATGGAAAACCCTGATCGGGTTGTCCGTTTTGGTTGCCATTATCGCAGGTGGTTTAACGCTCCTTTTTTGAAACCGGAAAACCCGGGGCGCATCTATTTTCTGCTAACCTTCGTCCAGGAAAACTATCCGGCTCAGTTGCCGCCCCTGAGGGCTCGGCTGGTCGAAAGCTGGAAGACTCATGAGGAGCTGTCATGCCCACACAAACCGTCTGGATTACCGGAGCTTCGGCCGGCATTGGCGAGGCACTTGCCGTACGATTTGCTCAGGATGGTGCCCGCCTTGTCCTGTCTGCCCGGCGCCAGAGTGAGCTAGAGCGTGTTGCGGGTCTTTGCCGTGATACAGGGCTTCCGGCTGACCAGATACTGGTGCTGCCGCTGGATGTGACCGACTGGGAGGCTTTGCCCGTGGCGGTCCAGACCGTGCTGGATACCTTTGGCAACATCGATCTTCTGATTAACAACGCCGGTGTCTCACAGCGTTCATTGTGCAAAGACACAGATATGGCGGTATACCAGAAACTGATGGATGTGGATGTGATGGGCCAGATCGCGCTGACCAAGGCGGTACTGCCCCATATGCTGCAGCGCGGTTCCGGGCATCTGACGGTGACGGCCAGTGTGGCTGGCAAGGTCGGCGTGCCTCTGCGAACGGGCTACTGCGCCGCCAAGCATGCGGTGATGGGCTTTTTCGATGCCCTGCGCGCGGAGGTGGAAGGCCAGGGTGTGCAGGTTTCTACCATCGTACCGGGTTTTATTCGCACCGATATTTCACGCAACGCCCTCGCGGGCGACGGTGCGGCGTTTGGCGAGGTGGACGAGGATATTGCCGGGGGCATGGATGTAACCGACTGCGCTGAGATAGTCTTCAAAGGTCTCAAGGCGAAGACACGTGAGATTCCAGTGGGCAAAGGCAAGGAAATGGCCGCGCTCTGGATCAAGCGGCTTTCCCCGGAGGCGCTGTTTCGTATCACCAGGGCGCGGTCGTAGCGCACTGGACAGGTTCGCTGAACGTAGTTTTGCCAAGGCCTTCAAATCACTGCTCAAGGCTATTGAGCGACTGTAAGGACCCACTATGAACAAGATACATATCGATATTGTCTCCGACATCGCCTGCCCATGGTGTGCTATCGGCTATGCCCGCTTGGAGCGGGCCATGGAGCAGCTGGCGGCAGAGCATGAGTTCACCGTTGAATGGCATGCGTTTGAACTGAACCCGGATCACAGCGGCAAGGGTGAGCCGATCCTGCCGGCTCTGGCCCGGAAGTATGGGCGGAGCGAGGAAGAGATGCGTTCTACTCAGAACCAGATGATGACGATCGCAAAGGATCTCGGCCTCAACTTCGAGAAAATGCAGGAGCGATTAACCTGCAATACCTTCGATGCCCACCGGCTGGTCAAATGGGCTGGCGAGCAGGGCCAGCAGACCGGCATGAAACAAGCGTTGTTCGAAGCCTATTTTGGAAGGGCAGACGACGTCGCCGACCACGATATTCTCGTCAGATGCGTTGAAGCTCTGGGGTTGGATCCCTTAAAAGCCAGAGAGGTGCTGGACTCGGACCAGTACGCTCGTGCTGTGCGGGAAGACGAAGCCACATATCAGAAGGCGGGTGTCACGGCTGTGCCGGCGTTTATTATCAACGGCAAGTACCTTATCTCCGGAGCCCAGGAACCTGATGCCCTGGTGCAAACGTTGCAGGAGATTGGCGCAGAATCCGACTGAACGACACCCATATTTTCAATCTGAGCTTTAACCTGGTTTAGAAGTTGTAACCCAAACCCACGGTATATGCCCAGGCCCCGTCGTCCTGAAATGCATCGGTCGCATCATTTGTGCTGTTGAAGAAGAACTGGTACTCGACGCGACCGAGGAAATAGGTCTTAGGCAGCACATAGTACTTTAAGCCCGTTTCCAGACCGGCGAAGGCGCTGTCCTTGACGCCGTCGCCGTAGATCCCGCCGAGGCTGGCGCCGACGAAGGGCCGCGCACTGCCGTTAAGGAACTGATGGTTCATGTAACCACGGGTTGAGCCGTTCCAGAAATCATCCTTGATGCTTTCGCCCTGGATGCTGGCGTAACTGATGCTTTGCCGGACACCCACAACCATGTTATCCCTCAGATACCAGCCCAAATCGCCGGTCACACCGAAGCTGCCGCTATCGAAACTCTGGTCGCTACTGCCCGTCCCGGAGAGGGAGAATTCCCTATCGCCCTGATCTGGGCCGTTCTGTGCCGATGCTGCCATGGGCAGTGCACCGAGAAGACAAAGAGTGATTACCGCTGTGTTGACTTTGTTCATGAGAAGCCCCTTGCGTGTAATTTCCAACTTGCGCCATTAAGCTTTAGACGCGAGCCTACACCTTCAGGATCGGTGTCTTACAGCTAGGCCGTCTGTGCGCAAGCGCACACAGGATGCTGGAAATCAGCCCAATTGATACTGACAGCTTAGCCTGTACAAAATTTAATCAAACTGAACCCGTCGACAGGATCTGCAACGATCGTCTATTCGTATTTTTATGTGAATGTACCCGTAAGAAACGAGAGGACGATAACGTGAATAAAACAAGTGTCTTTAAGTCGTTTGTAGCTTCTACCCTGATACTGGGCAGTGCTGTAGTGGCACTGCCGGTTCTCGCCGAACATCATGCGATGGGTGAGAAAGAGAAAATGACCATCGTTGAGAGTGCAGTAAAAGCGGACAACTTGAGTACGTTGGTTGCTGCGATTAAAGCCGCCGGATTGGTAGAAACACTTTCCGGGCCGGGGCCGTTCACGGTTTTTGCGCCCACTAATGCCGCTTTTGAAAAACTGCCGGCCGGCACGGTTGAAATGTTGCTGAAACCGGAGAACAAGGAGCAGCTCCAGGCGATACTGACCTATCACGTAGTACCAGCCAAGGCGACGTCATCTGCTGCCATTCAGATGGTTCAGGATGATGGTGGAGCCCACCCCGCGAAAACGGTTCAGGGGGATGAAATCACGCTCAGCCTTGAGGGCGATTCGTTGATGATAGAGGATGCGAATGGCAACAAAGCTAAGGTGATCGAGGCTGATATGATGCAGTCCAACGGTGTGGTGCATGTGATTGATACGGTGTTAATGCCGTAGCACCCGAGTTGTTGGATTGAAAATGGAAAAGACGGCCGTTAGCGGCCGTCTTTTTTGTTAGCGCAGCTTGCGTGAGCAAGCTACAGCCTCGATCAAATACCCAGCGGCAACCTGATTTCAATTACCCGGCCTACGAAATAGTCACTATCACGCTGAAGATAATCGCCCCTATGCCTCTTCGGATTCAGCCATGACCCCTTTTTTGCCCATGGACCGAACAGAAGCAGGGTGTTCTGTTTGCTTAGCGGCGTTTGCGGAGTCTATTTATTGCTCCCTGGAGCCATCCCTTCGCGGTCTCGAGAGAATGGTTCCCTTCAACCAGCCCCCGCAAATTGGTCAGTTGTTGCTCGAACATACCGGTGCCTTTCAGGTCATCGGGTGTTTCATCGGGGCCAAGGGGCAGGATATTCTCGAGATAGGTTCCCTCCAGAAACCGGCGTAGCAAGCCCTCGCCGAGAAATGCCTCGTCATTGTTCAGTGTGCGTGTTGCCCGCAGCAGACGGCGGATGTCGTATTGGCCCGGATAAATGTCGGGCACCTGCTTCTTGATGCCTAGCAGGCTGTAAACGCCGGTGCGGGCCGTGCGCACGGAACTTTCCAGGGTAAACACCACGTCGTTATGAGTTTCAACGAACTGGCCGAGGCAGGCCAGGTTGGTGGAGCCTGCCGGAACTGCCCAGGGGCGGTCTCCCTGCGCACGGGGCATGAATTGAGCGGTGATGTAGGGCATGAGCGCGGAACGAACTATGGTGGCGGCAATGACATCGTCGACCTGATCGATCAGCCCGAGGTGGTAGCACAGCTCGGTCAGGATTTCCTCGCCGGTGCATTCCGGCATTGGCTTTTTCACGTAATCGCCGGGTTTGTCCATGAGCAACGCATACACCCAGGGCACGATCACATCAGCGGGCTGGTCCGGGAAGTGTGGCTGGCGGTTGACGGTCATGCTCATCAGCCATGCGGAGTCCGTGAAGGTCACGACGCCGCCGGTTACAGTTTTTCCGGAATAGGGATCGTTGACGGCCAGTTCCTTGATCTTCTCGGTCAGGGGGGAGGGTTTGCAGGTCAGTGTTGCCGATTCCCAGGTTGAGCTCGGCACGTCGGCACAGAATTTCTCGGGTCGCCCGAAGTCGGGGGATTTCTCGGCGAGCTTTTTCCATAGCTGCCAGCTTGAGCCAGTTTGTGGATCTGGCCGGTTTACCTTCAGTTCGGGCACCGTGTTATCCGTCCCGTAGGCAGTGTCTTCGACGATGGAGCCGATGGTCACGAACACCAGGTCGCGCGGGCTTACCTTTATGGTCTTTTCGCCATCAGTGGTGCGGCACTGGATCGCGGTGGTGATTTTGGACTCGCCCTGAACATTCATCTCCAGGTCGCGCACAATGGTGTCGTACTGAATGTTGACACCCTGATCCCTCAGCCAGCTCATCAACGGCCGCACAAAGCTGTCGTACTGGTTGTATTTGGGGAAAACGAGAGCGGTCATATCATTCAAACCGTCCATCAGGTGCAGGAAGCGGTGCATATACAGCTTCATTTCCAGCACGGAATGCCAGTTCTGGAAGGCGAACATGGTGCGCCAGAAGGTGTAGAAATTGGTGTTCAGGAAGCCTTCACTGAACCATTCCTCAACCGTGATGTCGTCCAGATCTTCCTTGCGTGCGAGGAAAAGCCGAACCAGTTCAAGCTGCTGCAGGCGGCTAAGGCCCATGGTTGAGGAATCCATGATCAGGCCCTGCTTTTCCAGAAGCCGGGCCTTTGACCAGTTCTTGTCGGCGTCGTTAACGATCCGGTATTCGTCGAGCACGGTAAAGGGTGCTGGTAACTCGAGTGCTGGTATTTCCGAGAAAACGTCCCAGAAGTTCTGGTAGGTCGCCTCCATTTCGCGGCCACCGCGGACGATGTAGCCTTCCTCGGCATTGCCCGCGCCGTCGAGTGCGCCGCCCTCGACCTCTTGGGACTCCAGAATGGTGATGTTTTCTGCCGGCATGTGACCGTCGCGGATCAGGAAGAAAGCTGCAGACAGGCCGCCGATCCCACTGCCCACAATGTAGGCATGGCGCTTGTCGACGCCTTCGGTGGGCAGAGGGCGATGGTTGACATAACTCCCATGCAGATCCGCAGGCGGTAAAGGTGTATCCACACCATTATGTAAGTGCCGGGACGAAGCGTCTGGCGTCACATCCACGGTTTGCTCTGCCATTGCGTCGATGTGGGTCTTCAGGCGAGAGGTATCGAAACGGGGTGCGTTGCGGCGGGGCATGGTTTTCTCCTTCCGTGAACGACTGAATGAGGCGCGAAACGCCAGCTATAGTTCTATCACAAGGCCGAGGTTATCCAGGTGATCGGGGTCAAGATAGTTGGGGCTAGTCAAAGATTGCCATGATTTACGTTGAAGGGGCCTGAGCCTTTTTCTCACCGGTGGCAACAAGGGTAGTTCATAGCTCGCAGTTCATCGCCACCGGTTTGCATGGCCTCACTGCAGGCTGCGGGTTAATCATCGAACTCGTTGCCCGCAATACTGTGCTGTTAGAGCAGATCACGTGCTTGTGCCGGTTCCAGGCGTTTCGAAGTTCGCCCATGCGATCTGGCAGGTTGGTAATGTACTTGCCTCTGAGTTCTCGGAGATTCTCTCCAGGACTGGCTTCTGCCATTGCTGCGCCCCTCATATTTTTTCTCTGCTCCAATGTTCTCAGGTTTGGTCGCCTGAAAACAATCAATGCCGACGGCCTTTTAAAAGTGCTTTCGCACCCACATCAACAATGAGTAGCTAATTCTTAATCACCACAGGGTAGATGTGCGCATGAGTACCTATAAAGCGATTAATCTGGTGAAGCACAACGAGGGGGCTATCGGTCCTGAGCTTTTCGAGGTGGTGGAAAAAACGGTTCCGGAGCCCGCCGATGGCGAATTTTTGGTCAGGCAGACCTACATGTCCCTGGATCCGGCCATGATGGGCTGGATGACTTCAGACACCGACAGCTATATTCCGCGAGTGGAGCTGGGCGATGTGATGCGCTCGTCGGGTATTGGCGAGGTTATCGCCTCCAATCACGCTGATTTTGCTGTGGGCGATCAGGTTATGGGAATGTTTGGTTGGCAGGAGATGGCCCTTACGGATGGTGCAGGCGTGAACAAGGTGGACAAAAACCTGCCGCCGGAAATGGCGCTATCGGTATTTGCGCTTCCGGGTCTGACCGCTACGCAAGGGCTTTATGGCTATGGCCATCCCAAGGCGGGTGAAACGTTGGTGGTATCAGGTGCGGCGGGTTCTGTCGGCTCAATTGTGGGACAGCTGGCCAAGGCCGACGGCCTGCGAGTAATCGGTGTGGTCGGCAGTGACGAGAAAGCGGACTGGATCGTCAATGATTTGGGCTTCGACGGCGCCGTGAACTACAAAACGGATGAACTGGGGGCGAAGCTGGATGAATTGGCGCCGGAGGGTATCGATGTCTACTTCGAGAACACCGGTGGCCCTATCCAGAATTACGTATTCGAGAGGATGAATGCGCACGGTCGTATTGTGGTATGCGGCATGATCGCCGATTACACCTCAGCTAACCCGAGTCCTGGCCCCAACTGGATGCGCATCATCAAGAAACGCTTGTCCATCCAGGGGTTTACCATGCCCGATTACAGGCACAAGACGCGAGAGCTGCATGCGAAGCTCACCCCCTATGTTCAGAATGGACAGATCAAGTACCGGGCACACGTTCTGGAGGGACTGGAGTCGGCCATGAGCGGTCTGGGCTTGTTCCTGACCGGTGAGAACAAGGGTAAGTTGATGGTGAAGCTTTAATTGCTCAGTTGCCCATCGTCCTCTCGGGCGATGGGCTGGCAGCCTGACTTTGCCTGCGGCTGAACTGTAAAGAGAACAAAGACTGATACTTGATTTGGTTAACTGCGCTGAGCAGATCTATTGTGTATTGTTAAGTTATCTGGCCAAGAGAATCGTTTTCATGCCAAAGGTTTCGGTCAACCCTAATTATTATTCGCCTCGCGACATGCTTATGCTTCGGCTTTCTATTCTGATCGGAGGTGTGTTAATTGGCCTGTTCATGATCGGCGACCTCCAGATGGTGCCCAAAGGGCTGGTGGATGCTTATGTCACGAACCGTGCATTTGTTCAGCTTCCAATCGTTTTTGCGCTGCTTGCTTCCAGTTTTCATCCGCGTTTCCTGCAGTTTGCTCAGGCCGCGTTCTTTCTGACGATTCTTAGCCTCGTTTATACAAACTATTATTTGATCCACGTGTCATGGAAGCTTGCAGCATTCAGTTTTCCCTATGAGGGAACCTTTTTGTATGCATTCTTTGGTTTTTTTGTACTTGGAATGACATTCCGTTATGCGCTATGGCTTATGTTTCTGAGCTCGGCGGGTTTTATTTGTCTGATGCTGCTGGATTCCGTTTACGGCGATCGCACATTCATGAACGCGGGATTTGTGGTTGGCTCACTATTTATTGGTGTCATCGGCAGACACAGGCTGGATCTGCTGTTAGGCGAGCTTAAAGGCGCGAATGAGCAGTTGATTACGCTAAGCACAACCGATGGGCTTACAGGCTTGTTAAATCGCCGTGCCTTTACGAGCGAGTCAGAGCGCTTGTTCGCTATACTGCGGCGTTCAGGCCAGCCGTTGGCTGTTTTTATGATTGATCTGGATCACTTCAAGCAATTCAATGACTGCTACGGTCATCAGGAGGGCGATCGTGCT
Source organism: Marinobacter antarcticus (assembly GCF_900142385.1). NCBI lineage: Bacteria > Pseudomonadati > Pseudomonadota > Gammaproteobacteria > Pseudomonadales > Marinobacteraceae > Marinobacter > Marinobacter antarcticus. Next base: position 1,454,249 of record NZ_FRAQ01000001.1, read on the forward strand.
ATCCGATGCCAGGCGGATATCCTGAGAAGTGTTTTTAAGCGCGAGACGGATATTCTCGGCCGCTATGGTGGCGAAGAGTTTATTGTCGTTGCTGAGGGTCACAGCGCCAGTGAGTCTGAACGCCAGGCTGCCCGGATTCTGACTCAGTGGCAGGATTTGGCAATGCCGAACGAAGGTAGTACAAGTGGAAAGTTTCTCACTTGCTCCATTGGAATCTGCCATGGCATGCCCGCCGATTATGATTCTCTGGAGAATATGATTAAAACGGCTGATGAGGCACTTTACAGCGTGAAAGAAAGAGGGAGGGGTAGGAGTATTGTTGATGGCGGGTTAACCGCTCAGTAGAGATCCGATTGGGCTGTTCGCACTGGAATTGGCGAATCCGCCTGTCCAGCGATTTGAATTAGCAGGAGGTTTCTTATGTATTACGTAGATATGCCAAGCGCCGCAGAAATCGGCGACCTCAACCTCGCCCGCTCTGATGCGTCCGTCTCGATTTACCTACCGACCACGCCACTTAGCCGTGAAGTCGAGAAGAGCCGGATCAATCTCGGCAACCTGGTCAAGAAGGCGGTTAGTCAGCTTGAAGCCACGGGCTTCGATAAACGCCGCATCTTGTCGCTGCAGGAACAGTTCGATGACTTGTTGGCTGATGACGAGTTCTGGAGCCATCAGGCAAACAGTCTGGCGATTCTGGCAACGCCGGAGTCGCTGCGCACTTACCGCATGGCGAACAAGCTAAGCGATATAGTCGAGGTGTCGGACCGCTTCCACCTCAAGCCGCTGCTGCGCGCGATTACCTTCCCTCATGCCGCGCATATTCTGGCCCTTTCAGAAAACGCCGTGAGATTGATCGAAGTGTCTTCAGACTTGCCGGCCAGAGAGATCAAGGTGCCCGACATGCCTGAAGATCTCACTGCCGTCGTCGGTAAAACGACCAACAAGGACTATACGGGTACCGGTCACCGGCCTGGCGCTCAGGGTCATAGCTCTTATCTGACGCGCTATGTGCGGAAGATCAATAGTGTAATGCGCCCCGTCCTTATGCGCTCTGATCGCCCGCTCATATTGGCGATGACCAAGCCATTAGAAGCCCTGTTCCGTTCGATGAGTGCCGTCCCGGCACTTCCCGGCATTATTGCGGGCAACCCCGAACATTTGAGCGAGGCAGAGTTGGCAAGTGCCGCAAGGCCTGTGCTGGATGCTCACTACTCAGACCAGATAAAGGACTTTCACCGCCTGTTCGAAGAGCGAACTGGCCAAAACCGGACGACCACGGATATTTCCGATGCCGCGCGACTGGCTACTTTCGGCGCGATCGACAGGCTGCTGATCGATATAGATAGCGTGGTCGACGGCTTTATAGACGACGACACCGGCGAGGTCACTTTCGGAGCCCAGGGTGATGCGATTAACTATGGCGTGGTTGATGAAATTGCTGGCCGTGCACTTCGCACGGGTGCCAAGGTGATGGCCGTTCGCAAGTCAGATATCCCCGGGGCTCACGATCTGGCTGTTATCTCGCGCTATCCGATCTGATGGTTCATCTAACCAGAGTGGCCGCCGTCGTTATATGAAGCCTTGCAGCTCAGCGGTGGCGTCGCTTTCCCCCTACGCAGCCTACCAGCAGGCACTGGCCTCCGGCTTTAAAGACGACCCCGCTCAACATCAGGCGGCTATGTGCTTGCAGCGCTGCTATGAGCAGTTGCAGGCGGGCCAGCCGGATATACAGGGCGTGTATCTTTGGGGGCCGGTAGGGCGCGGCAAAACCTGGTTGATGGATCGTTTTCACCAGGCTTTAACCGTGCCGGCCCGGAGGCAGCACTTCCATCATTTTATGCGCTGGGTACACTGGCGTTTGTTTCAGTTAACAGGGCAGGAAGGTCCGCTTGGCCTGCTCGCGCAGGAGCTGGCGGCTGAGGCACGGGTGCTGTGCCTGGACGAGTTGTTTGTCAGTGATATCGGCGACGCGGTGCTGTTAGGTGGTTTGTTTCAGCAACTGTTTACCAAGGGTCTGGTGCTGGTAGCTACCTCTAACTAGCCGCCTGATGATTTGTATAAAGACGGCTTTAATCGTGAACGTCTGTTGCCGGCCATTGCCGCACTCAAACAGCACATGCAGGTGCTAAGTGTTGATGGTGGTCAGGATCATCGGCTGCACCCCGGGGACCGCCAGCAACGCTATTGGGTTAACGATCCGCAGGCTCTGGAAGCAGCCTTTACCGAATTGCTCAGTGACGGGGAGGCAGCCCATAGTGAACCCTTGCTGCTTGGGCATCGTGAAATCAAGGTGGTGCGGCGCAGTCAGCATGCGTTGTGGTGCCGTTATGACGATCTGTGCGAGCAGAAATTGGCAGCGCCGGATTTTATTGAGCTGTGTGATCGGTTTTCCCGCGTTTTTTTAAGCGACGTGCCTCTGCTCACGGGTGGCGGGCAGCAAACTGCTATTGCTCGCGGCACCGAGGATGGCGTGACGCAAGTAGAAGCTGGAGATCGCCAGTTGCCGGCATTAACCCATCAGGATGACGGAGTGCGCCGGTTTATTGCTTTGGTAGATGAGTGCTACGACCGTGGCATCCCACTGTACCTGGATGCAGCGGTGCCGTTGAACGAGCTCTACAACAAAGGTGCGCTGGCTTTTCCGTTTCGCCGTACTCTTAGCCGCTTGCAGGAAATGCAGCTGCAGCGTTTTGGTCAGTGAACGATACGAGCCCGGCTCCTTGTCAAAAATCTGTAACACACTACATTTAAGGTCATGAATTCCCCGAGATTGCTTCTCGTTGCTCACAAGGACAGGCCACACTATGAGATCTTTCCGTCAATTCAAGTATCTGACAATGGTTACTGCTGCAACTGCGGCGTTTTCGATTTCCGCTCAGGCTGAAACGCTCCGTCTGCTTACCTGGGGCGGTTACGCGCCGCAGGATGTGGTCGAACAGTTTGAGAAAGAGACCGGTATTGAAGTCAAAATTACCCTCTCCAATAACGAAGACATGATCTCAAAGTTGCGTGCCACCCGTGGCGCCGGCTTCGATCTGGCCCAGCCAAGCCAGGACCGAATCGTGAGTGCCCAGGCCGATTTCGATATTTATAAGCCAATGGATTTGAGCAAAATCGAGACGGCGAAGATCATCCCGTCCATGTTAGCCGCGACCAGGAAGAACACGGAATTTGAAGGCGAGGTGTACGGCGTTCCACACGTTTGGGGTACCAGCGGCCTGATCGTTAACCGTAAGGCGGCAGCCACAGTAAAGGATTACACCGACCTGTGTGATGATTCGCTGAGCGGCTCCGTGTCATATCGCCTTAAGCGCCCAACCCTGATTGGTTTTGCCTTTGCACTTGGTGAAGACCCGTTCGCAGCCTATGGCGACACAGAAAAATATCAGGCCATTCTGGATAAGGTTGAAGCAAAACTGGTCGCCTGTAAAAGTAACGTGAAAGCCTATTGGTCTGGCGGTGATGCCTTGTTGAACCTGATGCGCTCAGGGGAAGTGTCTGCTGCGATGGCTTGGGACGCCGGTGGCTGGAAGCTTAACGCGGAAAACCCGGATATCACCTTTGTGGCACCAAAGTCTGGCGCCCTGGGCTGGATCGACACCTTTGTTCTGCCCCGTAAAACCAAGGCGGAAGAGGCCGCTTACAAGTGGATCAACTTCGTTATGCAGCCGGAAGTTGCAGCCCGCATTACCGAATCTGCCGGTAACTTTACAGCCGCGAAAGGCAGTGATGATTTCGTTAATGACAGCTTGAAGGCTCAGTTCAAGGAAAGCTTTCCTCAAGCGGATCTGGACAACATTAACTGGTACCCACCCGTTCCAGCCGGCCTGGAAGAGATGGAAGGTAAGGTACTCGATCGGGTGAAAGCCGCTAACTAAGCACGACTAAGGTTGCAGTCTATGTCGGATCAAGCATTCGCTGTGGATGCCGATGCGGGGGTGCAGGAAGATCTTGCCTGCACCCTGCTGAGCAAACATTTTGGTGAGTTTGCCGCTGTTGATGAAGTGTCGTTCAGCATCCCCCGCGGGGCTTTCTTTTCCATCCTTGGCCCCTCTGGCTGCGGTAAAACAACGCTGTTGCGAATGCTGGCCGGTTTCCAGCAACCGGATTCCGGCGATATTCTGATCAAGGGCAGTTCAGTACTGCATACCGCCCCGAACAAACGCCCCGTTAACATGGTGTTTCAGCATCTGGCGCTGTTCCCCACCATGTCGGTTGCAGAGAACATTGCCTACGGGCTGAAGCGCAAAGGTGTTCCCAAGCGCGAGCACGCTGCCTTGATTGATGAGGTGTTGGCCAAGGTTCAGCTGCCCGGCTACGGCGATAAGCGCATCGATCAACTATCCGGCGGACAGAAGCAGCGCGTAGCGATAGCCCGCTGCTTAGTGTTGAACCCCGCCGTGTTGCTGCTGGATGAGCCTTTGGGTGCACTGGACCTGAAGCTGCGCGAGCAAATGAAAATTGAGCTGAAACGGCTGCAGCGGGAATTCAACACCACGTTTGTGTACATCACCCACGATCAGTCAGAAGCGCTGGTGATGTCTGATCAGGTGGCGGTGATGAACAAAGGCCGGTTTGAGCAGGTAGGTACGCCCCAAGAGCTTTACTATCAGCCCAAAACCGCCTTTGTGGCGGGCTTTGTCGGCGACAGCAATCAGTACGCAGGCACAGTGCAGGCGCAGTCAGACCAAATTATCACCATTGTTACCGAGCACGGTGTGCGGCTGCTTAGCCAAAGCCGGCAGCCAATGCCGTTGGGCTCGCCCATCACCTTGTTCATACGGCCTGAGGTGATGCAGATCAGTACATCCAGGCCTGAAGCTGAGCAGGATAACTGCCTGCAAGTCACCATTCTGCGCATGCTGTTTGATGGCGCTCGCAGCCAGCTTCAAGTGGAAACGGCCGAGGGTGCCGTGCTCACGGTTGCACTCCCCCAAACCGCAGACTTTCATGCCCTTGAGCCTGGCCGTTCGGTGTATGTGAGTTGGCAGGCTGGTCAGAGCCTTTGCTTCCCGGTCTCAACGGAGACTCAGCCAGAGTCTGTGCAATGAGCGTCGAGCCCGGCAACTTCAACCGCACGCAATATCGCCTGGGCTTTTGGCTGCTGCTGGCGCCTATTTTGCTCTGGCTTAGCTTGCTGATTATCCTGCCGCATATCGATATGGTGCTGGTGTCCCTGCGGGAACGCATAGCAGCACGGCAATACGCTTTCAGCTTCAGTAACTACACCGCATTTTTTACCGAACCGCTTTACTGGAATACCTTTGTACGCACCGCAGTCATGTCTATTATTGCCACTGTACTTACGCTGATTATTGCCTTTCCAGTGTCGTTTTATATCGCGAAGGTGCTCACAGGCAGACCCAAAATAGCTCTGTTTATCTTGTGCCTGATTCCATTCTGGGTAAGTGAGTTAGTGCGTACATACGGCTGGATGATTTTACTGCGGGAAACCGGGCTGATCAGCGGCGCGCTCCAGTGGCTGGGGCTAGTCGATCAACCTGTTGAAATGCTTTATAACGATGTCGCCATTATGGTGGGGCTTATCTATACCTCCATGCTGTTCATGGTGGTGCCATTGGTCACCACGCTCGACAGCCTGGACAACAGCCTGATTGAAGCCGGTTACGATCTTGGCGGAAGCAGTTGGCACGTGATGAGAAGCATTGTCATCCCCCATGCAATGCCCGGCATTATGAGCGGCTGTATTGTTGTGTTCATGCTGACGCTCGGGAACTATCTGACCCCGACGCTATTGGGGGGCAAAAACAGTTTGTGGTTTACCGAACAAATCTACACACAGTTCATTACCCGTTTTAACTGGGAGCAAGGCGCCGCCTTTGGCATTCTGTTGCTGATACTGTCGTCGCTGATTGTCTGGTTGGGTCTGAAAATCACCAAACAGTCGTTTACACGGGTGATGTCATGATCCACTCTATATCCAGTAGCCGTTTTTATCGGGTGTCTTACCGGTGTTACGTGATACTGTTTTTCATCTTCCTGATTACGCCACTGCTGGTTGTGGCGGCATTCTCGTTTAATGACTCATTGTTCCCATCGTTGCCGTGGAATGGTTTTACCTGGGACTGGTATTTGGGTGAGGGCGCTCCCAGACTTGGCCTGTTCCACGATGACGCCTTGCTCGACAGTATTGGTGTCAGTGTTCAGGTTGCTATTGTGACCACTCTGGCAAGCTTGGCACTGGCGACCTGTAATGCCTTTTTGTTTGAGCGTGAGCAGTTTCCGGGTAAGAACTTTCTTTATGTGCTCATGCTGATGCCACTGGTGGTGCCGGGAGTGATACTTGGGGTGTCTATTCTGGTGTTCAGCAGCACTGTAGCTAACTGGTTTGAGGTGAAATTTGACTACGAGATTGAAGCTCTGCGGCCCGGTCTGTTATTAGTCACCCTCGGCCAGTTTGCCTTTATCACGACCATCGCCACGCTGGTGATTTCCGCACGCCTGCGCAAATTCGACATTACCCAGGAAGAAGCCGCTATGAACCTTGGTGCCAGCCGCCTGACGGCCATAGCAACCGTGACTCTGCCGTTCCTGAAGCCTGCTCTGTTTGGTGCCGGCGTGGTGGCATTTCTGATGTCGTTTGAAAACTTCAACACCACCTTGATGCTGGTAGGCTCCGACGCCCCGCTCACCATTGCCATGTTTGATCGGTTGCGGGAAGGCTCAACACCGGTACTAAATGCGGTTTCGGTGTTGCTTATGGTGGGATCGGCGGGTCTTGCTCTGGTCTCGCTGTTTGCACAACGCCCGGATAAGCAGTGATGGGCTTCGGGATATGATTGAGGGCGAGCAGTTCATTAAAACCATCATTGATAGCGCGCCGAACATGATGGGTTATTGGGGCACGGATTTACGCTGCCGCTACGCTAATAATGCCTTCAGCGAGTGGTTCGGGATACAGCCCGAGAAGATTATCGGGATTCGGTTTCAGGATCTCGTAAGCGAACAATTGTTTGCTCTGAATGAGCCCCATATTCGCGGCGCCCTGGCTGGTGAACCACAACGTTTTGAGCGCACTCTGAACAAAGCTGATGGAAGTGTGGGGCATATCATCGGGCACTACATTCCTGATTTTGGCGCCGATGGTAAGGTCAGAGGGTTTTCGATTCAGGCCAGTGAAGTGACGGTTCTCAAAGGGATAGAAGCAAATGGTCGCTGGTACGGCGAGGTATGGAACCGCCGTAAAGACGAAGAACTTTACCTGCAACGCATGACCATCAGCATGGTGCGCGACGATGACGGCGAGCCCATGCGCTATGTATCTGTATTCAGTGACATTACGGCTCTATGGCGTAGAGATGAATACATTAGACACCTGGCGTTTCACGATGCCTTGACCGACTTGCCCAATCGTACGTTACTGATGGATCGGATTGATCAAAAACGTCTCCACGGCGAGCGTGAACAGAGTCATTTTGCGCTGATGTTTCTCGATCTTGACGGATTTAAGCGCATCAACGACCAGTTTGGTCATAAGTATGCCGCCAAAAGCCTGGGTACGAACAATATCAGTTTTTTCTCGACTGCCAGCCAGGCATCGTGACTGGCTAGTTTACCGCTGGCAAATCCTGCACATAGGCTCCGGGCGCCGGCTCGATCACCGGCAGCTTTCCTTCGGATGCATTACGAGCGTTCACCTCGCCACCACCAAACTGTTCAGCCCAGGCGACCCAGTCGGGCCACCAGGAACCTTCGAACTGTTTAGCGCCCAGTAACCAGGTGTCCGGGTCCAGATTGCTGTCCTCGTTGAGACGATAGCCGTACTTCTTCCGATCCGGCGGATTGATGATGCCGGCGATGTGACCCGAGCCGCCGAGTACAAAACGCACCGGTCCGCCCAGGTAGCGTGAGCCCCGATAGCAGGAGATCCAGGGAGCAATGTGATCCTCGATGGCCGACGCAAAGTAACTCGGCACCTTGACTTTCCCCAGGTCGATCGGAGTGCCCGCCAGCTCAATACCGCCAGGCTCGCGCAGTCGGTTGTGCAGGTACATGTTGCGCAGATAAAAGCTGTGCATGGCCGCAGGCATGCGGGTGGCATCTGCGTTCCAGTAGAGCAGGTCAAAGGGTGCGTTTTCACGGCCCAGCAGGTAATTATTGACGAAGAATGACCATATCAGTCCATTGGCCCTCAGCATGTTGAAGGCGGTCGCCATGGAGGCGCCCTCAAGATAACCCTGCTTGTCCATGGCCTTCTCGAGTTTGCTGACGGAATCCTCATCGATAAACACTTCCAGGTCGCCGACTTCGGAAAAGTCCATCAAGCTGTTGAGGAAGGTCGCGCTTTTGATCCGGTCGTCTTCACGGGCTGCCAGCCAGGCCAGCGTGCAGCCGAGCAGGGTGCCGCCAATGCAGTAGCCGACGGTATTGAGCTCGCGCTCGCCGGTGGCTTGCTCAATGGCGTCCATGGCGGCGATGGGCCCCTCCAGCATGTAATCTTCAAAACTCTTGTGCGCCAGTTCCGGTCCTGGATTAATCCAAGAGATTACGAACACCGTGTGCCCGTGTTCTACCCAATAACGGATGAACGATTTTTTCTCACCCAGATCAAGAATATAGTACTTGTTGATCCAGGGCGGGATTACCAGCAGCGGCCGGCGGTGCACGGTGTCGGTGGTCGGCTTGTACTGAATCAGCTGCATCAGCTCATTCTGGAAAACAACATCACCCGGTGTGTTGGCCAGATTCTCACCAACCCTGAAGGCGTCCGGGTCGGACATGCGGAAGGGCATAGGGCCCTGGCCCTCATCCAGGTCACGCAGCAAGTTGGCGATCCCTCGTAGCAGGTTCGTGCCACGGGTCTGGACCGTCGTGCGCAGTACTTCGGGATTGCTCAGGATGAAATTACTTGGGGCCAGAGCGTCGGTCATCTGGCCGGTGAAAAATCGCAGTTTGCGCCTGGTGTGCTTGTCCATTCCGCGCACATCATCGATCGTGTCCATGATCCAGCGATTAGAGAGCAAGTACGCCTGTTTGATGGCGTTGAACGCCATTGCATCGTTCCAGCTTGGGTCGCGAAAGCGCCCGTCGCTCTTTTCCGGCTCGATCACGGCCAATGGCTTGTTGCGTATGCGGCTGGATACCAGACCTGAACAAAATTTGGTGGTGTCCCTGAGCAGCCGCACCTGCGCGAGGATCACGGTGTCTGGCTGGGTTAAGAGCTTCCCTGTGAGGGAAGCAAAGGGTTTAGCCATGCTTTTGATGCTGACCGGATTAGGAGGTCTGCGTCGTAACCGGCGCATAATCGAGCGTTTCAGAAGATTGCCGCCATGTACGCCTGCGCGCATCAGGGACTGGGGCACGACGTCGGGCTCGAATTCAGGGGAGGGCGTAATTTTTACCGGTTTCTCAGACATTGACACAGTCTCCACTCCGCGGCCACTGGGGCCGCGGATTTATCAGAAACGGCGACGGACGCAAGTATTCGATGCGTCTACCGCGACGTGGTATTACTTACATGTACACGCCGCCGTTAACGTTAATTTGCTGACCGGTGATGTAGTCTCCTTCCGCTGCCAGGAAAACCACTGCTCGTGCGATTTCCTCCGGTTGACCAAAGCGACCCATTGGCACTCGTGCAACAATCTGTTCACGGATATTCTCGGGAACCTGAGCGAGCATTTCCGTCTCGGTAAAGCCTGGGGCAATGGCATTGACAGTAATGTTGTGCTTGGCCACTTCCAATGCCAGGGTTTTGGTGAACGCGATAATGCCGCCCTTACTGGCCGCGTAGTTAGCCTGCCCGAAGTTGCCGGCCTGACCGACGAAGGAGGTAATGTTGATGATGCGCCCGTACTTCTGCTCCAGCATGATGTTCAGCACTTCGGAACATGTGGCGTAGACGCTCCCAAGGTTGGTATCGAGAACCTCGTTCCAGTCCTCGTCGGTGAGTTTTTTCATGGACTTGTCCCGGGTGATACCGGCGTTGTTCACCAGGATGTCGATGCGCCCCCACTTTTCGTGAACCTCTTTAATCATGGCGCGTGCCTCCGGCATTTTTGAAAGATCCGCCTTGATGGCCAGTGCCCGGACGCCAGTCGCCTCAATTTCCTTGAGGGTTTCGTCCGCATCGGACTGGCGTGAGCGATAGTTGATTGCGACGTCGGCGCCCCGTTGGGCAAGCTGAAGTGCGATATGCCGGCCAATGCCACGAGATCCGCCGGTAACGATGGCTATCTTGCCTTTGAGGTCTTGCATGAAATTCTCCTCGGAACGAAGTTGATACTTGATTGTTGTTGTTCGTTAAGACATCACAGCCACGCACAGGGATGCTGCGAGAAAGGCTTGATTTCAAGCTAGCAGAGGCTCCAAAACATCACAAGGACTCGGCGCAAATCAACCGGTCAGGCTGCACGGATGAAGTCCCGTACCCGCGGCGCAATGGCCTCGCGCCACTGGCTGCCGTTGAATACACCGTAATGGCCAACACCCGGCTGCAGGTGATGCAGCCGACGGGAGTCCGGTACATTGATGCATAGATCGTGGGCAGCCCGGGTCTGTCCGGGGCTTGAAATGTCATCTTTCTCACCCTCGATCGTCATCAGGGCGGTGTCGTGGATGGCGGCCGGATTCACCAGACGTCCACGGTGTTTGAAGCAGCCGCGGGCCAGGTGAAACTCCTGGAAGACGCGTTGTATGGTGTCCAGATAATAAGTCGCTGGCAGATCCATCACGGCCAGGTACTCGTCGTAGAAGTCGCGGTGGCGGCTGACCTTGTCGGTCTTGTCATCGCGAATGGAGCGGAAAAGCTCACGGTAGGCCTTAATGTGTCGCCCGAGGTTCATGTTCACAAAACCGGTCAGCTGCAGGAACCCGGGATAAACTTTGCGCATGGCTCCAGGGTAGGGCGCGGGCACCGGGTGCACGAGGTTGCGTTTGAACCATGATAGCTTGTGTTTGGTAGCCAGTTTGCAGGGCGTGGTGGGGTCTATGCGACCGTCTATGGGACCGCTCATCAGTGTCAGCGAGCGAGGCGCCGCAGGGTGGCCATCCTCGGCCATGACTGCGGTGGCGGCAAGCACGGGCACCACTGGCTGGCAGACCGCCAAAACGTGGGTGTCTGGCCCCAGGTGATCGATAAACTCTATGACGTAGTCGATGTAGTCATCGAGGCCAAAATCACCCTCTGACAGCGGAACCTTGCAGGCATCGCGCCAGTCCGTGATGTACACGTCGTGTTCCGGCAGCATCGCCTCCACGGTGCCACGCAGGAGCGAGGCAAAGTGGCCGGACAGGGGCGCGACAATCAGCAGTTTCGGGTCATCGGGCCGCGTTACGCTGCGCCGGAAGTGTTTAAGCTGCGCAAACGGTTTACGCAAAACAATCTCTTCCTGAACTTCGACTCGCTCGCCATCACAGAGAGTTGTGTGCAGATTGAAAGCCGGTTTCGGGTAGCGCTGGGTGAGATCTCTGAACACCCCGTAGGCCGACGCAACGCTGCGTGCCCCGGGAACGCGGGATAAAGGGCTCAGTCGGTGCTGGAGCAGGGTGCTCTGGGCGCCGGTCAGCATGCGTATGGGCTTCAGCGCAGCGCGGCCTATCTCGTGGGCAAAGTACATCATGGCATTGTCCTGCTTGAGTTCTGGGTTGCGGCGTTGTCCCAGTAAGCCTTAGGGAAACCGTGAGTGCTACATTAACACGATTTTGGAAAGTCGAAATACGAGGCTGTAAATATCGGCGCCACCAGCCTGCGGCGGCTATGCTCAAGAGATGCTGAGCGTTGCTGATCAAGGAAATGCGTCATGCGTATCGAGAGTATCGCGGTTTATACCGCAGATTTAACCTATACGGGTAAGGCGTATGCCTTTGCCGGAGGAAGATCGCACCGTGTGTTCACCAGCACAGTGGTGGCGGTGACCACAAACACGGGGCTAGTGGGCTATGGCGAAGTCTGCCCCTGCGGCCCCAACTATATGGCGGCGTTCTCTGAGGGCATTCCCTCTTGCCTGTCGTTGCTGGCGCCCAGTGTGATAGGTGAGGATCCCACTCACACCACGCGCATCCACGAGTGCATGGATCAGGCACTGACCGGGCATGCGGCTGCCAAGGCGGCCATCGATATTGCCTGCTGGGATTTGTTGGGCAAGCATGCTGGGCTGCCAGTCTACGCTTTGCTCGGCGGGCTGCTCTCGCCGTCTATGCCGCTGCACCGAAATGTTCCATTGGCGGAATCGGATGAGATGGAAGAATCTTTGCGCCAGTTTCGGTCAGAAGGGTTTCGCCGTTTTCAGATCAAGCTGGGGCGCAGTGTTGAGGAAGATATCGATCTCGTTCGCGCTCTGAGCAAGGTCAAACATGCAGACGAGCTTTGGATGTGCGACATTAATCGGGCCTGGCGGCAGGATGAAGCCGTCCGATTCTCGCGGGCGCTTGAAGATCTGGAGATCTATCTTGAGCAGCCCTGTTACAGCTACGAGGAGTGCCTGTCGGTTCGCCGTCGAATTCGCCACCCGGTTAAACTGGACGAAAGCCTGAACTCCCTGGCGGATGTGCAACGGGCCTTGCGCGACGATGCCATGGACGCCATGGCCCTGAAGGTCAGTAGGGTCGGTGGTCTGACGCCATCACGGATCATTCGGGACGTGTGCGTGGATGCCGGCATAGCCATGACCATTGAAGATGCCTGGGGCAGTGGTATAGCCACTGCAGCCTATGCGCATCTCGCGGTCAGCACCCCGGCAAAAGCTTTGCTGACTACCACGGATCTCCACAATTACAATACCTCCCAGTTGGCAACCGGAGCGCCTGAAGTTTTTTCCGGCCAGATGACCCTCAGTGATCGCCCGGGGTTGGGTGTGGTTCCGGATTTTGAGAAGCTGACACTGCTTGATGTGTATGAGTAAGCTGGCCGATTTTGACACGGCTGTTGGAGCGGCAGGTTTTTTTTCGCCGGAGACTTTCACGTTATGGAAACTGCTAACCTGATTTGGGGGCTGATTTTCAGCTCTGTTGGCATCGGCTATTTTATCTACGGGAGAAAGCAGTCGAATCTGGTCGCCCGGTACTGTGGTATCGCGCTGATTCTGTACCCATATCTGATAACGAATACGCTTGCCCTGGTGGCTGTGGGTGTTGTACTTATGCTCACCCCCAGATTTGTTGAGCTCTGACCTATATGACCGCCTATTTCATTCAGGCTTTTATTTATCTCCTGGCTGCCGTGATCGCGGTGCCTTTGGCAAAACGCTTTGGCATGGGTTCCGTGTTGGGCTATCTGGTTGCCGGTGTGGTGATCGGGCCGGTTATGGGGCTCGTAGGACAGGAAACCAGCACCATTCAGCATTTTGCTGAATTTGGTGTTGTCATGATGTTATTCGTGATTGGCATGGAAATCGATCCGAAGGCGCTTTGGGCGATGAGGGTTCGCCTTCTGGGTCTCGGCGGTTTACAGGTGACGTTGACGGCTGGCGCCGGGATGGGGGTGGCCTGGTGGCTTGGGCTTCAATGGCAGACGGCGCTAACGGTTGGCCTTATTTTCGCGCTGTCGTCTACCGCGATTGTGCTGCAAACCCTGGATGAGAAGGGTTTGTCGAAGACTGAAGGCGGGCGCAATGCGTTTTCAGTATTGCTGTTTCAGGACATCGCTGTTATCCCCATGCTTGCTTTGATTCCGCTGTTGGCGTTGCCGGGTCTGAAGGATGATTCCGGCTCTGCGTCTGGTCCCGAAGGGGGTTTGAGCCTGGTGGCCAGTCTGCCGGGTTGGGCGCATGCTCTGGTTGTAGTGGGTGCGGTCGCGGCGGTTATTGTTGGCGGATACTACCTGAGCCGCCCATTGTTCCGTTATGTGGTGAAGTCCGGGTTGCGGGAGGTTTTTACTGCCACGGCGTTGATGCTGGTTATTGGTATTGCCGCGCTCATGAGCCTCGTAAATCTCTCGCCGGCCCTTGGTGCCTTTCTGGCAGGTGTGGTGCTGGCTAACAGTGAGTTCCGTCACGAGCTGGAAGCCAATATTGAGCCGTTTAAGGGGCTGTTACTGGGCCTGTTTTTTATCACCGTGGGTGCTGGAATCAACTTCGAGGTATTGCTGGCAGAGTGGGGCACCATTGTTTCTCTGGGCACGGCTGTGATTGCAGTCAAGGCACTGGTCCTGCTGGCCCTTGCACAGATGTTCGGGATTCGCAGCAGTAACGGCTGGCTGTTTACTCTGGGACTGGCGCAGGCGGGAGAGTTCGGTTTTGTTTTGCTCACCTATAGCGTGCAAAGCAATGTGATTCCGCCAGATATCTCTCAGATTCTCTCGCTGGTTGTCGCACTGTCCATGTTTCTCACGCCATTGTTGTTTATCGTTTACGACCGCATCGTGCTTCCACAGTATCGACGCTCCAGGAACGATGAACGGGAAGCAGACACCATTGATGAGCAGGCACCGGTCATTGTGGCCGGGGTGGGGCGGTTTGGACAGATTGTCTGCCGCTTATTGCGGGCCAATAACGTTCCTATTGTGGTGCTCGACCACGAACTCGAGCAGATTGAAAATGTTCGTCAGATCAACATCAAGAGCTTCTTTGGTGATGCCAGTCGCCCCGATTTGCTGGAAAAAGCCGGTATTGAACAGGCGCGCCTGTTGGTAGTGGCGATTGATGACCGGGATCGCGCCGTGAAGATGGTAAAGCATGTAAAGAAGTTCTTCCCGGGTGTCTGGGTGCTGGCGCGAGCATTTGACCGTGGCCACGGCTATCAGCTTCGGGAAGCGGGTGCTGACGATGTGATGAGTGAAACCTATCATTCTGCTCTGGAGCTTGGCGGACATGCACTAACGGCCATGGGCGTGCATCCGATGCGGGCAAAACAGATGACCTGGGCATTTGTTGAAAATGAACAGGCCCATGAAGAGCAGCTGTTCGAGGCATGGAAGGAAATCGAAGAGGGGATCAACTTCAGTCCCCGCTATGGCGAGCTGTTCATGAAGCTGGAAGAGGCGCTGAGCAGTGCCATGCACGGGGACTGGGAAGAGCTACAGAGTAAGGATGTTCCGGTCTGGACGCCGCCGGAACATCACTGATCACGCCATAAGAGAATCAGCAATGCCACGGCCGCCATAGAGCCAACGAAGACGGAGAAGATAATACCTGTTGCCTTAAGGCTGAGCAGACTGGCCATCAAGCCGATGCCAATCACCGGCACTGAGATGGCAATGTAGGCGATAATAAAGAAGGTGGAGGTTACTGCTGCGCGTTCCGCCGGCGGACTCGCCGCGTTTATAGCGCCCATGCCGGCGCGAAAAGCGATACCTTGGCCCATGCCAGCGATGACCGCACCGACCATGAACAGGGTGAGCGACTGAGAATGGATGCCGAGCGCTACGGGCGTCACGCCAGCAACAAGGGTGGCGCACCCGATTGGTAAACGCAGGCGCAGTGGCAGTTTATCCTGCAAGAACTGGCCGAGTGTTGAGGCAATAAAGATACTGCCCGCCACAACGCCGACCAGTAGACGGTTATCATAACCCAACACATTGCCCATCATCGCCGGCGCAATCGAGGTGAAAAAGCCACAAACCGCAAAGCCGGCAAAGCCCGCGAGGGCAGCGGGTACAAACACACCGCGTACTTCCAGGGGCACATTCAGGCGCTGAAGTGACAGCTTTGGGTGAGTCGGTCTTTTTACTGTTTCCGGGGCCCACCAAATGCAGATGAGTGCCAGGAGAGCTAGCGCGATGTGTACCTGATAGGTCAATTCCAGTGGAGAGGGCAGGTATTGTGAAAGTGCGCCCGCAAGCATAGGGCCAAGGCCAAGCCCGCCCATATTCGCGGCGGTGGCAAAAAGCGTGGCCCGCTCACGCCAGTGTGGTGGCGCCAGTTCCAGCACGGCCACGGTCGCGGTGCCGGTAAAAATACCTGCGGAGAGCCCCGACAGTACACGGCCCGCAAGAATCATTGCCAGTCCGTCGGCCTGCCAGAATATCAGGTCGCTGATGATCGAACACACAATGCCGGCAAACAGCATCGGCCTGCGCCCCAACTGATCAGACCAGCGCCCGGTGACTACAAGTGCGGCAATGACACCGAAGGCGTACGCAGCAAAGATGATGGTGATCATCAACTGGGAAAACCCGAAGGTCTCCTGATAGATGGGGTAGAGCGGAGTCGGCATGGTGGTACCGATCATCACGACACTGAATGCGAAGGCAGCGCCGAGAAAAATCAGCAGTCCAGAGAAGCTACGCGTGTCTGATGATGGCATGGTTGAGGTCCGACGAGATTTTAGCAAAATGGTAGCTGATTAGCGGGCGCGGCGAGCTCTGGTTGGCATAATACCCGTGTTCATATATTCACTCTTAAGGAAACAAGCGCATTATGAGATCCGTTGTGCTTCTCGATGGTGGTCTTGGCCAGGAAATTTATCGCCGCGCGCCCGATGTAAGTTCTCCGCTATGGTCCGTCGCGGTCATGCGGGAGCAGCCCGGGTTGGTCACGGCGGTGCATGCCGATTTTATTCGGGCCGGGGCAAAAACCCTGACGCTGAATACGTATGCAGCAACACCGACCCGATTGAGCAAGCAGGGACTTCTGGAGGAGATGCCTGCCATTCATCAGCGTGCATTCCAGGTATTGGAAGAGGCGATTGAGGCCATAGGCACAGAGGTGGATATTGCCGGATGTCTGCCGCCTTTAACCGCCAGTTACCAGGGCCAGCCCGAACGTTCCTTTGAAGACTTGCGGGATGAGTATGCCACGCTGGTGCGGCTGCAGGCCGCTGCCGATGTGTTCCTGATTGAAACCATGACCAATACCCTGGAGGCGCGTGCGGCGTGTTCCGCAGCCAGTGATCTGGGTAAACCCTACGGCGTGGCGTTTCGCCTGGAGGCGGACGGCAAGCTCAAGTCTGGTGAAACCCTGGCTGAGGCGGTTGCGGCCATTACCCCCTTTGCGCCCACTGCCGTGATGCTGAATTGCTGCGATCCCGAGATGATGTCAGTCACCATGCCGGCTCTGGTTGATCTGTACCCATGCGTTGGTGGGTATGCCAATGCCTTCAAGTCGGTCGAGTCGATGGCGAGGGGCGGTTCGGTGGATGCGCTGGAAGCGCGGGCGGATATTTCCCCGGCGGCCTACCTTGCACATGTGCAGCAGTGGCTGGTCGATGGCGCAACGGTTATCGGAGGCTGCTGTGAGATCACACCTGCACATATAAAACAGATTGCGGATGTGCTCGAAAGCGAGTTTGAGCTCATTCGTTTCTCTCAACTAGGCCAGGAATAGCCAGCATCCTCTCAGAGGGCGCGCGGCCGGTTCCCGGCCCACCGCCCGAGGGCTCTATTTAGGCCGGTGCATCTGAAACTTCTGTGACTGATTCACCACGAAGTAGTCCGCCGGACCGCCACCCCGAAGCACCGGTTCAGCCGCAGCAGTATCGTAAATCCCATCTTTAAGCAGGTGTTGCGCGATATGCACACCGACCACCTCACCAAACACCATCCAGGTGTCCACTTTCTGCCCATTGGCGCCCGCAAGCTGGAGCACCTGGGTAACCCGGCATTCGAAGGTTACCGGGCTTTCCGCTACGTGAGGCACCGAGATAACCCGGGAGGGTTTTGGCGTCAGGCCAGAGAGGGCAAATTCATCAACTTCAGGCCCTACCGCGGCGCAGGTTTTGTTCATGGCCTCACTGAGCGAACGCGTCACCAGATTCCAGCAGAACTCGCCGGTCTCTTCGGCATTGCGGACGGAATCCTTGTAGCCGATGCTGGAGAATCCAACGATGGGGGGGTGGTAGTTGAAGGCATTAAAGAAGCTGTAGGGTGCCAGGTTAAGCACACCGTCACGGCTTTTGGATGATATCCACCCAATCGGGCGCGGCGCCACCAGGGCGTTGAACGGGTCATGGGCCAGCCCGTGGCCATTGGCAGGTTCGTAAAAATGGATATCTTCCGGCATAAAGCGCTCCTAAGGCGTTGGTGCGTTGGGTGGGGCCACACGTGTCAACGTGGCAACCGCTCCCAGATTGTAACTTCAGACAAGGTGTGCTGATGCTTGTGCTGGGTTTCACGAATGACAAATGGCACTTTTCGGGGCTTCCCTACTAACCGGAAGTGGCTGGAAAGGTGATCCCTCAAACCATCCAGAGTCGTGTAGTTTTCCCCATCTTTTTTGAAACCACCTATCCATTCTTCTTTTGGCGTATGTTCCTCTAGCCAAGTGTAGGGTGAAGCAATAATGAGCAGGCCGCCATCATTAATACGCTCTTTAATACTGTCAAGGAAGCGTCTTGGCCGGTAAAGTCTGTCAATCAAATTGGCAGCCAGCACCAGGTCGTACCCGGTGAATTGGGGTCTGAGATTGCAGGCGTCCCCTTGGTGAAATGAAACTCGTTGGGCGCAAGCGTCCAGCCCGAGATCCTTGAGCCTACGGGTATGGTAGCTGACCAGTTCGCCTTCTTCGGCAAGCGAGTATCGAACAGAGCCCTGATCAGCCATTTCGACACCGAGGCGGATGAAGTTAGCTGAAAAATCGACGCCTTCCACCACGTTGAACTTTCGGGCCAGTTCAAAGCTGGAGCGGCCAGCGGCACACCCCAAATCCAAGGCCTTTTCGGTGGATTTTCCGCGCATGGCCTCTAGTGCCAAATCCGCCAGGGCTTTTGGGAAATTTTCGACACCGAACGGGGAATCACCGAAGTGAAATTCCGCGTACTCAGTGAGTAACCGGTCGCTTTCATAATAGGCGTTGGGTTGCGCAGCCTTAGTCTCAGATGCGATATACCGGAACCCGGCATGTTGGAAGAAGTGACGCCTGAACGCATAGCGAGCAGAAAGGCGAGCTTCGTTCCCACATGAAATCCAGGAGCCACCTTTTATCAGGTTGTGCTGGCCGTCAAAGGTCGGGGCGGTGAAGTCGTCATATAGCGGGTGAACCTTGAAGTTGTCGAAAGGGTAGATCGGCGTTTCTGTCCATTGCCATACATTGCCCACGACATCAAACCACTCGCCATGCCGATAACGGGTCACCGGGCAGGAAGACGCACCATGATCCAGGTGCAGATTCGCGTTGGCAGCGTTGTTGCCAACTTCCTCTATGCCTGCTGCCGAACACAGCCGATACCACTCGTCTTCAGTGGGCATGCGAATCGGTTGCCCTGTTTGCTCTCCCTTCCATTCACAGAAGGCTTTGGCCTCGTGATAATTCACCTCGACGGGCCAGTCCCACGGCATTTCGATTTCTTCGGTCATCAGCCGCAGGAGCCAGCCATTGCGCCAGTGCCAGAAGGTCGGATGCCTTGCACCGGTAAACTGGCGCCAGGACCGACCTTCATCGCTCCAATGCCTGTCGTGCTCATAACTACCGGCTTCGACAAATTCCAGAAATTCCTGGTTACTTACCAGATACTGACTGGCTTTGAATTCCTCGACCTCGGCCTTGTGTTCGCCGTATTCGTTGTCCCAGCCATAGTAGGCGTCTTCGTAGGGTTTGCCGATGCGAACTGTCCCGGCCGGTACCGTGATCAGCTCATTCGTTGGTGCTTCTCCGGTTTCCTGGACCGGGGCCCACTCTGGCCGTGGCCGGACTCTCGCGAGATCATGCTGTCTGATCAGAACGGAAGAGGTTTCGAGGTGAATCCGCTCGTGCTCAATCCCCATAATAATCGGCCACCATGGGCTCTCCCAGTTAATGGGTAGGTTCAGGGGCAGGGTATCGATCAGCTGCAGCACCGCAGAGCGCACCCTGGCACGGTAGTCCATCACTGCGGAAACCTTTGGCCAGTCGTAATTGTCGTCGTTCAGATCGTCCCAGCTCATTTCGTCCACACCTACCGCAAAAACCGATTCCATGTGAGGATTAATCCGCTCAGGCAGAAGCTTTGCAAGCACCAGTTTGTTGACGAAAAACGTTGCGGTATGCCCAAGATAGAAAATGAGCGGATGCCTTAGTGGAATAGACTTCTGGTAGAAGCCCGCATCATCAGCCAGACAGTCGAAAAGGCGTGTGTAGGTGTCAAAAGTGTTGGTGAAATAGAGGCCTATTTCTTTGCGTTTGTCGCCTGGAGCGCCTTTGTCCAGTCTGGGTGTTCTGCGCAATGCTGCTAATTTCAGTGGCGTCCCGCATGATTTGGAAGGAGATTCAGTTTCCCGGATTGGTAATGTCATGCTCAAACATGTCCCTTTCTGTGTTGTATTGGGCATTAATACGTTTGACCACCCTGTGATGGTTCAAAACAGGGCGCGTTTTAATGACCTTAAACTCAAGGAGTGCTGTGGCTGAAATCCATCAGTAAAGATCTATGGTTTTTTGCGGAATTGATGGTGGATGCTCCAAAAGACGAGTAACAGGCTTACGAGGGCAAACAGCGCGCCGGCCAGGAAAGTGATGGATGGCCCCCAGTAAGACCAGAGTGCGCCTGCAAGGATGCTGGCTATCAGCATCGCAACGCCGGAGACGAGACTGAATACCCCAAAGGCGGTGCCTTTCAGATGCGCTGGCGTGGCGTCGGCCACCATGGCGGCGAGGATGCCCTGGCTAAAGCCCATATGCAGCCCCCAAAGGGCAGTGCCGATGAGGGTGGCGCCAACTGTGTCGGACAGAGACAACACCAGGTCCGCCACGATCAGCAGGACCAGCCCGACGATCAGCAATAACTGGCGCTCAACCCGGTCAGACAGCCAGCCCGCCGGGTAGGCAGACAACGAGAAAAACGCGGCCATGACCACCATTACCAATGGTACCCAGGCGTTCTCAAACCCCGTTTGCTGGGCTTTGAGAATAAGGAATGCTTCGCTGAACCGGGCCAGGGAAAATACCGCACCGATGATGACTACCCACCAGTAGGCGCGTGAAAGTTGGCTCAGTTCGTTGCGGGACAGAGGGAAGCGGGGTCGGCGTTTTCCGGACGGGCTTGCCGACGGCGAAGCTGGCACCTCGTGGACGCCGAATACGATAAAGCCTATACAGATAAAAGCCGGAATGACCGCAAACCAGAGCACCAGCTGAATCTGGTTGTGTAGTAGCAGCATCAGCCCGATGGCCAGCCCCGGCCCGATAAACGCCCCCATCGTATCCATAGTCTGGCGCAGGCCGAAGCTTGCACCTCGGATTTCCTGTGGGGAAACATCCGCAATCAGAGCGTCCCGGGGTGCGCCCCGGATGCCCTTGCCGATACGATCGACGAAACGAGCCAGAAACACTGTACTGGCAGATTCTGCCAGTGGAAAAAGCGGTTTGGTCAGGGCTGCCAGGCCATAACCGATTAACAGCAGGATTTTACGGCGCTGGATCATGTCACTGACCACACCGGAAAATACTTTCACAATCAGCGCTGTTGCCTGGGCAATGCCCTCGATGATGCCCACCGTCAACATGCTGGCTCCCAAGGTGGAAACCAGTAGTAGCGGCAGCAAACTATGGACCAGCTCGGACGACACATCCATGGTGAGGCTGACAAACCCCAGCGCCCAGACCGTTTTTGGAATGGGAGGGCGTTGACCGGGGTGAACATTCATCGGGCTTGTCATCGGTTGAGGGTTATACCCTTACTGTGTCCAGAGAAGATTTAATTGAGTTCTTTAATTCATTGAATGAGTTTGCCCAACGCCTGTAACGTAAGTAAGTCCGGTATCGGGAATGGTTTCCGGTTTCACATTCCGTGTCGCTCATCAGGAGTATTCTCGCCATGTTGGTTTTCTCTGACCCGGTTGGTTCCGGCTCACTCTGGTTCGATAACCTTATCACCGCCGATGGTACGCCTGTAGCCTTCGATCCGCAGGCGCGATCCTTTCTGCCCATGCGGCCGTTCTGTGTAAACCGGGAGATCATCGGATGCAACTGGATAGCGCCGAGGGAAGGCGCTTTCTGCCGTTCCTGCGCGATGACGGCGCTGGCGCCGGATCCGACTATTCCCAACGCCATGCCCAATTGGGCTGAAACCGAAGCAGCAAAGCGCTGGGTGCTTGATAATCTCGGGCGCTGGCACTGGTTCCGGCCGGAAGACCCGGGTACCCGCCCTGTATTCCACATGCTTGCCGAGGGACTGACGCCGGTGGCCATGGGGCATGCCAATGGCGTGGTTACGATCAGTGTGGCGGAGGCTGATCCGGTTGTGCGAGCCACCCGGAGGCAGGCCCTTCAGGAGCCTTATCGTACGATGGTCGGCCATATGCGCCATGAGATTTCTCACATGCTCTGGTGGCGGCTCAGCCTGCGTGATGACTTTCTGGATGCATTCCGGGAAGTATTCGGCGATGAGCGCGTAGATTATCCGGCCGCGCTTCAAAACCACTACCACAGCGGACCACCGGCTGATTGGGACCAGTTTTACCTGACGTCCTACGCATCTGCCCATCCTCACGAAGACTGGGCAGAGACAGCGGCACACCTGCTTCACCTGACCGACATCACGGATAGCTTTGTCGCCTCGGGCTTGTCGTCACCAGAGTTGCCCGGCCCACACTGGAGTGCGTATGCGGAACCGGACACAGCCCGCCTGATTAACGTGGCAGCCTCTTTGGCGATACGGGTTAATCACGTCAATCGCTCCATGGGGCTATCGGATCTTTACCCGTTTGTGTTGTCGCAAGCTGCCCAGCGCAAACTGGCGTTTGTTCATGACTGGCTGCGCCGAGGGGCTCAGGGGCGTTAATCCGGCCTTTTAACCTGGCCTGGGTTAGAACTCCAGGCTGATCTTTCCGAAGTGCTTGCCGGATTCCTCGTGGCGGAATGCGTCGGCAATCTCTTCCAGTGCAAAGGATCGGTCAAGGATCGGGTGCAGGTTGTTGGCCTCAATTGCCCGAATCATCTCTTGCTGATGGGCGCGACTGCCTACAATCAGGCCCTGCAGGCGGGCCTGTTTTGCCATCAGTTTTGCGGTTGGCACATCGCCGGCTCGACCGGTAAGAACACCTATCAGCGAGATGTGACCACCAATGCGCACTGCATCAATGGATTCCGGCAGTGTGCCGGGGCCGCCAACCTCAATGACATGGTCTACGCCTTGCCTATTGGTCAATTCCTGGACTTTCTCGCCCCAGGCCGGTGTCGTTTTGTAGTTGATAGTGTGGTCTGCCCCCAGCTCTCTGAGTCGTTCCAGCTTCTGGTCCGAGGACGAAGTGGAAATCACCTGTGCGCCCATCATTTTGGCGAATTGCAGGGCAAAGATGGACACGCCGCCGGTACCCAGTGTCAGCACGCTATCACCTGCCTTCAAACCGCCGTTGACGACCAGTGCCCGCCAGGCGGTCAGCCCGGCCGTAGTGAGGGTGGCAGCTTCGGCGTGGCTGTAGCCTTTCGGCGCGTGGGTGAACCAGTTCGTTGGGCGGATAACCTGCTCACGGGCGTAACCGTCCTGGCCATCGCCGGGAGTGGTGGTGAAATTATCAATAGGTGCGGGGCCATCCAGCCACTGGGGGAAGAAGGTCGACACCACATGGTCACCAATCCTGAATTCGGTGACACCCTCGCCCGTGGCTTCTACAACACCGGCGCCATCGGCCATGGGGATACGGTTGTCTTCGGTCGGGATTGCTCCGGCAACTACCGCGTAGTCGTGGAAGTTGAGGGAGCTGGCATGAATGCGCACGCGCATTTCTCCGGGCCCTGGTTCGCCTGGCTGGGGGCCGTCATCCAGGTGCAGTTGGTCCAGGCCGCCCGGTTTGGAAAGAGTAATGCGCTTCATTTCTATGGCCTCCAGTTTTCTCTGTTTCGGTATTGAATGGCCCCAAGGTTACGTTGTTTCAGGGCCGCCCGACCTTTGGGTTTACCGAGATTCCTGCGCAATTCGGCTGAACCATTCGACGCCAAAGCGCACACCGAACCCCTGGAGATCGGTGGGGATATGCGCGAGCCCGCCCTTGTGGGTGCCGGACGAGGCCATGTCCACGTGAACCCAGCCAACGTTCTTATCCACGAACTTTCCGAGAAAGCGTGCAGCATAGATGTGGTCGCCCGCGCCCGTCGTGCGGCACTGAAGAGTATCGGCGACGTCAGATTTGAGATCTTCGTCGTAATCATCTTCGTAGGGGAAGGGCCAGATTCGCTCGCCACAGTGTTCCCCGGCCTGGATGATGGGTTCAACCCACTGCCGCCGGTTGGTGATTGCACCGGCCATTCGCTGGCCCAGAGCCGAGACGACCGCTCCGGTCAGGGTGGCATAATCCAGAATGGCTCTCGGCTTTTCCCTGCAGGCCAGGGCAAGGGTGTCAGCCAGCACCATGCGGCCTTCGGCATCCGTATTGATTAATTCGATGGTGGTGCCATTCAGAGCGGTAACAACGTCATTGCACTTGACCGCCTTTGGGCCGATGTGGTTTTCCGCCAGCGCCAGCCAGCAGTCCACAGGCTGGGAAAATTTGAGGCGCGTCAGGGCAAGCAAAGTACCAAGCGCTACGGCGCTTCCCTGCATATCGCCGTGCATGCCCAGCATGCTGCCGCCCACTTTGAGGTTGCTGCCGCCGGTATCGAAACATATGCCTTTGCCAATAAGGGCAAAAGGCTGCTCCTCAGCACCCTGCGGCCGGTAGCGCAGCCGCAGTATCCCGGCGTCCCGCACGGGGCTGGCCTCAACAACGGATAAAAACGCACCAGCCTTCAGTTGTTCCAGTTGGTCCAGGTCATAAAACTCAACTTCCCAGCCTTCGGTTTTTGCCAGCTCTTCTGTGTAATGGCGGTAAATCCCGGGTGTCAGATAGTTTCCGGGCAGTTGGGTTAGCCAGCGTGCCAGGTTGTTGCCCTCGGCAGTCGCTTTGGCGTAGCGAAAGTCAGCTGCTTCGAACTCGCCAAAAAAGCTCATGACGGCCAAGTGAGGCTTGTCAGTGACTTCGCCAGAAATTTTTGGCAGTTGGAACAGGGCAGCGTAAGCAGCGGCCACCAGAGCGTCGGCCATCACGCAGGCCGCATTTGCCTTGCCAAGGAGCGAGATGACATTGATTTTTTTGGAGCGCTCAGCCATCAAAGGTGTGATCAACTTACGCGCCTGGCTCAAGGCTTTGAATCCGCTGACATCTTCCTGCACAAAGGCAATTGCAGCGCGAGTCCCCTTCGGGCCTGAAATCAGTATCGGATTGGAATCAGTCGGGAAATCAGCGAGGCGCAGCTTCAGGAAGTCGGCCCAGGGAGACTTGCTCAGGGCACTGCGTTCTTCTTCGGGCACCAGGAGTACAAGGCTTACTCCAATGTCGAAATCCCAGGAGGCTGGCATGCGATTGTCTACATCCAGCTTCAGCGCTGGCAATTTCGGGAGTTCGGGTTTCATCATCGGGTTCTCCAAACTGTTTTAAATGTGCTCTCCGGTAAGGATAGCTGTTATTCGTCTGAGCGATGCTTTCTGTTGAGTCGGCCCATGGGTTGTTTGCAGCGATGGATATATGATATTAGCCTGTAGTTATTCCTTCCTGCTTCAACTGATCACATTTTTTGATTGGAATGGAGTCGTTTTCAAACATCACCAAAAGAGTGTTCGTGATGCCCTCTTCTACATCCGATTTCCGCCCGTTACCCGCGTTTTTTGCGATCGCCATCGGGATTGCGATCTGGTTTATCCCCACGCCGGAAGGCCTTTCCGCCCAAGGCTGGATGATGCTGGCCATCTTCGTGGCAACCATTGCAGCGATTATTGGCAAGGCCATGCCGATTGGTGCTATTTCAATTGTAGCGATTACGGTGGTGGCGGTGAGCGGCGTTACCAGCGACAACCCCGGTACGGCCATTCGCGATGCGCTGGGCAGTTTTAACAACTCGCTGATCTGGCTGATAGCGGTAGCCATCATGATTTCCCGGGGCATTATAAAAACCGGGTTGGGCGAGCGTATTGGCTATTACTTTATTTCGATATTTGGCAAACGCACGATTGGTATTGGATATGGTCTTGCGATCTCGGAACTGGTCATCGCACCGGTTACGCCCAGCAATACAGCCCGTGGCGGCGCCATTATGCACCCGATCATGCTCTCCATTGCCAAGAGCTTCGGCTGTACGCCAGACAATGGCAATACCGATAAAATCGGCAAGTACCTGGCGTTGGTTAATTATCATTCCAATCCCATTACCTCGGCGATGTTTATTACCGCAACCGCACCCAATCCGCTTACGGTCAAACTGATTGCCGATGCCACCGGTTCGGCAATCACCTTAAGCTGGACCACATGGGCCCTGGCCATGTTGCTGCCAGGCCTTGTCGCCATCGCGCTCATGCCGCTGGTGATCTACCTGATGTATCCGCCAGAGATCAAAGCCACACCCAATGCGGTCAGCTTCGCCCGCGAGCGCCTGGATAAGCTGGGAAAACTGACCCGCGATGAGGGCATTATGCTGGCCGTGTTTGTGGTTCTGCTGTTGCTGTGGGCGGATATACCAGCGTGGATTTTCGGAGACTCGTTCAAACTGAACTCCACCACCACCGCCTTTGTAGGGTTGTCGATTCTTCTGGTTACAGGTGTCTTGAACTGGAAGGATGTGCTAACCGAAAAAAGCGCCTGGGATACGCTGGTCTGGTTCGGAGCACTAGTGATGATGGCCACTCAGCTTAACACCCTAGGGGTTATTGAGTGGTTTTCTGGCGCCATTCAGAGCGGCATCGTCAGCACCGGCCTGGCCTGGCCGGCCTCCACTGCGCTGTTAGTTCTGGTGTTTCTGTATTCCCATTACTTCTTCGCCAGTACCACTGCTCACATCACTGCGATGATGGGGGCCTTTCTGGTGGTCGGCTTGAGCCTGGGCGCGCCGCCTATGGCCTTTGTGCTGATGATGGCTGCTACCTCGTCCATCATGATGACGCTAACCCACTACGCCACCGGTACCTCTCCGGTTATCTTCGGCTCCGGTTACGTGAGCCTGAGTGAGTGGTGGAAAGCCGGGTTCGTAATGAGCCTTGTTAATCTGACCATCTGGGTGGTGGTTGGCGGTCTCTGGTGGAAGCTTCTGGGGTACTGGTGAGTTGGCCTACATGAAATTCCCGACCGTTACTGTCACTCTGGTTTCAGCCGCATTGCTGTTTGTTCTCTGGGATCAGACCCGCGAGCAACAGCAAGCGGTGGATGCAAGCCGGTTCACCAACCTGTCGAAACATCCAGTTGTGCTCGGCACAGCCGTGGATTGGGCTATAACGCAGGTGCCCTCGCTTTGCGAGAAAGCCACCGGGCAGACTGACGGAGCCGAGGCCTATTCCAGCTGCGTCAAACAAGCAGAGGCGCGTACATCGACTTGTCGGCGCGCGGCGTATGACCGATTTCCGAGCATTGTGGCCTCGGAGTCTGTTTTCCGGGATCTTTCGATTACGTTGATAAATTGTCTTGTGCCGGACGCTCTATCTTGAAGCTCGTAGGGGCGTCATGCAGAATCGTTCAAACCGGAATTAATCTGTCGAGGCATTCATGAGCAAAGACTTTTTCGCCCACAAGGCGCACACCTACGAACAGAACCCTGACCGCGTTGATAACGTTAGCAACATTGCCAACACTATCCTGGACAAGGTGAAGCTGGAGCCGTCCATGCATTTGCTGGACTTTGGTTCCGGAACGGGGCTGCTTCTGGAACGAATCGCACACCATGTCGGGAAGATCACGGCGGTGGATATTTCGCCGTCCATGAACCGGCAGCTTGAGGAGAAGCAGGACAAGCTGGCCTGTGAGCTGGAGGTTCGGGAGCTGGACCTGGAAACGCAGACTATGACGGATCGTTTTGATGGCATCATTTCTTCCATGACCATGCACCACGTGCGGGATATTGGCGCCATGTTCCGCCGCTTCCATGAACTGGTGAAGCCGGGTGGTTTTATTGCCATATCCGATCTGGACAAGGAAGACGGCTCTTTTCATACCGAAGATACCGGAGTGTTTCATTTCGGATTCGACCGGGAAGAGATTGCCTCGGCTGCCAGTCAGGCGGGCTTTGAAAACGTGGAAGTGGTGCCTGCCAGTGTGTTCGAGAGGGAGACCGGCGATTACCCTGTGTTTTTGCTGATCGCCTTGAGGCAGTAGCTAATGGTATTCTAAGCGCCGTTTTTTTCTCCCATACCTCGGGATTTCAGCATGTCAGACAAGTTTTTCTTCAAAGGCCGGCAGGATGCGCGCCAGCACCACACGGCCCATGGCGGCTTTCAGACCAATGCCAGTCAAAAAAGCGGCAGCAAAAAATACCCATTGAAGCTTGTGGTTATCAGTGAAGCCCGCAAACAAGAGGTTGAAGCACTGGTGGCAGAAGCCCAGTTGCACGCGGATATCACGCTTGATACCAGTGAGGGCGCAGTTGAGTCCATTGCGGAGCTTACGGCCATTCTGAATAAAGGTGGCACAATCACGCAGGCAAAAGTGCCTTCCCGAAACGATCCCTGCAGTTGCGGTAGTGGTCTCAAATTCAAGAAGTGCTGTGCCTAGGGGCTCACCTATGGTTATTTGTGGTGTTGAACTGAGCGGCAGCGATGCCGTGGTGTGTTTGCTGAACCTGGACGCGGGCCAGTTCACCCTGCCGGAGAGCAAGGTTCGCAAGCTGTTGCTGAAGAAAAATCATACACGCGAAGACCTGCAGCAGTTTCAGGCGTCTTTTGCGGAGTTTGTAGCGGAGCACGGCGTAAAGAAGGTCGCAATCAAAGAGCGTATGCCCAAAGGCAAGTTTGCAGGGGGCGCGATCAGCTTCAAGCTGGAGGCGGCTATTCAGTTGATGTCAGGGTTGGATGTTGAAGTTAGTCTGCTCCCGCCGGCGCTCATCAAATCCACGTTGGCGGCAAACCCGTTACCCATTCCCTTCGCGGAGACCGGGTTGAAGGTGTTTCAGGAGACTGCGTTTATTGCAGCTTATGTCGGGCATCTGGCGAAATAGCTGTTAGCTTGGCATCTTCGCCAGATGCCCCAGATTTTACTGTGCTGTCGTAACGTACTTCAGAATATCAACCACCTGCTCGGGAGTCTGCGCCCAGGCCATGGCGGACGCGTCTACTTCCTTCAGCGGGTGGATAATGTCGTCATTGTGCAGCGTGACATAGGGTGTGCCCATGGCTGCACAAAAACCGGCATCAAAGGCCGCGTTCCACTGTTTGTATTTATCACCGAAGCGAATCACCGCCAGGTCGCACTGCTCCAGCAGCGTTTTGGTGCGAATGCCGTTTACCTTGGATGACTGGTGATCGCGCCAGAACGCCTCGTCCGGCTTGCCCAATACATCGCCTGCTGCATCGCTGGCTTCGTGATTGGTGACCGGAGCGCTGAATTCCACGGGCAACCCGGCAGCTTCTGCCCCAGCCTGAATCTGCTCACGCCAGTCAGTATGGATCTCGCCAGAGAGATAGACAGTCCAGATCATGGAGTTCTCCTAAGTTGTCGTCTGATAAGTTTGATAGGGGAAGATTGAACCTGCGAGACCCTATCATAGCTTGCCGCTTTACAGAATCTCAGCCCGGTTAAGCGCCTTTGTTATCTGCTACTTTTGCCAGTTGGGCCCGTGTCTTCAGTCGCCCCTCTCTGCGGATTTCTGCGTTCTCAAAGCGTCGTTTCTGTGCCCCCCCTTCTGGAATGACTGCAGGAACATCCACGGGCTTGTCGTTAGCGTCCAGAGCGACGAATGTGAAGAAGGCAGAGAGGATATGGCGGGTTTCTCCGGTGTAACTGTTCTCGGCTTCAACGCGGGCGCCAATTTCCATAGAGGATCCCCAGCTCCGATTCAGTGACAAGCTGAAAAGCAGGGTGTCGTTGCCTTTTGCCGGGGCACGGAAATGAATGGAATCCACCGCAGCGGTAACGCAAACATGAGCCGAGTGGCGCTCGGCAACCACCAGCGCCAGGCGATCGCATTTCGCCATGATCATGCCGCCAAATACGGTGTCGTGGGCGTTCATGTCATTGGGAAAGACTTTGTAAACGTGTTTCTCAATGGCGGATGCGGATACGGGTTTGGACGGCTTTTCAGACATAACATCCTTTCTCTGCTTCGATTTTAGGGTAAGGTTACTACATCTACGAAAGCGCAGGGCTGAGCTTGTATTCCCGCCGTTCGCGCCAATCATATATAACAGAGAACAATCTTTGACCAGATGCGAGGAGTTCAATGGACTTCAAAGACTATTACGCCGTGCTCGGTGTGAGCGAGTCTGCCTCTCCCGAGGAGATCAAAAAATCCTATAGGAAACTGGCCCGGAAGTATCATCCGGATGTCAGTAAAGAGGAGAACGCTGACGAGAAGTTTAAAGACCTCGGCGAAGCATACGAAGTGCTGAAAGATCCGGAAAAGCGCGGCGAGTACGATCAGTTGCGGAAATACGGCGCGCAGTCCGACGGCTCTTTCCAGCCGCCTCCCGGCTGGCAGAGCGAATCCGGATTTGGTGGTGGCGGTTACACCGAGGCGGATTCCCGTCAGTTCAGCGACTTTTTTGAACAAATGTTCGGTGGTGGCCAGGGTGCTGGTCGCGGCGCCGGCGGAGGCTTCCGGCAGAATGTGCGTATGCGAGGTGAAGATGTTCTCGCCCGGTTGCCGCTGTTTCTGGAAGAAGTGTTCAATGGATGCGAGAAGCAGGTTTCCTTCGCAGTGCACGAAGCCGACCAGCAGGGCCGTATTGTTGCACGCCAGAAAACGCTCAAAGTAAAAATCCCCGCCGGTATGCGCGAAGGGCAGCACCTGCGCCTGAAGGGCCAGGGCTCGCCCGGTATTGGCGGGGGCGAGCCAGGCGACTTACTGATTGAGGTTGAGTTGGCACCTCATCCGCTGTTCAGTATTGAAGGCAGGGATGTTGTCGTTACCGTTCCAGTGGCACCGTGGGAGGCCGCGCTGGGTGCGACAATCACAGTGCCTACTGTGGGCTCAAAGGTGAAAGTGAAAGTGCCTAAGGGAACCTCTTCAGGTCGTAAGCTCCGCCTCAAGGGTAAGGGGCTGCCGGGCAAGCATCCAGGTGACCAGCTGGTTATCCTCCAGATAGCCGTGCCGGAGCAGCATTCTGCAGAGGCAGAAAAACTTTACGAGCAGCTTGCAGAAGCCGAGAAAGCGTTCGATCCACGCAGCAAGCTCCATCTGTGAAGGGGAGAGTAAAGGATGAGTGATAAAAACAGTATTCTGACCGTGGAAGTGATGGACTCGGATGGCAGCACCTTCACCCTTCACGAAGTGTGCGAGCGGGGTGAGTGCCACGCGGAGTTTGTAATCAAGTTAGTGAGTTACGGTATTATCTCACCAGTGGACCCGGCAGCTGAGGCTCGTCAATGGTTGTTCGATGTGGCTGCTCTTGCACGGCTGCACAAGGCTCAGCGCTTGCAGCGAGACCTGAAGATGAACCTGCCGGGGCTGGCCATGTCTTTGGAGCTTCTGGACGAGGTCCAGGATATGCGCAGAGAGGTAGAGCGCCTGAGCCGCCAGTTAAAGCAACTGACGGGGGAGTGGTAATTTCCGCTAGCAAGCCCCCGTTAGCAAGCCCGCTTTATTGGTTTTCGTCGAGAGTTTTGATCTCGGCGTAGATCCTTTCTGCCTCCTCCATCAGGGTCCCATGGCTCCTTAAATCGCCATTGCGCTGCGCATGCAGCGCCTTTGCAAGTTTGTCTTCGTAGGCTTTCTGCAGCTTTTTCTTCGGATCACCCTTCAAAAATCCCAACATTTTTATGTCTCTTTTCATGTTTGTGTTCACAACCTTACGTTGGTTCTGTTTGAAAGTTCATAAATTAATAGCATCTGGCACTGGATAATTTATAGAACGGGAATAAAAGTTCAATTGCCAGAGCATTTAAAACAGTCCAGAGCAGAATGATGAAACATAACCTTTTAGCTTCTGCTGTTAAGTTTGCTCTGGCCGGTACCCTCGCTTGTCTCGCCGGAACTTCTGGCTTTTAGCATTGAAATGGGAATACAATCGCAAACATCAAAAGTGCTATAAACAATCCGCTTTATCAGGCCCTGTTCCGTATTTTTCGACCTCTTGCGAGGTTGCTTTTGCGCAATGGCATTCCTTTCGGAGAGTTTTCTGAGTTGGTAAAAAAGTACAGTGGGGGATATGCCCCCGCGTTCAGAACAGGTGTCAGTTTCTTCTATTTTGAGGAAGCACCTCATACAGAAATACTGCAGCCCGGTTCCAAAAGAGAGAACGCATCATGAACTCCAGCAGTCCGTCCGGGTTTGTTCGTCGCTGGGAACCTGCCGAACTCGCAAGCACCATACTGTCTGCTCCCAGTCGTGAAGTGGTGAGCCATTGGATAACTGCACTTGCGTTTCTTGATGAGAATCGACACCCGGCTATGCTTGCGATGAATAATCAAAGCGAGCCCACTTTCAGCCAGCTCGTGCAGGCCGTTGATCCAGATTTTGCTCCATCCGTGGTTCTCAATGAGTTGCTGCGTAAAGGCGTTGTTGAGCAGTTAGACAGTGGCCATGTGCTGCTCAGGCGAAGCACCTACGTACAGGACGTCCCCGGGTTTGATAAGTCGCCTAAGGTCAGGCGTCAGACGCACAGTTCTGGGCGAAGTGCAGGCAGACGACATAACGATGAAATTTGAAACCCGAAGTGTATTTTGAGTTTGAAGGTAATATAGAACAGTTGGGGTCGCAGTTGTCGCAACGCGAATTCAGCTTGATTAAGCGACCCGCTTTTAAAGATCCGCAACAAAATCCTACATAAAGAAGCCCCCCTTTTTCGCTTGTTTTGCTACAACTAGGGTCTGGCGCATCTCAATGGGTAGAGCACAAGTACTCCTGATGCCGGAATAACATGTTCAGGGAGTTCTTATGGCCCCTCGTTTTCTCAAAAATCTGATCTCCAGCAGGCTGTTCAGGCCAGTTTTTATTGTGTTGATTGTTGCAGGCCTGGCGCAAGTTGTTATCAGTCAGTGGCTGATTTCAGACCAGGTTGAGCGCTTGATAAATACTGCGGGTTCAGCGCTTGAAGCGAGCAGCAATCAGCTCAGCGAATCTTTTGAAAACACGCGGGATGATGTTCGCCTGCGTTTGCAGACTATGCGCGAGGAAAGCGTTGGCCAGCTGGCCGATGAGCTTACGCGTCAGCAAAGCGACCAGCAGGAGCGGGTGGCGGAGAATGTACGAAGTGCCGTTATGGCGGAAGCACAGGGGCTGGCAGATGTGTTGGCGGCCGTTGCCGCGCCCCTGATCTGGGACAGGGATATTCCGCAGTTAACCGGTCTCGTGGAGCTGGCAGACGCGAGAGAATCGGTGCTCTTCGCGGTTTATTTCGATCAGTACGGTGAGCGCATGACTCGGTATGTTGATCGTACGGATGAGCGCGTGGTCAAATTAATGAAGCAGGGTGAGGGCCGTGGAGCGGCCAACCGTGTGCTGGATGCGGCAAGTCGTGACCCGAATATTGTTATCATAACTGCAGACATAAAGCCGAAGGGCTCCGCTATCGGGCAGTTGAAACTTGGGTTGTCATTGGAGGGGATAAACCGCGATCTTGCTCAGTTGAAGGAGGAGTTCAGCGCGACTCTGGCGGGCACTATCGATGCATCAGGAAAGATGCTTGAAACTGAAACCGACCAGGTCAATCAGCGGCTTCAACAGCAGTTGTTGGTGATGGGGGCCGACACGCAATCGAGTATCAGCGACACGGTGGATGCCCTTCGGTTGGAAGCATCAGGCTTGTCGTCCAGCCTCGCCGTGGTTGCCGTGAGTTCCATGGTTGTTCTCTTGATTCTGGTGGCTGCTGCGCTTGGCGGTGGCGTGTTGCCACGTATTCTGCGCCTGAACTCAGCCATTCGTGGTATTGCGGATGGGGAGGCCGATCTGACCCGCCGCGTGAACTTGAAAGGCAACGACGAACTGACCGAAATGGCCCGGGGAGTTAACCAGTTTATCGCCCGCATTCAAGGGCTGGTATCCGATGTTAAAAGTTCTGCAGAGTCTGCCGTCGGGCAGGCACAGGCTCAGGGAGAGGTCAGCCGTGATGCGGTTGCGGCGGTTAATGCCCAGCAGCGTGAAGTGGCGGAGGTATCTGAAACCATGGCGGCTATGTCTCATAGCATCGCCGGGGTTGCGGGCAACATTCAGGAAGTTGCCGGGGCTGTGCGCAGTGTTAGTGCTGAGAGTGAGGCGACTGCTGGAATTTCCCGAGATGTGCGCAAACGGTTGGATGAAGTTGTCTCGAATGTGGAAAAAGCCGTAGCAGCGGTCAGCACGCTCAACACGCAAAGTACTGAGATTACATCCGTGCTGTCGGTTATCGGCGCCATTGCTGAGCAGACCAACCTTCTGGCCCTTAATGCGGCCATTGAGGCCGCGAGGGCCGGGGAGTCGGGCCGTGGCTTTGCGGTGGTGGCCGATGAGGTAAGAACTCTGGCAAACCGGACTCAGAAATCCACTACAGAAATTGAAACCATCATTGCGCAGTTGCAGCAGGGCAGTAAGCAAGCGGTATCGGTGATTGGTGATGTGTCGGACCAGGTTACGGAATCATCTGCGGAGTTCCGTCGCGCGGATGAGCACTTCGATCAGATCAACCGGTTGTTAAGTAGTTTGCAAGAGCAGGCTCTGAGTATTTCGTCTGTGGCGGAACGGGAAGGCCAGCGGGCAGGGGGGCTCAGCGTTAGCATTGACGATATTGCGCGCTCATCTTCGACCACTGTCGAAGCCATTCAGCGCTCTGATAATGCCAGCTCGGAAATCAGCGAGCTGCTTGCAGCACTTCAAACCAAGGCATCCCAATTCCGCGTGTGACAGAAAGGGAGGCCTTGGTCTGGGGCGCCAGGTTTGTTTAACCGCAGACACGCGCCCGTGCGTCTTTATATTCCTGTTTGAGCCGTGACACCAGAACCTCAACGCTGACTACATCATTAATCTGACTCACACCCTGGCCAGCCGACCATACTGTTTTCCAGGCCTTGGCTTCGTCATCCACCGGCTTGAGCTTTTCCCCATAATTGACCTCACCCGCCTGGTGCAGCTTATCCATCGGGAAACCCGCGGCCTCCAGGCTTTGCCGCATAAAGCTTGCAGGTACGCCGGAAACCACCGGTGTATGGATGATATCGCCGGATACAGATTCAATAATCATGTTGTGATAGGCGTCTTCCGCCCGTGACTCGGTGGTGTTGATGAAGCGCGTACCCATGTACGCCAGGTCTGCGCCAAGGGCCTGTGCGGCGAGAACATCGTCGCCGTGGGAGAGCCCGCCGGCCAGCAAAATGGTGCCATCAAACACTTCGCGGATTTCGTGAACCAGAACAAAGGGGTTAGTGGTGCCTGCATGTCCACCGGCGCCGGCTGAAACCGCAATAATGCCGTCCACGCCAGCCTCGGCCGCTTTGCGCGCGTGCTTCTGGTTGGTTACATCGTGGAAGACCACGCCGCCATAGCTGTGCACGGCTTCTACCACTTGGCTTGCAGCGCCCAGCGATGTGATGATGATGGGAACCTGATGCTTTACGCACAATTCCAGGTCGGCCTGCCAGCGCGGATTTGAGCGATGCACGATCAGGTTGACGGCATAGGGTGCGATGTTGGCTTGAGGGTTCTCTTCTTTCAGCTTCCCCAGATCCCCGGTCATCTGAATCAGCCACTCTTCAAAACCTTCGCTCGTGCGCTGGTTTAGCGCCGGAAAACTTCCGACTATCCCTTCCCGGCAGCACGCAAGGGCCAGTTCGGGGCCGGAGATCAGGAACATGGGGGCTGCGACGAGGGGCAGGCTGAGGGAATCCTTGCGAAAAGCGGCAAGTGACATGAGATCTCCTTTATTTGTATTGGAACTTTTGTAGGGTATAAAGGATCTTAGCCTGCCTGGGCAATTGTTGAAATGTTCGCCTGCTAACAAATATCAGGTTTCCTCTGCAAAATAAAAAGGAGTCAAGAATGGGTGAAGCAAAACGTCGCAAGCAGACCGGAGCGCCGCTGCCGCGGAAAACCAGCCCACGAAAGCCTCTGGTTATAGGCGTGAGTGTGCTGGTTCTCGCCGCCATTGTTCTTGGTGCTTTTTTCCTTACCGCAGCGCCCAAGCCAACGTCGGATGAGTTGCCGGTTGCTGCACCTGGTGCAGAAGCCTTTCCGGCGCAGTTGGATCAGTTCGGCGTTTCTGTGGGAGCTGAAGACGCGCCGGTTGTTGTGCGAGAGTTTGCGGATTTTCAGTGCCCTGCCTGTGGCCTTTTCGCGGAAGCCAGCAAGCGCCTGAAGCAGGAGTATGTAGAGGCAGGGCAGGTTCGCTTTGTGTATTTTGACCTGCCGTTGCGGCAGCACCAGAATGCCTTTCCGGCCGCCCAGGCTGCTCGCTGCGCCGGCGACCAGGGGGCTTACTGGGAAATGCACGAACGCCTATTTGATTCGCAGTCTGAATGGAGTGGTTCGAACGACCCTGTTGCCACCTTTACGCGTTATGGCAACGATTTAGGCCTGGAAGAGCGCCGCTTTCGCCTTTGTATGACAAGCGAGCTGCACAGGGAAGCGGTTGAAGAAAGCCGCCGTGTTGCCATGCAGTTGCAAGTGACCAGCACACCAACGGTGCTGGTGGACAACATCCGCCTTAACCGCCCGGGCTGGGGCCAGCTTTCGGCCATAGTGGAGCGGGAGCTTTCCCGCCTCGGTCAGCCCTGACTTGAACATAAGCCAGAGTGGGGTAGAATCTGCGTCCTCTCTGGTCAGGCCTTCCAGATAAATAAACCCATGCTCCGGATTTACGATCCGGCCCGCAGGAGGATCCCCATGAGCAACAATGTTGTTGTCTGCGCGCTTTATAAGTTCGCCGTTCTGAATGATTACAAAATCCTTCGCCAGCCACTGCTGGATATCATGCTGGCCAACGGTGTGCACGGCACTCTGTTGCTGGCCCGGGAAGGTATCAATGGCACGATTGCCGGAAGCCGCAGCGGTATTGATGCGGTTCAGGCCTGGCTGTCCAGCGATGAGCGTTTTAATGGTATTGATTACAAGGAATCGTTTGTAGATACCCAGCCGTTCAAACGCACCAAGGTGAAGCTAAAGAAAGAGATCGTCACCATGGGCGTTGATGGCATTGATCCGAAACGCATTGTGGGCACGTTCGTGGAGCCGGGTGACTGGAACGCTCTGATTTCGGATCCCGAGGTTCTTCTTGTCGATACCCGTAATCAGTACGAAGTGGAAATCGGCACCTTCACGAACGCCGTTAATCCTGCCACGGATACTTTTCGAGAGTTTCCAGAGTATGTGAAGCAGAATCTCGACCCGGCAAAACATAAAAAAGTTGCCATGTTCTGTACCGGCGGTATTCGTTGCGAAAAATCCACGGCGTACTTGAGGGAGCAGGGTTTTGAGGAGGTTTATCACCTCAGGGGCGGCATCCTGAAATACCTGGAAGAAGTGCCTGAAGAGCAAAGCCTCTGGAAAGGTGAATGTTTTGTATTTGACGATCGGGTTACGGTCAATCATCGTTTGGAGCGCGGCGGTTACGACCAGTGCCATGCCTGTCGTCGCCCGATTACCGAGGCTGAGAAACAGCGCCCCGAGTATCAGCAGGGGGTTAGCTGCCACCGGTGTCTTGACTCTTTGAGTGAAGAACAGAAGGCGCGTTTTGCGGAGCGTGAGCATCAGATTCGTTTGGCGGAGGCTCGTGGAGAGTCCCATGTGGGTAGTGAGGCTGCCCGCAATATCGCTGAACGCAAAGCGCGCAAGAAATCAGAACGTGAGCGCCAGGCCGAGAAAAGCCTGCAAGGTGAGCTTCGGAACGCTCCCGCTCGTTAGCATGTGTTAATTCGCCTTAACCAGCTATCCGCTCAGGTTGCTCGCCGTTTTTTAAGCTTCTTATCGCGGAGCGCCAGAGTAGTGGCGTAAATTTCGTGGACATCAGTGGCAAACTGTTCAACCGAAAAGTCTTTGGCAAATGCCAGAGCCTGCGCGGAAAGGGTGTTTCGCAGTTCATCATCCTCCAGTAGGCGCTTTACCTGCGCGCACCATTGATCCTGCCTTTCCGGGGTTTTGAAGCCGTTAAACCCATGGCGGACAACATCATCGATACCACTCGAGCGCACAGCAACCACGGGTAAGCCAGCGGCCATGGCTTCCAGAATGACCATCCCCTGGGTTTCGGACTTGGACGCAAACAAAAAGGCGTCCCCCAGCCGGTACCAGACGGCTATATCCTCTGGCGGTACCGCGCCAGCAAGGGTGATATGAGTTTCCAGGCCCAGTTCCCGGATTTTGCCCTGAAGGCGGTCTTTCTGGTGCCCTTCGCCGATCATCAGGAAGTGAAAGGGCTTGCTCGTTTCCTGTCGCAGCGCACTGATTGCTTCAATCATGAAATCGATGTTTTTCTCGTTCGACAGCCGCGACACGCTGATAAAAACGGCTTCGTCTTTAAGCTTCAGAGTCTTGCGCAGCTGTGCGATCTCATCATCCGTTACCGCCTGAAAGCGTTCGTACTCAATCCCTGTGGGCTGCACAAAGGTGGGTGTCATCACGCCGATCATCCGGAGGTATTCCTCGGTTGAGTAGGTAGGCACGATAACGCCATCGCACTTGTTGGCGAAGCGTTTGATCAGCGCATGGGAGATAAGATTACGGAAAATAAGGCCTGGCAGCGGCACAAAATGGGCGTAATGCTCCAGCCTTGTGTGGTAGGTATAGATAGCTGGCACCTTGAGCCGGCGCGCCATGAACAGCCCGAGTGAACCCAGCCAGAATGGGTGGTGCAGGTGAATGATGTCCGGATGAAAAGCCCGTACACGTTTGCGGATACGGGCAAGAAAGATATTCGCTAGCCGGAACTCTCGCTTCTCGCCCATGGCAAGCAGGGAAGGAACCCGTAGCACATGCTCTTCAACCTCCGGCTGATCTTTGTAACGCGGTGCAACAACCAGTAGTTTGTCTCCAAGGTGTTCCAGACCATGCTGAAGCCGTGCAATGGAAATGGGCACGCCGCCAATAAAGGGCAGGTAGTTGTTGGTGAACATGGCCACTCTTAACGACTTCTCCAGCCACGGCGTTGGATCCAGGTTGTAGTCCGGGTAGTAATCCTTGCCGACAAAAATAATGGCGTAGAGCTTGATGGTGATGGCTGCAAAGATGGCCACGATCAGAAGGAAATTGACGTAGCCGGTATAAAATAGTGAATAAAAGAAGAACCATAAGCTCTCGAGGCGTTTCAGGACCGGGTGCTGGCCGACTTCGAGTCGCTGCAGGGTGTGGCTGATCTCGCCTTCAGGGCTGATGTTCACCCTTACGTAATGATAGAAACTGGTGTCGTTATTCAGTATCAGCCCGCCTGCTCCGCCGGTGGTAATGAAGAGTGTGTCACCGAGTTGTTTCTCCGAGTACAGCGAGAGATTTGAAGAGAACACCAGGTCTATCTTGTGCTTTTTGACAGTATCCAGTAATGCACTCCGGAATTCGGGTGGGGCAAGATAATCCTCCGGCTGGTCGAAAAGAGCGTCTTCTGCCGGCTTGAGAGGAGGGTGCCCGATAAACAGAATTCTGGCTTTTGAGGTGTCCTGGCTAAGCAAGTCATCCAGCCAGCGGATCTGCCACTGCCAAGGTGTTTTCCCGGTGCTGTCCAGAAAAATCAGCCGGCTGCTACCGGCCTGAATGCTGAAAAAATGCGGCCCGAAGTGGTCATAAAACCGGAAGCTTCCGAAATCCTCATATTCGTGGGCGCCAAAGGTGAGCAGGTATGGAATGTGGAGGTGGCTGAGAGAGCCATAAAGGGCACGATATTTGTCCTCACCACCGCCACTGACGGCGTTGCCGGCGGATACCAGGAAGTCCATTCCTGAGGCGTTGAGCTCCGGGATAATGCGTTCTTCAAAAATGCCGACGGAATTGTTGATGTTGCCAACTACGGCAAAACTCAACGGATCGCTGGCGGATATGTCGCGATGAATCTGCTCCACCTGTTCGTTATGCACGCCCGCGAAGTTTTTCATGAAAAAGTTCAGATAGGCTTTATAACCCACCAGCAGTATCACGATTAGCAGGCAGAGATAGAACAGCAGCTTTAACGGGTTTCGGAAGATCATCCGGGTTTCCTGCGATTTTTTATCAGTTCTCTTTGCAACACGATTAAACCAATGATCATGCCCAGATAAATGGTGATCAGGCGCCAGCTCACAATAACCAGAATCAGGTGGTTTCCTGAAATGATACCGCTGAAGAAGCTGCCGAAGACACCTTCGGAAATGCCCGAGGCGCCCGGTGTTGGCGAGAAATACATAATAAATGTTGTCACAACCAGCAGCCCCAGTGACACGAGGTAATCAACGTCGTAACCCAGGCTGTGAATCAGCAACGCCGGAAAGCTGAACAGACTGAGCAGGAACACGGCTGTAAAAAGGACCGAAAGCGCCACAAACAGCGGCCGACCCCGCAAGTAATCGCTGAAACTCTGGGAAAAACGCAGCATCTCCCGCCGGGCCTTGAACTGCCAGCGCTGGTGGCGAGTATCGCTTATGAGATGCCAACGGTTAAGAGCTCCAAGCAGACTGCTGAGCGGCCCGATGAGCCAGCGTGTGCGAAACAGCAGGATAATGAAAAAGCCCAGATATAGCAGAATGAAGATGGCCAGTGCGAAGCCCAGATCGCCGGTGATAGTCTGGCCGTCAAACGCATCCAGTGTCAGCAGGAACACCGGCGTGAGGGAGAATATAAAAAGCACGGCCAGCACGGTTCTGATGGTAGTAGCGGCTGTGGCTCTGCCTACGGGAACCCCATGACGATGCAGATACCAGATTTGCGCGAACCCTCCGCCGGTGGCCATGGGGGTAACGTTTGAGAAAAACAGGTTGATAAAAACCAGACGAAATATGACCAGAAAGGACAAGCGGTGCCCAAGTGCTCGCAGAGTGAAGTGCAAGCGCAAGCCGTCGGAAATGAAATACACCAGAAGCAGAGCTACCACCGCTACCAGGGTTTGCGGTGCAATCAACCGGGCATCAAAACTGATGCTACGTTCTGCAAATTGATCGTATACCGCGTAAAGTCCTACCGCCGTGAGCGCAATAAAGAGCACGCTGAACAGAATAAGGCGTCGCGCTGAGGTTCGTTTCTGGTAGCTGGTTTCGGTGTTGTCAGTCATGGGCTGCCCGTCAGAGTCAGACGGGCAGTTTACAGGATACTAGTGACCATAAACCAACATGGTGGTGTCTGTAATGGCAAAGCCTGTGAACTGAACGCTGCCAATATTGGCATGCCGGCACTAGGCTGAAGACAAAGCTCGCTGAATCATTACTTTCTGGTGCTCCGCAAAGTCCCGGATCACGGCCTGGGCTTTTTCTACATCCCGGTCTAAGACTGCCTGCGGAAGGCGTGTAAAAAACTGGCTTGTCTGAGCCAGGCCATGGCGATATCGCTCGGCGCTCAGATAATAGGCGCGGCTCACCGCCGGCTTGAAGTTTGAAAGTGCCTCCGTGAGATACTCGTTGCCCACCAGCTCACAGCACGCTTCCATCACCTCAAAACTCGCCTCAACCACCGCCATAATATCCGCCGAGGGCTTTTTCATTTGCTCCACAGCACTGCCGACCACTGCCAGCATGCGATCCCGGTCGCTCTCCTGCCAGCGCTCGCAGAGCCTTGCCGCAAGCATCATGAGCAGGTGCATGTAAACGTCGTATAGCTCTGAAGCATGGTTGGCATCCAGCTTTGACGCGGCTGCGCCTTTGCGCGGCGTGATGTCGACCAGATGCCAACGTTCAAGGGTATACAGCGCCTCCTTCACGGAGGCCCGGCTGACCTTGAGTTCAGTAGCCAGTGTGGCTTCCTGAATGCGCTTACCAGGCTGTATCTGCCCAGTCATAATCCGTTCTGCCAGGTAATTGGCGATCTGCTCCGCCAGGGTATTAGGCACCTTGAAATCCATAAAGGTTCTCTGAACAGGTCTTGAAAGCCGGCGCGCCGGGAGTCGGCTCTGCTCCGGCGGGAGAGTGTATGGGCGTGAGTTTATCACACCCCGCGCTCTGCCTATGAGGCGCCGTGCAAGGTGGCGGAGCCCTTGAAATCGGGTAGAAACGAACACAGGTATACACTTCGAATTATCAAAAGCAAAAAAGGGAAACCCCATGCCCAAGCATTTTGAGCAAGCCCCCGGCTTGCATGAAGAGCCGGTTCCGGAAACGGAAGGCTACGTATTTAACCAGACCATGCTGCGCATCAAGGACCCTGAGCGCTCCATGGATTTCTATACCCGGGTGATGGGTATGCGGCTGGTGCGCAAGCTCGACTTCCCGGAAATGAAGTTTACGCTCTATTTCCTGGGCTACCTTGACGATCGGCAAGCGGGCTTTGTGCCGGCGGACGACGCTCATCGAACCACCTTCACGTTCGGCCGCGAAGCCATGCTGGAGCTGACCCATAACTGGGGCACCGAAAATGACGATGACTTTGCCTATCACAACGGCAACGACGAGCCTCAGGGTTTTGGTCATATCGGTATCGCAGTACCTGATGTCTACACCGCGTGCGAGCGCTTTAAGAGCCTGGACGTTGAGTTCGTCAAGAAGCCGGATGACGGCAAGATGAAAGGCCTCGCCTTTATCAAGGACCCTGACGGCTACTGGATCGAGATCCTGCAGCCGGACATGCTGGAAAAGCAGCGCAAGAACAGCTGATCAGGCTGATGTGTCCGTGCCGTCCTTCGGGGCGGCACCGGATTTCCCGCCATAACGCGAGGCCACGACCACCGCTGCGGTGAGTATCAATGCGCCGGCAATGCCAATCGGCCCCAGAACTTCTTCGAGAAAAATCCAGGCGAGCAAAGCGACAAACAGCGGCTCCAGCGTGACGATAATGCTGGAAAGCGTTGCCGGCGTGGTTTTCATGCCGGTAAAGAAGCTCACGTAGCCGATGCAGGTGGGCACAACGCCGATAAAGGCCACCATCAGCCAGTGCCGGAGTTCAAGCTCTTCAATCCCTTCAAAACCACCGCTGAGTGCCACCACGGGCAGCAGTATGAGTGCGGCGGTAAAAAAGCAGATAAATGCCGTGGTAAAGACGGGGGTGCCGGTTGAGCTATAGCGGCTTGTCAGCGTGAAGCCGGTGTAGACCAGCGCGGCCAGAAGCGCCATGAGTACGCCGGCGAGGCGCAGGGTGCCGCTGGTGTCCATATCGCTGAGCACCAGCATTGCGGTTCCGATGACGGCGGTAATCAGTGCCAGAATGGTCAGAAGTCCTGGTTTTTCTCCCAGCAACGGAGCCGCAAGTATCGCCACCAGCACCGGAGGCAGGCACAGCGCAATCAGCGTAGCGATGCCCGCGCCGGTCAGATCCACGGCAAGCAGATAGCTGCCCTGATAGATGGCTTGGAAGAATCCAAGCGCGGCAAGGGGCGCGAGGGATTTCAAATCCAGTTTTCTCAGGGAGTTGCCTGGTGCTGTTCCACCTGCGTTGGCGTTTTGCCGTTGCTCCCGGCGCATCAGCAGCCAGAAAAACGGCAGGGCGACGACCAGCCGGAGAAAGGCAAGAGTGGTGGCTGGCAGCTCAGTCCCGGTAAACAGGAATTTTGCAACGATCCCCGTGGTCGACCAGAGCAGGGCTGCCAGGGCGATTAGCAGGGCGCCTCGAATCATTCAATAATCAACGCAATTAGCTCTTTTGGGCCGTGGACATCGTAGGCGAGAGTCTGCTCAATGTCCGCGGTCTTGGAAGGCCCGGATACTAGCAGCGCATTGGTCGGCATGCCAGCCATAGCCTGCCACTTGAGCCGGTTAGAGTTCTTGTCTGTTAATAATAGGGCGGGTGATCTGTGGTTGCCAGAAGACTTTCGTGGTGCATTTGGCACATAGAGGGGTAGCCTGAAGCTGCCCCTCTATGAACCGGGGGATGTGTTATCCCCCAGTACTCACTTTACGGTTAAACGCTCGGCGTTTTTTTCAACGGTACGTGCGCCAATGCCCTTCACGTTAGAAAGATCCTGTGTTGTCTCAAAAGGACCGTTTGCTTCGCGGTATGCGACGATCGCCTCCGCCTTACTGTCACCAATGCCGTTGAGGCTGGAGAGGGTTGCTGCGTCTGCCAGGTTGATATTGATGGCCGGCTGTTGCGCGTGAGCGAATCCGGTTACCAGGCTGAACAGCAGTACGAGTGTTGCGAAAAAAGGTGTGTGCTTCATGTAAATCTGCTCCTAAGGCTGAATTGCGTCGTTATGGTTGTGAGTCAGAGCGCAAGGCAGCAGAAGCGGAGTTTCGGGTTCTGGCGGGTTCAGTAAAAAAGCAAAGGGCAGTCGCCGGATATCCGTGACATACAGTGTAGTGCACGGATAAGGGTCACATTCCTTGTGATCCCTGATTCCGTGGCTGACCCCCGCCTGTTCCTTCAGGCTATAGCTCATCCTGAGCGCTTCTTCCCTGAGCCAACGTTCCTTGCTGGCTTGTCATCCCTGACACTGCTTATTCTAGCGGGGATGCATTTGTGGCACATCGGAGATTGGCTTGCTGGCATGTGCGATATTTCTCACAGCGAGCGTGAGCCCGTGCCTTATTGCCAGATGCAACACGTCAGAGTGAATGCCCCAGCAACCCCAAAACACCAAGCGTGATCAGGTAGCCTGCAACAATGTAATTGAGCAAGCGCGGGAATACCAAAATGCCAATCCCTGCGCCCAGACTAATTAGCGGGGCGAGTTCGAGGTGAAGTGTCATAGTTGTCCTTTGGGGTAATTATTTTTTGAAAAACGAAAGGAAACCACCCGCTGCAATTAGCGCAGCGCCACCGATCAGATACCACATAGTGTTATCCGTGAAGCGTCCGGTGAGAGTCTCGCTTATCTGGTCACCAACGGACTGAGTTGATTGATAGCCGAAATAGAGCAGGGCGATGCCCACCACG
Organism: Marinobacter antarcticus; assembly: GCF_900142385.1. Classification (NCBI taxonomy): domain Bacteria; kingdom Pseudomonadati; phylum Pseudomonadota; class Gammaproteobacteria; order Pseudomonadales; family Marinobacteraceae; genus Marinobacter; species Marinobacter antarcticus. The sequence continues at coordinate 1,498,885 of NZ_FRAQ01000001.1, forward strand.
AGCAAAACGATACCAACGAGTTTAGAGCTTCCCATGAGATTTTCCTTGTTAACACAGCGGGTGTCGTAGTTCCCGGACACACTGTCTGGGTGGCCGGTCATGTTTCATCTTACTCAAAAAGGATAGTGCTTTTAAATTAAAGTGTTATCCATGTGGCATGATTTTTCTTCTTATCTGGATGTTAAACAATAAATCCAGGAAGGTGTTTTCGAGAAGGGGCAATGCCAGTAAGAAAACGTAGGGAATTGCTTAAAACAGCCCTAACTGGGGCTGTTTTTCGTTGAAGCGAAGAGTCTCCATGCTATCCACGCGTTCGCTTAAAAGCTCGGTCCAGAGTTCGGCCAGTGACAGGGCATCGCCAATGTCCGGCATGTGCAGGAAAAAATAAGGGCGCTGCCCTTGCTCGATCCAGGCACCGACTCGCTCAACCCATGGCGCCAGATAGCAGCGGTTAGCTTCCAGATCCGGGTGTCCGATGTAGCGGATCACCGGAGCAGCATTACCGGGAAGCAAGTGCACAGGAACCCGGGGTTTCTTGCGTTGGGCATCAATGGTGACTTCGTTGTCAGGGGTGGCCGCAAACAGAGCCCGGCTATCCAGGCATACGCGGGCTATGTTGCGCTCCCGGAGACCGCGGTTCAGGGTCTTCTCGGCGTCGCCCTTGCTGAAAAAAGCGCTGTTGCGGACTTCCACGGTGCACCCCAGAGGCGCCGGCAAGGCATCAACAAAGCGCCATAGGTTATTCAGGTGCTCCGGCCCGAACGCTGCGGGAAGCTGCAAGAGAAATGGGCCGAATACGTCCTCCAGTGGCGCGACAACTTCCAGAAAATCCCGCATGCCAGCGTCGACGCCAGACAGCAGTCGATCGTGGGTGATAGTGCGAGGAAACTTGAGTAGAAAGCGGAAGTCGTCCGGCACCTGTGAGCGCCATTGCTGACACTGCTCCCGGCTGGGCGTGGCGTAAAAGGTTGTGTTGCCCTCAACACAGTTAAACACCTGGCTGTAGCGATCCAGCGGGCTCCTGCCCGGCGGAAGCCCGCTATTCCACGCGGGGTGTTGCCACTGGGGGCAGCCAAGAAAGTAGGGAAGTGCCATTTAAGCGGTCCCGGATGATAAGGCTTCAGGGTTGCGTCATAGCTTACCGTATCCGGCATGACGATGCCGCCGGCCGCTCAGGACTGCCACCAAATGGCTCATGGACCGAAGCAGCGCCATTAATAGCGGCGCGAGCAACCATAATAGCCAGCTGCCGATGTAAAGCGCAGGGATAAGCAATAGCAGCCAGCCCACAAACTGAACCGCAGCCACTGGATAGCCGAGTATATCCGCCACACCTGCGAACAGGTCGTTGATAATGCTTGGGTGCGTGATAACAAGGTAGCCGGCGCCGACAATAAGGGGCCATTTGGCATAACGGGCGCTGCTCAGAACCATTTTCCCGCTGCGCGTAACCCTTGCGGCCAGAGCGGCAGAGCGAGTGCCCCGGCTTGCACCCTTGGTGGTAACCGCGGCGGCGCGCCCCACGCGGAGTATTTTCACAGCACTGGCAAAGATCAGCACATCCACTGAGGCCCAGCCGACGTCGCCTGCGGTGATCTCATTGTCGAATCTATAGTTCCGTTCCAGATCACGAATGCCGCTGGCGAAAAACTGATTCATGCCTTCCAGTACCCGCTCTGTGCCGATCCACTGGGTGGCACCCTGGCTATCGACAATAAACTGGCCCAGGAAGTCGTGGCCTTCACTTTGAATGAAGTTGACGGCGTACCAGCCTCGCTCTCCCGGTGAGAGCTCTTCGCGCTCGTTTGATAGCTGGCTGTCAGGCCTGGAAGCCTCCGGTGTGCCGGTAAAGAATCGCTTGGCAGCCTGATACTGACGGGACGCTCTGTTCATCCACTCAATCGTGCTGATGGGCCGGCTTACGAAATACTGGATTGGTGGTAGAACGTCCTCACCATAGCGCCTCAGGATATCCTGAAACTCCGGCTCTGCAGCGTAGAGAGGAAAGAGGTTTCGGGCCATATCCGGGTAGCGCATGAACGCAGCCTGCGCCTTTAAAAGCAGCAGTGGGTCATCCGACATATCCAGCAGTATCGCCTGAATTTCAACAGACTCCTGCTCAATGCCGGGAAAATCACCGAGCACGTCGCGGGCGTGAATGTTAATCAGCTTCTGCTCAATGGGAACCGGCTTGGCTATAATGCTGAAAACAGCCGCCATCAGCATGGCCATGCCAAAAATCAGGAGTAACTTTTTCAAATAATCACCACCACCTATCGGTTGTTCATCCCGACCAGTCTAGCGCGAACTGAGTGAATAGGCTTTGTTCCTGCACCTTGGCCAGCGATTATAAAAAGACACGGATGCGACTATTGTGTGGCCAGCAAGCGAATGGCGCTGGCTGCAGCAGAGGTCCGGTTTTCGACGCCTAGCTTCCGGAACACCTGCTCCAGATGTTTGTTCACGGTGCGTGGGCTCATGCCCAGAATTTGTGCTATTTCCCGGTTGGTCTTGCCATTGGCTATCCACAACAGCACGTCGGACTCCCGCTGTGTTTCAGTCCATGCAGAGATTCCAGAAGGCCCTTGCGATGGCCTATCGTCAGGCCTGCGCGATTCTTGGCTGTGCGCCGGTAGAAGGCCACATCAGCGGCGTGGTGGACATCCCGAACGCTTGCGCCGCACTTTGGCTGCCAACGGGCATCTTCGATTTCGACATCAACCCCTGTGCTGACGGCCCGAAGAAGATGGTCACCGAGGGAATGGATGTACCCCTGTCGAAAGATAAGGAGTAACAGCCATGCCTGTGTATGACTACAAGTGTCGCGAGCATGGCCTGCTCAATACATTGGCTACCATGGCAGACAGCGCCAAGCCGGCGGAATGCCCCACCTGCAAGGCGCTGTCAGCCAGAGTGATTCTGCTACCACCGGAAATTGCAGCCATGGACTCGGCAACACGTAAGGCCCAGGACAGGAATGAACGTTCCCGCCACGAGCCGGTGTTTTCAACCGCCGACCGCCGGGAGAACGACAAAGAGCACAGCCGCAGTTGTGGCTGTGGCTCGCCCAAACCTGGCAAGTCGATGTTGTTCTACACCGCCGACGGGAAGAAAATGTTCCCCTCCATGCGGCCCTGGATGATTAGCCACTGATTGACCGGCGCTTAATCTGTAACCTGTTTGGACCCTTCGGGGGCTTTTTTTGTTTTCCCGCCTTGCTTATCCCCCCGGCCCAATGAGAAAACTGCAACTAATTGATTTATAGTAATAAATTAGTGAAGATTTCGTGATTAAAAGACACAGAAGCCTCGCGAATAAAAGACAAATGATGCCTATTTCCACGGGGCGCTCCCCTGGTCTATCCTGTAGTACACTGATTTATAAAACTTAAAGCGAAAGGACGACGAACGCTGGTGCGGAATTAGGCGCCGGCGGGATAGATGTCATTTGTCGCTGAATTAGCTGTTAGCAGGGAGGGCTTCTATGGATCAGGATGAGCTTGAACGGCAGTTGAAAAAACAGTTGGAGTACTTGACTCGTTCAGCAGAAGCCTTCGATGCCGGGTACCAAGACGAGGCACCGAGGATTGCCACTACAATACGGATTTTGCTGCATGAGAGTCGTCGTTCGAGAAGCTTACTAGGGCTGCTGCAAGTTCGTGGAAAGACCGAAATAATCTCGACTTCAACCTTTGACTTTAAAACTGATAAAACCTACGGAACGTGCACGCTCACAGGTTTTGAGAGCGACTCACAGGGAATGAGAGTCGTCCCGCAGTATGATCGTGTCGTCCGCTCAAGTCCTATACCTGCGCACCAGTGGTGGAATGAGGTCATCTTCCGGATGCCTCAAATGGATAAGTTTACCCGTCGAGATTTTGTTCTGTTTTGCGCGAACAAAGATGGCGGCGCCCACATAGATAAATACCCGGAAAAGTTTCAACGAATCAAGGACGGAAATATTAATCTCACAGGGAAGAAAGATGGTGAGGAATTTAAATTTACCAGTATCCTAGAATGTGCCGTACGTCAGATGGCCTTCGAAATCTTGAACAGTCAGGACATTCAAACATTGGTACCAAGCTAACCAATGACTGTTGTCGGACGTTCCTACGCTGGCGCTCCGTTACGCCGCAAAGCCATACGTTATCGAAGGTGAATTCGTGAGCAAGAGTCGAAAGAACGAGATTGCTTCGCAAAAAGATGTCCCTCTCATTATACGTGGTTCTCTTTTGTATGGTGATTCAACCTCAACAAGATCTTTGGTTTTGGCGTTGCCCTACGTAGGAAGCACGATAGATTTAATTCTGAGTAAAAGGGGACAGGAGTTTGTCCAAAAGCGTACCGAAATTTTTCTTGAGGAGATCGGTCGGCGATTGGAGAAACTCGAGAGCTGCACCATTGAAAAGGAGGATGAAGAGGGTTTTTTCGACTTATTCCAAGCTACGTATGAGAACGTGGTGAGAACAAGATCTGAAGAAAGAATTAAAAGATTTGCTAGATTGGTTGGAAATTGCCTCGTCGGTGATCGACAGTGGGATGAAACAGAAGCAGCGGTTCGCCTAATCTCAGATCTAACTGATACTCACATACAAATTCTGACAATAATTACAAATTTAAGGGTATCTGACAGGGAAAGTTTTGAGGGATTGAGGGTCATATCTGTCACTGAAAATAAAATTATTGATGATGTGCCTCCCTTGATCGATAGCCTTCATCACCTTTCTGAAGCCGCTTTAAAAATGTATTGCTCCGAACTTATTTCAAAGGGGCTGTTACACGATGAGGGTGTAGGGAGGTGGAGCACAGGCTCTCTAGACCTCCTAGTGCCAACATCATTGGCCGATTGGCTGCTCGAGAAGATCGGGGAGTGCGGCGATCGATAACCAATGCGTCACCGGGACCGGTTTTCCGCTGGCGCTCCAAACCGGCCCGTTACGTCAGCGTTGAGGCTGTAGAAAAACCCCAAATCAGACTGGTTTTGGTAGCATTGAGCAAACAGACAAGGAGCCGTCGGCATGCCTCGTTTCAAGCACTACAACTACGACCAGGATGCCATGGTCGTGATCAACTATCAGGAACAGCTTCAGCCCGGCACCTTTGAACACGCCGTTCATTACCTGATTGAACACAAGCTGGATCTGTCGGTGTTTCTTCCCAAGTACCGCAACGACGACACCGGCTGTACGACCTACGATCCGGCCATTCTGCTGAAGATCATCCTGTTCGCCTACTCCAAGGGCATTACCTCCAGCCGAGAGATCCAGTGGTGCTGCGAGACCAACATCATTTTCAAAGCCTTGTCCTGCGACACCGTTCCTCATTTCACCACCCTGGCCAAGTTCGTCAGCCACCACGCTGATGAAATTGAAGAGCTGTTCGAGCAGGTGTTGTTGGTGTGCCACGAACAGGGCCTGTTGGGTAATGAGCTGTTTGCCATCGACGGCTGCAAGATGTCCTCCAACGCCGCCAAGGAATGGTCCGGTACCTTCAAGGAGCTGGGTGAGAAACGGGAGAAGTTGCGACGACTGGTCCGCCATCACTTGAAGGCACACCACGAGCGGGACGAGGCAGAGACCGAAGCCGAACTGGACCGGGATATCCGGCAGGCAAAAACGATACTGTCCCTGGATGAGTCCCTGAAGAAAGTGGACCGTTTCCTAAAGACCGAAAAAACCGGGACAGATTTATTTAATGGGTTATGAACGCCGGAGGTAAGTCCCGGGATTTGCATCTTTCGTTACCCGGCTATTAAAGGCAAAATGCACGACCCTGACTCTGGATTTCCTTTCGCGTCTGCGATCGGTTTGACGGATTTTTGGCAGTTAAATGCCTTCGCCAACAGTTGGTTATGTTGTCCATTCGGGCCTGTCCGGCTGACTTAATAAGAAGATAAAATGAAAAATATTTTCCGCTCGGGAATTTCGCTCCAACGTTATATAACCCTGTGTTTGTCCGTGTCTGTGTTGACCGCCTGTGGGGACGGCACTGTTAGTTCATCTGTGGATAACGAGCAGCCTGCGACCTATACCTACAGTGAACTGGTTAATCTGACATCCTATGATGTGGGGCTTTATCGATTCGGTAGTGACGGCTCCGCCAAGCTGGTCAGGAGCATCGATCATACCGGCGCAGTGGATGCCATGTTCTTTGGTGAGATAAACGGTATTACCTTTTTTAGCACCCGCACAGATACCAATGAAACCGAAAAACCGGGACAGATTTATTTAAGGCATCTCAAGAGCAGGAATCGTGCGCCAATTGAGGGCCAGAAATAAATCAGAGCCAGAAATAAATCTGTCCCGGTTTATCCCCCACAACTCCGCTATGGGTACCTTTAGCTGTCGGTGGTGCCGCTGGACTTGGCTACGGCGGTTATCGGCTGTACCAGCTGAAGAAGAAAATCAAGAATGCTCCTCAAGGAGAGGAGGCTCAGTTCACTGAAACTGAAGCAAAAATTATTGAAAAGATCATCAAGCGGCTCAGTAAAAAAGAGGATAGTGATAATTAAGCCTAACAAGTCACGGAAGGCGGACGCGTGAGACGCGCCGCTTCGTTCGGCGTTATGCACCAAGGAGAAAGCTGTGAAAGAAACCGGGAAGATCAATTATGTTGAGATGCCCTCCAGGGATCTTGAAGCTACGAAAAAATTCTTTGGTGATGCATTTGGGTGGTCGTTTGTAGACTACGGCCCCGAGTACGTAGCGATCGAAAACGCTGGACTGGATGGTGGTTTCTTCAAGTCAGACAATGTGGCCACGACTGACAAAGGAAGTGTATTGATCGTCCTTTTCAGCACCGACTTGGAAGCAACTCTCGAGAAAGTTAAGTTGTCTGGCGGAAAAATCGTCAAGGATATTTTCCCTTTCCCGGGCGGTCACCGTTTTCATTTCAGTGATCCAAATGGCAATGAATATGCCGTCTGGTCAGAGCCATATGCATAGCAATCGCAGGCACGGCGACGGCTTCTCCATTGCGGCTTTAGGCGCGGATGCTAGAATGCCCGTCAGCACTGGCCATCACTGGAGAAAAGCGATATGAACACGGCTCCCGCACCCTATCCAATCGGTACGCCCGGCGCTCCCTGGGGCGACGCGGAACGCGCAGAGTGGTTGTCACGGCAGACCCGTCAACGTAGCTACGAGTCCGAGGTGTTGAGTGTGATCGAGCGCCTGCGCCCGCGCTTTGACGTGGAGCAGTATGGCCATCTGGACTATGGCTCCGAGAGTTATCCGCTGATGGCGATCCGGAGCCGCGACTGGCGTGATGATCTGCCGGTCGTGCTGGTAACGGGCGGGGTACACGGCTATGAAACCAGCGGTGTCCACGGCGCGCTGCAGTTTGTCGATCAGTATGAGGCGGATTACGCGGGCCGCGTCAACTTGCTGGTTGCGCCCTGTGTCAGCCCTTGGGCTTACGAGCGCATCCATCGCTGGAACCCGAACGCGGTCGACCCGAACCGCTCGTTCCGCCATGACAGTCCGGCTGAGGAGTCGGCGGCACTTATGCGGCTGGTAGCCCCGATTCGCGACCGTGCACTGCTGCATATGGACCTGCACGAAACCACCGATACCGACGAAACCGAGTTTCGCCCGGCATTAGCGGCACGGGATGGCAAGCCCTTCGAGCCGGGTGAGATTCCCGATGGCTTTTATCTGGTCGATGACAGCGAGAACCCTCATTCTGAGTTTCAGCAGGCGGTGATTGAGTCGGTGGAGACGGTCACTCATATCGCCCCGGCTGACGACAATGGGGAGATCCTTGGCTCACCGATGGTAGCCCGGGGCGTTATCCAGTACCCGCTCAAACAGCTGGGCCTGTGCGCCAGTATCACCAGCGCCCCCTTCAAGACCACTACCGAGGTCTATCCCGACAGCCCCCGTGTCACCCCCGGGCAATGCAATGCGGCGCAGGCTGTCGCGGTGTGTGCGGGGATCGACTACGCGCTGACGCACCAGTAGGGAAGAGCAATGCATCTGCCTCGCTTGTACTCCTTCCGTCGTTGTCCATACGCTATGCGCGCTAGGCTCGGTATTTTGTTTGCCGAGCAGAAAGTGCAGTTACGGGAGATAGTGCTGAAAAACAAGCCAGCGCAGATGCTGGCTATCAGTCCTAAAGGCACGGTTCCCGTTCTGGAGCTGGCCGAGGGTGATAGCTCTAAGAGACTCGTTATCGAGGAAAGCAGAGAAATACTGGACTGGGCGCTGCAACAGAAAGATCCGCAGGGTTTGCTCAACGTCGACTTGGTAAGCGCTCAGGCCCTGCTCGACCGAAACGATAACGAATTTAAACACTGGCTGGATCGCTATAAGTACGCCGATCGCCATCCTGAACTAAGCCAGCTGGAGTACCGGCAACAGGGCGAGGTATTTTTGCAGGAGTTAGAGAATTTACTGGGCAAGAATCGGTATCTGCTGGGGGACAACATCAGCATCGCTGATATCGGCATCCTGCCTTTCGTCCGCCAGTTCGCCCACGTAGATCGGGAGGTGTTTTACAGCCTGCCCTATCCGGATCTGCAGCAATGGCTGAGGGATTGGCTGGAACACCCTGTGTTCCAGCAGGTCATGATCAAGTTTCAACCTTGGCAGGAAGGCGGTGAAGTAGTGATATTTCCAAGCGGCAGCCACTTAAGTTTCTTGATTTAGCTGTGGCTTCCCTCCCAGGTAACTGGTTAGTAAAGCTAAAAAAGAGCTGAGAAGAAAATCCAGGTGACACTTATAGCGCACCTGATTCAGGCGTTAGCCATCATATAGGGAGATTTCGTGGCAGAAATTATCCCTACAAGTCGTATCACATTTCTTCATGAACCTGGCCATAGGCCAGCATCGCAAACAAGCCTGTACCGCCGATAATGTTGCCGATGAGTACCGGTGAAATATGGTAGATCAAGGCTGTAAAGATGCTCATTTCCCCATTCAGCACCAGAATGAAAATTTCGTTTGACCCGGCGATCACATGGGTAAAGTCACCGGCCGCGATCAGCCAGGTAAACATGACGATAACCAGCACTTCGGATCTCTTCGCCGAGGGCAACATCCATACAATAGCCGCTATGAAAAAGCCTGATGGAATACCGCGCAGAAGCGTCTCGACCGGAGTCATAGTTGCCAAGTGACGCGAAATCTCCATGATCGCCGCAAGGGTGTTGGCGGGAAGGATGCCCCCGTGGACGCCCATGGCGGCGGTAATAAATGTGCCACACAAATTGGCGGCAAGCACAATTCCCCAAAGGCGGGCAATACAATAGAACCGGCTGTACGTCGGCTGGGCCAGAACCGGCAGCACGACGGTGATGGTGTTTTCAGTGAACAGTTGAAGCCGGGACAGGATCACGAGGACAAACCCGAACGAGTAGCCCAGGCTTTCAATCAACGTCAGATAGGGGTGGTCTGAACCTAGGTTGGCGCGGATGATTCCTTCGACGAGAACCGAGGTTGAAATTCCCATTCCCGCTGCCACACCGGACCACCAGAGCGAGATTTTCGGGCGCTTTAGCTCATTTTCGCCCTCGCGGAGAATGATGGAGTAGACAGTCAGCGACGATAGATTGGTATGTTCGGCTACCGTATCGCGTTCTTTGCGAGTCAGTGACTTCTCGCTAGACGTTGCTGTCTGTTCGCGGGATTCGCGATCCTGGACTTTGGCGCGAGCCTCCTTTTCGTCCGCAGCCTTCTGAGCTTGCTTTTTGGCGGAGGTATCCCGATTGGTTTCTGGGTCACTCATTCCACTTTCCTTTAGCCATCCAGAAACGCTTGTGTTGCCGCAAGATCGAGTCTGATGGAAAATTGTCTAAGGTAACTAGAATAGCTTAGATACTGTATTGAGACACAGCGCAGGCCGGAGAAACGGCAAACTTCTTGCGAGAGGAACGGGCTCTACCCCGGTGCCTTTGCAGCTACCGCACTCCCGTTCCCCGGCCCACCTCCCGAATTCATCCGCACCAGCGGCCCGGAAATGGTTACGCCACTCGGATCCACCTTCACAAAGCTGCCACCGGCTTTCAGCGTCACTTCTGCACCGGCTTCAATAACAATCTTCATGCCTGCTTTGTGGTGGATTTCGTTGCCGGCTTCGATGAGTTGAGCTTTGCCGAATTTGCTGTGGTGGCTGCCGTTAACCGTGAGGCTGTAGTCGCCGCCGATTTTTTCCCGGTGTTCGCCATCAACGGTGATGTGATCATTGCTCTTTACGTGACTGAAGCGGTCGCTCTCAACGGTCAGGTGGCTGTCGTTCTTGATGACTTCGGTGCGGTTGTTTTCGGTGAGCAGATCCAGGTCTTTCTGAGCGTGGATGTAGATCTGCTCCTTGTCCGCCTCGTCCTCAAAGCGCAGTTCGTTGCTGCCCTCGCCTTTGTGGGTCTGGGTTTTCAGAGTAGTGCGGGTTTTGTGTTCCGGCAGCGTGTAAGGCGGTGTGTTGATGGCGTGGTAGGTTCGGCCGGTAATGATGGGCTGATCCGGGTCGCCGTCGAGGAAGGAGACGATCACTTCGTGGCCGATTCTCGGCAGTGCCATGAAGCCATACTGGCCGCCGGCCCAGCCCTGGCTGACCCGGAGCCAGGCACTGCTGTGCTCGGTGCTCTCTACCTTGCTTTGCTGCTGGCGCCGATCCCAGGGAAACCTGACCTTTACCCGACCAAATTCGTCACAGTGAATCTCTTCGCCTTCGGGGCCGGTAACGATGGCAATCTGGGGCCCGTCCATGAGAGGGCGGTGATTGCACAATGGCCGCCAGGTTTTGCTTGCCGGGACAGCGCTGAACAGGTTGTGATAGGTGGTTGGTTCAGAGCCGCCTTCTTCTGCCAGTGCCTGGGGTTGTTCGCCCACGTGGGTGATGGCAGTAAGCAGCCAGTCCCGGTTCAGTTTATCGCTGTCGTGGTTGGTGAGTGCCACTTTGGCGCCGCTGGTGAAATCCGGGCGATTGCTTTCGCCGTGGGCGGTGCTGGCGTCGTTTCTGAGGGCATCCAGCCGGGCTTCGGTAAACGGCTGGCCGCTGGCATCGGCTTTGAACCGGCCCGGGTAGTCGAAGTGCTGATAGTCCTGCCGGTGGTTGGTACTGGAAGAGCTCTGTTCGTGCATCAGGGCGTAAGCGGGGTTTTTGAAGGTGTAGTCCTTCATGGCTACGGAGGTGGCGCGAACCCGCTCTTCATAGCGGAAGCGGAACACCGCTGGCTGTTTGGTGCTTCCGCCCGCTTTGCCGTTATATTCGGCGGCTTCCAGTCTGGGCGCATCGCCATGGTGGTCGGCAAGGATAAGGCCGTGCTGGTAGCGGTAATGCCAGCCTTCCTCTGCGGCCAGCCGTTCAATGAACGCCAGATCGCTTTCCCGGTGCTGGACGCAGTATTCCCGTTCCTGTGGGGCGCGTTTGAGATCAAACACCGAATCCACAATGCCTCGCTCTTCCAGCAGAGTGCGCACGATGGTGTCTGTGGTCTGAGCCTGGAAAATACGGCTGTAGTGCATCAGCCCCAAGCGCCACAGGGGCGGCTGCATGATGAGTTCGTAACGGGTGCGGCGTTGGCCAGTATCGCCCCGGGCAAATTCGCTCACTACGCCGGTAAAGCGGCGAAGGGCAATGCCATCCTGCCAGACCACCAGATCGACCGGTTGTTCCAGTATGTCAGAGGCCTGAATTCCGGGATCGGTGCTGGCCATGATCAGGCGGCCATGGAAAAGCTGCGAGAGGCCTTCGGTGAGTGCAAAGCTGACGACAGAAAAACCATCTTCGGGAAGTTCACCGACACGCGCGGTGAACTGCAATCCGTTTGCCTGGGGCATATCTTCAATCCTTGAAGGTATGTTTATCGGGTGATAAATCTGAGCGGAAAGTTACCAGTGCTGGTCTGGAAAATCCAGTGGCGAGGTCATGCCTTTACGCATACAAAGATCGCGTTTCCTGATGCCTTGTCCCAGGGAATGATCTTCTCATAGTCGTGTTCAAGGATATGGACGTCAAAATACGGTTGCAGGATTTTCGTGAGTTCTTCAAAGCTCAAAGCCACCATAGGGTGTTCGTCATCCCACGATTGCGTGACGTCTTCCGTCGTTTTTGTGATGCTGAGCTTAAGGGATTGCTGCTCACCTTCGCCACAGTAGTGCCATGCAGAGCTGAAGGTAAAAAGGCTGTTCTCTTGCCTGGCGGTATGTCGTTCAAACAGGTTGTTATCTATTTTGTTTTTATCAACTGAGTTAAAGCAAAGCACACCACCCGATTTTAGTGCGCGATGTGCGCTGGCAATGCACTGTTTCAGCTTTTCGATGCCATCGCTGTAATGGATGGAATACAAAAAACAGGTGATTAAATCCAGAGGTTCATCAACCTCAAAGTTGCACATGTCGCCCAATGAAAACTGTGCTTCGGGGCACCGGCTTTTCGCCTGGTCCAGCATGGGCTGGTTTATGTCCAGACCGCTGCTCTGGTATCCAAAATTGAGAAAATGGCGAATATGGGGTCCGGTCCCGCAGGCCAGGTCCAGGTGGCTTTTGCCCTCATTGCCGAAAAGCTGGTGCAGCCTGTAGATACCATGGCTTTGCGCATGATAATTGATGTCTGCACACATTAAGTCGTAATAGCCAGACAGGTCGGTATACAGATAATTTGAGGACATGGCAGCCTGATGGTTTTAGCAGAAGCACTGTAAAGCGGCGCATCGTAAACCAATCAGGCGGGTTTGCGAAGCAGATAAGATGTCTGGCTGTGACTAGCGTGCCTCTGTGGCTTCCTGTCTGGGATTCCGGGGGTAATAGCGTTCCGGCAGGCGTTCGATGTGCGGGAAGAAGCGGGTGTCCTTGTAGGGCATTTTCATAAAGCCCGACACGCCCAGCCCGGTGATCTGATCCACGGCAGCCAGGATTTCGTTCAGCCTCTGGCGAAACTCGTCTTCCTTTTCCGGATCCAGCAGTCGGTACTGACTGTGGATTTTGAGATGCCGGGGCAGGGCCTCGAAGATAATCATACCGGTGTGGCGAATGGTATTAAGCGCTTCGAGGGATTTGATGATGGTTTGCGGCAGCACCAGAAATTCTTCCGGATCCGGCCCGTCCTCGAAATAGGAGTGAACCCGTGAGCGATCTTCCACTTCCGGTGCCGAGCTCACCTGATACGGCAGCCGCATATCTGGCGGCGCAACAAATGGCTGCTCGGGCTCGTCGCGCTCTATGTGCAGGGTGTCCCGGGCGTTGAACAGGCAGCTTTTGAAGATACCCTGGCGATAGATTGCCTGAGCCAGGTTGACCATGTTGTTCACGGCCGTGGTGAAGGCGTTTTTGAGCTCCGGGTCGTGCAGGTTCAAAGAGGTATCCACGTAGATACCATCAGCCTCCCAGCGCACAGCGAGCCCGCCTTCTACCGGATAACGGCCAAGCCGGCTGACGGCGGCGAGGAATGCTTTTTCGGTTTCTCCCATGCCCTGCATGAAGTTCTTGTAGTAGCGATCGAGCTGCACGTCGTTAACGTCATTCAGGGTTTCCGGCGCACCCTCCTGTCGCAGAAAGGATTTGCGGGAACTGTAGACCACGGTGTCGATCTCCCGTTCGGAGATTCGCGTCCAGATGGGCACCAGGGGGATGGGTGCGGGTTCTGGCAGGTCAATCATCACCGTTCGGCCCATACGAGGCATCTCCTTCAGGTAATGGTCGCCGGCGCGCATGCGCAGGGCAGGGTCCGGGTCGAGCATGCCTTCCAGCATGCGCGCAAATTCCATGGGTAAGCCAAGCGAGGTGGCGGGTATTGCCTGATGGCCAAAGCGACAGGATTGCCCGGAGGCCAGCGCGTAGAGCGTAGCGGCAGCGCCTTGTTCGTCAAACCTTGGAGACGACAAACCGCCATAGAGTTGTTCTTCGCCAATGAAGTAAACGTCGCCCAGGCGCGCGTTGGTCTGTTGCAGGTTGTCAGACATCAGCTCCATCACGCTGGGGCTGAGGAACTGCTGGTTGGCATCCAGCTGGGCAAATACTGAGGAGCCCCAGTCAATCAGGGCGATATTCTCGCTCTGGGCATCGAACACCAGATTGGACGGTTTGATGTCCCCATGCACGATAGGGCGCTTTCCGTTATCGGATTCACGCCGCAGATTGCGTAGGATATCGGCCAGTTGATCGGCGATGCGGATAATCAGGCGCGGGCTCAGGCGGCCTTGCTGGAGTGATACTTCCTCCAGATTAAAGCCGGGCGCCCGTTCCATGACCAGAATCGGCTGCTTGCCGGCTCGGTGGAAAGCGATCAGGCGGGGCACCCGGGGGTGCTCTACCTGTTCCAGAATATAGGCTTCGTCTTCCAGCCGGTCATGCAGGTGCTGGGGCAGGGTGATGCGCGTGAACTTAAATACATGCTCAAGATCCCGCGCGCCTTCCAGTGGCAACCGGCCGGAAAACACAAAGCCGTAAGCGCCCTTGCCAATCATCGCGATGTCGGCGTAGCCCATCTGCCTGAGCTGGGTTGTGCACAGCGCAACCCAGTCTTTCAGCTTTCTCGCATCGTCATGGCTGAGCAGGTAAACCGACTGCTCTTCCGGGATGTAGAATTGCTGTAGCGGCGCCGGTTGCGGCGACTGCGGCATTGGCGATGATTGGTTCGGTGGCGCCATTCCGGTCAGCCCATGTGGAGCAGCATGGATTGCGGAGACTCCAGGTAACCCTTCCACAGATTGTTGAACCGGGCGATGGTGCCGCCGTCAATAACTCGGTGGTCGCCCGCCCAGCTGATCGTCATGATCGCGCGCTCCACCACCTGCCCGTTGGCATCAAAGCGCGGCAGCTTCTGGGTGCGGCCCAAAGCCACAATAGCCACTTCCGGAGCATTGATGATGGGTGAGGCGTAGGTGCCGCCCAGTGCGCCAATGTTGGAAATGGTTATGGTGCCGCCTTTGAGATCCGGCTGGCTTACCCGACCTTCCCGGGCCGCTTCGGTCAGCCGGGTTACCTCGTCAGCAATCTCCAGCAGGGTAAGCTGACCCACGTTTTTAACGTTCGGTACAAGCAGCCCGATTTTGCTGTCCACGGCCATGCCCACGTTGCATTGGGGTTGGTAGTGGATCTCGGTAACATCCTCGTTGACCTGGCTGTTGAGCACCGGGTATTCACGAACCGCGAGCGCGATCGCTTTCATGATGAACGGCATCAGCGTGAGGCGTGAGCCCCGGGCTTCGGCTTCCGGCTTTAGCTGCTGGCGCAGGCTCAGCAATTCGGTAACATCAATGTCTTCGCTGAAGTTGAAGTGCGGAATGGTCGATGCAGACGCCACCATGCGCTTGGCCATTACGGCCTGCATGCCTTTTATGGGCTCTATGCGGACTTCCTGGTTTTGCGCTTCAGGTCTTCGTGGCCGGCTTTCTGATACCGACGAACCTCCTGAAGCAGGCTGTTCCATATGCGACAGCACATCGGCTTTGAGTACGCGACCGTCCTTGCCCGAGCCTTCGATATCTCCCAGCGTCAGTTCGTTCTCTCGAACCAGGCGGCGCACAGCGGGGCTGGCGGGAGTCCGTTGATCCTCCGGGGAGGTGGCAGATTTTGCAACGGGCGTTGCAGCTGCTTCCGGCTTTTGTTGAGTGTCAGCCTGCTTTGCCTCTGGCTCTGCGCTTTTCTCGCTTTCTTCGCTGGCCTTGGGCTGTTCACCAGAGCCTTCACCGCTTTCATCAATAAGCTCAAACAGCGGCGCATGCACCTTGGCGATGTCGCCTTCCTTCCAGTACAGGCGGGTCACTCGTCCCTTGTAGGGGGCGGGAATCTCTACCAGCGCCTTATCGGTCATGACTTCTGCGACCGGCTGATCTTCCTCGATCAGATCACCTTCACTCACCAGCCATTTGACCAGCTCACATTCCACGATACCTTCGCCGATATCGGGCAGTATAAAATCACTCATAATCGTTCTCCTGTCCGGATATCAGCCTAGAATTCGATGCTTTCCCGAATGGCCTCATAGACCTTCAGGTGATTGGGGAAGTGCTCTTTCTCCAGCACCAGCGGGAAGGGTGTGTCCATCCCGGTGACTCGTGCGATCGGGGATTCCAGATACAGGAAGCAGCGCTCCTGGATGGTGGCGGCTATCTCGCCGGCAAAGCCGCCCGTCAGGGGTGCTTCGTGGGTGATCACCAGCCGCCCGGTTTTAAGCACTGACTTGGCGACGGCTTCCACATCCCAGGGCAGGATCGTACGCAAATCAATAATTTCGCAGGAGAAGCCTTCTTTTTCTGCCATTTCGACGGCTTTTTCGATCACTTCCATCTGGGCGCCCCAGCCGAGCACCGTCACATCGGTGCCTTCCTTCAGAACTTCGGCTTCACCCAGCGGCAACTGGTATTCGCCTTCCGGCACCTCGCCTGTGGAGGCGCGGTACAGGCGTTTTGGCTCAAAGAACAGGGTGGGGTTGGGGTCGTTGATGGAAGCCAGTAGCAGCCCTTTAGCCTGGTGCGGGTTGCGTGGTACCACAATTTTCAGGCCAGGTGTGTGGGCGAAATAGGCTTCCGGAGATTGGGAGTGGTAAAGGCCACCCGCAATACCGCCGCCGTAGGGCGTTCGGATAGTTAAACCACCCACATCGAAAAGGTTGCCGGAACGATAGCGGAACTTGGCCGACTCGTTAACAATCTGGTCGAAGGCGGGAAAGATGTAGTCCGCAAACTGAATCTCGGCCACAGGGAATGAGCCCTGAGCCGCAAGACCGTTGGCGAACCCGATAATGCCCTGTTCTACCAGGGGCGTATTGAAGCAGCGATCTTTGCCGTACTTCTGTTGCAGATTGCTGGTGGCACGGAATACGCCACCAAAAACACCCACATCCTCACCAAAGCACAGAACCTTATCGTTGGCAGCCATCGCGATATCAAGCGCATCGTTGATGGCCTGCAGCATGTTCATCTTCGCCATGTTATGCCCCTCCCTGAACGTGAGCAGCCGACTTGGGATATTCGTCCGGATATTTGCGGATGTGTGCCTTGAGCTTCTCGAACTGCGCATTCAGCAGCGGCGGCACATCGTCGTACACATCCGTTATCAGGGATTCCAGCGGGGGAGGCGGGAGCTTCTGGGCTCGCTTCATGGTTTCGAGCACTTCACGGCGCAGGCGTTCCTGCAATTCTTTCTCTTCGTCCTCGCTCCACCATTTGTGCTTTTTGAGCCAGTTTTGCATGCGCAGGATCGGGTCTTTCTCGCGCCACACGGCTTCTTCATCTTTGCTGCGATAGCCAGATGGATCATCGGAGGATGAGTGCGCGGCCAGGCGATAGGTCATGGCTTCGATCAGAACCGGGCGGTTCTCTTCAACCGCCAGTTTGCGGGCGGCTTCGGTGGCCTGGTAAACGGCCAGAATGTCGTTACCGTCTACACGAATGGTATCCATTTTGTAGCCAAACCCACGGGGTGCTATGCCATCGGCGGCAAACTGTTCATCAGCGGGGGTGGAAATGGCATAGCCATTGTTGCGACAGAAGAAAATAGCGGGTACCCGATGTACGGTAGCCATGTTAAGGCCAGCATGGAAGTCGCCTTCCGAGGCTGCGCCCTCACCGAAATAGACAATGGTGCAATGTCCGTCACCGGCCATTTTCTGGCCATAGGCATAGCCGGTCGCCTGGGGGATTTGCGTGGCTAACGGCGACGAGATGGTCATGTAATTGAGCTTGCTGGAGCCATAATGTACCGGCATCTGGCGGCCTTTGCCGTAGTCCAGTTCATTGCCGAACAACTGGTTCATGAACTCGTCAATGGTGAAGCCGCGATAGGCCAGCGCACCCTGCTCACGGTACTGGCCCATGATCATGTCGGCGTCGTCCAGCGCGGCGGTACTGCCGATAACGGAAGCCTCCTCGCCGGTGCACTGCATGTAAAAGCTCAGGCGGCCCTGGCGTTGGGCGCCAAGCATGCGCTCATCCAGCACGCGGGTTGTAACCATCGCACGGTAGATTCGCAGAGCTTTTTCTTTGTCGATGTCAGGCGCTTTGCCGCCTTTGTAGAGCGAGCCGTCCTGCTTCAGGAGTTTGAACGTTGGAATGCGGAACTCTGCACCGTCCGTAAAAACAGGGGTATAAACGGTTTTGGACTTTGTTGTTGTCATAATCCTCTTCCTGGGGTGAGGGCTTGAGGAACAGAATGCCCCTTGTGAGGGCCTCGTTAATTTTCGGAGCCTTGTTCTATCTGCCGGCGTTTTGCCAAAGTATAGAACGCTTTATGCAACCCTGCCGGCGTTGCAATGATGCTCCCGTTGCCAGCCTTTTCGGTTTGGGTAAAACCGGCTGAGATCTGGCAAAATTGACCTTAACGTAAAGTGCGGGTTTTGGGTAGTGTCTTTCCAGGTGAGCTATCGCTCCCAAGAAGATAGACTGCGCACTTCACCGGCGGTTCACGCCGCATCTGACGGGATTCTTGAAAAGGGAAAAGGGACTTGGAAGCAATACTCATTCTTCTTGGCGTGGGCCTCGCACTTTTCATACCTGTGGGTTCCGTTCTTGGCTTTCTGGCCTTTCGGCAACGGAACATCCACTCCTCTCGCATTGAGGCTCTGGGCCATGAGGTTTCAGAGTTACGTCGGGAGATTGAGAATCTCAGGCGCCCGGTTGAGCATTGGGTCGAACCTACTGGCCTAACGTATGCCCAATCACCTGAGCCGGAGCCAGCCTTCACCCCAGCAGCGAAGGAGTCTGTTGACGAGCCCGCGGTTGAAACAAACGACTGGCTCGCGCCCGGAGCAACTGCCCGCGATTACTCCCGCATCAGCCAGGCATTGAAAGAAAACTGGATGGTCTGGCTTGGTGGCCTGAGTGTGGCACTGGCCGGTATTTTTATGGTCAGCCATTCCATCAGTGCCGGGTTGATTAGCCCTGTGCAGCAATTGCTGCTCGCTCTGGCCACAGGTCTTGCTCTGCATGCAGGCGCGGAGTTCCTGCGCCGGCGTCATATGAGCACTGATCAGGTATTTGCTGCGCTGGCCGGCGGAGGCAGTATTACCTTGTATGCGGCATTGCTCGCAGGTGTTCACCACTATGAGCTAATCAGCCCTGTAGCCGGGTTAATCGTTCTGGCAGTTGTGTCTCTGGCGACTATGGCGTTGGCTCTGATACATGGCCCCTTGCTGGCTATCATGGGCCTGAGCGGTGCCTATCTTGTGCCTCTGTTGATCGGCGGTGAAGGTGGCAGCGTTGCCTTTGTACTTTCCTACAGTTTCCTGATTACCTTCAGCTCACTCCTGTTAATGCGTTACGTCTTTCGCGACTGGCTGTGGTACGCCACGCTCGCTGGCGCATTACTGTGGTGGGCCGTCACAGTGGCTGCTGCGGCGGCTGCAATGGCAACGGCCTGGTATCTGGCAGCACTGTTTGTGGTTTTTGCATTCTTGCCCGGCAAGGAGCAGGCGGCGCCATCGCGTATGCGTGAGGCGTTTCTGCCGCTATTGGCCATATGGGGTATCTCGATTGCTCAGCAGTCCGGTGATAACCCAGCGCTGTGGAGCAGGCTGCTCATCCTGCCTGTGGCATCCCTGATCCCCCAGAGTCGCGGATTGCTCTGGTTCCTGCCTTGGGGCGCAGTCTTGGCCAGCGCCGCCGGCTGGCTGCTTTATATGGGCAGGATGGACGGTGATTTCGTGTATCTGGCACAGATACCCCTGAATCAGCAAGCGGGGTTTGTCAGCTACCTTATTGCCGCAGCAATAATCACCACCGGCATCGGTTTATGGCTATGGGAGCGATACTCCAATCAGCGACGTTGGGCTTCGCTGACGCTGCTTTCGCCGCTGGTTTGGCTGGTGCTTGGCTGGCTTCTGCTGCACGGTTATGGCGAGATGTCAGCGGTGTGGGCGGTGGCCACTCTGCTGCTTGGCGGTGTTTACGGCGTTCTCGCCTGGCGAATGGAAGGGCGTGCCCGTTACGGGAATGGCGTGGTCTGGGCGTTGTTGGCGGCGCATGTCAGCTACTCGCTGGCCACGGTTATGGCCTTCCGCGAAGCGTCGCTCACGTTGGCATTATCGGTTCAGTTCGTCAGCCTTACCTGGCTGGCGCGGCGTTATCAAATGCCAGAGCTATACCTGTTGCTGAAAGGTGTGTTGGCGCTTGTTGTCGCGCGACTGACCTTCAACCCCTGGTTGCAGGGCTATGATGCCAGTGTTCATTGGTCGCTGTGGACCTACGGCGGCGCAACGCTGCTTGCTGCGGTTGCAGCCAGGCTTGCCGATAAAAGCCACTCGATTCGCCCCTGGCTGGAAGGTGCAACCTTGCACCTGCTTGTGCTGTTCCTGGGCGCCGAGCTGCGTTACTGGCTTTACGACGGCGATATTTTCATCCACGAATACAGCCTTGCCGAGGCAACGATGAACACGCTGCTCTGGGGTGCACTGAGTGTTACTTACGCGGTTCGTGCCAAGGCAAGCCAGTCGCTGGCCTGGCTCTATCGGCTGTTCTCGTGGATTCTGCTGGCGCTCTCGGGAGCCAGCTATCTCACGCTTCTTACCCTGCACAACCCTTGGTGGAGTGGCGGCGCTATTGGCAGTATGCCCATTTTCAACATGCTGCTGCCTGCCTTTGGTGGCCCGGTGCTTCTGGCGCTTGTTGTCAGCCGGTTTCCGGAGATTGCGCCCCGGCTCTGGTCGTTGTGTGTTGCAGCTGCGAGCTTTCTCCTGTTCACTGCCCTGGAAATCCGTCAGCTCTGGCAAGGCAGCGATATGGCGCTGTGGTTCGGCATGACAGAGGGCGAGCTGTATACCTATTCGGTTGTCGGCATGCTTTACGCCATCGCCGCAATTATCTACGCCACGGTTTATTCGGCGAAAAGTGCCCATATTGTCTTGTACAAGGCGGGCATGGCTCTGCTGGGCATTGTCATCGGCAAAATTTTCCTGATCGATATGGCCGGCCTGCAAGGGCTTTGGCGGGTTGCAGCCTTTATGGGGCTGGGGCTTGCCCTGTTGGGCCTTGCCTGGGTGTACCGAAAAGCGCAGCGTGCCAGTATTCAGGCTCCATGAGCCTCATTTATTAAACAGAGATTCAGATTATGAGTGATGAGCAGTTAACGAGTGTGCTCGAGTTGAGCGGTGAAGAGCGATACGACTACTTTCTGAGCGAAGTGATGGAGGAGCGGGAGATCTGGATACTGGTCAATTCCGGGAACCGTTTTCTGTCAATCGTGTCTGAAGATGACGGAGTGGCGCACTTGCCGGTCTGGCCCAGCTCGGAATTCGCCGTTGCCTACGCCAAGGGTTCAGACGATTTGACTCCGAAGAGCATCTCGCTGCCCGATTTCTTCAAGAAATGGGTCCCGGGCTTGTCAAAAGACGGGCTGCAGGTGGGCGTATTTCCGGGCCTTGATAAAACCGTGTGGATAACCGAAGCGGACGAACTGAAGAAAGACCTGCAGGATGAGCTTTCCAGTTTCTAGGGTGATCGATTAAACGTGCTGTGAGGTGAATTCATGAGTGACGACGTTAAACATGTAGTGTGTCCCCATTGCGACAAGATAAACCGCGTGCCAGCGGCTCGCCTGGCATCTGGCGGCAATTGCGGAGCCTGCAAAAAGCCCTTATGGCCAGAGGGCGTGCTTGAGCTGACCGAGCAGAGTTTCGCTGCGCATACCGGTCGCAGCGATTTGCCCGTGTTGGTGGATTTCTGGGCGAGCTGGTGTGGCCCCTGCAAAATGATGGCACCACAGTTTGAGCAGGCAGCTCGCGGTTGGCGGGGAAAGGTTCGCTTCGCCAAGCTCAATACCGAGGAGCACTCGGGGCCGGCAGGGCAATACAGCATTCGCAGTATTCCGACACTGATTCTGTTTCGTAATGGCCGCGAACTGGCTCGTCAGAGCGGCGCTATGAATCAGGGGCAGATCAATCAGTGGCTACAAAGTAACGGTTATTGAAAAATACGTCGCCTGATGATCGAGTGAGTGCAAAAAACAGGTGATCAACAAGTAGCCTGGTCAGTTAACGGTCATATTTGTCGAACGCCCGTTTTAACTGGCCCGAGCTTACTTGTCCCGCTCCTTTTCACAAAGTTATCCACAGATTTCCGGGATAAGTCACATGCAGGAAATTCATGCTCATGCCGGGCGAGCACGAAAGCCGGCATTCAAGGAGTTTCGTTATGGGAACACTGCTGATCATTCTTGTTATTCTGTTTTTGGCGCTGATCGTTATTCTGCCTCTGGTTGAGAAATATGCACCCAAAGGTGAGGAGCGCAACTATGGCAATCTCACGCGGTTCATCTTTCCGTTGGTAGCTTTGTTGATCGTGATACAAATGATTTGGTATTACTTTTTCTGAGTTTCAGGGCTTCGCCCGTCAGCCTTTTTTACACTTTCGCTAAACCTGCCTGAGCTGGCGCCGCGCAAGTGCTGGCCTTTTCTCCATAAAGAATTTTCCGGAACGGATATCGCATGTGTGCAGGGCAGGATCAGCCTGAAAGGATGCATGCCTCATGAGTCAGTTCCACCCCATCATTTACGTTCGTGGCTACGCCATGACCGCCAGTGAAATTGCCGATACCGTATCCATGCCCTATATGGGTTTTAACCTGGGCGCGACAAAGGTCCGTCAGTCATGGGATGGGAGCGTCTACAAGCAGGTCTTCGAATCACCAATGATGCGCCTGATGAAGGATTACGGCTATACCGATGCCTTCTCTGACGGTGCCGAGATCGACCGGGACATTACCAATAAGACCGTGGTTATCTACCGGTACTACGATCAGGCGGACAGGGATTTCGGTGATGGTAAGCCTCTTTCCATTCCCGCGGCGGCGCTGCAGTTAAGGGATTTGATTCTGAATGTCCGGCAACATTTGTGCGGCGAGGACAAGGCGCTTCTGGCGGAATTCCGCGTGCACCTTGTGGCACACTCAATGGGCGGCCTGGTGTGCCGGTGCCTGCTGCAGAATGACGGAATCAGCACCCCGGCAGTACGAGAAATTGTGGATAAGGTGTTTACCTATGCCACGCCACACAACGGCATAGAGATGGCCGGAATTAATGTACCTTCGTTTCTCGGGCTCTGGGATATCAACAATTTCAATCGCGAAACCATGGCAGATTATCTGAGCCTGGATGGCAAACCGGAAAGAGTGGATTCTCTGGATGGCAAATTCGACCCGGATCGGTTTTTCTGTCTGGTCGGTACCAATCAGCAAGACTATGGAGCGGCCAAAGGTGTCTCGAAGTGGCTTGCTGGCAAGATGAGTGACGGTTTGGTTGCCATCGAGAATGCCACGGTCCAGGGTGCGCCCAGAGCTTTTGTGTATCGCAGCCACAGCGGCCCTTATGGCATCGTTAATTCCGAAGATGGCTACCAGAACATGGTGCGGTTCCTGTTCGGTGATGTCCGCGTGGACGGCGTTCTGGATGTTGAATCGCTGCCGCTGCCACCGTCTGTGGAGAAGGCGAGGAAGGAAGGCCGACGGGTTCGTGCTTCCTATTATTTTGAAGCCACCGTGTCGCCCCGGGGAGCGCGCAGTTTTCGACTGACCGAAAGGCGCAGGGAAACCTTCAGTGCCGTGCTGCGGAAGTTTGATGAAATGATGAAACCAAAGCAGGCAGGGCTGAATTCTGCCCGCTCTCCGATGCTGTTCTCCACTTTCCTTGATAGTTCGAAAATTACGGTCGATCGTGGGCGAACGTTGGTGATGACCGTTGAGCTTGCTGTCTCCGCGACGGATTACTTTGTTGACGGTGCGCTGTGGACGGAGCACAGGGTGGAGGGCGAATACCTTTACCGGGACACGCTGACACTGAAAATGACCCCGGCCGGAGACGGCTGGAATCTGCGCTATGTCACCACTGACGAACATTGGAGTGAACGTGGTGGAAGCAAGGCCGAGTCTGATGGTGACAGTTACCTGATACCCTTGTCCTCCAGGAAAGGTTTCGGGGCCCAGCTGCGGATGACGCTCCAGCGCCGCACCTGATCGGCCTCGAAAGAAACCGGCACCCGGTGAAGAATGATTTGTGGCGGCCCGCATAAGCTGGCAAAGTTCGGCGGATTCAGACACAACTCCACCAAGAGGACACGCCGGTGACGGACTTTGTAGATTACGCGCTGAACGATGGTGTCGCGACAATCGTTATTACCAACGGTAAAGCGAACGCGCTCAGACATGAAGTGTTTGAAGAGCTGAACAGGGCTCTCGACCAGGCAGAACAGGATAAGGCAGTGGTTATCCTGACCGGGCAGCCGGGTATTTTCTCCGGTGGCTATGATCTGAAGGAAATGCAGAAGGGCATGAAAGAAGCGGCTGCGTTGGTTTCTGTGGGCTCAAAGTTCACCCGCCGCCTGGCGGCTTTCCCGTTTCCGATAATCGGTGCATGCAGCGGCCACGCCATTGCCAAGGGTGCATTTATCATGCTGTCTGTGGACTACCGTGTTGGCATTGAGGGCAGTTTCAAGCTGGGGCTCAATGAAGTGGCTATCGGCATGACCATGCACAACGCGGGCATTGAAATTGCACGGCACCGCCTGGCACCTGCTCACTTTTACCGTTCGGTTATCAATGCCGAAATTTACAACCCGGAAGGCGCTGTATCTGCTGGTTTCCTCGATGAAGTTGTCGCACCGGATCAGCTTCTGAGCCGAGCAAACGAACTGGCTCAGGGATTCCGGAAGCTGAACATGAGAGCGCACGCCCAGACCAAGCTTAAAGCCAAAGCTGGCTACCTCGAGCTGCTGGATCGCTGCATCGAGATAGACTCGGAGAGTCTTGGCCTCACGGCTTAAGGGGTATTTCTGGCGGGTTAGCTCCGGGCTAGCTCGCCAGGGTCTATTCTGTAGAAGTCGCGAAGCAGGTCATACACCGCTGGCTGTTGCTCTTTCAGGTGTTGCGGTTGCTGATAGAAGGTTTCTGTCAGCACCGCAAAGAACTCTGCGGGCTTTGTGGCGCCATAGGGGTCGAGCCAGCTTTTGCGGTGGTGTCTCAATGAGTGCCGGAGGTTGTCATAGGCTATGGTCATGGTCTGTTGCCATTCTCTGGCCTGCTCTCCGCTGAGAGGCGGTGCCCCGTCTGCTGTTCCATCCAGGTAATCAAGCTGATGCGCAAACTCATGGAGGATTACATTGTGTGGGCTTTGGGGGTGCATGGCCGCGCTTTCACATTCCGACCAGGCTAATACCACTTGCCCCATAGATGAAGCTTCACCTGCCCGCACCTGATTGCTGACGCCAACCACCATGCCGTCGCGTTCCGAGGCTTGCACCCGGTACACATCCGGGTAAACAAGAATGCTGCGAACTTCATCATAATCTGAATACGAGCGCATGATGGTCAGAAGACAGGCGTTCCCGGCTATAGCTACCCGCACGCGGTCATTCACTTCGAATCCATCACATCCGCAGAAGTTCTTTTCGGCGAGGAACAGCTGTACCTGTTTTTCCAGAGTTTTCTGAAGTTGCTTCGGTAGTTGACGATACAGAGGTACTGTTGATTGCAGGTGCTTTCGCCAGGCCTTCTGGAAGGGCTGTTTCAGTTCCCGCTCTCGCCGCCAGGAGCGGTAGAAGAACAGATAGAAAACGGCCAGTGCGATGAAGGCAGCGGCGAAGACTGCAAATACTGTTGCTGACGACATTTTCTTAAACTCGCTTCATGCGCATGTACCGCCTGTTTGTTGTAATCTTAGACCTATCATCAAACACTTAACCGCAAATTGCGATGGCAAAACGTCGAGAATAAGGATGTCATGCTTCACGAGATGAGTATTGGTGGAATGCTGTTCAGCCCTTTACTGGTGCTGGTGCCTTTGGCGTTTATTCTGGCCGCTGCCACGCGGTTGATTCTGCATTATCTGGGTCTGCGGCGCTATATCTGGAAGGAAGCCTGGTTCGATGTGGCTGTCTTCGTCTGCTATCTGGCTGCTATTGTTTATTTGTTCGGGGATTAAAGGGCTCTCATGAAAAAGCTGCTGCGTATTGGACTGACATTGCTGGTGGTTGCTGCTGCGGCTGTGGCCGGAACCTGGGTCTGGGATTACTACCTTTATTCGCCCTGGACGCGGGATGGCCGGATCCGGGCGGATGTCATCACCATCGCACCCGATGTGTCCGGCTGGGTGACCGGGGTGAATGTGAAAAACAACCAAGCGGTCAGTGAAGGTGCCCCTCTTTTCACCATTGACGATATCCGCTACCGGGCAGAACTTGCGGAGAGTGAAGCCCGGCTTGCTCAAGAACGCTCAGCCTGGGATCTGGCCAAGCATCAGTATGAACGCCGACAGCGAATGTCTGATCGTCAGGCCCTCAGCGAAGAAAGCCTGGAGGCGTACCGTATTCGCGCCGAGTCAGCTAAAGCCAGTTATCAACTGGCGGAGGCAGAACTCAACACGGCCAGGATCGACTTGAAAAGGACAAAAGTGCTCGCACCGGAAACCGGCATTGTTAACAACCTGACCCTGCGGCAAGGCAACTATGCATCCCGGGGGGCTGCGGTATTGTCGCTGATCAAAAACGACTCTTTTTATGTGACCGGTTATTTTGAAGAAACCAAGTTGCAGATGGTGCGAGTAGGGCAGAAGGCCAGGATTACTCTACTGTCTGGCGGTGAAAAGTTAACGGGTGAGGTGGTCAGTATTGCTCGCGGTATAGCGGATTCAAATACCAGCAGTGATAACCAGATGCTGCCACAGGTGCAGCAGGCTTTTAACTGGGTGCGCCTTGCCCAGCGCATTCCGGTTGAAGTAGCGCTTGATCCGATTCCCGACGATGTGAATATCAGTGCTGGTATGACGGTTTCCATTTATCTGGAAGCTGATCTGGAAACAGATTCGGACAAAGAGTAACGGAGCCACTTTCATGACGCTCCACCCGCTGCTGGCCCAGCTTCTGATGCCAAACAGGCACGCGGTGATATTTGCCCTGAAAGGGGTGATATCCATGGCGCTGGCCTTGCTGGTGTCCATGTATCTGCAGCTTGATCGACCATACTGGGCGCTGGTGTCGGCCATTTTCCTGCAGATTCGCCCGGAAAGTGGACTGGTGATTGAAAAGGCTCTGTGCCAGATTTTTGGCTCCGTTCTTGGTGGCGGCGCGGGGATTCTGATCCTGGCTTTTTTCATGCCTTATCCTCTTCTGGCACTTGGCAGTCTCACACTGTGGATCGGCCTGAATTCCGCCGCATCCTCCATGGTGCACAACAACAACTTCATATACGCGTTTGCCATGTCTGGAATGACGGCCGGCCTGGTGGTCATACTGGTGATGGCCAACCCCAGTGTGGCAGACAGCCGGGCGGTATTTGACATAGCCCAGGCCCGTATCAGTGAAATTACCGTGGGCGCAATCTGTGCGATGTTGGTCAGCCAGCTACTATGGCCGGTGACGGTCAAAGACAGCCTTCGCAATAATGCTCGCAATGTGATTAACGAAACGCTTGAATACCTTTCGTTGGAGCTGGATCCGGGCAGCACGCATGAACAGCGCCACCAGCATGCGGATCAGATTCTGGAAACCCTGGTTGTGCTGAATGATGATTCCAGCGCGGTCGCCTATGAAGGGCCTGAGGGACCGGGGCGGAGTCGGGCGGCTAACTTGCTCTGCAACAAGGTGATGTCGTTGCTGGCGGTCACGCAGATTATGGGGCGCTTTCCGCGTAACCACCCGGATCTGGTCTCGCCGGCGTTCAGTAAGTTGCTGGCTGACATGCGAAACCATTTCATCAAGGTTGCAGAAGCGGACAGCTACGAGGAATCCTATCGTCAGGCTCAGGCTCTGAGGCGGGCACTGCTGGAGCACAGGGCGGCGTATGTGAATGAATCTGCCATCGTGATCCGTCTCACTCAGACCGCAGTGGAGCTGGTGGCCGATTTGGTCATGGTGTTGCGGGCCTATAATGCGCTTGAAAACCGCGATCAGACGTTGCTGAAAGCCTCCAGGCTGAAAACCCACCGGGATCCATTGATCGGTGCCGTCAACGGCTTCCGGACAGCGGTCGTCTTTGTGGTCGGAGCGGCGATATGGCTGGGCACTGGCAGCCCTGCGGCCATAATGCTGATGATTATGCCAGTAGTGTTTTCTGTGATGTTTGCCCGCTTCTCCCTGGTGGTGTTGACGTTTATCTTGCGTCGCTTGCTACTCGGGGTAGTGGTCGCAATTCCGGTGGCGCTGCTTTTCGGGCTGGGGCTGTTGTCGAGAAGCAGTGGAGACTTCGAGATGCTGGTGCTGGTGCTTGCCGGTCCTTATTTTATCGGCCTGCTGGCGCTTGCAGACAGGCCAACTCTGCCTTACGGTCTGGGTTTCTGTATTCCCTTCACGCTTATCGTTCAGCCAAGCAATCATATGACGTTCAACATGGAGGCCGCGACCAGCAACGCTCTGGGTCTTTTTGTGGGCATCAGCATTCTTTACTGGGTATTCAAACTGATCACGCCTCCGGATGGCCAGTTAATGCAGCGTCGTTTGCTCAAGGCAACGGCTCGGGATCTGACAGGCATTGATTATCAGCGGCGGCCCGAGAACTGGTTTAACGGCCGCATGGGGGAGCGCCTTCTGCGCCTTGCCAACTATGACCAGGGATCGGGCAATTCCAACCGCAACATGACGGACTTGGGCTTTACTGGCTTGAACATTGGCCACATGTCCATTCGCTTGCGTAAGCGCATCAAGAGCCATCGCAGCGCTGCCGTGGATGCAAAGCTTGCCGAGTGGCAGCAGGTGTTGGCAGACACCTATCTGATGAGTGCGCGTGGCGACAGTAACCTCCGGTTCCGGGAAGTGAGCGCCGAGCTGTTGGCAGCTATTCACGGCGTCAAAGAGCCGGATGCACAAACGGCGACCATTGAGGGTATGTTCGAGCGTATGGCTCTGACGTTTGAGCGAACTGCCGGGACAATAGCGCAGCAAGATCGACCGTGAATGGTCGCCTTGGAGGCTCAAGAATAGGCCGACGGTTTACCCGTCTGTTGATTTCCACCACAATCTGCGGCATCCAGGATCAGGAACCCTTACTATGCTATGCCGAAAATCCATACTCACCTGACTGGGCGCTGGAGAACTGCTAGTGACGGAGATTCGAGAAAAAACCATCAGGGGGCTCAAGTCCGGTGATGCGTTTTCCATTACCCGGACGTTCACAGAAAGTGACACGGTGGCATTCGGGGAAATCAGTCGCGACATGAACCCTATTCACTACGATGAACGCTTCGCCGCTGCCAAGGATTTTCGTGGCAAAATCTGTCACGGTTTGTTGGTAGGCGGCATGATTACCGAAGTAGGTGGGCAGATCGGCTGGCTGGCATCCGGGATGAACTTCCGGTTCCGCCGGCCGGTGTACTTCGGCGATACCATTACCTGCGAGTTCACCATTACCGAGGCAGATGAGCGCAACCGTGCAAAGGCTGAAGCGGTGCTGTCTAACCAGCATGGCGAGGTTGTTATTGAAGCCTGGCTGTCCGGCGTACTGCCCGGGCAAGCGGAGAGAACCATTCTCGCTCAAACCTGATTTTCTTTAGCTCTCACCCCCACCCCGGCATTCCACCTTCAGAGGTTTTTATGGCTCGTTTTGAGTTGCTTGGCACTGCAATTATTCCCGGTAAGGGCACAGAGTTGCACCTGCTTCAGCGTAATGAAGAGTTTTCCATCCGGATTGCCGGCACTTCCGGTGAGCTGATGAACACCCGCCTGCACGGCTCTGAGGACGCGCTTGCGACTCTGGCCTGTGAACGTATTGCCGATCATCCGGCACCTAAGGTGCTCATTGGTGGGCTGGGCATGGGGTTCACCCTCGCCGCTGCCTTGCAGTCTCTGGGTGATACTGCAGAGGTTACCGTCGCCGAGCTGGTGCCGGAAGTGGAACAATGGAATCTGGGGCCCTTGGGAAGTGCGGCGGGCTATCCGCTACAAGACCCTCGCGCCCGGGTGCACATTGGTGATGTGGTGCAGCTGATTAAGAATGCTCCTGCCAGCTATGACGCTATCCTGCTGGATATAGATAACGGCCCCGAGGGTCTGACGCGCAAAGAAAACGATTGGCTATACACGCCTGCTGGCATTGCCGCAGCGCAGGAGGCGCTCCGCCCGGAGGGTATTCTGGCCTACTGGTCAGCAGGCCAGGATCCGACCTTTACCGAACGCCTGAAGCGTGCCGGTCTTTCGGCAGAGGCTGTAACTGTGCGAGCCCACCGCCCCGGCAAAGGCGCAAAACATGTCATCTGGCTTGCGTGGTAACGTGGCTTGGCAATTTGGTAGGTGCCGGAGTCTGCTAACAGACTCCGGCACTAGTCTTCATCGTCGTTGTCCTGCATTCGCTCCTGTCGATCCCTTTCTTCCTCTTTGGCCGCGTCAATCACCGCCATAAGCTCATCCACATCTGCGCTGGCGGTATCGTGCTCAAAGCATCCAGTCAGCTTGCTGTCGGGGTGCAGGTCACCGCTTTCGTACAGTGCCCAGATCTCCTTGCCATAATCGGTAACAAGTAGATCAGGTGCGTACTTGCCAAAATAGCGGCGCATGTTGTCCACATCCCTTTCAAGCATGCGCTCTGCGTTATTGTTGCCGGCCGCGTTGACAGCCTGGGGCAGGTCGATGATGACGGGGCCGCTGTTTTCTACCAGGACGTTGAATTCTGACAGGTCGCCATGGATCAGCCCGGCACTCAGCATCCGTACGATCTCTGCGATAACCCGGCCGTGGTAATCCCGCGCTTGCTCTTCAGTGAGGGTGATGTCATCCAGCCGTGGAGCGGCTTTGCCATCGGCATCCGCAATCAACTCCATCAGCAGTACACCATCCACAAAGCCCATGGGTGCGGGTACACGCACTCCAGCTTCAGCCAGACGGTACAGGGCGTCCACTTCGGCATTAAGCCAGGCGTCTTCCTGCTCTTTCTGACCGTAGCGGGTTTTTTTGCTCATGGCCCGGGCCCGGCGAGTGTTGCGTACCTTTCTGCCTTCCTGATACTCAACGGCCTGCTTGAAGCTCCGCTTTTGCGCTTCCTTGAACACCTTCGCGCAGCGCACATGTTCACCACACCGCACTACGTAAACCTGTGCCTCTTTACCGCTCATAAGCTGGAAAAGCACTTCGTCCACCAGGCCGTCGTCGACAAGGGGCTGTAATCTCTTGGGTACTTTCATAAAACCTTTCAGGTTAGCCGTAAACGTGCCGACCATGCATGTTGCTCCGGTCCTGTAGCCAGGTTCGGGCAAAGATGATGGTCACAATGGAGCATAGCTTACATCAATTTGCTATTTCTTATGTGAATCCGGTTATAGCGTCAGGAAGCTTTTTGCAGAATGGCTTATAGTGTCTGCTCCCCCTGTATCAGCAGGGCGGGTCTGCGGGTAGAATTGCCGGGAGTTAAACACGCCGGCTTATATCCGGTATGGATGCGTTTACGGTATTGTTTTGGAGCTTTAAAAAATGCCTAGAGCAAGTGAAATCAAGAAGAATTCAGCGGTTGAATACGAAGGCCGGGTTTATTTTGTGAGGGATATCGAGCGCTCTGTTCCCCAGGGCCGGGCAGGCGGCAGTCTCTACCGCATGCGCATGTACGATGTGGTAACGGGTAACAAGATTGATGAGACGTTTAAAGATTCCGATATGCTGAATCTTGCCGATCTCGTACGCAGACCCGCTACCTTCTCCTATTCCGATGGCAATGAGTATGTCTTCATGGATAGCGAAGACTTCACGCAATACAGCCTGAGCGGGGAAGTCATTGCAGATGAACTGCTGTTTATCAGTGAGGACACCCAGGGCGTGATCGTGATTCTGGTCAGCGAAGCGCCTGTTGCCCTGACGCTGCCGCCAACCGTGGAACTTGATGTTGAGGAAACGGATCCGTCAGTAAAGGGTGGGTCAGCCACCGCTCGTACCAAGCCGGCAAAACTGACAACCGGGCTGGTGATTCAGGTTCCTGAGCACATTTCTACCGGCGATCGCATCAAAATCAACGTGGAAGAACGCAAGTTCCTGAGCCGCGCCTGATCTGAAGTTGTTTTGAATTAGGAAAGCCCTGTGAAAACAATAGAAACAATAAGGGTGCTGGCGGCCAGCGTGATCGCGGTGGTGGTCACTGTCGGTATTGCCCGGTTCTCGTATACGCCGATGATCCCCGAGATGGTGGAAGCGCTCGGGCTGAGCCAGTCTGTGGTTGGCATGCTCGCGACGGTAAACTATGCCGGCTACCTTACCGGTGCGCTTCTGATCACCCGGATCAGTGATCTTGACCTCAAGGTAAAGCTGTATCAGCTGGGGCTTGTTGTCGCGGTTGTCTCCACTGTTCTTATGGGGTTCACCTCCAACGTATGGTTGTGGTTTGCGCTGCGCTTTGTATCCGGCCTGGGCACTTCAGCCGGAATGTTGCTCGGTGCCGGCCTGCTGATGAGCTGGCTGATCAAGAACAACGAAAAATCCGAGCTTGGTGTGTTCTTTTCGGGCATCGGGCTCGGGATTGTTCTGACGGCGGTTCTGGCACAGCTGATTAAAGGTCCGTTCAGCTGGGACCAGCAGTGGGTGATATACGGTCTGGTCGGGCTAGCGCTGCTGGTTCCTGCCTGGCGCTGGATGCCGGACTATCGTGCGTGTGCGCTGCCGCGAACCGGAGGCAAGGCAGGTAGTGATGAGCGGAGCCGGTTTATCGTGATTCTGCAGCTGGCCTATTTTTGCGCCGGTGTCGGATATGTGGTCACGGCGACGTTCCTGGTAGCGATTGCCGAATCCATTCCAGGACTAAGCGGCCATGGCTGGCTTATCTGGCTGGTCGCCGGCCTGTCGGCGACACCTGCCTGCTGGCTCTGGGACGTGTTTACGCGCCGTTGGGGACAGTGGACGGCCCTCTATCTGGCGTACACGCTCAATGCTGTCAGCATTCTGATGCTGATTGTCGACACGAGTATGGTCAGCGTCATGCTCAGCGCTGTTGTCTATGGTGCCAGCTTCATCGGCATTGTCAGCATGATGCTGGCGATGGTCGGACGTGTGTTCCCGGAAAACCCTTCCCGGCCCATGAGCCGACTCACCTTCAGCTATGGTATTGCCCAGATGCTGGCGCCCGCAGTTGTCGGCTATCTGGCCGATGTCGAGGGTAACTATACCAACGGCCTATGGCTTACCCTGCTGGTGATGGCGATTGGTGTGGGGGTGCTTCACCTGGCGCGCCGCGCCAAGGGCAGAGAAGCGGAGCCAGCCCTCTCAGGTTGATCCTGGGAGAGCTGGGTTCAGGGTGCTTCAGGGTCGCGTCGGCTGGTGTGTC
The DNA here is from genome assembly GCF_900142385.1 of Marinobacter antarcticus. Taxonomy (NCBI): domain Bacteria; kingdom Pseudomonadati; phylum Pseudomonadota; class Gammaproteobacteria; order Pseudomonadales; family Marinobacteraceae; genus Marinobacter; species Marinobacter antarcticus. The sequence goes on from NZ_FRAQ01000001.1 coordinate 1,532,030, forward strand.
ACTGCTGGTTTTCCGGTTGTGCAGGACCGAGTTGTCCAGGACTAATAGGTAGCTTTCATCGAGATCGGTAAGTTTTCCTGCCCTCATACGTGCCCATGTCAGCTGCGGCGTCAAAGCTGCTGCTGGCCTTCTCCAGGATGCTGTCGGCGCCGCCCATCATTTCAACGTAACGCTTAGCCACTTCGGCCTCCGGCAAAGGGTTGAGTTTTGCAGGGTTGGCGGTAAACCATCCCATATAGTTCTGGTACGCCGCCTTGGCATTGTGGGAGACAGTTCCGTAGTAACCCTGGTTGTGAAAATCTTCATTCAGAGCGGCCGGGAGCTTCACGTTTTCGGCGATTTCATTTGGAGTGAACCCCCGGTTCATAAGGCGAACGCTTTGGTCATGAATGAATTTATAGGTATCCCGTTGTTTGACCAAGAAGTCCTGAATCCTGTCTTGACCCCCACAGCGGCCAGTGATGGCTGCCAAAGTAGATCTCTGCATCGGAAAAGCGGATCCGGGCCACGCTCATCGCGTTCCAGTCGTTTGCCATACATGTAAATGGCGGGCCTGTTGTTATTGGTGAACTGATCTTGAGAGTGTAACGCCGATGGCTGTTCTGGCAGAGCGTCTGGCAGACAAGATTGACCGCCAATGGCGAAATGGAGGCAGCGAGAGAAGGGTCTTGGTGCTATGGTAAGGGCAGGTTCAAAGTGGAGCAGTAGGCAGACATGTCGATATCGGAAGGCGCGCAACATTACGTCCTGATGCTGATTCCCAGTCTTTTGCGGGATATTGAAAAGCTGGGGCTGCGGCGGATTATTCGCACCTCTGATTTTTCAGAGCAGGAAGTGACCGCCCTATACTTCGAGTTTGTATCTGCCAAGCGGGTCCTTCCGGATAATCCGCGCTCAATTGAGCCGGCTAGCTGGCAGCACTTGCTTCATTGCGTACGCGTGATGAGTTCGCTGGTGGCGCTGGCGACGACTGAAGAACTGGAGCGAGCCCGCGAGACGGCGATTCGCCGGTACCTGCCCCACGCAAAAGAAAGCCTGAAAAACGAGTACGATCAAATGCGCAGCGAGGGCAAAGTGGATTTCCGGCTCGCGGGTATTCTACGCGGGGGAGACACGCCGGAAAACTCCGGCCAGGTTTGTATGGAGGCCATCAGGCGCGAACGGGAGCAGCGCGTCGAATCGATAAAATGTCTGGGTACTGAACACCTGACCGACCACGAAACTTTTGTGGTAGAGGCAGCCAAAGCATATGTCCTGTCCCGCATCGATGATGCACCGAAAGATTTCGGTATTCTGGACCTGGTCATCCGGCTCCTTGATTTGCTGCGGCTAGTGCTCGTTCTGGAGTCCCGCTCCACTGGCGGTGCCAGCGCTGTGTCATCTAACTTTACGGTAGAGAACATTGTGCTTGGTGTTGGCAATGCACTTTACCGAAGCGAGCTTGGCTTACACGTGTCTTCTCTGGGCCTGGCCAGAGTCAACAAATAGGCTCCTCAGAGTCCTGTATCTTTTACGTTTTCCATTACCACAAAAGTACTTGTTTGCAGCACATGGGGCAGGGCAGAAATCTGCTCCCCCAAGACCTGTCGGTACTCTGCCATGTTGCGTGTCCGCACTTTCATCAGGTAATCAAAACTGGCGGCAATCATGTGGCACTGCTCAATAGCAGAAATCTCCTTGACGGCTTGATTGAAGGCCTCCAACGCATCGCTGCTGGTATCGTTCAGGGTGATCTGGGTGAAGGCGATGTGGCTTTGCCCCAGTTTGGTCTGATTAACCAGAACCGTGTAGCCGGTGATAACGCCCTGTTCCTCAAGCCGCCGCATGCGCACCTGACACGGGGTTTTTGACAGGCCAACGCGGGAAGCAAGTTCGGTGATCGTAATCCGCGCATTCTTTTGCAATTCCCGAATAATGGAGTGATCGATTCGGTCGAGTTCGTTCATGCTGTCATGTCCTTGCTATACCTTTATCCGTCTGATCTTCCTGGTCGTTCCGGTCGTAGATACCCGCTAAAGTGCGAAATCGGCACTTTTGGGCAAGTCATCGACAGGGGCGCTATGCTGTAGTCTGTAAACGCCAGATGCTACAAGGGATTTAGATCATTTTGGCTTGTCGACTGAGATCGATTTACCTGAAAGGGTATTCCATAAAAGGGAATTAATACATTTTAATCGTCTAATAAAGCCGGAACGATGCGTGTTTTCAGCTTTTACAGTGCAACAGTCTTTGTCGTTGTAGGTAGAATGCGGAAAAGATAAACAACTGAGAGGGTAAAGCTATGTTATCGCAGCAATCAGGGTCTCCCGAACTTGCCGAAAGCCGGCAGGCGATTCGCGATTATTATCTCGAAGATGAGCTCAAAGTGATTCACGAGATGATTGCTGACGCTCAGTTGTCCAAGGCCGAGCGTGAAGCGATCTCTGCTCGTGCAGCCGATCTGGTTCGCAGTGTGCGCGGAAGCGCAAAATCTACGATCATGGAAAAGTTTCTTGCGGAATACGGCCTCACCACCAAAGAGGGCGTAGCGCTTATGTGTCTGGCAGAGGCGCTGTTACGCGTGCCGGATAGCACAACTGTCAATGCACTGATTGAAGATAAGATTACCTCAGGCAACTGGGGGTCCCACGTAGGTAAAGCGACCTCATCATTTATCAACTCCACTACGGTTGCGCTGTTGATGACCAGCAACCTGTTGAAGGATTCCGAGCGTCATACAGTAGGTGAGACTCTGCGTAAGCTGGTCAAGCGTTTGGGTGAGCCGGTAGTTCGCACGGTTGCAGGTCAGGCCATGAAGGAAATGGGCCGCCAATTTGTTCTGGGCCGTGACATTGAAGAAGCTCAGAGTGAAGCCAAGTCCTATATGGCGAAGGGGTACACTTATTCCTACGATATGCTTGGTGAGGCCGCGCGTACCGATGCCGACGCCCGGCGTTATTTCGAATCCTATTCCAGCGCCATCGATAGCATCGCCAAGAACTGCAAAGGTGATGTACGCAAAAATCCGGGTATCTCCGTCAAGCTCTCTGCGTTGCTGGCCCGTTACGAGTATGGTCACAAAGAGCGGGTAATGACTGAGCTGCTACCCCGTGCGCTGAAGCTGGCCAAGAAAGCGGCGGCTGCCAACATGGGCTTCAATATTGACGCCGAGGAACAGGATCGCCTCGATATTTCTCTGGATGTCATCGAAGGCATCATGTCCGACCCGGCACTGGCTGACTGGGAAGGTTTTGGCGTGGTCGTTCAGGCCTTTGGCAAGCGCTCCGCGCATACGCTCGACTGGCTGTACGCACTCTCTGAAAAGCTCGACCGTCGTATCATGGTTCGTCTGGTGAAGGGCGCCTACTGGGATGCCGAGATCAAGCGCGCCCAAGTCATGGGCCTGACTGACTTTCCTGTTTTCACCCGCAAGGCGTGCAGTGACGTTGCCTTCCTCTCTTGCGCCAAAAAGCTGGTGGGCATGAGCGATCGCATTTACCCGCAGTTCGCCACCCATAACGCCCATTCTGTGTCTGCCATTCTCGAGCTGGCGAGAACTGCAGGCCTGAAAAATTACGAGTTTCAGCGCCTGCACGGTATGGGCGAGTCGCTGCACAACCAGGTTCTCAGAGAGAGCGGTGTGCCCTGCAGGATTTACGCGCCCGTAGGCAAGCACAGTGATCTGCTGGCTTACCTGGTGCGCCGCCTGCTTGAAAATGGGGCTAACAGTTCTTTTGTTAATCAGATTGTGGATACCAGTATCTCCCCCGAAGACATAGCGAAGGATCCCATTGACGCTGTCCAGGAGCTGGGTGAAAACCTTTCCAGCAAGGTGATTGTGCGCCCTGAGAATCTGTTTGGTTCCAAGCGTCGCAACTCCAAAGGGTGGGATATTACCGACCCGGTCACCGTTGCTCAGATCGACGAAGGCCGCGATGCATATCGCAGCCATCGCTGGGCAGGCGGCCCGCTTATCGCTGCAGAAATAGCCGGCACAGAAGTGCTGGAAGTCAAAAACCCGGCGAACCCGGATGATCTGGTCGGGCACGTTACCCAGGCTAATGAGGCAGATGTGGACGCTGCCATTACTGCCGCTCAGCAAGGTTTCACAAGCTGGTCGGCAATGCCTGCGGAAGAGCGTGCAGCTTGCGTTCGCAGAGTGGGTGATCTGCTGGAAGAAAACGCCCACGAACTGTTTGCACTGACGACACGGGAAGCCGGTAAATCCCTGCTTGATGGCGTCGCAGAAATTCGTGAGGCCGTCGATTTCTCGCAGTTTTATGCCAATGAAGCCTTGCGTTACAAAGACAGCGGTGAAGCTCGCGGTGTTATATGTTGTATTTCCCCCTGGAACTTCCCGCTGGCGATCTTTGCCGGCCAGATTCTTGCGAACCTGGCTGCTGGTAACGCCGTCGTGGCCAAGCCGGCGGAGCAAACGTCGTTGCTCGCGGTTCGCGCTGTTGAGTTGATGTACGAGGCCGGGATTCCCAAAGACGCTATCCAGCTTCTGCCGGGTTCGGGCGCCACGGTGGGCACTGCTCTTACTTCTGATTCCCGCGTAGCGGGCGTGTGCTTTACCGGCTCAACCGCAACGGCTCAACGAATCAACAAGGTAATGGCAGAAAACATGGCTCCGGATGCGCCGCTGGTGGCGGAAACCGGCGGCCTGAACGCCATGATTGTAGACTCGACGGCCCTGCCAGAGCAGGTGGTTCGCGATGTACTGGCATCGTCGTTCCAGAGTGCCGGCCAGCGTTGCTCAGCACTGCGGATGCTGTATGTGCAGAAGGACATTGCTGATCACCTGCTCGAAATGCTATTCGGAGCCATGGAAGAGCTGGGTATTGGCGATCCCTGGGCGCTTTCCACTGACGTGGGCCCGGTGATTGATGAGACGGCCCGCAAGAAAATTGTGGATCACTGCGATAAGTTTGAGCGTGAAGGTCGTCTGCTTAAAAAGCTTCCGGTGCCGGAGAAGGGGCTTTTTGTCTCGCCGGTCGTACTTAGAGTCAGCGGGATCGAAGATATGGAAGAAGAGATCTTCGGGCCGGTGTTGCACGTGGCTACCTTTGAAGCCAAGGAGATCGATAAGGTTGTGGATGCGGTAAATGCCAGAGGTTACGGGTTAACCTTCGGTATTCACAGCCGGGTTGATAACAGGGTTGACCGGATTACCAGCCGTATCAAGGTAGGTAACACCTATGTTAACCGTAACCAGATTGGTGCCATCGTCGGCTCCCAGCCGTTTGGCGGTGAAGGACTTTCCGGGACTGGCCCCAAGGCCGGTGGCCCGCAGTATGTTCGCCGTTTCCTGAAAGGCGCCACAGCTGAGCGCCCGGCTGAGCCCGCTGGTAAAGCGATTGGTGGTAAGAAGCTGGAAGGGCTGATCGGTAATTTGGGCAAGCTCAAAGTCCTTGCTCCGAAAGTCAGAATTGAGGCCATCGAACCGGTTTTCGGTGAGGTGCCTGAGCCGCTGGATGCTCACGCAGAAGAGTTACCGGGCCCAACGGGCGAGCTTAACCGTCTCTCTAATCACGCTCGTGGCGTTGTGTTGTGCCTCGGGCCGGACAAGGAAACGGCATTGGCACAGGCTGCCATGGCGCTGTCTCAAGGCAACAAGGTGGTGGTGATTGCCCCGGGCGTTGAAGACGCTGTGAGCCGTGCTGCGCAAGCTGGGCTGCCAATCGTGGGGGTTGAGGGCCATCTTGAGCCGGAAGCACTGGCCACCGCCGGCGGATTTGAAGCGGTTGTAAGCTGTGCTGAGCAGCCCCTCCTGCGGAAGTATCGTCTGGCTCTGGCCAAACGCGAAGGCGCACTGTTGCCGCTGATCACTGAGCATACTCTTGATCAGCGTTTTGTGATTGAGCGTCATCTCTGTGTGGATACAACCGCAGCCGGTGGCAACGCCAGCCTGATTGCAGCATCTGAGTAAAGCGGCTGTTTAGGCCGGTAGCGCTCACACTCAGGGACGGGTCGGCCGGTTTATTAATCAGTTGCTGGCATACCGCTCGTGCAGTATGCCTACTCGCTTTACGTAAGCCTTGGTTTCGGCATAGGGAGGAACTCCGCCGTACCGGCTTACAGCCCCCGGCCCGGCGTTGTAGGCTGCGGTTGCCAATCGGGTGTCACCCTTGAAGCGTTCCAGCATTTTGGCAAGGTAGGTGACTCCGCCGCGGATGTTGTCTGCTGCCACCATGGCATTCTTAACGCCGACTTCCAGAGCTGTTCCCGGCATCAGCTGCATAAGCCCTTGTGCGCCCACTGGGGATAGCGCCTTTTCGTTGAATGCAGATTCCGCATGAATAACCGCGCGCACCAGCGCTGGGTCTACGCCATACTCCTGGGCGGCTGTTTTGATTTCTGTCTCGTAGCGGCCAGCGAATAGTGGCGTTGTGCGCCAGTTGATGCGAGAGTCCGGGTCGCAGGCGTAACAGTGGAAGCTGATGACGTCGAAATCCGCAACCGAAGGCTTGGTTCCGCTGTAAGCGACAATGCCGTTATCGTCCCGATACCGGAAAACGGTCTCGCTTTTGCTGGAGGCTCGTCCGGGACTGCTGCTTTTTACGTTGGTAAATTCAACGCGGCCATCGGGATGCACAATCCGTTCGATGCTGTCTGCCATGGCAGGTGCAGAAAGCCAGAACAGCGCGCTGAGGAAGGACAAGGCAATATGTTGGGGGCGTATCATTGGCTACTCGCGGAAAGCGCAATCAACAGTTGTTCTCTAAGTCATATTAAAACAGACACGCGTGAAATTATACGGTGTTACCGGGCAGAAATGGCATTACGTCTTGTCGGAGAAATGTTACCGGGAGGGAGAAACCCGGGCGTATTGCAGATGCCCGGGCCGAAACACTGATAAGATTTATTCAGAGTGCTAGATCTTCGGTCCCCGCCCGCGAACTGCATTGGCGACCAGAGATATCACCAGCAGAATGAGAAAGATAAAGAACAGTATTTTGGCGATGCCCGCCGCTGTGCCCGCAATGCCCCCGAAACCGAGAACACCAGCAATAACGGCGATGACTAGACAAATGACAGCCCAATAAAGCATATGCTTTCCTCCTTTTTGGCTTCAATATAAACGTGGCACAGGAAGCACGAATGCACAATTATTGAGTAGCCCGGGAGTCACCGTGGAACGATTCATAATGCGCTTTTATAGTTTTAAAGTTATGTTTTTAATGACATAAAGCGGTTTTGTTGTCAGTTAATTAAGCTTTTATAAGATAAGCTGTTGGTCGGGATATTGTTATCCTGGCATGACTGCTATTCTTGAGGAACGTAGCTCCGGAGTAATTTATGACCTTAAAACATATTACCTGTGCTCTGCTTGTTGTAGCCTCCTGTGTTCTTGCCGCGCCACTCCATGCGGAATCAACGGATTCATCTGTGGATGAGCTCAAGCAGGAGAGTCGAGAGCTTGGCGAGGCATTGCAGGAATACGGTGCCGACCAGAAAGACCAGGCAGAAGATGCGATTAACCGGACACTCTCAGCTCTCGATAAGCGTATTGCAGAGCTGGAGAAAGAGCTTTCAGAAAATTGGGACGACATGAGCAAGCTCGCACGGGAACGTTCGCAGGAAAGCCTGGCGTCTCTGCGAGAGCAACGCGCACGTGTGCAAGCCTGGTATAACGAGCTTAAGGCCAGTTCAGCGTCGGCGTGGGAGCAAGCCAAAAAGGGCTTCTCGGATGCGTATGAAGCACTTTCCGAGCAGTGGAATGAAACTGAGCGGGATTTGACCCTTGATCAGGACAAGAAATCCAAAAGTATCTGACCACCAACACCAGACAAGGAAACACAATGCCATTTTCTTCAGATCATATTGCCGAACTCAGTTTGCTGTCCCAGTTTGAATCCTCCTCAGGTCAGGCTGGTATCAAAGTACACAGGCACGATGCGGCATCTGAAACTGTTCAGGCAGCAGAGCGCCTTTTTGCAAAAGGGCTGATTACCCAGGATGACGGAGGTTACCTCACGCCGCTGGGCAGCGAGGCTGTAGAGCTGACTCAGCAGCTGCAGTCCATCCTCGCAACATAATGACCCACGTAGCCGATGCCGACCGAAATCTGTAATGGTTAACCGGCCGGGTGTCTGTATCTGTTCCGTATGCGAGTTAGTCTCTACACTGACTGACGTTTCAGATAACTGACCCCGGCAGCCCGGTATGCAATCGTTTTTCTATTCTTTTTTTGTCCCCGCCCTGTTTGTATGGTTATGGAGCACCGGTTTTATTGGTGCCAAGTATGGCTTGCCCTATGCAGAGCCATTTACCCTTTTGCTGATCCGGATGCTGCTGACGCTGACCCTGCTTGGTGGTCTAGCCTGGTTGCTCAAAACCCGCTGGCCAGGCTGGCGGGCAGCGGGGCATCTTGCGATAACCGGGCTGCTGGTTCACGGCTGTTATCTTGGTGGTGTCTACTACGCGATTCAGGGTGGAATGCCGTCGGGAATAGTGTCCCTGGTGGTCGGTTTGCAGCCTCTGGTTACAGCAGGTGTTGCCGTTCTCATTTTGAAAGAGACTGTTTCATGGCGGCAATGGCTGGGGTTAGGGCTTGGTTTGTTGGGTGTAACGCTGGTTCTGCTGGAGAAGTTTGGCGGGGCCGGTAACCCGGGGGCGGGCTTTCCGCTCTGGACGCTGGTCTGGGCCCTGCTGGCCCTGACGGGTATTTCTATTGGTACGGTTTACCAGAAGCGCCATGGCACCGGAGCAGATCTCGTTGCGGGCACCATTATTCAGTATGGCGCCGCTGCAGTGTTCTTCGCCGTGGGTGCTATGTTTCTGGAAACCCGCGAGGTGGTTTGGTCTGTGCAGTTACAGCTCTCCATGGCGTGGCTGGTTCTGGGCGTTTCCATTGGTGCGATACTGCTTCTGATGTGGCTGATTCGCCGGGGTGCTGCATCCCAGGTCGCCAGCCTGTTCTATCTGGTACCCCCGGTAACCGCCGTGGAAGCTTTCTGGCTGTTTGATGAGCGCCTGGGCGTGCTGGCAATTGTCGGCGGCATCGTTTCCATCACTGGCGTTGCGCTGGTAGTTTCACAGAGGCGCCCCGTATAATTGATGCGCAATGGCATGCACATAGCCCAAGGCTGTTTTATTGAATGCCAGACCGCCGTAGTTTGCGGCAAGCGCCATTGCATCACGGGCTTCGTGGTCCTGACAATTTGTAAATTTGAGCTGGCTCCAGTGTCCTTATCGTAACGTCAGAAAAGATGTGTTTAAGGTATCTTTGATCAGAGTTTTTCCCGAAAAATGTCTGAAGCTGTTACAGAGATAAAAATGATATGACCTACTGGCTGGTTGCGAATCCAGGGGCAGGCGATGGCCAGAAAGGCCGGGAGTTCTGGCTTGGGAAACTGAAAAATGCAGGCATCAGTGGCCCGTCGTGTTGTGATTTCCGCGAACAGGGCTGGAAGGATCAAGTAAAGCCAGATGACATTGTTATGGTTGCGGGCGGCGATGGTTCGGTCAACGCGGGTGCTCGGTTATGCCTTGAACGCAACGCAATACTGGCCGTTTTACCATCGGGAACTGCTAACGATTTCGCCCGTAACCTGGACCTGCCGGAAGAGCCAGCAGCTGTGTGCGAGCTGATTCAGCGAGGCGTTACGCAGGTGGTGGATGTGGCAGAGTTTGGCGACGGTTTATTCCTGAACGTTGCCCACATTGGTCTGGGAACACTTCCGGCCAGAGAGTCACAAGGCCCCACAAAAAAGCTTTTGGGTCGCTTCAGCTATGGCGTCGAATTGTTGCGAAGGGTGAATGCCAAACGTGGTTTTCATGCGGAAATAAAATGTGATCAGGCTTTTGTGAGTGGGCGCTGGCTGTCGATCGCGGTGTCCAGTGGTGCTTTTTTCGGAGGTGGTAACGAGATTCCGCAAGCTACGGCAGATGATGGGTTACTGGATATTATTGCGGTGAAACCCCGCCCGTTGGCGCAGTTGCTGCTGACATTTCTTATGGTTCAGTTTAGTGGTAAATCCCCGAATCGCACCAGTACTGTTGTGCATTTGAAGGGTAGGCGCTGCGACATTCTGACATCCAGGCCGAAGACCGTTACCGTGGACGGTGACGAGGCCGGCAAAACACCGCTGCATGTTGTGTGTCGCAAACATTGTCTTCGGGTTATTGGTGTGTCGGTGGTGAGAACGGGGGAAACTCAAGACGAACAGGCGGGGCTCAGGTAAATCATTTATGGCCCGTAAATCGATAGTGAAGCGGGTTTCCCGTGGGCTTGCCTGGGCATTAATTACTTTGGTGCTGCTGTTTGCTGCCCTGTTGCTTCTGTTCCGGTATGTGAACCCACCGACCTCCGCGTTTATTCTCAGCTACAGTTTTGCGAACCCTGATCAGGAGGTTCGGCAGCAATGGGTTGGCTTTTCAGATATTTCTCCGTGGATGCCGCTTGCGGTTGTGGCGAGTGAGGATCAGCGATTTCCCAGCCACTGGGGTGTCGATTTTGCGGCGATTCGCAAAGCGCTTACTGAGTATCGCGCAGGTGAAGGTCTCAGAGGGGCCAGTACGATTACCCAGCAAACGGCGAAAAACCTCTTTCTTTGGAATGGCCGCAGCTTTGTTCGTAAGACACTGGAAGCCGGGCTTGCGCTGGCCATTGACGGGCTTTGGTCCAAACGGAGGATTCTCGAGGTGTACCTGAATATTGCCGAATTCGGTCCCGGTGTTTACGGTGTCGAGGCAGCGAGCAGGGTGTACTTCGGTGTTCCAGCGCGCCAGCTGTCGGCAGAGCAGGCGGCAAGGCTTGCGGCGGTTTTGCCTAATCCCAAGGTGTTGAGTGTTGCTTCTCCCTCACCTTATGTGTGGGATCGGGTTATCTGGATTCGTGGCCAGATGGATCAGCTGTCCGGGTTGCAGTACCTGAAAGGATTGTAGAAGTAGCTATAAAGACTCTCTGGACACAAAAAAAGACAGGCCCGGTCTGGTTGAGTCTTTGGTACGATGAGCACCTGTACTGATAGAAGAGAATGTTATGAGAGTAATGTTATTGGGAGCGACCGGGTTAACCGGTGGATTTGTTCTCGCTGGATTACTGGCTCGCGATGAGGTTGAGTCGGTTGTCGTGCCTGTCCGGAAGCAGATGGAGACTGTTCACGCCAGGTTGCGCCAGCAGGAAATGGATTTTGATCGCATGGAAGACCATGCAGAGCTCTTTAATGTGGATGCGATCATCTGCTGCCTGGGTACGACCATCAAAAAGGCCGGCTCTCAGGAGCAGTTCCGCAAAGTGGATTATGGCTACTGCCTGAAAGCGGCGGAGCTTGGCCGTGCTGCGGGTGCACGCGCGTTCATTCTGATGTCTGCCATCGGTTCATCTGCTACATCGACTATTTTCTATAATCGAGTCAAAGGCGAGCTGGAGGATGGCGTTAAGGGGCTTGGGTATCCTTATCTTTCAATTTACCACCCCAGCCTGTTGCTGGGTGCCAGGAATGAGAATCGTCTTGGAGAGGCTTTGGGCATTAAAGCCATGCCACTGATCAACCGGGTTCTTGTTGGCCCGCTGGAAAAGTACCGTGGCATCGAAGCGGCGACGGTTGCCAATGCCATGGTGAACGAGGCCTGCAGTCTGGCATCGGAATCTGCGGCCGAACAGGTGGTTCAGATCCGGGAATATCAGGATATCGTCGAGCTGTCTGCGCAGACAGCTTAATCGCCGGCCAGAATCCACCTTGCCGCTTTCTCGGCAATCATCAGTGTCGGTGAGTTGGTGTTGCCGCTGGTGATCACTGGCATCACGCTCGCGTCCACCACGCGCAAACCGTTTACGCCCCTTACCCGCAGGTGAGAATCCACCACGGCCATTGCATCATCGGCTCGCCCCATGCGGGTCGTACCCACCGGATGAAAAATAGTGGTGCCGATGTCGCCGGCCAGACGGCTCAAATCTTCGTCGGTCTGATACTGCGACCCAGGTTTGTATTCCTCGGGCAGATACTTTGAAAAGGCCGGCTGCCCGGCGATGCGACGTGTTACTCGCAGTGAGTCTGCCGCCACCTTTCTGTCCTCTGCAGTGTTCAGGTAATTGGGTGCAATAGCCGGCGCCTCCAGGGGGTCGCGGCTGCGGATACGTACCGAGCCCCGGCTGGTGGGGTTGAGGTTGCATACGCTGGCAGTAATGGCCGGGAAATTGTGCAAGGGCTGGCCGAAGGCATCCAGGCTCAGGGGCTGAACGTGGTACTGGATATTGGCGTAGTCGTATTCATCCGAACTGCGGGTGAATGCGCACAATTGTGAAGGCGCCATGCTCATGGGGCCTGAGCGTTTTAACAGATATTCAAGGCCAATCCGGGCTTTACCCCACAGGGAGTTGGCCATGGTATTGAGGGTGAGGGCGTTCCTTACCTTGTAGACAGAGCGGATTTGCAGATGATCCTGAAGGTTTTCGCCTACCCCTGGCAAGTCTGCTACCACCGGAATGCTTAATTCCTGAAGCAGATCGGACGGCCCTATGCCAGACAACTGCAACAGTTGGGGTGAGCCGATCGAGCCGGCCGAGAGAATAACTTCGCGGCTGGCCGTTGCGAGCGTCTCATTACCAGAGTTGGCATCTGCTACGCGCACTCCGGTGCACTTGGGCTTCTGTCCATCCGTATTCATTTCGAGGCTCAGTACCTGGGTAGAGTGCCAGACTGTGAGGTTGGGTCGTTTCGAGGCGCTTCGCAAAAAGGCCTTGGAGGTATTCCAGCGCCAGCCGGCACGTTGGTTTACCTCGAAATAATCCACGCCTTCATTATCGCCGCGGTTGAAGTCCTTTGTGCGGGGAACGCCTGCCTGAACTGCTGCCTCCGCAAAGTCTTCAAGGACCTGCCAGTGCAGGCGCTGGCGCTCCACCCGCCATTCACCGCCATGGCCGTGGAAGCGCTTGTGAGCGCTATCTTCAGGGTCGCCGGCGTCCAGACCATGATGATCTTCATGGCGCATGAAATCTGGCAGGCAATTGTCCCAGCTCCAGGCGTCATCGCCGGTTATTTCTGCCCATCGATTGTAGTCCCTTGCCTGGCCGCGGATGTACAGCATGCCGTTGATGCTGGAGCAGCCACCCAGGGTTTTGCCGCGGGGATATATCAGCGACCGGTTGTTGAGGCCCGGTGCCGGCTCTGTGCGGAAGCACCAGTCGGTGCGTGGGTTATCGATGCAGTAGAGATAACCCACAGGAATATGAATCCAGTGATAGTTGTCCCGCCCCCCGGCTTCGATCAGTAAAACACGGTTCTCGGGGTTGGCGCTCAGGCGGTTGGCCAGCAGACAACCGGCTGTTCCGGCGCCTGCCACGATATAGTCGAACTCAAACGGACCCGGTGCTTTGTTGTTGTCGGGCAAAGTATTTTCTCCGTAGCGATCTAAATAATGATCTAAATAGTGGTCTGACGTCAGACTACCCCAATGTGGCGTCCAGGAACATCATCACAACAAAGCCGACCAGCAGGGAGAAGGTCGCCAGCGTTTTGTAGCTGTTCCGGTGGGTTTCCGGAATAATCTCATTGCTGATAATGAACAGCATGGCACCTGCAGCAAAACCCAGAGTCCAGGGCATAATCGGCTCAGCCAGCCATACCAGGGCAGCGCCGAATACGCCGCCGATGGGCTCGGCCAGCCCGGTCAGCAGCGCGATTGTGAATGCCTTGGTCCGGGAGTACTGAATGGCCATCAGTGAGAATGCAACGGCAAGGCCTTCAGGAATATTCTGAATGCCAATGCCCATCGCCAGCACATAGCCGTTGCGCACATCTCCCCCGGCAAAACCAACGCCCACCGCCATGCCCTCCGGAAAATTATGCAGCGTTATGGCAATAATAAAGAGCCAGATGCGGCGGACATGCGAGGCGTCAGGGCCTTCCGGCCCGAGGTTGAAGTGTTCATGGGGCAGTTTCTGGTGGATATAGTACAGCGCCCCTGCACCGGACAGTATGCCGAATATCACCAGCAGCGCTGCAGCCCAGGTTGAGCCCAACAGCGCCTCTCCATGCTCCAGCCCCGGAAGCAGTAACGAGAAAAAGGAGGCTGCCAGCATCACGCCCGCAGCACCCGCCAGCATACTGTCCTGCAGCCGGTCAGACAGGGTTTTGACGAAGAAGACCGCCAGGGCACCTATACCGGTTGCAAGGCCTGCCAACAGGCTTGCCAGTGCGCCAAGCCAGACGATGCTGATATCAGTAGTCATGAAGGCCGGATTCTCATGGTCGGAGTTATGTCAGGTAATCGTCGCCGGAACTGTTTCAAGCCGTCAGTTCGTTTTGTAGGTCGGGCCTGTTGAACGCGAGAGCGTGGGCTCGCAGCCGATAACCTGTCTCGCCTGCTTGTGTGCGTGCAGATACCAGCGCTTCCCGGGCTCGGTAAATGTTTGCGAGGTAACACGGAAATCCGTTGTTTCCATTGTTGCGGGTATAGGTGAACCGTCAGAATGGCGGTAGACGCAGCTGGTGCCAAGGGTCACGGGAGTGGCTACGGGTAGCGCTATAAAACCATCTTCCCGAACCTGCGGAGGATGGTCGTCCACACTGATGATCTTGAGGCAGGGGCCGAAATGAATTCTGCGCTGATCACGCAGATATTCGCTCAGGCAGTGCTGGGCACTGAGAAGGACGGTATTGCGGTCTTTGCCCGGCAGGTTTTCGTTGCCTGGCTCGATGATCGATTTTTGATCTGACAGCGACTGGCAGCCTGCCAGCATAAAAAGGCAGGCCAGCAGAAGCGTGAAGGCAGGCTTCATCGTTACTCCTTGTTGCATTGAACAAAAACGGGATTGTCCCGGAACAAGGAGTCAGTTTAGCTCAGCTTGCCCGCCCGAACATCTTCTCGAAAAAGCCTGCGGAACGCACATCCGGAATGGGCAGGCTGTCTAGCTCATCCATGGCTCTGCGCCAGAAATGTTCCGGGTCGTCCAGTTCCGCAACCTGCGCGCGCTCTTCGGGGCTGTAATGGTTATGCTCTCCCGCGAGGCCTTTTTCCATCAGTGCCTGCGTCCACAGGTAAACTGCGCCTCTTACGGTTTTTAGCAGGCGCAAATACACATCGCGGCTGAGGTTGATGGCCAGCTCTGCGCTCAGGTTGATCTGTTTCTGCAAAACAGCCATATCATCGACATCCAGCAATAGCCGGTTGCCGTCACCTTTTTTGCTGTTGACGCAGGTTTTTTCCAGGGACTTGGTACCTTCCATGAGATCTATATGGCCAAACTCAAGTTTCTGATGATCGCTTACCGGTGCCGGAATCCATCCATATTGCGGTGATTTTGCGACAATATGTCCCGGTAAATCCAGGCGGTAGGGAGGGGTGGCGTCACGATCCTGGTAGCCATCGAATTCAGACCGCAGCCAGGCAGCCATTTTTTTGTGACGTAACATCATGGCAAGTGTGATGGCTGAAGGCATGATGTCCTCGAGCAGCCCGCCCGAATCACGGGTGCGCTCGTCGAGGTGACTTGCGGATGCAGACATGTTTTCTCCTCGGTGGAGGTAGGCTTTTTGTTCCCACCGCCACATTTTTGTTGTTGTACGGCTTCCGGTATTGTCTGACCGGCTATATTCGAAACGTGCTCGTGTTCAAAAAGTAGACAATGACGGCGGGCCGCGCCGTTGTAAAAAGGTTATTTCTTTGTAACGGCGGGTAAGCAGTATATGCGGGCTCGCACACCCAATCCGTTACATGCCAGCGTGGGTGCTCTCGAAAATTTTGTCTGCAGAAGCTGCCACAAAGCCGTTATAGAGACTGCCGTCGGCTTTTTTGTAGCGCAGTGCAAACTCATAGAAACAACTGGGAATGGTGGCCTCCCGGTCACTGAACTTTACCGGAACCCGGTCGGCCATGGTGGAGGACTGTTCAAGCAGATCTTCGGGAGAGCCTTTCACTTCACCGCCGGAAACATTCACCGAAAAGCCGTTATCTTTCAGGAGCTGGTTCACATCGGCGACTGTATGGAAGCTTTGCAGGTCATTAACACTTACGGTGAAGTGATTCGCCCGGTAGCCCCAAGCCGCGAGCCAGGCCGCATATTCGCTCTCTTCCAGCAGCTTGCGGTAGGTGTCGTAATCCAGATCCCAGTGCCGGCCTGAGTATAGAAAGTCGTCCGCTGTAACCTGTTCTTTTGTCACCCCTTCTACCAGTTTTTTTACACTGGCCTGAAGCTCCGGTGAGCACTGTTCCGTCAACAGCTCTGAAATGAATACCCTCGGAGCCTCCGGATCTGAGTGCTCATAATGCCGGGCATAGAGTTTCTTGCCTTTGAAGTGGTATTCGCCCCCTTCGCGATATCCCAGAGCAAGAAAATGCGCTGCAAGAGCGTCCAGGCTAACGGGCGCCAAATTGAAGGTTCGCAGGGCGATATGATCGTTAATGATCGCGTGGCCTTCTTCCGCACCCAGAATCCGATGGATTTGCACAGCCGAAGGCGTGACGTCACGATAATTCTGCCAGAGCTTCTCGAACAAGGCGTTGCGATCAGTATGCATAATTTAACTCCGGGGCCGTATTTCGGGTTTGTGCTGGCGCTGCCTGGTTTAAAGGCAGAATGCGCGCGAGCTTGCCGTTCTCCAGGCACAGTTTTACAGCGAGGGCAGGGGGAACAATCAGTGTATCTGGCTGGGCAGACAATTCGGACGTGACCGTTGCCCGGAAGTCTGCCGTGCCTGTGTTTGTAATCAAAGTTGGTTCGCTTTGCTGGTAGCTGGCACGTCCATAACGGCTGCCAGTTCCTGTGCCTGTGTCAGTTTCGTCAATTCTTACCGCGCATGCATAAGAGGATCTCACGCTTTGAATGTCGGCCAGGGCGCACTCAACCGTTGGTCCCGCATCAAACAGGTCTATGAGTCCTTTGTGCTGAAACCCTTCGGCTTCCAGTATCCGCAAGGCCGGCCGGGTTTGGTTGTGTACCTGACTGATAACCTCCCGGGCCTCCGGGCTCATCAGGCAGGTGTAAAGCGGATGGGAAGGCATCAACTCATCAATGAAGTCAGTATAGCCGGTGCCAACCAGATGGGTTGCGTGACTGAACTCGATATCAACGAAATGAGCTTTCAGCCAGTCCCAGAAAGGCGATTGGCCAGCGCCGTTCGAGACACCGCGCATCTCGGCAATGACCTTGTCTGAAAAGCGTTCCGGGTGCAGCGCCATAAAGAGGAAACGGACCCGGGAAAGCAGTTTGCCTGCATCGGCCCGGCGGAACGCCGGCCGCAGATAAAGTGAGCAGATTTCAGAATAGCCGGTGTAATGGTTGCAGCGGGTCAGGGTTTCCACGTTTCGGCGAAGATCAAGATCCCGGGAGTGGTGGATAATCGTATTACGCCGGAAATGGTAAAGCGGCCGGGTATGCCCTGCATTCGCTTCTATGCCGGTGGTGCCCAGAATATCTCCGGTGGCTTCATCTTCCAGTACGAACAAGTAATGCTCGTCACCAGGGCTGGTAACCCGGCGCTCGAAACTGGCCATGGAATGGGCTATTTTTCGCGTCAGAGCATCCCTGTCGGGCATGAGGGAGGTAAAGCCCGGGCCGGATTCCTGAGCTATTTGAAAAAGAGTATCCAGATCCCTGTCGGTAATCGGTCGAATGATCATGGGCTGCAACCTGACGATGTTTCGGGACAGTATGAAGAGATGTGCTGGCAGGTTGCAGATGCATTATGCTCGAAATGGGCTATTATTTTTTCATAATGACCAGGCGAGTAACCAAAATGATCGGAAGCAAAGACCAAAAGCTGCTTTTGCTGCTACGTCAAAACGCCAGAACCAGTATTACGGATCTGGCCAAGGCCCTGAACCTGTCGCGCTCAACGGTACAAAACAGGATCGCCCGGCTGGAGGTCAGCGGTGTGATTGCCGGATATTCGGTGCAATTGGGAGGGGCTTTTTCGTCTAGTCAGGTGGAAGCTCACGTTTCGATAAAAGTTGCCCAGAAACTGACTGCGCGAACAAATTCCGCGCTTGAGGGTATCAGCCAAGTGTCTCAGTTGTTCTCGGTAAGCGGTGAATACGACCTTATAGCCATCGTTCAGGCCCAGTCTCTGGAGGAGCTGAGTGCCGTACTGGATGAGATCGGTAATCTTGAAGGTGTTGAGCGCACTAACTCGGCTGTGGTGCTGGAAACCCGCTTCCGGCGGTAGGCGCTTTTCTGCAATTTTTTTACAGCTGGATTATCAGGAACCCAGCATCCCCGCGAAAGCACTGTACAAGAAAGCGGCTGAGCCAAGCAGGATAAATCCCCAGGCCGGGAAAATCAGGAAAGAGCGAGTCGACTGTCTCATGGTGGTCTCCTATGAGTAATGGAATCCGATACGCTTCGTTCTTCACTTTAGACTAATATTGATTAATGTCACAAAAAAATAAAAAAGGAGTTTTTCATGGCAGTGGATCCCCATAGGCAGACCTCTTTGCACTGTTTGTATTACTGGGCGGAGCGTAACCCGGAAAAGCTATACCTGACTCAGCCATATCCTGACGGCACGGTGGAGGACATCACCTGGAAGCAGGCCGCCGATCAGGTGTCGCGAATGGCGGCCCATATCAATAGCCTTGAACTACCAGAGCGCAGCAACATCGCCATTCTGGGCAAAAACAGTGCGCACTGGATTCTGTCCGATCTGGCTATCTGGGCTGCAGGCCATGTATCTGTGCCGCTCTATCCCACCCTCAATGGTGAAGCTGCCGCCTATATCCTTGAGCACAGCGAAGCAAAGCTGCTGTTTCTGGGGAAGCTCGACGGCACGGCGGATGGTTGGAGCGATATAAAAGGGCATATTCCCTCGGATCTCCCGATCATCTCCCTGCCCATGTCGCCGCGAAATGATACTCCCAAGTGGCTGGATATTATTGCTGAGCACGAGCCGGCTAAGCCGAGATTACCTGACCCTGATACGCTGGCTACCATTGCATACACCTCAGGAAGTACCGGGCGCCCCAAAGGGGTTATGCACAGTTATCGGGCCATGATGTCGGTTGCGGACGGCTTGCAGCAGATGTTCACTGCGTCATCAGACGACCGTATGCTGTCCTATCTTCCGCTGGCTCACGTGGCGGAACGGGCGGCGGTGGAAACCCAGTCGCTGTATTTCGGTTTTCATGTGTATTTTGCCAATACTCTGGAAACCTTCCAGCAGGATTTGCAGCGTGCCCGGCCAACCCTGTTTTTCTCTGTTCCCCGCCTGTGGATGAAGTTTTACCTTGGGGTTAATGCCAAACTGCCGCCCAGGAAACAGAAGTTACTGTTCAGCATTCCGTTCGTCCGCTCAATGGTGAAAAAGAAAGTGCTCAGACAGCTGGGGCTGGATCATTGCCGTGCCGCACTGACCGGGGCTGCGCCTTTGTCGGAAGAGATTATCACCTGGTACCGCAACCTCGGTCTGGAGCTGCTGGAGGTTTACGGCATGACGGAAAACTTCGGTTACTCCCATGCCAGCCGGCCGGGGCAGGCCCGAATCGGCTACGTGGGTGTGACGAATCCCGGCGTTGAACATCGTATTGGTGATGGTGACGAACTGCAGGTAAGAAGCCCGGGCATGATGCTGGGCTATTATCGGAACGAAGAAAAAACCACGGAGGACGTTACCGCCGACGGCTTTCTCAAGACCGGAGATATGGGCGAAATCAACGCCGACGGCTACCTGCGGATTACAGGCAGGGTGAAAGACCTGTTCAAAACCTCCAAGGGCAAATATGTGGTGCCGGTGCCTATTGAAAACCGGTTTAACCACCCTTCGGTGGAAGTTGTCTGCGTGGCCGGTGCTAATCAGCCTCAGCCCTGCCTGATGCTGCTGCTTTCGGAAGACGTCCGGGGTTCGCTTGCAACGGGCATGAGCCGGGACGGGCTGGAGCAAGAGCTGACAAACGAGCTGAAGGCGGTGAATGAAGGCTGCGAGGCGCACGAAAAAATCGCGTTTGTGGTTTTGGTGAAAGAGCCCTGGACGATGGAAAACGGGATGCTGACGCCGACCATGAAGATCAAGCGCAATGTGATCGAGGATGTTTACAACCGTAAAATGGACGAATGGTTTGAGCAGAAGAAGAAAGTGATCTGGGAATTCTGACTGTGTAATGCAAAACGCCGACGGGTCCTCTTGGGAATCGTCGGCGTTTTCAGTCTGGCTTCTGGTTTCAGAGCTGCGCTATATGGCGCAGCTCTTTACCTATGCCCGGCTGGAATCAGTGGCCACCCTGCATCTGGGCGATATCAGGCGTTGCTGCTGCAGCTTTGCGATTAAATGAACGCAGTTTGCTGCTCAAGAACTGCACTGCCATCTTTGCAGCCGCACGGGTGTGCTGGCTTCTTACCCCAGCACTGTTGTGGAGGATACTGGACGGTAGCGGTTGAACGGTTGCGATATGCTGTTGAGCCATAGCGACTTCCTCCTTTACTGATGGGTTACTGTTTGTAAATTACTAAAAGGGATTGACCCGAATATAAGGCTAACTATAAAGGTATTTTTTTGCAGCGTGAATACGTTAAACTTCGTACTCATGTTGCAAATATGCAGTAGCTATGGACTGGGATTATCTTCGATATATACATGCTCTGGCAATAGGTGGAACCCTCGCAAAGGCCGGAGAAATACTGGGTGTACACCAAACCACGGTTTTGCGTCGGCTGGACCAGATGGAAGAGTCGTTGGGTGTGCAGTTTTTTGAGCGTAACCGGGATGGATTGCAGCTGACGCCGGTTGGGGAGACCGCTTTTCGTAGTGCTGAAAAGCTGTCTGTCGATATGGAGAATCTTGAGCGCAAGCTGGTAGGGCAGGATTCAGCGCCTGTGGGCAAGGTACGCCTGGCGGCCGAAGACACGATGATGAGTGAGCTGCTCGGGTCGATTCTCACTGAACTGGTGCGTGAATTTCCGGATATTGAGCTGGAAGTGCTCACCGATAACGACGTTACTAATCTCAACCACAGAGAGGCAGACCTTACCTTGCGGCCTGAAAACAAACCTCAGGCAACGCTCGAGGGTGAGCGTATAGCTGCGATTGAGTCCGCTGTCTACGGTTCCGCCGGTTACTGTCGGCGCCACCGCAATATGGATATTGAGAACCATCCTGAAGGCTGTCTCTGGATTATTCCGGATGAAACCTTCAGCCATCTGGCAACGGGCCGGTGGTATCGCAAGCACCTGAAAAATGCCACGTCGGTCATCCGTTGCAATAGCCTGCACTCGATGCATGCGCTGGCCCGTGCCGGAGCTGGTCTGGCTGTTCTGCCATGTTATCTGGGTGAGGGCTCCAAAGAACTGCGTCGCCTGTCAGATCCGATTGAGGGTGAAAGTGTCGATCTGTGGTTACACGTAAGTCAGGATACCCAGCAAATGGCCAGAGTTCGCATTGTGATGGAGTTTCTGGTTGACCGATTGCAGGCCCAGGCGTCTGCAATTGAGTTCAGCCCGACAGCATGATCACCGGGTAACCGGTCCTCAGCTGCAGAATGGCCAGAACTGATACCAGCGCCAGCACTGGAATTCCTGTTCACAGGATTTGAGCTGGTTATCGTATTGAAAGGCCCGGTTCTGAACCCTTGAAGCCAGAGCTGTCACCGCAGGCTTGCGGGTGAACGTTTTGCGGGCGAAGCCACCACGGCCCTCATGATATGCCAGGTAAAGCTGGCGCGGATTATGGAAGGGAATGCCGAGCTGTCGATGGGTGAGTTGGTTATACCAGCCTACGAAATCCAGTGCGTATTCCATGTCAGTACGAACTGTAAATAAGCCATCGCCGTTGGCCGCAAGATATTCTCGCCAGGCAGGGTCCAGAGCCTGGGCGTAGCCGTAGGCAGTGGTTGGCCGAGTCCAGGGGATAAAGCCCCATAGCAGCGTTCTGGGTGGCTGAGCGTGGCTGCGGAAGGATGATTCGTAATAAACGAAGGCCATCTGAGTGGCGATGGGTGTTCCCCAGCGTGCCTGAGAGTTGCTCGCATAGTCATACCAGACGGTATGTTCCCGGAAAATATCGCATAGATCATCGGGATTAACCGGTGGCTCAGGAGCCAGCAGACTGAAGCGTAGCGTTGCCCAGGTCCCGATAATCAGCCCGAAAACCGGAAGCCCGTACCATTTCACGCGGGATCGCCATCGGTTGCGGCGTGTCTGGCGCCGTTTCCTGCGCGGTCGTGCCGGTTTCCAGAATTTTCCTACCAAACTGTCATCTCCGGAACCCATGGATTGCTTGCTCAGGGGAGGGTGCGCGTGTCATAAACGCAGCATCCACCAATCAGGATGATAGTTAAATGAAGCTCGGCACCCTAGTTAAACCTCTTTTAATCACCGGTCTGTTTCTGGCAGGCCCGGTCATGGCTGCGCCCAGCGCCCAGCAGGTTCTGGCGGCATCGCCCATCGACGATATTGTTGATCGCTACCCCGCCATGATGAGCGAGGGTATTCGCGAAGGCCTGAAGCGCAGCCAGCAGTTGCCTCCCATGGTCGCAGATACTATTGGGTACGTGGTCACTAATAGCTTCCGTGCGGCGGATATAGAGCAGCAGATTGTGCAAAATCTGGAGCGTGACCTCTCCGGGAAACAGCTTGAAGCAGTAGAGGGCTGGTACCAAACCCCGGTTGCCCGGAAGATTTCTACGGCAGAAATTGCGGCCTCAGATCCGGCTGTCTGGAAGCAGATTCAGGCCAGGGCGACGGAATTGAACAAGAAGTACAAGGGCACCGACCGCGCCAAGCTATTTGAGCGATTTGATCGCGCATCCCGCGCCACCGAAAGCGCAGTGGATACCACCATTGCCGTTCAGCTCGGGCTGGCAACCGCTATGGCTGCGTTCAGCCGTGATTCGGCGAATTATGATGAACTCAAACAGACCATAGAAAGCCAGCGCGGCAAAATTCGTGGCATTGTTGAACAGCAGGTGTATGACAGTTATCTGCATACCTATGAAAAAATCAGCTCCCAGGAGATGGGGCTGTATATCGACTTCCTGGAAAGCGGTCCGGGGACTGCGTTTTCAAAAACCGTTACGGGGAGTATTCAGCAGGCAATTACCGATCCGATTGAGTCCATCGGCAACCAGATGGCGCGCTTCCTCGCTCCGCAAAAATAAGAGGCCAAGAGAACTCGTATTGGCCCTGGCTCCTGAAACTGTCAGGAGCCATTGAGGCGGTTGCGCCTGAGGGTCTCCCTTAACTGCGGCTGGTTACTTCCAGCAGGTGGTAGCCAAACTGGGTTTTCACGGGGCCAATCACAGTGTTCAGGTCGCCGCTGAACACCACCTTATCGAATTCGGGAACCATCTGTCCGGGGCCAAAAGATCCCAGGTCGCCGCCGTTACGGCCGGACGGGCAGGAAGAGTGTTGCTTCGCAACTTCTGCGAAATCCTGGCCACCTTCAATGTCCTTCTTCAACTCTTCACACTTTGCTTCGCTGTCTACCAGAATGTGGCGTGCGGTTGCCTGTGTCATGGTAACTATCCTTAAATGGAATGAATGGGTACTTCGAAGAGGGAATGCTGCCCGTACCCTTCGCCCGAGGCAAGCCTTTTTATCCGTGTTTCTGCGGTCTCACGATTGTCACTGCAAACCTGTACAATGCCGACTTTCTTTAGTCGGCGTGGCGCTGGCCCTCACATTTATAGGTTTGTTTCTTGATCTCTACTGCCAATATCACCATGCAATTCGGGGCCAAACCCCTGTTTGAAAATGTTTCCGCCAAGTTCGGTAACGGCAATCGCTACGGCCTGATCGGGGCTAATGGCTCCGGCAAATCCACCCTGATGAAAATTCTTGGTAGCGACCTTGAACCTTCGGGAGGCCAGGTTATGCTGGAGCCGAACGTTCGCTTGGGTAAGCTGCGGCAGGATCAGTTTGCCTTCGAGACCTGTTCGGTCATGGACACCGTGATCATGGGTCATGAAGAACTGTGGAATGTTAAAAGGGAACGCGATCGCATCTATTCGCTGGCAGAGATGAGCGAAGAAGACGGTATGGCGGTTGCCGACCTGGAAGTGCAGTTTGCCGAAATGGACGGCTACACCGCCGATTCCCGCGCCGGTGAACTGCTTCTGGGCCTGGACATTCCCCTGGAACAACACGAAGGGCCTATGAGTAGCCTGGCGCCAGGCTGGAAACTGCGGGTGCTGCTGGCTCAGGCACTCTTCTCGGATCCGGATGTGTTGTTGCTGGACGAGCCCACCAACCACCTGGACATCAATACAATCCGCTGGTTGGAAAACATACTGGTGGCTCGCAGCAGCACCATGATCATCATTTCTCACGACCGTCACTTCCTGAACAGCGTGTGCACCCACATGGCTGACCTGGACTACCGTGAGTTACGGCTGTTCCCGGGCAACTATGATGAGTACATGACCGCCGCCACCCAGGCCCGTGAGCGTATGCTCTCGGATAACGCGAAGAAGAAGGCCCAAATTGCGGAACTGCAGCAATTTGTAAGTCGCTTCTCTGCCAACGCCTCGAAAGCGAAACAGGCCACCTCCCGTGCACGCCAGATCGACAAGATCCAGCTGGATGAAGTAAAACCCTCCAGCCGTGTCAATCCGTTTATCCGTTTTGAACAAGGCAAAAAGTTACACCGCCAGGCGGTAACAATACGGGAGCTGACCAAGGGTTTTGATGGGAACACTCTATTCAACAAGCTGAACCTGCAGGTTGACGCTGGCGAACGCGTGGCCATCATTGGTCCCAACGGCATTGGTAAAACCACGTTGCTGCAGTGTCTGGCCGGTGTTTACGAGCCTGACAGCGGTGAAGTGAAGTGGACGGACAGCGCCGAAGTGGGCTATTACGCTCAGGATCACACAGCAGATTTCGCCGGCGACGATACGCTGACGGAATGGATGGCCCAGTGGACAACAGGTGGCGAGCAGCTGATAAGAGGTACGCTCGGCCGTATGCTGTTTTCCGGCGATGACATTAGTAAATCCGTGCGTGTGATCTCCGGTGGTGAGCAGGGACGTATGCTGTTTGGCAAGCTGATTCTGCAGAAGCCGAATGTGATGCTGATGGATGAGCCGACCAACCACCTGGATATGGAATCCATCGAGTCGCTGAACCTGGCCCTTGAGAACTATCCCGGCACACTGATTTTTGTCAGCCACGACCGTGAGTTTGTATCTTCACTGGCGACCCGGATTATTGAGTTGACGCCTGAGGGTATTACGGACTTTAGTGGCACCTACGATGATTATCTTCGTAGCCAAGGCTATTTATAGAAGCTTTTAATTTCGGGGCTGGGCAGTCGGGTGGAACTGTCCAAAAACCGCTGTGAATACTTCCCTTTACGCTTGGCTTCGCCATCCATGGCTTCGCACATTTTTGGACAGTTCCACCCGACTGCCCGATTTGAACTTCTGAGTTTGGATCAACAACTGAGGAATTTTTTGTGAGCGAAGGATCGGTAGTTCAGGCGACTCGGAAATGGGTCGAAGACGTTGTTGTTGGTTACAACCTTTGCCCATTCGCCAAACGGGAGCTGGTCAGAGACCGGGTTCGGTTCGTGGTCTCCGAGGCTGATAACGAAGATTCACTGCTCCAGGCCCTGCAAACTGAACTGCTGCGTCTGGAAGATGAACCGGAAACCGAAACCACGCTCCTGATTCATCCTCACGTTCTTCAGAGTTTTGCGGACTACAATGAGTTTTTGGGTGCTGCCGACGGGTTGTTAACCTATCTGGATCTGGAAGGTGTATACCAGATCGCCAGTTTCCATCCGGACTACCAGTTTGCAGATACCGAATCGGATGCCGCCGAGAATTATACCAATCGCTCCCCGTTCCCCATGCTCCATCTGTTACGTGAAGCCAGTCTGGAGGCCGCTATTGACAGCCATCCGGATGTGGACGGAATTCCCCAGCGCAATATTGATCTGATGAACAAGCTTGGCGCACAGAAGATGCGGGATATTCTGCATAGTTGCATGCAGGCCTCGGAGAATACAGGGGAATAGATCAAAGAGCCGGTGTGTGTCCCCTCCCAATATGGGCGCGGAAGAATACAGGGGAGTAAAACGAAGAGCCGGTGGGTGCCCCTCTCCCAAAAATGTGCGGAGCCATGGATGGCGGAGCCAAGCGTACACGGACGTATTCACAGCGTTTTTTGGGAGAGGGGCACCCACCGGCGCTTGCACGGTGCAAAATTGATGCAGGCCCGACGATAGGCAAGCCAACGACTAGAAAGAGGCATTGAAGTGGGACGTCTGTTCGAACAAATTGATAGCCAACCCTCCGAAATCGGCGAAATCACACTCCGCCGTCGCCGCATCCCGGCACTGGGCGACAGAGACATTTTCGAGGTAAAGCTTGGTGAAGAATTTCTCATGTCCAGCATGTTTGTCGACGCCGAGGTCGCCCTCTCTGATCTCGGAATAGGCGAAGCCGAAGGCGACAACCTGAGCGTCGTCGTTGGTGGTCTGGGGCTCGGTTATACCGCCGTAGCCGCACTCAAACACGAACGGGTCGGAGAGTTGCTGATAGTCGAGTACCTGGAGCCGGTTATCCGCTGGCACCAGCAAGAATATGTGCCCCTCGGTAAAGACATCAACGCAGATGCCCGCAGCCGCTATGTTCACGGCAGCTTCTTTGATCTGGCTGTTGCCGGTCCCGAGAGCGGAGGCTTCGATCCCGAAGCGCCCGGCAAAGAGTTTGATGCCATCCTTCTCGACATCGACCATTCGCCTCGCGCACTGCTGAACGATTCAAACGCCAGCTTCTACACAGCTGAAAACATCCGCCGTATGGCCGGGCAGCTCAAACCCCGAGGCATTTTTGCCATGTGGTCCAATGAGGGCGAAGATTCCGTATTCATGGAGGTATTGCGGGATGTGTTCACCGAAGTGGTCTGTCATGTTGTGAGCTTCTACAATCCATTCCAGAATAGAGAATCTTTCAACACCGTATACGTGGCCCGCAAACCGGGCTGAACCGACCGGAGTTTGTATGTCAGTGACGACCCATCGTACTCGTCCTTTTAGTGCGAACCAGCGCCTCCCGGAACTGGATGGGCCATCGGTTCTGCATAAACCGGAGCAGGCCGGTGAGCTGCTGGCGGATTTTATTCATCGCTATCCCAAACTCCTGATTTTGACCGGCGCTGGTGTCAGCACGGATTCCGGTATTCCGGATTACCGCGATGGCGAAGGCGCCTGGAAGCGCAAACAGCCGGTTCAGCATCGGGAGTTCATGGAGAACTTTGAAACCCGTCAGCGTTACTGGGGGCGCAGCCTGATTGGCTGGCCTGTGATGCGCAATGCCACGCCAAACCCCTCCCATTACTACATTGCCGATCTTGAGCTGCGCAATCACTCCAGCCTGGTGGTTACCCAGAATGTGGACCGCCTGCATCAGAAAGCCGGTACTCACGGCGTGAGCGACCTGCATGGCCGCGCGGATGAAGTGCTGTGTATGAGCTGTGGCTATCGATGCCCCCGGGATAATGTGCACGAGCGCTGTGCCGATCTGAACCCGGATTTCAGACAGTACAAAGCGGATATCGCGCCGGATGGGGATGCGTATCTCGACGTGGATTTCTCCGGGTTTCGGCTGGCAGACTGCCCCCAATGCAGCGGTATCCTGAAACCGGATGTGGTGTTTTTCGGGGATTTTGTGCCTAAGCAGCGTGTGAATTCAGCTCTGGATGCACTCAAAGCCAGTGATGGTTTGTTGGTGATTGGGTCGTCGCTGATGGTTTACTCGGGCTTCCGCTTCTGCCGGTATGCCAAAGAGTTCGGTAAGCCTATTGCCACCCTTAATCTGGGCCGGACCCGTGCGGAGGAGCTGGCGGATCTGAAGCTGAACGCGAGAATCGGGGAGACCCTGAAGGTCTCCCTCGATCAGTTATAGGCAGGGGGTGCTTGGACACCGCCAAGCATTAATACAACCCCGAAAACATACAGCACCATGATGACTGCGCTTTCCATACCAATTTTCCCGATTCCGTGGCGTTCTCGACGGATCAGCCCCATCATCAGCACGCCCGACATCAGCAATGTGAGAGCCGCCCAGAATTTTGAATCCTCGGGCATCGCGTGGTAGATCGATCCGTCCCGATAGGCAATATCCGACGCGGCAGTGAACAGAGTGTCAAAGGCATTGCCGCCAATGATCCCGCCCACCGCCAGAGTGAGTGCCCCACGGCGAACCGCAGCAACCGACGTCACCAGTTCGGGAATCGAGGTGCTGACGGCCGTGAGCAGCACACCGACCACTGTCTGTGTCAGATTCGTTCTGTTGGCAATCACCGTGGCCGCCGGCTCCAGCACCCATCCTGCGATACCCAGAACGGCCATCAACACCAGAAACTCGACGCACAGGCGAGACATGGGGGGCATTGCCGTCACGTCATCGGGCTTGTCTTCACGGGTTTCCCCGGTGGCGGATGGCAGCCACATGGGCGATTCTGATGCTGTACGCACCAGATAAATGCCGTAGAAATAGACCGCAAACAGTACCGGCGTTACCGGGTGAACCCCGCCAACGGTAACATCTGGCAGGTATGGCGCGAACAGGATCAGTGCCAGTAGACAGATTAGCAACCCGTTCTGCATCATGTTGGGAACCGACGCCGCGGCATGTTCCAGGTTGGCCCGACGATAGACCATGTCGGCAACCGCCAGGAAAAACGTCTGCACGGCAATACCCCCCAGCGCATTGCTGACCGCCAGTTCGGCATTGCCATTCCATGCTGCGGTGACTGAGAGAACCGAGCCGCCCACGGAAGTTGACGCGCCCAGCAGCACGGCACCCGCGGCCGCCTCGCCAATTCCGGTGCGGTCAGCCAGCTGGTCGACCACTCGGGTGATACGCGTTCCGGCAATCGCGATAATGGCTGCACACACCAAAAAAACCAGACCACCCTGCAGCAGGGTCCAGCTTTCCGTCGGTGGGATTGACACGTTAAATTAGCTCCTTGGCAGGTGAGTCTGAACAGACGATACACTCAATGGTATGTAATGATCACCGAACCGGCGACGAGCGTCCCATCCCAAACAGGATTATATCGTGTCCTGCGCGCTTGATGGCGCAGGACACGTTTTTCGATTTCAAGAATGGCAATGGCGATAGCTGCCAGCAGCACTCAGCTCATCCCGGTCCGTTTCAGCTTGGCTTCAGATTTGACGTGGCTCAAGATCCGATCAGGTTGTAGATAAAAACTGCCCCCACAGCCACCGGCGTGATGTAGCGCACGGTGATGTACCAGAGGCGGAACATGGGCTTTGAGAGCGCCAGTTCGTCCTCCATTGCCTGGCGTGACATCACCCAGCCGGCAAACACGGCAATCAGCAGTCCGCCAAGAGGCAACAGGATGTTGGCGGTAAAGAAGTCCAGCAGATCAAAGATGGTTTTGCCTTCAAGCATACTGATCGCCCCCAGTGGCGCAAAATCCGACCACAGGTTCAGGGAAAGGATCGATGTAATGCCCAGTGCCCAGCACACAAAGCCAGCACCCAATGTACTAGTCGTGCGGTTCATGCCTTTTTGCTCTTCCAGCCATTCCACGATGGGCTCCAACAGGGAAATGCCCGATGTCCAGGCGGCAAATATCAGCAACACAAAGAACAGGGTTCCGAACAGGCTGCCCATGGGCATCTGGGCGAATGCCAGCGGCAGGGTCTGAAAGATCAGGCCGGGGCCTGCTCCCGGCTCAAGGCCGTTCGCAAACACAATCGGGAAAATGGCCAGGCCCGCAAGCAGAGCCACCCCTGTATCGATTACGCACACGGCAATGGAGGTTTTGGCGATGGAAATATTTTTTGGCAAGTAGGAACCGTAAGCCATCATCACAGCCATGCCGAGGCTCAGGGTGAAGAAGGCGTGGCCCAATGCCACCAGAATGCCCGAGGTGGTGAGTTTGGAGAAGTCCGGCTGGAACAGGAAGGTCACGGCCCGACCGAACTCACCGGTGGTCATGGCGTAGCCGACCACCGTGAGCAGCAACAGGAACAATGCCGGCATGAGAATGCTGACCGCCCGCTCAAGCCCTGCACGAACGCCTTTTGCCACCACAAGCATAACCAGCGCCATAAACAGAGTGTGCCACATCAGCAGGGTGGCCGGATCAGCCAACAGGTCAGAGAAAATGGCACCAATGGCATCCGCAGACTGGCCGGCAAGCTGCCCGCTGCCCGCTTTGACCACATAGGATGCCGCCCAGCCACCAATCACTGAGTAGAACGACAGAATCAGGAAGCCGGCGATCACCCCGATTGCGCCGACGATAGGCCAGGCCGGGTTCAGCTTGTCATGCCTGGCAATTTCTCTGAGGCTGTTAACCGGGCTGCGGCCGCCACGGCGACCAATCAGCACTTCGGCCATCATGATGGGCAGGCCAATAGCCGCTATACACAAAAGATAAACCAGTACAAAGGCACCACCGCCATTTTCACCGGTGATGTAGGGGAACTTCCAGACATTACCCAGACCAACGGCAGAACCTGTGGCCGCAAGAATAAAAGCCAGGCGTGAGGACCAGAGCCCCCGTTTGGCGTTCGAGCCTTTCATTGCACCTGAAATAGGCGCGCTTGATTCAGACATGATTGTCTCCTGAGAGATACTTGTTTTTGTTTGTAAGAGCGGAAGCCGTGAATTGAGCACGGCCCCGTAAAGAAAATGCTATTAGTTATATCGCGCCAGAAAAGCGCTCGCGCGATGCCACAGCCACGCCGGAGTGTTTCCGGAAGCGTTCTTCGGCGATTGTGTTGGCGACCTCTCCGGTTGGTACGCAGCTGCGATCCGAGCGCATAAAGATCTCAGCCAGGGTTCGGCCGATGCCCTCCACATGGGCTCGCACTTTTTCCGGAGAAGCTCCGGTACGCTCGTAGAACACATCAATGATGCCGCCGGCGTTAATGGCAAAGTCCGGAGCATAGAGGATGCCCCGGTCCTTCAGCGCCCGATCGTGATCCGGGCGTTGTAAGAGGTTGTTAGCTGCGCCCGCAATGACCGTAGTTTTCAAGCGGGGGATGCTATCGTCGTTAAGCACGGCACCCATGGCGCAGGGTGCGATTACATCTACCGGCAGGAGCAGGATGTCCTCGGCGGATGCTGCATGAGCTCCCAGTTCATCCACCGCACGCTGCATGTTCTCCTGGTGAATGTCGTGCACCCAAAGTTCTGCGCCGGCTTCTGTCAGGTGGCGGGCCAGGCGGTAACCCACGTTACCAACACCCTGAATAGCAACTTTCAAACCGGTCAGGTCCTCGCGGCCAAGTTTGTGCTTTACCGCCGCTTTCAAACCAACAAATGTGCCATAGGCCGTCGTAGGGGAGGGGTCACCAGTGCTGGGCTGGCCGTCAAAAGCGGTGCGCTCGACAATGCCTGCAACGTGCTTCGTATGTTGCCCCATTATCTTCAGATCCGGCACGCTGGTTCCGGAGTCTTCGGCGGCAATATACTGGCCGCCAAGCCCCTCCAGATGCCTGCCCATGGCTTCCAGCAAGGCGTCGCTTTTGTGCGTGCGCGGGTTGCCGATTATGACCGATTTGCCGCCGCCCAGATCAAGGTTGGCAAGCGCGGATTTGTACGTCATGCCACGAGACAGACGCAACACATCGCGCAAGGCTTCTTCATCGCTGGCATAGGGGAACATCCTGCAACCGCCCAGAGCCGGCCCGCGGGAGGTGTTATGGATGGCCACAATGGCTTTGAGCCCGGTTTCTGGGTCGCAGAAAAAGGACAGGTGTTCGTGGTTATCAAATTCGGGATGGCTGAATACGTTCATGGCGGCTTACCTCTCTTCCCTGGCCCTGACGGGCGTTAACCTGCGGAAATGAAAGGCGAGGGTCTTAGCAGAGGGGCGCGACTGTGCACGGCACAAGACGTCCCGGGGACGTGCTGGTATAGGCATTTTGAAATCCTCTCCACCTGGCCGGATCTCGGCGGCAGTGGCGGTGTTGTTTTTGTCGTCCGGCTTGTGGCCGGCGTTTGATTTCAGGTGCCCGGATCTCCCGAAGGGGATTGCCCTTGTGGGGCCGGACTGAAAGTAAACTAATCGCTCTAAGCGGAGAGGTCAATTGTAGATGTGGTGTCTGGATGGGCACTGACGATTCCAAAAAGTCGGGGCAGGCTTACTTTCTTTTGCCACAACCCGCGGTCATGCGCTAGTTTGAGGGCTTAAGAGTCATTGTCCCGGGAGTAAAGGATGCTGGAGTCTATCAAGGCCGGTCTCACCGCATGGCTGTTGCCGGGAGCGTCCGCGTTACTGGCGCTGGTGGCAACCTACGCCGCCTATCGCATTGCGTTGGCACTGACACGCCGGTTTACCCGCTCCAAGGCCGTTCCCCGTATCTTTCTTGACGCAGCGGCCCGCGCCCTGGGCGTCGTTTTGTGTCTGCTGGTGCTGAACGGGGTCCTGGAAGCCGCACCCGAAGGCCTTCCCCTGCTTGCAGAGCTGCAGCATTTCGCCACGCTGCTGCTGATCTTGTCGATGACCTGGGCGGCGGTGCGCTGCACCTCGGCCATCGGTGATGTGATTGTCACGCTCAACCCGGTGCTTGAGGGTCAATGGAAACGTGCCCGTAAAGTCGAAACACAGACCCGTTTTCTGGTTCGCGGCCTTAATATCCTGATTGTGATCATAGGGCTGGGGGCAGCCCTGATGACCTTTGACGGCGTACGCCACGTTGGCGGCAGTTTGCTGGCCTCCGCGGGTATTGGTGGCATTGTTTTGGGCTTCGCGGCCCGTCCCGTGCTGGGTAACCTGCTGGCGGGCATGCAGATTGCGCTGACCCAGCCGTTCCGCATTGACGATGTACTCCATGTTCAGGGTGAGTGGTGCTGGGTCGAGGAAGTGACCGCGACCTACGTGGTGTTGCGGGTCTGGGATCTGCGCCGGCTGATCGTGCCATTGCAATGGTTTATCGAGAACCCGTTTCAGAACTGGTCGCGCAATACCGCCGACCTGATGGGCACGGTTTTTCTCTGGCTCGATTACGCCATGCCGGTGCAGCCGTTGCGCGAGGAGTTTGCACGCCTGCTCAGACAATCGCCTCAGTGGGACGGAAAAATAGAGACGGTGCAGGTAACCGACTCCAGCGATCGGGCTTTGCAGATACGTTTTCTGATGAGCGCCTCGAATTCCAGTCAGACCTGGGATCTGCGTTGCGCAGTGCGGGAGGGATTGGTGGCCTTTGTCCAGAACCACTATCCGCAATACCTGCCAAGGGTTCGGGCCCGGCTGGTGGATAGCTCCGATATGGCTCCCGAGCAGTAGATTGGGCAGGCTATTTTCCACGTATGCGGAAAGTACCTATACGCGTTTCCGCAAAACTTCCTTAGCTTGCGTAGATGAAAAATACGCCATACTCCTATCAGTTCCAGCCCGCGAAGGTTCGCTCCGAACTTATCCGGATGTTCCCTATTTCACTCTTTGTGGTGGCGTTCGGCGCTGCATTTGGCTTGGCGGCGGTGCAGAAAGGTCTGGCTCCGCTAGAGTCGCTGCTGATGAGCACCCTGGTATTTGCCGGCGCCTCGCAGTTTGCTGCGATTGATATGTGGGGAGCTGAAGTCTCTGTTATCCCCGTTATGGTTGTGGTTTTTGCCATCAATTCCCGACACCTTTTGATGGGCGCTTCGCTTTATCCCATGCTGAAGGATGTGTCCCCGGCTAAACGCTATGGCCTTATTTTGCTTCTGACAGATGCCAACTGGGCCATATCTGCCCAAGAGTATCAAAGTGGCAGACGGAACCTGGAGGTGATTCTGGGCGGTGGCCTGGCGCTCTGGTTGGCGTGGATTGTCGGCACCTGGCTGGGCGTGTATTTTGGCGGGCTTTTGCAGAACCCTAAAAGCCTTGGAATGGACATGGTTCTGGGCTGTTTTTTGCTGGCCATGGCACTGGGCGGAAAGAAGAACCCACGGGTGCTGGTTGCCTGGTCTCTGGCAGCTGTTGCGTCGCTGGCGGCATGGAAGTGGCTGCCCGCCAATACGCATGTGGTCGCCGGAGCCCTTGCTGGTGGTTTAGTCGGCTTCTTCTGGCTTGAAAAGAAGCCGGCTGATAAGGATGTGGAGGAACCGGCATGACCATTGAAACCAACACGACAGGCGTTCTGGCATTAATACTGATCATGATGCTGGTTACCCTGGTCACCCGGTTCGGCGGCGTGTTTGTTATGTCCTATGTGCGGATAAGTCCTCGCATTGAGAGTTTTATCAATGCCATGGCCAGCTCCGTGCTGATCGCCATCATTGTGCCTATGGCGTTTGGTGGTGATGCAGGCGCGCTTGCGGCCCTGTCAGTTACCGCCGTTGTCATGCTCATTATCAAGAAGCCACTGCCAGCGATTGCAGCTGGTATCCTAGCGGCCGCGCTTGTTCGGTATCTCATTTAGGTAATGAGCAGATAGCTTGGAAATCGGTAGCGTGCTTCTCCCTAAGCTTGCAAGGTTGTGATTTGCCGGGCAGCGGCTTGTCTTATAGGCTTTTGGAGAAAGCCACTGAGTCCAAGGAGCTTTGGTATGTCCGATAACCACGTGTACAAGAAAGTTGAAATTGTAGGTTCGTCAGAGAAAAGCATTGAGGGCGCGATCGAAAATGCCCTCGCGGAATCGGCGAAGAGCATTCGCAATATGGAGTGGTTCGAGGTAACGGAAACCCGTGGACACATTGTTGATGGCAAGGTTGGCCACTATCAGGTGTCGCTGAAAATAGGTTTCCGGATCAAGGAAAGCTGATATGAATGCGGAGCCTGCAACGCCCGGAGGGTGACCCCATCAGGCTCCGTCGTTCTGCCGGAACGGGAGCGCCGTTTTGGCGTCCTCGTAGTAACCCATAACCTGTTCCGCTTCTTCCCATGTAAACGCTTCAATAGCCTCATGAAAGGCAGGGTGGGCGATCCCATGCCATGAATGCGTGAGCACAGGCTCGAAGCCGCGCACCAGTTTGTGTTCCCCCTGTGCGCCTGCGTCGAACGTTTGGAGGCCCAGTTCAATGGCCAATTCAATGCCCTGGTAGTAACAGGTTTCAAAGTGCAGGTGGTTGTACTCCTCAAGGCAGCCCCAGTAGCGGCCGTAGAGTGTGTTCTGCCCACTCAGAAACAGAGCCCCCGCAATCATCTCTCCATCCTTTACGGCCATTATCACGTGCAGGTGCTCCGGCATTTTCTCCCGCATCTGTTCAAAGAACTGCTGGGTCAGATAAGGCCGCTGCCCGCGTTTCAGGTAAGTTGCTTGATAGAATACATAGAAAGCAGCAAGAACATGGTCGGGGATGTCTCGTCCCTGAAACTGGGTGAACGTAATATCCTGCTCTGCGACCTGCCGGCGTTCCTTGCGTATGGATTTGCGCTTGCGGGACGTGAGTTGGCCAAGAAAATCGTCGAAGCATCCATAGCCGCGATTGTGCCAGTGGAACTGGCAGCCAATGCGGTGCAGCTGTTCTTCATGCTGTAGCAGTTGCTGATCATCTGCATTCGGAAACAGAAGGTGCCACGAGTGAGCGCCAAGGTCGGCGATGAGGGTGTCCAGAAGATTGTGAATCCGATGGGCATCGAGAGCACTGCGCAGTTGTGGATCAAGCAGCAGCCTCGGCCCTTGGGAAGGTGTAAAAGGGACGGCTATCAGGAGTTTGGGGTAATAATCCAGCCCATAACGGCGGTAAGCATCCGCCCAGGCCCAGTCAAATACATACTCGCCCATGGAGTGGGACTTGAGGTAGGCGGGTGCAACCCCGGCAATGTCGCCTTCCAGACGGAATACAAGATGGCAGGGCTTCCAGCCGGTTTCCTCAGTGGTACAGCGGGACGTTTCCAGCGCCTCGAAAAACTCGTATCGAAGAAACGGATTGTCGGTGCCTGCCAGCCTTTCCCATGTTTCCCGGGGGATGTCGGAAAGGGAATGGCAGGCCTCGATCGTTATAGATGATACTGCGGGTTCTGACATGGCTGGGGCGGACTCCTTGATCGCTCCCAATACCTTACGTCAAAACCCGGCTTGTGATCACTCCTTAGACTGGTCGCAGCGTTTTTCCATCTCTTCCATCATTTTTTCCATGCGCTTTTCGTGCTGTTGACGCCTTTCTTCGTGAATCTCGTTCCAGATTCCACGCTGCTCGTCGTTCAGCTTCAGGCGCTCCGCCATAGCTTCGCGCTTCTCGGCCATTTTTTCCTGCCGTTCTTCTTTGTTGAAAGGGCCTTTACCCTCGCGCATGTTTTCGCACATTTCAGTTTTGTCGTGGTGCTTGCCACGGTAGCTGTCACCATCATGTTCCGAGTGGTTACCTGCCATCAGCATCGGACTGGCGGCAAGCAATGTGGTCGCCAGAAGGCCGGCAGCAATGGTAGATGTTTTACGTTTAGTCATGATATTTCCTCGCATTATTAGCCGCGTTGCGGCAGAAGCATGATTCACCGCTATGGTACTGCGGGTCTTGGTAAACGAGCGTCAGCGGCATGTAAAGGTTCTGCAAAGGAATGCAGGCCAGAGTCAGCAGGTTCCGGGGCCCGTGTTAGACTTCGGTCAACACATCTTGTGTATATTGATCGGGTAAACCTGGGTAGAGACAAACGATGCAGAACAGAGTCCTGCTGGTAGAAGATGACGACGAGCTTCGTGAACTGCTTGCCCGCTACTTGAGCGGCCAGGGGTTCACTGTGCGCGAAGCCGCCAATGGAAGGGACGGGCTGGCACTGGCGCTCGGGCAACATTGCGATATTGTTGTGCTGGACATAATGCTGCCGGATATTAACGGGCTGGAGGTGCTGCGTGAATTACGTTCTGAAACGCATCTGCCGGTGGTATTGCTGACCGCCCGGGGAGATGAAACGGATCGCATAGTAGGATTTGAGGTAGGTGCGGATGACTATATTCCCAAGCCCTGCAACCCCCGTGAGCTGGTTGCCCGGCTTCAGGCGATTCTGCGTCGGGTTGCCTGGGATCAGAAGGCTGAAGTGAAGGCGGAGCGGCACTATGGGGATTTGCGCTTAGAGCCTGATCACCGCCGCATATACCAGCACAACGAGCCTTTGGAATTGACGGCGACAGAGTACGAAATTCTGCAGGTGTTGCTGGCTCATGCCGGTAGCGTAGTGCGCAAGACAGACCTGATGCAATGGGCTCTGGGGCGCCGCCTCGAGGCCTTCGACCGGACACTGGATATGCACATCAGTAATCTTCGTAAAAAACTGGGCAATGATGATCCGCCCCGGATCGAGACAGTGCGCGGTCTTGGGTACAGTTACCGGGTGCCGGTATGAAACGCCGGCTGATGGTGCCGCTGTTCTGGCGTATCTTCCTGTTGATCTGGCTGGCCATGGCCATAACGGTGGTTGTGAGTAACCTGGCCTCGCGGGTATTACTGGATCGCGAGCGCGCTGCCATTGAGCGCCAGCTTGAGCTGCGGGATCTTGGGTTTGAGGTGTCAGCCATCCGTGATAGCCGTGGGCGCAGGGATGCCCACAGATTTCTCCGGGCGCAGGGGGAAGAGCTGGGCCTGCACCTGATGATGATCAGTGCTGATGATGACAAACGCTTACCGTCGGCCATTCGGTCACGGATTGAATCCGGATGGTATCGGCAAAAGCCCGCGATTGTAGATGTCGGTGATGGGTATCGATTGGTTGCGTGGCCGAAAATGGACGGTGAGGGCTGGCTGGAACCCCGGGTTTTCCGATTTATGGAAATGGGGTTGGCGTTTGTTCTGATCACCTTGGCTTGTTGGTTGATTGCGCGCTTTGTATCGCGGCCCATGAAGCATATGGAATCCACCGCACAGGCTATCGCCGGGGGTAATACAGAGTTGCGAGTCAATGAGCGTATAGCGGCGCGCAGAGATGAGGTGGGGCAACTGGCGACGGCGTTTAATGCGATGACGGATCAGCTTTGCACCCTGCTGGGCCGGCAGAAACACCTGCTACGGGACATTTCCCATGATTTGCGAACCCCGCTGGCGCGTCAGCGCGTTGCCATTGAACTGGCCAGTGAAGGCGGCGTGGAAGGTGAACTGATGGCCAGTATTCTGCGCCAGAACGAGCGTCTTGATACCATGACCGGGCAGATACTGACTTTGTATCGGGTTACCGAGCAGGGTGGAGATATTGCGCGGGAGCCTGTGCGGCCCGTGGATCTTCTGAGTCAGGTGTTACGGGACTCGGCAGACTACGCAGAGCATCATGGGGTGGATTGCAAGTTGGTTTCAATGCCTGAAAGCACCGGTGTGTCCGTGCTTGGGGATGCAGGCCTGTTGCAGCGGGCCTTTGACAATATCCTGCAGAATGCTCTGGACCATACCCCGCCGGGCAAGGTGGTTCATGTCGCGCTGACGTTGTCTGCAGGTTGGATAAGCCTGACGATCGAGGATGAGGGGCCAGGGGTCGCAGATGAAATCCTGGAACATCTCTTCGAGCCATTTTTCCGGGCTGACAAATCCCGTGGCGGCAAAGGCTGGGGGCTTGGTTTGGCAATCGCCAAGGATATTCTGCAGGCCCATGATGGGGATATCGCGGCAACTAACAGCGCGCGCGGTGGTTTGCAGGTTGTGGCCCGGCTACCGGTGTTTGCTGTTGATTGATCATAACCACGGGCTAATTTATGAAAAAAGATTATCCGGTACCTGCCAGCTTCCTTGAGCGCGAAACAGAAGTGAAGAAAAGCCGCTTTATTGCCCGGGTTGCGCCTGTGGGTTCCCGGGATGAGGTGAAAGACTGGCTGGAAAAGGCGCATCAGGATCATCCAGATGCGCGCCATATTTGCTGGGCCTACCAGGTCGGACGCCCTGGCTCCGCAGCAGAAGCCGCTATGAACGATGATGGCGAGCCTTCAGGTACCGCAGGCAAACCGATTCTCAGCGTGATTCAGCACAAGGATATGGGCGATGTCCTCGTGATGGTGATTCGCTATTTTGGCGGCATCAAACTTGGCGCCGGAGGCCTTGTAAGAGCCTACGCCGGCGCCGCTGAGAGCGTGCTTTCAGAAGTGGGCAGGGTCGTCCACAAACCGCTCAGTGCAGCAAACATAACAATGGGGTTTGCCGATGAGCAGCCACTGCGGCATTGGTGCGATATGAATGCGGCCGAGCTGGATTCCGTTACCTACGGCGCTTCGGTCGCCGCGCGCGTTCTCGTTCCGGAAGATCAGGCGGAAGTGTTCTCCGCCTTTTGTGACGCTCACAAACTGGATTACAGTTTTGAAACATGATTGGGCAAAATCGCATCGGATAAGTGTCTTGTGCGTATACTTGATACCAAGACTCTAAGAAACCAAGGAGTAGACAATGGCTCGTATTCTGATGGCAGCGCTGGTAGCACTGGCAATGACCGGGTGCGCCAGTAACGTGGTGACTGATTACAACTCAGCCGTCGTTTTCGGCGACTATTCATCCTGGGCCTTCGCGCCCGGTGCCGGCAATTCCTCGTTCGTTTCTCTGGATGGAAATCGTGTGCAGAACGCGGTTGAGCGGGAGCTCAACAGTAAGTCTTTACGCAAGGTGGCAGAGCCGGAAGCCGACCTTCTGGTGAGCTGGCAAATTGTGGAAGAGGACCGCCTTCAGCAGTCTGGTGTCGGGCTTGGCTTTGGTTTTGGTACGGGCAATTTTGGCTGGGGGCTTTCTGCACCGCCTCCCGTGCGCGAAGTCAAAGAAGGAAAGCTTGTGGTTGAGCTGGTAGACAAGAGCACTGAAGAAGTTGTCTGGCGTGCTGCCAGCCGTCGCTATCTTAATGAAAACCAGTCCCCGGAAACCCGCCGTAAGCTGGTTGACGAGGTGGTCGCCGAGATGTTCACCAAGTATCCTCCCGGTATGGACTGAAAAGCAGCAGGTTTTATTGCAGGGTGAAGGCTTTTAAAAAGCTGAAGGCTCTTTTGGGTCATAAACTCCAGGAGCCTTAGATACGGGGGATAAATGGCGAATCGATCTACAGGCGGGCTGGTGTTTTCAACCGAGCAAGGGCGAATGTGTCCCGAATGTCGCAACCCTGTTTCAGACTGCACCTGCCGCCAGCCTCAACGCCCGGAAGGTGACGGTATCGTTAGGGTCAGTCGCGAGACCAAGGGGCGCAAGGGAAAGGGTGTAACGCTGATTACCGGTATCCCCATGGACGAGAAGGAACTCAAAGCCTACGCCAAAGTGCTCAAAGCCAAATGCGGCACTGGCGGCACGGTGAAGGAGGGCGTTGTTGAAATCCAGGGAGATCAACGTGACGTACTTATTCCTCTTCTGGAACAAAAGGGTTGGGTTGTAACACGCTCCGGTGGCTGATGACATAAGTCACAAGTACTGAAGCCTCACGCTCCAATCAAGACTCCCGAAGAACTATTTCTTTTTCTGAATACTGACCAGAGCCCTGCTGGAACTCCCGAATCATCTTCAGCAGTGCGGGCTCTCATTGAAAAGAGGCAAGCATGCACGTACTGGTTTTGGGCGCAGGAGTTGTTGGTACAACCACCGCGTGGTTTTTGCAAAAGCAGGGCCATCAGGTAACGGTAATAGACCGACAGAGCCAGGCCGGCCTGGAAACCAGTTATGCAAATGGAGGTCAGATTTCGGTCTCGCACGCAGAGCCGTGGGCCAACCCTTCCGCGCCTCTGAAAGTTCTGAAATGGCTATTCCGGGCGGATGCGCCTCTGCTGTTCCGCCCTAAGCTGGACCCGGCGCAGTGGCGTTGGGCGCTGTCTTTTTTGGGCCAGTGCACCTCGGCCAAGGCCGCCCATAACATCCGTCAGATGGTTAATCTCGGCACTTACAGTCGCAGCCAGTTACAGGCTTTGCGCGAGGAAACCGGACTGGAATACGACCAGGTGGAAAAGGGCATTCTGCATTTTTACACCGACCCGGCGGAGTTCGACGCAGCGCTTGAGCCAACCCGGATCATGTGCGATCTCGGATGTGACCGCCAGGTAATAGATGCGAATAGAGCGGTAGAGTTGGAGCCTGCACTCAAGCATATCCAGTACAAAATAGCGGGCGCAACCTACACTTCTGAAGACGAATCTGGCGACGCCCACAAGTTTACGCAAGCGCTTGCCCAGAGGTGTCAGGATGCCGGTGTGGAGTTCTGTTATGGCACCGATATTCTTGGTTTCGAACGAGCCGGTGAGCGTATTCTTGGAGTGCAGGTTCTGAGGGACGGCCACCATGAAACCATGCGGGCAGACGCCTATGTGCTCAGCCTCGGAAGCTTCAGTGCAGCACTTGCCCGACAACTCGGGCTATTTTTGAATATCTACCCGGCTAAAGGCTATTCGATCACTGTACCGGTGAAGAATGAAGAAGCGGCGTTCAATGTCAGCCTGACGGATGATGAGTATAAGCTGGTGTATTCACGGTTGGGCGATCGTATCCGTGTCGCAGGCACGGCCGAGCTGAGTGGTTACAGTCGTAACCTCAATTACACCC
Organism: Marinobacter antarcticus; assembly: GCF_900142385.1. Classification (NCBI taxonomy): domain Bacteria; kingdom Pseudomonadati; phylum Pseudomonadota; class Gammaproteobacteria; order Pseudomonadales; family Marinobacteraceae; genus Marinobacter; species Marinobacter antarcticus. Next base: position 1,573,274 of record NZ_FRAQ01000001.1, read on the forward strand.
GCTGCCGCGCCATTGTGCGCAGAACCGCAGAAATAATGCCTGAGGCGGGTGACTGGGATCAGGCCGAGTTCTGGACAGGGCTGCGCCCCGCCACTCCCTCTAATGTCCCTTACGTGGGCAAGAGCCACTTTGCTAACCTTTATCTGAACACCGGGCACGGCACTTTAGGGTGGACTCACTCCTGTGGCTCCGCCGCAGCGCTGGCCGATATTGTTGATGGCCGAAAACCGGAAGTGGACTTTGCGTTTTCCGGATTGTAATACCTTTGCCAAAGAACAGAGTAATTTCATTGTGAAATTCAGTTATTTCATGGTGAAATGGCTTCCTGCATTTCGGGTTATACCTATCTCGGTTTCTACATATAATAAAGTCAATATTTTTCAGTTGATTGCAGGTGTTTTAGTCGTTTTTTTGTGAGTTGGCACCGCGCTTGCGTTGAATGATTTAAAAGCCCCGTTGCAAAGGGCAACAACAATTCATTCGACAACAGTGTGCTGACTGAACATGACCAAACCTCTGGAAGGCGTCCGGATTCTCGATCTGACGCATATGCTCTCTGGTCCGTATGCGGGAATGCTCCTTGCTGATATGGGGGCAGACACCATAAAGGTTGAGCCTCTCAAAGGGGAGGGTACCCGCGCTCTTCTTGCCAAAGATCCTAATAACTCTTACGACGGGCAGGGCGCCTATTTCATAACGCTCAACCGAAACAAGAAAAGCGTCTGTATCGATCTGAAAAGCGATAGTGGCCTCAGCACCTTCTACGATCTGGTGAAGGATGCAGACATCGTTCTGGATAACTTTTCCGCCGGTGTCCCCGCCAAACTTAAAATCGATCACAAACACCTGTCAGAAATAAATCCTCGCATCATAACCTGTTCCATTACTGGCTTCGGTCAGGATGGCCCCAACTTCAGCCGGCCGGCATTTGATCTGGTTGTGCAGGGTATTGGTGGTGGCATGTCCATTACTGGTCATGATTCTGAACATCCCGCACGTTCAGGTGTTCCCATTGGCGACCTTGGCGGGGGCATGTTTGCAGCGATGGGCATCCTTGCGGCGCTGCAGTCAAGGAACGCTAAAGGCTACGGCCAGCACGTGGATATCTCCATGCTGGATTGCCAGATCAGCATGCTGAACTACATGGCTACCATGCACTTCCTCAGCGGTGATAACCCGACGCCCATTGGTAACGGACATTTTGTTCATGTGCCCTACGACTCCTTCAGAACCAGTAATGGTTTTGTGATTATCGCGGTAATCTTCGACAGTTTCTGGGACAGCTTGGTCGAGTTGCTCGACATTGATGAGCTCCGGGACTCCAAATACAAAACCCAGCCTGGTCGCTTTGCCGACAAACACAAGATCAATGGAATCCTCACCGAACTGCTGCAAACTAACAGCACAGAACACTGGGTTGAGCAGCTCTCCAGCGCTCGTATTCCCTGCGGGCCGGTCAACAAGTTCTCGGATGCACTGACTGACCCACAAGTGCTGTTCCGGAAAATGGTGGTGGATATCCCTCAGTCGGACGGCGGTGTGGTCAAGGCGCCTGGTAACCCGATCAAACTTAGCGTGGACTCCTCGGATTCCTTCACCGCGCCACCCTTGTTGGGGCAGCACACGGAGGAAGTGCTCAGATCACTCGGTTACAGCGCTCAGCGCATAAGCGAGTTAAAGGCCAGTAAGGCCGTCGGGTAACGGGAGGAAGCAGCATGAAAATTCGTATCAATGAAGTGGGTCCCCGTGACGGGCTGCAGAGCCAGGGCAAGACGTTATCGGTGGAGAGCCGGCTGTCTCTGATCCAGGCGCTGGTGAAGGCTGGACTTAAAAGCGTCGAGGCAGGCAGCTTTGTGTCACCAAAAGCAGTTCCTCAAATGGCGGGTACGGATGATCTGTTTGCGCTGCTTCCAGAGCGAAACGCGGTGCGTTACGCCGGGCTTGTGCCGAATATGAAAGGCTATGAGCTTGCGGTTGCTGCCGGCGCAAATGTGGTGAATGTCGTTCTTTCTGTGACTGAAACCATGAACCAGAAAAACATCTGCATGTCGCTGCCACAGACCGTTGAGGTTTGCACGGCGATTATTGAGCGCGGCCGGCGCGAGGGCGTTGAGGTTCAGGCTTATCTGGCGGTGGCATTCGAGTGTCCGTTTGAGGGGTTGGTGGAGCCAGCGGTCGTTGCGCGGTTCGCCAAACTTGTGAAACAGGCCGGGGCAAGCAGGGTCATCATTGCCGACACCATTGGTGCCGCAAATCCGGAACATGTTCGCCGTCTGCTGGATGCGGTCATCAGCGAAGTGGGTTCCGACATTCTGTCCTGTCATTTCCACGATACGCGGGGTATGGCTTTAGCCAATATCACGGCTGCCGTGGATCGCGGTGTACGTGAGTTTGATTCATCCATTGGCGGTCTCGGTGGCTGTCCGTTTTCGCCGGGTGCCACCGGTAATGTGGCCACCGAAGATGTGGTGCTGTTGCTCAATAGTATGGGGTATGGCACTGGAATTAATCCCCTTGATCTCATCCCAGTTGTAAGCCTGGCCGAACAGTTAACCGGCGTGTCTTTGGGCGGGAAGAGTTTCCGCTGGCTCAGTCAGCAGTCATCAAAGGCTTCTGCCGCGGGGACTCCTCATGGTGGGTAAAGTTCTGGGTTTTGCAGCGCAAATAGCGCCCTGGGCGATCGTCGGTGGGCTGGCTTACGCAGCAGCGTTCATCAAGCCCGGTGTCGAGGCTTTGCCGTTACCGCAACCGCTTAACGAGCCTCGTGACCTGTTTTATGACGTGAGTGAATCCGCACCGGGCCAGTTCTGGTTTGCGGGTAATAACGGTCTGATCCTCGAGGGAGGACAGACGATAGAGCAATGGCAACGCCATATCATGTCGGAGCCCGTGAACCTTCAGGGTATCGCTGCTTCAACTGATGGAACGGTCCTGGCGGTTGGCAATGCCGGTTGGACGTTCAGGCATCACGGTAATGGAGAGTGGGCGCCGTATCACCTGCCGGTTTCCGACATTGCAGGCAAGTTGATCGAAGTTACCTGGCAGGACGGCTACTTCTGGGTGATCGGTGAGATGGGTGCGATTTTCCGTACTGATGCTGAAGTCACTCAATGGGAAGACCTCAGCATTGAAGGCGATGTGGCACTCAACGATATTGCCCGAACCCAAAATGGTGATCTCTGGATCACCGCCGAGTTTGGAACGCTCTATCGCTCTGTCGATCAGGGCGAGGGCTGGAAAAGTCAGGAACTAGGTTATGAAAGTCTCCGTTCCGTGGCATTTCATGGAACGGAAGGCGTCATCGTGGGTAATGGTGGGGTAATTTTCCGCACAGACGATTCCGGCTTGAACTGGGCCGAGGTTTCGTCACCAACATCAGAGCATCTTTATGATGTAATCAATGACGGAGAGCGATGGCTGGCTACCGGTAACAGCGGGGTTCTATTGAGCTCACAGGATGGCGAAAGCTGGAGCCTGCTATCCCCCGAAGGCTTCGCAGATGGCTATCACACGCGCTTACTGGCAACAGAAAACGGTGTTCTCGTTGCTGGCCAGTCAATCGGTTTGCTGTCTGGGGAGCGCTGGATGAGCTTGCCTGACTCGCTGGCGGGAGGGCGCTGATCATGATTAATCAGGTTGCACGGTCTTTATCTGAAGTCTCAATCCGTTATCGGGGTTGGGTCGCGGTTATCATTTTCCTCAGCACCGCGCTGATGGCTCTGAACCTGCTCAGAATCGATGTTCGTACTGTGTTCAGCGACATGATTCCGAGCGACCACGAATACGTGGATGTGCACGAGGCCTACAAGGAAACTTTTGGCGGCAGTAACAAGGTTTCTATTCTGGTTCAGGCCCGGGACGGGGATATTATGACCCTCCCGATACTCCAGGAAGTCCAGCGGGTAACCCGCGAACTGGCAAAAGTGAGTGGCGTAAACTCATTCCAGATTGTCTCCCTTGCATCTCGCAAACTCAAGTCTGTCCGTGCGTCTTCTATGGGTATTGAAAGCGTTCCGCTGATGTGGCCGGATGTGCCAGAGACTGAGGCGGGAATTGAGGATCTGAGGGAAGCAATTGTCAGTAACCCGCTGGTGTACGGGATCTACGTTGAGCCGGATCTCTCTTCAACGCTCATCCAGATGGACTTCTATGACCATCTGGTAGATTACAGCCGCATTTTTCCGCAGGTCCAGTCCATTCTGGATGCCTCACCGGTAGCGGATAAAGTGACGTACCATGTTGTAGGGGAACCAATCCTTTATGGCTGGGTGGACCATTTCCTCGACGAAACCGTCACGATCGCGCTGGTCTCCCTCGGAGCCATGTTGTTTGCGCTCTTCCTGCTCAACCGCACCTGGCGTGGCACGCTGCTCCCTCTACTCAGCGGCGTGGTCTCGGCGATCTGGGCACTGAGCATCGGCGTACTGCTCGGGTTCAATTTTGACCCACTGGTCATTGTTGTGGCGTTCATCATCACGGCGCGTTGTTTCAGTCATGCAGTTCAACTGATCACCCGATTTGATGATATTTGCGAGGGCGAGGGCATCTCACCCCGCAAGTCTGCTGAACAAACCATGAAGGAGCTATTCCGGCCCGGGCTGCTTGGGTTGGTTTCCGACGCCGGTGCAATCCTCTGTGTGCTGCTCACGCCCATCCCGCTGATCCAGAAAGTGTCCATTATCGGTGCAATCTGGGTTGTCACCATTGGTTTCTCGGCGGTGATCCTCACGCCGGTCATGCTGAGCTGGGTCAAGACTCCTCTGCGTAATGCACACCCGCTCAATCTGCGCTTTCTGCTGACGGCTGTTCTCACACTTGCGGTTCGGGTTGTGGAAACCCGAGCGCGCTTTTTCGTGATACCCGTGACTCTGCTGGTTGTTGGCCTGCTTGTCTTCAAGGCGACGGACTTGACGATCGGTGACGCCACCACCGGTTCGCCGGTGCTCTGGGAGGATTCCGCGTTTAACAGGGATAGCGCAAGGATCAACGCCAGTTATCCCGGCACTGAGCAGATGTTCATTGTGATTGAGTCTGAAGAGAACGATGCCCTCAAGCGCCCGGACGTGCTTGCCTGGATGCAGGGCTTTCAGCGTCGGATGGAGCGGCTTCCCCAAGTCGGTGGCAGTGTCTCCCTCGCCGATATCGTGCTGGATGTGCGCAGAAATCTCTATGAAGGCAATCCCCGCTACAGCGAGTTAGGCGCAACGCAACTCGAGAATGGCGAGCTGATCAGTTTTTACATGCAGGGTGCCGCACCCGACGACTTGGCACAGTTTGCAGACCCCTTGTTCCGCAACGGCTCAGTCATTCTGTTTTTCCGGGACCGTCAGGGTGAAACACTGCGCCAGGCGACCTATCAGATTCGGAGATACATTGATGAGAACCCTCTGGAGGGCGTGAAGGTTCGCTTGGCGGGAGGGTCTCTCGGCATTATCGCTGCCGTCAATGAAATCCTTCTGTCTGACCAGATTGAGGCGATTGCGCTTGCTCTGCTGGTGGTCATTCTCTCTTGTCTGGCCGTCTACCGATCCTCTGCCAGCGGCGTTTTCTTCATCGTCCCGGTGCTTATCTCCAACGTGGTGACCTTTGCCTTTATGGCGTGGCAGGGAATTGGCATGAGTATCAGCACTCTCCCGGTAGTTGCGCTCGGGATTGGACTGGGTGTCGATTATGCCTTTTATATCGTTGATTCTGTGAAGGAATATCTTGAGAGATATCCGGAGTCTGAGCCCATGGAGGCTATTCGGCAATCCCTGTTTTCTGCTGGCCGCGGTGTACTCCTCACATCGGTGACTCTCGCGGCCGGCGTTTTGTTCTGGTCTCTCTCTTCGCTGCGGTTCCAGGCGGAGATGGGGACATTGATTGGGCTCTGGTTGCTCGTGGCAGCGTTTACATCGCTGTTCGTTATGCCATCCCTGATCCGAGTGCTGAAGCCGAAGTTTATCTTTGGTGACAGCATCAAAAATGCTGAATCCGGTCAACAGACGGAGCGGCTGGCGCAATCCACTCAGTGACATGGGTACCAACATGAAAAGTGATAACAAAAATAGACATTTGGGCGGCTGGCCTTTGAAGCGAGGGCTTCTGGCAGCCGGAGTTATGGCAGCGACAGTCGGCACGCCCCAGGCGGTGTTTGCCGATGAGGGTGACTGGTTAACCCGGGACTGGGAAGTGAGCGGTTATCTCCGCCAGTACCTGTCCTGGAATCTTGAGAATCCGACGTTGATCGGGCCCGACGGGCAGCAGCGGGACGACTATCGATACGATCTGTCGATGGCCCGCTCAGTGGCGAAACTCGACCTTTACCGTGATTTCGGTAATTGGCGAATGAAAATGACCGGGCGGATTTCCCGTGAGTCGCCCACAGACTATGGCAAGGACTTGCAGGATGTGATGGATGAGTGGGCAGGCACCGGCGGTGCTTCCGGCTCTGCGGTGAATCTGCGCGACGACGTCTACGATGACGAAGAGCTGCGCGAGTTCTGGGTGCAGGGCAACCTTACCGATACAACCAGCATAAAGATTGGCCGACAGCAGGTAGTTTGGGGGGAGACCGATTTCTTCCAGCTGCTGGACGTTGTTCATGGTTATGATTTCCGCTGGCGTTCGTTCCTCGAGCCTGAAAACGAGGAACTGCGTAAACCGTTGAACATGATCAACCTGACACAGCAGTTTTACGATCTTGATGGCAGCCTTCAGGTGCTCTACATCCCGGGAAAACTCAACGACGGTAAAGACCGGGGCAATAATTATGATGTTGAAGGCGGCCGTTGGGCGAACAATCCCAATAAAGGCATAACCTTTGCCTCGGCACCTTTCGGCGCGAATGTGCGCTACAACTATGACCACCCGGATGCTGATATGGACGATGACTCCTTCGGCCTGCGGTGGAGTGGTCTGGCGGGTGACTGGGGTTATTCTCTGGGTTATTTCCACGGGCCTAACCCCAATCCGGTCGCTAATGCCAATCCGGCAACAAATCCGGGTCAGCCGCAGCTTCAGACGGGTCCTTATGAAGGAGTCTATGAGGGCGGCGCCACCGAGGCGGGTGAGTTTATATTCCCCTACATTGATGTATTTGGCGTAACTGCCAACAACTACTTTGCCGGCCCCGACCTGGTGTTCAGTGCCGAGCTGGCCTACATCCCTAACGCACCCTACAACGTGGGTATCCAAAGCATTGCGGAAGGCGCGGGCTGCGGATTCTTCCCTGGTTTCTGTGGCATAGAAGAAAAGAGCCTTTTCCGTTCAATGCTCCGCGTAGACAAGCAGCTTGATCTCCAGAGTGTTCTGGGTACGAGCCGTCCGTCTTTCTTCACCGTCCAACTGTTCAATAACTGGATAACGGATTTTGAAAAAGACGAGCAGCTTGTAAACCTTGCCGGCTTTGGCGGTGAGACCAAAGAGTTCAGCAGTATTCTTACGGCGGTTCTTGCGGCCAACTACGCCAATGACCAGATCAATCCATCTTTGGCACTGGGTTCTGACCTTACCTACGGCGGTGGCTTTGTCATTCCAGCGGTTGAGTTTGCTTACGGTAACCATTTGCGGGTGCGCCTTGAGGCGGACATTTTCTTCCATGAAAAGGATCAGGATCGCCCACTTCAGGGCTTTAACGATACCAACCTGTTCGGATACTTCTCCGGCAACGATCAGCTCGTCGCCCGCTTGACTTATCAGTTCTGAGGATTTGAGGAGAGTAATAATGAAAACAATCACTTCTGTTAAAAGCCTCGCCCTTGCCGTGGGTTTAATGACGAGCTCGGGCTTTCTCTCAGCGGCGGATCTGTCTGCCGGTGACGTCATTAACGCGGGCAACCTTGATCAGCGTCTTTCCGATACCTTTAAGGGTGACGGAATAGACACTTTGTTAACCGATGTTCAGCAGAAACTGATCCGGGACGAAGGGTTGGTCATAACCTTGAAAGACCCGGAGCCCATCCGGTTAGGCGATGATTATCTGGCGGCCACCAAGGAATACTCCGGCGGCGTTAGCTTCAACCCGGATACCCGGATGATGGAGGGCTGGAAAGCCGGTATACCCTTCCCGAATATCACAGAAGACACCGCGAACGCTGCTGAAAAGCTGATCTGGAATCACAACGTTGCTCAGCCAATCAAGAACTACCAGGATTATTCGCGATTCACCTATCTGTTTATAGATGACGATCGTGGCCTCGAGCGAACTCAGGAATGGGTTTTGCTCCGCTATTACATGAAAGGACGCCTGGGCGAGGAGGATACCGTCGAGGGGAATGACGACGTTCTCTGGAAGCAATTGCTTTACGCCACCTATCCGGCGGATATTCGCGGGCTGGGTCTTTACACGGTTCGTTATGACAGCCCAAAGCTCGATGACAGCTGGGCGTACATCAAATCGGTACGTCGTACCCGTCGCTTATCCGGGGGAACCTGGATGGACCCTATTGGTGGAACCGATCAGCTCAACGATGATATCGAGATTTTCAACGCCCACCCAACCTGGTACCCCGAGTACAAACTGCTGGGTAAACGCAAAATTCTGGTCGTAGCAAACAACACCACTACGCCCTGGGATTTTGATGCCAGTGGCAACGCAAGATTCCCCGTTGTTGATCTGGATAACGCACCCTATTGGAACCCGAAAGAAGAATGGGAGCCCCGTGAGGTATGGGTAATCGAAGCTATTGCACCGCCCGAGCATCCTTACAGCAAAAAAGTGATGTATATGGACACCGAGTTTCCGCGGTTTTACATGGCGGATGTCTATGATCGCAAGGGTGAGTTCTGGAAGTGGATGAACTACAGCCTTCGCACCATCGATACAGAAGATGGCGATCGCGGCATCGTTTCAATGGCGGGCTTTACCATCGACTATCAACGCCGCCACGCCACTATCTTTCTGAACCCGATACCGAAATTCAACACGCCGGGTGTTGACGGTAACTCCATAAGTTTGCGCCAGCTTGAACAGGCAGCGGTTCGCTGAACTGGCACAAACCCTATTGCAGAGTCAGGAGAGAAGTATGAGCTTTCGACTTGGGGCTGATGTCGGTGGAACCTTCACGGACCTGCTCCTCATCAACGACGACACGGGTGCGACCTATACGGCCAAGGTACCCTCCACCCCCTCGGATTCGTCCGTGGGGGTCCTGAACGGCATTGAAAAGATCTGCCGGACATCTGGCATTGACCCGAAGCAGATTCGCTCGGTTATGCACGGAACCACGGTGGCAACCAATGCCATTCTCACGCAACGAGGTGCCAAGGTTGGTCTTGTCACGACTCGCGGTTACAGGCAGGTGCTGCACATTGCACGCTCGTTTGTACCGGGTGGCCTGGGCGGCTGGGTGACGTTCAAAAAACAGCCCCTGCTTGCGTCGCTGGAGCATACGGTAGAAGCCATAGAGCGGCTGGGCGCAGGGGGCGAGGTTGTGACGCCCCTGGACGAGGCTGATATCCGCAAACAGCTCCAATTTCTGAAGGATGCAGGCATTGAGGCGTTGACCGTATCGCTCATCAATGCCTATGTCAGTGGGGTTCACGAAGAGCGGATTGGCGAGATCGCGGCTGAGGTAATGCCGGGAATACCTGTTTCCCTGTCGTCTCGGGTTGTGCCTGAAATGCAGGAGTATGAGCGCACAGAAACGACCGTGGTGAACAGCTTTGTTCGCCCGGAAGTTTCCAACTACCTGAACCATCTTGAAACCGAGATTCGTGCGCGGTTGGCCGATGATGTTGAGCTTTCAATATTGCGCTCGGACGGCGGTCTCGCCGCGTGTGAGTCGGCGTCTTATACACCAGTGAACCTGCTGCTTTCCGGCCCTGCCGGCGGTGTGGCCGGTGCAATCTGGTTCTGCTCTCGCGGAGGGTTCGATAAGGTTTTAACTTTTGACGTGGGCGGCACATCCACGGACGTGGCTCTGATAGAGCACAACAGCGCGCGGCTAAGACGTGAAACCCGGGTGGGTGATGTGGCCGTTCGTGCGCCTTCGGTGGACGTTCGAACGGTAGGTGCGGGTGGCGGATCGATTGCCTTTGTACCGGAATTGACCCGGGCCTTGCGTGTCGGGCCAGACAGCGCTGGCGCAGAGCCAGGACCCGCTGCCTACAATAAAGGTGGTGAACAGGCGACGGTAACGGATGCCAACGTCGTGCTGGGTTACCTCCCTGCAAACCAGAAGCTCGGTGGTGAAATGGCCATTCGCACGGACCTTGCAGAGGCAGCCGTGCAGAAAGTTGCGGATGCCATGGGCGTCTCACTGAAAGAGGCTGCTGAAGGCATTGTACGCATTGCCAACGAGCATATATTTGGTGCTCTGCGCCTTATTTCTGTCGAGCAGGGCTACGATCCGCGAGAGTTTGCTCTTTGCGGTTTCGGCGGCGCGGGACCTCTCCACGCCAATGCTCTCGGCATTCTTATGGGCGCCTGGCCGGTTATCGTGCCGCCATCGCCCGGCGTGCTTTGCGCCTATGGTGACGCTACAACTCGGGTTAAGGATGAAGCCTCTCGCTCGCTGGTCAAAAATTTCTCTGAACTCAGTTTGAAGGAGGTGGTGGGTATTCTTGAGGGTCTGACCAAGCAGGTCGGCGATTCACTGGAAAAACAGGCAATACCCTCCAATGAGCAGACTGTTATTTGGCAGGCGGATGTGCGTTATCAAGGGCAGGCGCTGTTGTTGACTCAGGATGTATCGCCTGATGATTTGCGTAAGGACGGGCTTGAGTTGCTGCAAAAGGCGTTCGATGCAGAGCACGAAAAGTTGTTCAGCTTCTCCCTTGATGAGAACCGGGAGCTTGTGAACGTGCGGGCCATTGCCCGTGCACCGCGGCCGAATATCGCCGATCGTGTCTGGGAAGCCGAGGCCGGCGCACTTGCGGACGCCGTGACTGGACACAGCTCGATATATCTTCGCGGGACGGACTATCAGGCGACGTTATACGACCGTGAAAAGCTCTGCCCGGGTCACGTTGTACCTGGCCCCGCCATTGTGACGGAAATGGACTCCACCACCGTTATCTTCCCTGACCATCAGGCAACCGTGGACAAAGTCGGCAACCTGCTGATCGAGCCCGTTGGCTTCAAGGGTAAGGAGTAATCGTATGCCTGCGAATATTATTCAACCAAATACCACTCCGCTCAAGCGGATTGATGTCGACACCGTTACCCTCGATATTATCGAAAACGCTATGGCCAACGCCCGTAACGAGATGGATGCGGTACTGATTCGAACGGCCATGTCTCCGGGAATCCGGGAGCAGGGTGATGCCTTTCCCATGATCGCTAACCACGAAGGCAAAATGGTGGTGGGTCAGTTCGGCTCGTTTATCACCGGGTTTACGCAGTCCTACAGCGGCGATATCGAAGAGGGCGACATCTTCCTGACCAACGACCCATACATGTGCGATGGTGCAGTGAGCCATTTGCCAGACTGGTTGGTGCTGGTGCCGGTCTTCAAGGATGGCCGACTCATCAACTGGGCCGCCATGTTTGGCCACATGTCAGATGTCGGTGGCAAAGTTCCTGGCAGTCTTCCAACCGATGCCCAGACCATATTTGAAGAGGGCATCCGGATTCCGCCGGTGAAGATCTATAAAAAAGGCGTGCTCAATCACGATGTACTGGAACTCATTCTGCACAACGTGCGGATGCCCAGCTGGAACCGTTCTGACTTCAACGCCATCGTTGCATCCTGCCGCACGGCGGGGCGCCGCTGTGTGGAACTGGCCGACCGTTTTGGCGACGACATTTTTACCAGCGCCCTGGGCATGATGCTGCAGCGTAACTATGTGGCTATGCGCGAGATCATTCGCAATGTGGTGCCTGAAGAAAAACGGTCGTTTGAAGATTACATCTGTGATGATGGCGCGGGCCTGGGCCCTTACACCATTCGCTGCACCATGTGGCGCGAGGGTGATATAGCCATTTTTGACTTTGAGGGGACCGACCCTCAGGCGCCTTCATCCGTGAACTACTTCCTCAACGAAGAAATGTTCAAGATGTTCTTCGGCGCGTTCACCATCAACCTGTTTGACCCTTCGATTTTGTTCAATGACGGGTTTTACGACCTGGTGGACGTACGCATTCCGCAAGGTTCTATTTTAAAGCCGAACTTCCCTGCGGCGCTTTCTTGTCGCACACACCTCTTGGGCCGCATCTTTGATGTGATGGGCGGTTTGTTGGGGCAGGGAACACCGGATGCCATGAACGCGGCCGGCTTCTCGGATTCACCGCACTTCATGTATTCAGGATACGACTCCAAAGGCGAATGGTTCCAGCTGTTCCAGATTGGGTTTGGCGGCATTCCCGGTCGTCCGATCGGCGATGGGCCGGACGGCCATAGCCTCTGGCCTAACTTCACCAACGTGCCCAACGAGTTTGTAGAGGCCTATTTCCCCCTTCGGATCGAGACTTATGAAACGATTACCGATTCGGGTGGCGCAGGCAAGCATCGCGGTGGCAACGGCATTCGGATGGCCTATCGCCTTTTGGCTGATGGCGAAATCTCCATCCATGATGATCGCTGGCTGACTTATCCCTGGGGCGTTATTGGTGGTGACCCTGGAATGCGAAGCCGCAAGGAACTCATCAAAGCGAACGGTGAGAGCAGGATTCTTCCGTCCAAGTGTGACCATATCAAGGTTGAGGCCGGGGATCTGGTGATCTTTGATACCTGGGGCGGTGGTGGTTGGGGCAACCCTCTGGAGCGTGATCCTGCTGCGGTTGCAATGGACGTCCTAAAGGGCCTTGTCAGTGTTGAAGGCGCCCTTCGCTACGGCGTAGTGCTGGACAGAATGGGTAAAATCTCTGCTGAAGATACTGCGGAATTGCGGGCCGACATGGCGCTCTCCCGCAACAGCGATGATCTGTTCTCCAGAGGGGGCACCATTGAAGAGATCAAGGCCAGGTGCGAGGCGGAAACCGGATTACCGGCGCCTGCAACACCGGTCTGGAAAACCTCCGGGGTGCACTGATGCAACTGGAATCCAACGTGTTGAGGCGCGGTAATCGCTACGGCTTGATCTTGGTGGACATGTGCGTCGGGTTTACGAACCCGGCGCTCAGCCCGCTGGCGTCGAATGCTGACAGTGTGGTGGCGGCCAATCAGCAGCTGCTCGCGTTTTTTCGGGAACGTAACTGGCCGGTGTTTTTCACCACAGTTGCTTACTCCGACGAATCGCAAGCCACGGTGTTCCGGGAAAAACTGCCGGCGCTGAATATGCTCCAGGTTGGCTCCGGCCTAGAAGAAATCGATGCAAGGCTTGCGCCTCAGGAGGATGAACCGGTGCTGGTAAAGCATTGGGCGAGCGGCTTTTTTGCAACAGATCTGCATGAGAAGCTTCAGGCAACCGGAGTGGACGGCACGGTAGTGACCGGGCTTACAACCAGCGGTTGCGTTCGCGCAACCGCTCTGGACAGTCTGCAATACAACTATCGTACGTTAGTTCCGCGCGAGGCCGTGGGTGATCGTGATGCCGCAGCGCATGAAGCTAATCTGCGAGACTTGGGAATCAAATATGTCGATGTACTTTCCCTCGAAGAAACTCTTCAGTTCCTGGCTTAACGGAGCTGCGGCTCTGGCTGTGTTCGTGGGCCTATCCGGATGCGCCATGCAGCCGGGCATGAAAGCAGGAGGCGACAATCGTATGCAGTTTATTGAGGGTCTTGCCAGCACCCCTGCGGCATGTCAGACATACAGACAAGCTTACGTTCGTGGCTTTCGAGAAAATGTGGCGGCTTTGGCCGCCCAGAATGCGGATGCTCAGGATCAGGCGCAAAAGCGACTGTCGGACAGCCGTCTCAAGCTTGTGGATGAGGGTCTGACTGAAGCGGATTGTTTGCGACCTTACTGCATCATTGAGCCTTTGCAGAATGGCCGGCTGGACACCTGGTGCGGTTACCGGCTCGACGCCGACGAAGGTGAAGATCTTTATCAGTGGCTTGACTGGGAGACGGTTCAGGCGGGAATGAAGCGTTCACAAAGAGGATAGCGGCATGGCGCCACAGACGCTTTACGACAAGCTTTGGGGCAGGCATTTGGTAGCGGAGCTGCCCGACGGTTCATCTTTACTGTACGTGGACAGACATCTGCTCCATGAAGTTACGTCTCCTCAAGCGTTCTCAGGATTGCGTGCCGCTGAACGAAAGCCCTGGCGTATTGGGCCTAACGTGGCGGTGCCGGACCACGCCGTACCGACCAGGCGCAGGGAGCTTGGTGTTGCAGGCATCGCCGATCGAGTGGCGCGGGTTCAGGTCGAGACATTGACCAGCAATTGTCGTGAGTTCGGCATCCCGCTTATCGAGTTGGAAGACGCACGCCAGGGCATTGTGCATGTGGTTGGCCCCGAGCAGGGGCTGACTCTACCTGGTATGACGATCGTCTGCGGTGATTCCCATACCGCGACCCACGGTGCGTTTGCCACGCTGGCCATGGGTGTTGGTACCAGCGAGGTTGAGCATGTGCTGGCATCCCAAACTCTGCGCACTCATCGACAGAAAAATATGCGGGTGGTGTTTGATGGAGCCATGGGTTTTGGAGTGACATCCAAGGATCTGATCCTGGCGCTGATCGGTCGCATTGGTACTGCTGGCGGAACCGGCTACGCCATAGAATATGCGGGAGAAACCATACGAAACATGTCCATGGAAGGGCGAATGACTGTTTGTAATATGAGCATTGAGGCTGGCGCTCGTGCTGGCATGATAGCTTACGATGCGGTTACCGAGGCTTACGTGCGGGGCCGGCCCTATGCCCCTCAGGACACTGAGTATGTTGATGCCTGTCGCTACTGGCAATCGCTGCGCTCAGACGATGATGCTGTTTTTGATCGTGAGGAGCATTTCCCGGTATCCGCGCTGGTACCACAGGTTACTTGGGGCACGTCCCCTGAAATGGTGGTCGGCATTGACGGATGTGTGCCGGAATCTGCCAGATCTGACGAGGCAGCACGGCGTTCGTTGAAGCGCACACTGGACTACATGGGACTTGAGCCAGGACAGGCTTTGAAGGGCTTGCCTGTAGACAAGGTTTTTATCGGCTCCTGTACCAATGCCCGGATGGAGGATCTCAGGGCCGTAGCGAACCTTGTGAAGGGTCAGAAGGTGAGCCGCTCGATTTCCCAGGCACTGATTGTCCCGGGCTCCGGTCAGATCAGGCTGCAGGCTGAGCGAGAGGGTCTGGATGCGATATTTCAGAAAGCCGGCTTTGAATGGCGTTCAGCCGGATGCTCCATGTGCCTCGGGATGAACGATGATCGTTTGCAGCCAGGTGAACGCTGTGCATCCACCTCCAATCGTAATTTTGAAGGGCGGCAGGGCAAGGGCGGCCGAACTCATCTAATGAGTCCTCTTATGGCGGCTGCGGCAGCTCTGACCGGTAAACTCACTGATGTTCGGGAGTTATGACATGGAGCCCTTCAAAACACATTCGGGGTTGGTTATTCCTTTCAACCGCGCCAACGTTGATACGGATGCTATTCTGCCCAAGCAATATCTGAAAATGTTGGGAAAGGCCGGCTACGGTGATTTCCTGTTCGATGATGAACGCTATCTGGATCCCGGCGATGTGGATATTCCAGTCGCCGAACGACGACCTAATCCTGATTTTATTCTCAACCGATCTCCGTTCGAGCGCGGGACGATTCTGCTTGCGGGTGCAAACTTCGGGTGTGGATCATCCCGAGAGCATGCTGTCTGGGCGTTGCATGATTTTGGTATCCGTGTGGTGCTGGCTCCCAGCTTCGGTGATATCTTCTTTAATAACTGTTTCAACAATGGCCTGCTACCTGTGATTCTTGCGCAGCCTGTTATAGACAAGCTGTTCGAGCTGGCGAGCCGACCAGGAAAATTTGCCGTGAATGTCGATCTTGAGCGGTGCGAGCTCGTTCACGGTGAGGATCTCTGGCCGTTTGTAGTGGAGCCGGGCCGACGGGACAATCTGTTGAGTGGTCTGGACGATATCGGCCGCACTTTGGCTTTTGGCGAAGCCATTCGTGACTATGAGGCTCGGCGACGTCACCTTGAGCCCTGGATATTTCGTTAAGTAGCCGACACGAGGGAGAACCGCGTTGGATTTTAATAATGCCGAAACCAGCCGGGTAAGAGTGTGCCTTATTGGCAACTCCAAGCTCAGCAAACTGGTTCATTCGTTGATACCGGAGTTTGCATCGATTGCCGATGTCATCATTATTGACAGTATTTTCAACGATGCATTGATGTCAGCACGAAGGCTGGTGGAGCATGATGCCGTTGATGTGTTTGTCAGTGCCGGTGCCAACGCGTTCTATCTTCAGGATACCCTTCCGGTTCCGGTGGTGGCGTTAGAAGTCCTCCAGTCTGATCTGGTGAATGCCGTGCTCAAGGCCCGGCTGGTCAGCCGCACAATGCTGATACTTACCCATGAACAACAGGGCGCCTGGACGGAGTTTCTGGATTATGTAGAAGGGGCCGAGATTGTCCACCGCACTTATCAGACTGCAGAAGAGGCAAAAGACATCTTCAACGGAATCGACAAAGACGGGTTCGGGGTAGTGATCGGGACAAGTTTTGTGTGCGATCTGGCGGAGCAAGCCGGTATTCCCTACATCCTTGTTTATTCCCGTGAAGCTTGCCGACAGATGGTACGAAAGGCGATTGCCGTCGCGGGTAAGTACAAGCGTGAGGGAGAACAGCGGGCATTTGGCCAGTTCCTGCTGGATCAGTCGCCAGTGGCAGCAATCATTACCAACCGAGATGAAGAGGTCATTGGCTTCAACCGCCAGGCCTTGCAGTTGGTGAACGGGCTGGTCCGTAACAAACGGATCGACCGCTTTCTCGACGGGCGTTTTTTGCAGGCGCCGAATACGGTAGCGGAAGCCATATTGCTTGATGATCGCTTATGTCGGGTCGATAAAGCGGCATTTGATATCGACGGCAAGCGCGTAGGTCACCTCTATTCTATCAAGGCAGCCCCTAATAAAAACGCGGAGACCAATTCATCGGCAGAACGGCTTGTTTCCCAATCGCTATCCATGGCGGAAGTGAAGCATTTCCTGCGGATATATGGAGCTACGCCGGGAGCGGTCCTGGTGCGGGGCGAAACTGGAACCGGAAAGGAGCTTGCCGCGCGCATTGTTCATGAGTCGAGTGCCAACCGTGACGGCCCTTTCGTCGCTATCAACTGCGCCGCTATTCCTGGAGAGCTGTTTGAGTCTGAGTTGTTCGGGTACGCTGATGGGGCCTTTACCAATTCCCGCAGTGGTGGTAAGTCTGGTTTGCTGGAGTCGGCAAACAACGGCACTTTCTTTATGGACGAGGTCAATTCGTTGCCCATGCCCCAGCAGGCAAAACTGCTGCGGGTTCTCCAGGAAAGGGAAGTCCGGCCGGTTGGGTCGCGCCGGTCTATTGCACTGAATATCAAATTTGTAGCAGCCACGACTCACGATCTCATCGAGGAGGTTCGGGCGGGCCGTTTCAGGGAAGACCTCTACTACCGGCTCAATGTATTCATCGTTAACCTCCCGCCGTTAAGAGAACGTCCAGAAGATATTGAACCCTTGACCCGGCATTTTATTTCCTTGCTTGGTCGACGCTACCAGATTAACGCAGAAGAGGCGTCTTTGGCCGCCATTCTGGTTCCACACTTTCATAGATACCACTGGCCAGGCAACGTTCGTCAACTTGAAAACCTGCTCGAACGTCTGTTGGTATCCTCGACACTTTATGACTCCATCAGTCAGTTTTCAGCGCATTTGCCCACCCTTATTCCAGAGTTGTTTGAGACCGTAACGAAGCCGCGGTCAGGTCAAGCTGAAGGCGGTCATCTTCAGGCGCTGGAACAGGAGGAAATCCTCAGAGTGCTGGATCAATTTGAAGGTAACAAAACGCGCGCCGCTGAATATCTGGGAATGAGCCAGACTACTTTGTGGCGTCGGTTAAAACAGCTTAAACCGCAAACGGGTCAGGGTTGAAGCGTGAATCTTTGCAAGGGGAAAACATGACAGTTGGAACAGAGCCCATTCGTGTTGAGCCGGATGTCTTCAGTGCTTTCGCAATTGGGTAGGGGCATTGCGTTGGTAACCTGATTTTTCTTTCAGGTCAGGCTGGCATCAATGACGCAGGAGAAGTGGTTGGCCCGGGAGATATCAACGCTCAGATCGAACAGGCGGTGTCGAACATCAGGCGCGCTTTAATCCGCCGGCCCGAGCATTGAGCGTATTTTCAAGATAACTGTCTATCTAACCGATATGGCCGACTTCGAGCACATCATAACCATGCGCCACCGGTATTTTTCCGAACCTTGGCCCGCCGATACGACAGTCGGCGTTCAGGCACTGGCACTACCGGGGCTTGTGGTAGAGCTGGACGTCGTCATCGCCACCCGGAGTTAGCGCTTTTTCCTGACATAGAGAACCTTGTTAACCTGGGCGACCAGCTCACCCTTCTCATCGACTATATTCACATCCCACTGGGGCAGCATTTTTTCGCCGCCTGCGGTGGCGGTGCGGATTTCCTCAAGTCTCTCTTTTGTCAGCTCGAAGTGTGCCGTTACCCGGCCTTTGCCTGGGCGGATGAAGTCGATACAGGCAGACTTGTCCCACACAATATAGTCATTGCCCAAGCTGTTCATCAGCAACAGCATGTATATAGGGTCGACCATGCTGTACAGCGAACCGCCAAAGTGAGTGCCCACGTAATTGGTGTTATACCAGCGCAGGTTCATTTCTACCGACGCGGAACTGTAGTCATCCGCAATGTGGGTAACCTTCACGCCTGCGCCTGCGTATGGACCGTAAACATTCATTATTTTACGAACGCCGTTCGGGCTGGCTATCCAGTTGCGCAGTTTGGGCATCATGATGGTAAGACTCTTTTGCAGTAGTAAGTTGAGGAAGGTCTGAGGCGGGGAATTATACGATGAAAAACAAAAATGGCCCGCAGGAAAACCTGGCGGGCCATTGCCATATCAGATCTGTTTACTGCATCTGGTCACGAATCAGCTTTTTGTTGATCTTCCCGACGCTTGTTTTCGGAATATCATCAACAAAATCGATCTGGGAGGGTATCGCCCACTTGTTGATTTCACCGCTATCGACATAGTGCTGCAGATGGCTCTGTATATCTTCCAAGTTTGCCTGCTCGCCCGGCTTCAGGGTCACCAGAGCATAAGGCCGCTCGCCCCATTTTTCATCCGGAATGCCTACAACAGCAGCACCGGCTACCGCAGGGTGCTGGCTGATGAGGTTTTCCAGATCCAGGGATGACAGCCACTCACCACCCGTTTTGATCACATCTTTGATTCGATCCTTGATGGTAAGCGTGTTATTTGGCTCCATGGAAGCAACGTCACCAGTATGCAGCCAGCCACCTTCCCAAAGCTCTTCGCCTTTAGCCGGCTCTTTGAAGTAACTCTGGGTGAGCCAGGGTGCCCGGGCAACGACCTCACCTTTGGCTTCGCCATCGTGCGCCACCGGATTGCCTGAAGTGTCAACAATCTCCAGTTCCACCATGGGTACCGCGATGCCGGTCTTGATCCTCTTGGCGGTTTGCTGCTCCAGCGGTAGTTCGAGGTCTTCTGGTTTGAGATGGCTTGCGCTGAGCAACGGGCAGGTTTCCGACATGCCGTAAGCGGTGTACATGCGGATGCCAAGCTTCGCGCCAGCATCACACAGGCCTTTGGTCAATGCGCTGCCGCCAATCAGAACCTGCCAGTTACTCAGGTCCGCCGTTTTGATGGATTCCGTGCCCATCATCATCTGCATGATGGTTGGAACACAGTGCGAGAAGGTCACCTTGTGTTCCTTGATCAGGTCAACCAGTAACTCTGGCTCATAGCGGCCGGGGTAAACCTGCTTGATACCCATCA
Source organism: Marinobacter antarcticus (assembly GCF_900142385.1). NCBI lineage: Bacteria > Pseudomonadati > Pseudomonadota > Gammaproteobacteria > Pseudomonadales > Marinobacteraceae > Marinobacter > Marinobacter antarcticus. Next base: position 1,593,097 of record NZ_FRAQ01000001.1, read on the forward strand.
TGGTGGCAGCATAGGGAACGCCCCATGCATGAACGTGGAACATCGGCGTAACCGGCATATAGACCGACGACGAGCGCAGTAGCGGCAATTCATCGTAGGCTGAAAGTGAGCCGGTCATTGTCAGGGTATGCAGCACCAGTTGGCGATGGCTGAAGAACACACCTTTCGGGTTACCGGTGGTGCCGGTGGTATAGAAGGTGGTGGCAATACTATTCTCATCGAAATCCGGGAAGTCGAACTCTGCTGCCGCGCCGGCCAGAAGTGCTTCATACTCGCCGGCGGTCTCGAGCTTTGTATCCTTCGCGGTTTTCTCATCGCTCAGCTGGATATAGGTTTTGACGGTTTTGATTTCGTCCCGGACGCCTTCCAGGATTGGAAGGAAGTCGTCATGCACCAGCACCACATCGTCTTCAGCGTGGTTCATGGTGTAAACAATCTGCTCCGGTGCCAGGCGTACGTTTACAGTATGCAATACCGCACCAATCATCGGGATCGCGAAAAAGCATTCCAGATAGCGGGGCGTATCCCAGTCCATAACCGCCACAGTATCGCCTGGCTTAACGCCGGCATCAGTGAGGGCGTTAGCAAGGCGGTGAATGCGCTCTACCAGATCGGTGTAGGTGTACTTGCTACGATTGGCATATACGATTTCCTGATCTGGAGAATATCTTGGCCCCGAAAGCAGCAGCTGCTTGATCAACAGAGGGTACTGGTGGGCATTTTCAGCCGCGGGTAAAACTCGTGTCTGTGCCATGTCTGGAATCCTCTTTCCCGTTTTTTGGTGTTATCTGAGAAGTTGGCTAAATCTGACATAAATTGTGTAAAACCGGAAGCTTGCACCGCATTCCCGTTAAAGCCCGGTGGAGAATCCGGGCTGGGTTTGAGTTACTGCTCCCAGGGATTGCCTTCGGTGCCGTCCATGGTTTTTACACCTATGTGCATGGCTGCTTTGGCCAGCATGTTGGCGCTCACCGGGGCGGTCATCAGCAGAAAAACGGTAATCAGAATTTCAGAAATGCCGATAGCCTCGCCCCGGCTGCTGAAATAAATAACCGAGCTGAGCATGATGGCGCCCACGCCAACGGTGGTTGCTTTGGTTGGCCCGTGCAGCCGGGTGTAAAAGTCTGGCAGTCGGGCAAGGCCGATTGCGCCAACCAGTGTAAAGAAACCACCTAGCAACAGCAGGGCCGAGATGGCGTATTCCGCAAACAGGCTCATGAGTTATATCCTCCGTGAGCGAACGGGCAAAGGTAGGCCGACCGGGCTTGATCGTTACTCAATGACACTACCTCGCTTCAGGTATTTAGCCATGGCTACGGTACCGACGAAGCCCATAACTGCGATCAGCAGGGCGGACTCAAGGTACATACGCGTACCCAGGGTTATGCCCAGCAGAATAATTAGCGCAATGGCATTGATATAGAGAGTATCAAGTGCCAGTACCCTGTCTGGCGCATCCGGCCCTTTGATTACACGGTACACGTTAAGCAGCGCGGCCAGGGTCACCATGGCAATGGTGAGGTAAAGAGCAATGGTGATCATTGGAACATCTCCATCAACGGCTTCTCATAGCTGTTGTAAATGGCGTCAATAACCTCCTGGTCACTGGTGGCGTCGAGCGCATGGATCAGCAGGGTTTTATTGTCATCGCTTATATCCACACTGACGGTTCCGGGAGTGAGTGAGATGGTGCTGGCCAGAATGGATATTGCCAGTGGGTGCTCCAGTCTCAGCGGGTAACAGACGAAAACCGGGCGTGGCGCACGGGGGCTGAGAATAAGCCAGGCGACGGAAAAGCTCGCCACCAGAATATCCTTTAGCACTCGCAGTATGTAAGCCGGCATACGCCAGGCTTTTACAAAGGCAGGTCGCTCTGGCCAGAAACCGTGAGTCATTTGGGGAATCAGCCAGGCCAGGATCAGCCCGAGAACGAGGCTGCCACCGGATACGCCATCGCTGAGTATCTGCCAGGTGAGGAACAGAGTCAGGCTCAGCCAGGGTTGAGGAAAACTCAGACGATCAAACATCAGTTTATCTCCCCCACCAGAGAGTCCTGCGGAACATACATGGGAGTCTGCAGAATATTGATATAGCCATGGTTGTCGTGCAACTGCTCAGCGGTTGCGCGGGTGTAATCACTTACCGGCCCGGCCAGGACAACGATCAGAATGGTCAGGCAGGTCAGAATACCGGTCGAGACCGAAACCCGGCTGTTAAGAGGTTCGGGCGTTTCCAGGTGGCCATCTATGTTCCACCAGAAAACGATGCTCCCGGCGCGGCTGTAGGCAATAAGCGTCAGAAAGCTGCCAACCAGAAGAACGCCCCATAGCCACGCCATTTCGATGCCGGGGTCAACCGACTGAAGGATCAGAAGCTTGCCGAAAAAACCGCTCAGGGGTGGTAGGCCTGCGGCGGAGACCGCGCCAATCAGAAAAAGTACACTCAGAAAAGTCCGGTGGCGCATCTTTGGCGCTGTGACGATATTGTCACCGGCCTGGCCTCTCTGGCTTGCGACCAGTTCGGAAACCAGAAACAGGGCGGCAACCGTCCAGGTGGTGCTGACCAGATAAAACAGGGCCGCCGACAAGCCAGCTACTGAGCCAAGCGCGATGGGCGCAAGCAGAGTGCCCACGGAAATAATCACCTGCCAGGCCACCAGTGTTTTCAGGTTGTTGGCGCCGAGTGCTCCGATAACACCCATGCTGAGGGTTACCAGGGCCAGAGGGAATAGCCAATCCATGCCCAGGTTCGCTAACTCGCCGGCGCCTTCTCCGAAGATCAGCGGGTAGATTCTCACGATGGCATAAATGCCTACCTTGGTCATGACCGCAAAGAGCGCCGCCACCGGGGCGGTTGCCCTGGCATAGGCCTTGGGCAGCCAAAAGCACAGCGGCAGAATGGCGGCTTTCAGGCCAAAAACTACCAGCAGCATCATGCCGCCGGCCTTCACAAGGTTCAGGTTGCTGCCGGAGACTTGCGGGATTTTTACGGCCAGATCCGCCATGTTCAATGTGCCGGTAACGCTGTAAATCATACCGACACTGATCAGGAACAGTGCCGAGCCCAACAGGTTCAGGACTACATAGTGAAGCCCGGGTACGGTTCGTGCAGTACCACCGCCGTGCATGAGCAAACCGTAGGAGGCGATAAGCAGAATCTCAAAGGCAACGAACAGGTTGAACAGGTCGCCGGTCAGAAACGCGATGTTCAGGCCCATCAACTGGAACAGAAACAGGGCATGGAACTGCCGGTTGTCCTCATCGGCTCCGCCACTGGCATAGATATGACAGAACAGACCAAGAATCGCCGTCAGAACCAGCATCAGTGCAGCCAGACGGTCAAGAACCATAACTATGCCGAAGGGCGGTTGCCAGTTGCCAAACGCATAGATGCGGTAGCTGCCATCACTGGCAAGCATCAGCAGCACAACAGCGGACACCAGCATCAGCACGGTCGTGGCGATTGCCAGAGTGCGGCGCAGCCTGATCGGGGCATAGCCCATGAATACCTGCAGGATGCCGCCGAGCAGTGGTATCAGAATCGGAGCGATAAGCCAGTGAGTCATTTACCGGTTACCTCCCGTTCCTGTTTCGATGATGGCGGCATTTTTTTACGCTGGCCATCCACATGATCGTCTTCGTTGTCTGCCAGGTTGCGCAGGGACAGAACAACCAGAAACGCTGTCATGGCAAAGCCAATAACGATTGCCGTGAGCACCAGCGCCTGAGGCAGCGGGTCGGAATAGCTGGCGGAGGTTCCGATGACCGGTTGCTGTCCGGTAGCGAGACGCCCCGTGGCGAACAGAAACAGGTTTACACCGTAAGAAAGCATGGTGAGGCCCATGACCACCGGGAAGGTGCGTGCGCGTAGCAGAAGATAGACACCGGACGCCGTCAGGGCGCCGATAACCAGTGCAAATAACAGTTCCATTACACGCCCTCCTTTTTGCTTTTGATGGCCGAATGAGGCGACAGCCTGCCAATGCTGACCAGTGCCAGCAAGGTGGCGCCAATCACGGCCAGGTAGACACCCAGATCAAACACCAGTGCCGAGGCAACCTCGAACTTGCCCACCACGGGCCAGGTAATATAGCCAAATGTGGATGTCAGGAAGGGGTAGCCGAAGGCCAGGCTGCCGGAACCAGCAATGGTCGCGAACAGCAGGCCGAGGCCGATAACATTATGGTAGCGGAACGGAATGCGATCCTGAGTCCATATCATGCCGCTGGCGATATACTGAAGGATTAGCGCCACGGAGGTGATCAGGCCGGCGATAAAGCCACCGCCGGGCAGGTTATGCCCGCGCAGGAAAATATAGGCAGACACCATAAGGGCCAGCGGCAGCATGGGGCGGGCAATCTGGCGCAGCATTAGCGGGTAGCTGTCCCGGGTCCAGGCATGCCCCAGTCCGTCTCCGGGCGGTGGTGTCAGCGCCGTATTTTTCAACATGGAGTAGATGCCCAGTGCGGCAATGGCCAGCACAGTGATCTCACCCAGCGTATCGAAACCACGGAAGTCGACCAGAATTACGTTAACTACGTTGGTTCCGCCGCCGCCCGGCTTGCTGTTTTCCAGAAAGAATTCGGAAATAGAGCTGAACGGCTGGGTCAGCATGGCCAATGTGATCAGGGTCATCCCGGTACCTGCAACCAGTGCAATCAGGATATCGCGAATACGCCGTCCTCTAGAGGTCTCCACTGGTGTCCAGGACGGCATGTAATAGAGTGCCAGCATCAACAGAACAATGGTGACCACTTCCACAGAGAGTTGTGTCATGGCCAGATCCGGTGCGGAGAAGCGTGCGAACGCTAACGCGACAATCAGGCCAACAACGCTCAGGAGCACGAGTGCGTAAAAGCGCTCCCGGTGCCAGACGGCTGCTGCCAGTGCAGATATCATGAGCGCACCGGCGGCAAGCGCCGTGGGCCAGTCTACTTTGCTCAGCCCGTTCTCCCCTATATAGAAACCGGTGTCGGCCAGAGGCAGGGCGGTCACTGCAATCACGCTCACAACCAAAAGCATGGCATAGCGTTGGAGAGAGCCATTTTCGACCCATCCGGTAAAACGGTGTGCCAGGTCAACGAACTTTGAAACCACGGTTTCAAACACGGCTTTCTCGTCAATCTCCCGGAAACGGGCATGGAAGTCGAAAAAGCGCTGGCGCTGGCTGTACATCAGCAAGCCACCGAAGAACGCCAGGAAACTCATCAACAGGGGCAGGTTCAGGCCATGGACCACCGCAAGCTGATAATCTGGCGCGTCAACACCGAGTGTGGCTGAAGCAGCAGAATAAAGTAGCGGGCCCACGGAGAACGTTGGGAAGATACCAACCATGACGCACGCGAACACCAGAATTTCCACCGGAATTTTCATGTAGCGTGGCGGCTCATGGGGCGGGAATATCGGTAGGTCAACCGGCTTGCCGTTGAAGAAAACATCGTGAATGAAGCGAGCCGAGTAGGCAACGGCAAAGATGCCCGCCAAGGTCGCGATAATGGGTGGAATCCATGACCATAGGCCAGGAAGGTTGAGCTGAAGGGATTCCGCAAAGAACATTTCCTTGCTGAGAAAGCCGTTCAACAGAGGAACCCCCCCCATCGATGCTGCTGCAACCATCGCCAACGTGGCGGTATGCGGCATATAGCGCCAGAGCCCATTGATTCGACGCATATCACGGGTGCCGGTTTCGTGGTCAATAATACCGGCAGCCATAAACAGTGACGCTTTGAAAATGGCGTGATTTATCACATGAAATACCGCCGCGACCGCGGCCAGTTGGGTACCCATGCCGAACAGCAGGGTGATCAGGCCCAAATGGCTCACAGTTGAATAAGCGAGCAGGCCTTTCAGATCGTGCTTGAACATGGCCACATAGGCGCCAAGCAGCAGAGTGGCCAAGCCAGTAAAGCTGACCATGTAGAACCACTGCTCGGTTCCAGCCAGAGCCGGGTAAAGGCGTGCCATGAGGAATATGCCGGCTTTGACCATGGTGGCAGAATGCAGGTAGGCAGAGACTGGCGTGGGTGCTTCCATGGCGTGGGGTAGCCAGAAGTGAAACGGGAACTGGGCAGATTTCGTGAAGGCGCCGAGCAAAACCAGGGTTAGTGCAACCGGGTAAAGGGCGTGGGCTTTTATCTGATCGCCGGCGGCGAGCACATCATCCAGTTCAAAACTGCCAACAATATTGCCGATAAGCAGAATGCCGGCCAGCAAGGCGAGGCCACCGCCTCCGGTGACGGCCAGTGCCATACGTGCGCCACGCCGGGCATCTTGTTTGTGCGTCCAGAAACTGATCAGCAGGAATGACGTCAAGCTGGTGAGCTCCCAGAAAATAAGCATCAGCAGCAGGTTGCCGGAGAGCACTATGCCCAACATCGAGCCTTTGAAGCACAGAAGCAGAGAGTAGAATTTGGCTACATTCTCATGCGCTTTAAGATAGTAGTGGGCATAGAGTATGACCAGAAGTCCGATGAGCAGAATTATCAATGCAAACAGCAGTGCCAAGCCATCAAGACGAAAACTGAAAGACAGCCCGAGCGCAGGAAGCCATTCGTAGCTGTGCAGCACAGTGCCGCCCGCCGAAAGAACAGGCCAGTGTGGAAAAAGTGCCGCCAGGGCAATCAGTGCAGGGACAGATGATGCTATTGCGATAGCTGTTCGCCCGGCCTGGGCAAACAGGGGTGCGGCTAAGGCCCCCAGAAATGGCAGTAGTACAACCAGCGGTAGCGACATCGCAGCCTCGTTAACGGTTTTCTTTTGTTATGGATAGGGATGGCTTATGAGTCTGAGTCTAGTCTCCGGTCAGCCACCCTGCATAAGTCGCATCGAGGCGGTCATGGCAGGCGCCAGGAGATGAATCAGCGGGAGGCCGGTGGGTCTGGGAAGTACGGCAAACGCCCACGATGCCGCGCGATGTCAGCGGTAATAGGGGGACGATTGATCTGCATGCAGCCGACGGACCTTGCGGTCATGGTTGCTCCGTTAGTAAAACCTGGAAACCGATGATACGTGCCCGGGCTCGCAGGTCAAGTCAACTTGTGATGGATCAGGTGCAGAAGTTGTATTTAAAAGTGACGTGGAGGGGCATAGTTCGACCCCTTTCCGTCACTTGGCCGACTTGAGGGCGTTGAAAATCGCTTCGGCTTCGGCTTCCAGCACCTGATTGCGCAGACTGCCACCCTGCCGGTTGGCCTGCTCAATCTGTTCAAGCTTCATGCTGTACAGCCTGCTGAGAACCTCAACCCGGGTTTGTTGAACTGGTGCGTTCATGGCACTTTTCCTCCACATGACGCCTGTCAGTATACTTTACGAAAACATCCAGCCAGTGGCCGTTAGGGTTATCGAATGCATAACCCGGGCCAAATGATCGCTGTCGTGGTTAACGGCCAAACCGCGAACGGTAGGCCCCCGGGGCGAGCCCGGTCTGTTTGCGAAATAAACGGCTGAAAGAACTGACATCCTCGTAGCCCACCAGTCGGGTAACGTCCTCTACGGGCAAACGGGAGTTCTCTAAATGCTGGCGCGCGGCCTCTATCCGAATGGCCTGAAGGTAGCCCGTGGGTGTATCACCGGTTGCCAGTTTGAATCGCCGCATCAGCGAGCGCGTGGTCAGGCCGCTTAAAGCGGCAAGAGAGTGTAGGTTCACGGCTTCAACATAGTGCTCCTCCAGCCAGTCCTGCAGCTTCAGAATCACCGGATCTGAATGATACCTCTTGGTCTGAAGAGCGCTGTATGGCGCCTGGCTATTGCGCCCGGCATCGATAACAAACGCCTTCGCCAACTCCCGGGCAACCTGGGCACCTGCGTGGCGTTCTATCAGCTGCACACCCAGATCCCACCAGGCCATGCCGCCACCGGCACAGGCGATGTGCCCGTCTACCGTTACCAGTTTTTCCGGATTCAGGTTTACTAGCGGGTAGCGCTGGCGAAAAAGGTTGCTGAAGCCCCAGTGGGTTGTGGCTTCTCTGCCATCCAGCAAACCAGCCTCTGCCAGAAGGAACGCCCCTGTGCAGTTACTGGCCACCCTAACCTGTCCGGCAGAGCTACCGTTCAGGTTGTGGAACTGGCTCAGCCAGGCAATCAGATCCGGGTTTGATGCCAGCACCCGATCAATCGGCGCGCCGATGGTCGGCACGATCACCAGATCTGCGCTATTCGTGTCCAGCTCCTCCCAGCTCCCATCAGATAGCAGGGTTATGCCGTTGATGCATCGGCAGGGATCACCGTTACGCGTTAGCAGGCGCGTGTTGAAGCGGGGCACTGGCTGTTCGTCATGAATGCGTGCCCAGGTCACACCGGCCAGACGAAACAAATCGATCACGCCTGTAATAGCGCTCGCCAGCGCACCATCAAAACCAATGACAGAAACTGTCTGCATGAGAGCTCCGGTTTGAAGGGTAGTGGCGGAATCAACCATAATTATGTCATAAACGCCGGTTCTCAGGAAAACCCGGTTGTGAGAGCCTGTAGCAACCAATTGACGCTCCGTTAAATTATCAGGAAGCTGCATAAATGACCGATACTCTGATAGACCGCCGCGATCTGGCGTTCCAACTCTACGAAGTTCTTGATACCGAAAGCCTGATCAGCCGCGACCGTTTCAGTGAGCACAACCGCGATACCTTCGATGCCGTGATCGAAACCGCCGACAAAATGGCCCGGGAGAAGTTTGCCAACCACAACAGCGCCGCTGATAAAGACGAGCCGAGATTCGTCAACGGCCAGGTGGAAATGCTGCCCGAAGTGAAGGAGGCATTTGATGCCTACGCCGAAGCCGGGTTTATTGCAGGCCGCTATGATTACGAGCTGGGTGGCATGCAGCTTCCTGAATCCGTTATGGCCGCTTGCAACGGCTTCTTCACTGCCGCTAACCCGGGCACCGCTGGCTACCCGTTCCTCACTACCGCAGCGGCGAACCTTATTCGCGTTTTCGGCAATGAATCGCAGAAAACCAGCTTCCTGCCCAACATGCTCAGCGGCCGTTATACCGGAACCATGGCACTTACCGAGCCCCATGCCGGGTCGTCGCTTGCGGATATTCGTACCTCTGCCACACCGACGGATGATAGCCACTACCTGATTAAAGGCGCGAAGATCTACATCTCTGGTGGCGAGCAGAGCATCACTGAAAATATCGTTCACATGGTGCTCGCTAAAATCAAAGGCGCTCCGGCAGGGGTAAAAGGCATCTCCCTGTTCATTGTTCCCAAATTCCGCATAGACAGCGACGGCAATCCGCTGGATCACAACGGCGTCAGCCTCGCCGGTTTGATCCACAAGCTCGGTTACCGCGGCACCACCTCCACGGCGCTCAGTTTTGGCGACGATGCGCCCTGTCACGGTTATCTGGTGGGCGAGCCTCATCAGGGCCTGAAGTACATGTTCCAGATGATGAACGAGGCCCGGGTAGGAGTGGGTTTTGGCGCGGCGGTGATTGGCTATCGCGGCTACATGCACAGCCTGGAATATGCCAAAGACCGTTTGCAGGGCCGCAAGGCTTCCGAAAAGAACCCGGAAAGCCCCCAGGTACCAATCATCGACCATGCCGATGTACGCCGGATGCTGCTGGCCCAGAAAGCCTACAGCGAAGGTGGGCTGGCCCTTTGCCTGTATGGCACCCGCTTGATGGACGATCAGCACACCCATCCGGATGAACACAAGCGCACCGAAGCTGGCAAACTGCTCGACCTGCTCACGCCGATCATCAAGACCTGGCCTTCCGAATATGGTCCAAAAGCCAACGACTTGGCGATTCAGGTATACGGCGGTGCCGGCTACACCCGAGAGTACCCGGTGGAACAGTGCTGGCGCGATAACCGCCTGAATCCTATCCACGAAGGCACCACCGGCATTCAGGGGCTGGATTTGCTTGGACGTAAGATCTGGCAGGATCAGAGCCATGGTTTGCAGCTGCTCATGCAGGAAATGCAGGTGGATTTGGAGGCCGCGACCACCGACCGCTGCCAGCAATGGGCGTTGTCCCTGAGTGAAACACTTCAGCAGGCCGTCAAAGTTACCCAGAGCCTGGGGAAATCCCTGATGAGCGGCGAAGTAGACAAAACCCTTGCCAATGCCTCCTGCTACCTGCACCTGTTTGGCCATATTATCGTCGCCTGGATGTGGCTGCGCCAGGCCAATGCTGCCGCCAATGCGCTGGCGTCAGCCAACACCGACGACGAGCGCAACTTCTACCACGGCAAGCTCCAGGCCGCCCAGTACTTCTTCCACTGGGAGCTGCCGACGGTTGCTCAGGACTTGGTGCTGTTGCGGAATATGGACGACACTTGCCTGAACATGAAGGCGGAGTGGTTCTGATGGCTTTGGTTAACGTTGAAAAGAAAAGCCACATCCTGCTGATCGGGTTAAACCGCCCGGAAAAAATGAACGCCATGAACCGGGCCATGTACCACGAGATTGCTGCCGCCTGGTAGCTTGAAGTCTTCCAAAATCGCAGTCAGTGAAGGTCAGGAAGCTGCGAAGCTGCGGTTGTTCCCGGATCTGCAGCCAGTAATGGCCAGCGAAGACGTCAAGGAAGGCATCCAGTCATTTCTTGAGAGACGGAGCGCGGTTTTTAAAGGGAAGTAACCAGCCCCCTCCGAAGCCTGGGCGGTGCTCCCAGTTGGTCGTGAACTCCGATCTTTCAGGGATTAGAGTTTGTCAGGCGGCCTCCTCTGAAGCCGAGCCAGAAGTCTCCTCCCGGCGAGCCCCCGCCTTGGCAGCCACCTCGGCAGCATAATCTGCATACTTCGCCATTAACTCCGCCTTCCGATCTGGATCCCAGTTGATCTTGCTCAGATCGCCTTTGTAGTGATCAATTACCCGTTTATCCATCGTTTCATACCACCACTGCGGCACATACGCAGGCAACAGCATCGACGCATAGCCGCCGGGCAGCTGCGGCGCCTTCTCGAAGTGACGTAAAGCCTGGTAACTGCGCTGCGGATTGGCGTGATGGTCTGAATGACGCTGCAGCTGATACAAGAACAGATTTGTCACAATGTGATTACTGTTCCAGCTGTGCTCCGGCTGTGTGCGTTGGTATTTTCCATTGTTGTCTTTCTGGCGCAGCAGACCGTAGTGCTCAATGTAATTCACACTCTCCAGCATGCTGGCGCCATAAACCGCCTGGGCCGCCAGGAACGGCAATGCCCGCGGCCCACAGACCAATGTCGTCGCGCCAAAGAAGCCCGCACTCATTGCCCAGCCCTGCAACAGCTCGTTCTCCAGACTCCAGAAGCTTTTGCCTTTGCGGGCAAGGCGCGCCTTCTCTATTTCTACCGAAGATTTCATACCACCAAATACCGTGCGCGGTAGAAATTTCCAGAAGCTCTCACCCATGCGGCTGCTTGCGGGGTCTTCCGGAGTCGCTACGCGCTTATGGTGGCCAAAATTATGTTCGACAACAAAATGGGTGTAACCCGTGGGCGCCAGAGCTGCCATAGCCATCAGCTTATTAAACTTGTTCGACTTATGCCCCAGCTCGTGCGCAGTGTTGATGCCAACACCATTAATGGCACCGACGGTTAGCGTCAGGCCGATCTTGTCCTCAATCGGCGTGTTCTTGCGGCTAGCCAGCCATGCGCCCATAAACGTCATCGCATATTGGGTGGGGATAAACGCCTTTACTATGCGGCTGTAATACTTGTCTTGCTCCAGTGGACCAACCGCGGACTCCGGTGGGTTACTTTTATCTTCTCCGATGGCTCGATCCAGCGCCGGAATAATGCCATGAACCAGCGCCGGGCCTGTCCATGCCAGAGCTTTGAACTTTTTCGGTGCCACCGCATAACCGGTTAGCGCTGCCAGACCAATGCCTGGTAGAGCGGGCCCCAAAAGCCAGAGATAACGCTTCGGGTCTTTCCAATTTTCAATAAGGCTGGCAGATGTTGCAGGGCTTTTAAACGGCTTCTTTGCCGTTTGTGAATCCAGATTGTCATGGGTTTTGGCATTCATGGCGTCTCTCCATTGCAGTGCACGTAACTCAATTTATGTCGGACAATCTATCAATGCAACAATTTCTCGCTGTTGGCTGCAGAGCTTGGCTCGAAATGACAAAAAGTGATTAAGTGGCAGAGCGGACAAACCTGGACCAGACTTTCAACACAAAAATGATAAACACAGGGAGGGACAGGTAATGACAACTTCTAATACTTCGCCTTCAGCAGCGCCCGGCGAGGTCCTGAACAGGCTTCGCGAATGCGTGTCCAGCGCGCAACTCGTTGAGGTTGTATACCGCGACAGCGCTGGGCAGGTCTGCATGGTTCATGATGTAGTGCGGGATATTTTCAGCCGGGCGGGGCAGGATTTTATTTTTCTCGGCCGAGGAACCATGCTGCCATTCGATCGAGTACTTATGCTCGACGGTCAGCAGATATCTGGCACGGTAGGTTAAATAAAGGGTAATCGGGAGGTAATTGCCTGGTGTCGGACATGGTTTTACCCTGTGCACGGTTACAAACGCTTACCAACAGAGGGATATGTTATGAACAAGTTTACTTTAAGCGCACTTCTTATGTTTTTGACTTTGGGCCTTGCTGCTTGCAGCTCCGAAGATAATGAGGGGGCTGATTTTGATAAGGCCGCGGACAACGCTAAAGAAATCGTGGACGACGCAGGCAATTCCGTGGAAGAGACCTATGAAGAAGCCACCGGCCAGGACGAAGGCGTAATAGGCGAAATGAAAGAAGGCGTCGAAAACGCCGGAGAAAAAATGGGCGAAGCCGCGGACGACGCAGGCGATGCCGTAGAGGAAGGTTACGACGAAGTGACCAAGTAGTCTTTCGACCGTGCTGAAGGGTGGAGGGAGCGGCCTCTACCCTAAAACTGAGTTCCCGAGGTGATGAGCCGACTAACTCGGTCGGCGTGCAAACCTTGAGTATGTCTGAGTGACGGGCTGTCTTGGAATCGTCACAGGCTGGTAACGGTAGGTTAATCTATGTGAAACATAACTCGTCCACTCTCTGAGTCTCAGAGCAATAACACCTGACAGAGACCAAGTAGGGTAACGACTATGTATCAGAAAAACGGAAAATATCTGTTCAAGATTTCTGCGCTGGCGCTGGCTGTTGCAGGCACCGCTTTTGTGGCTGGCTGCTCGGATAACGATGATAGCTCGCCCACTCAGGCAAGCACATTCGATTCGGATACTCAGGCGTTGACCCGGTTGGCGACCGTGCCACTTGGTTCCGAGGTGACAGGCCTTTTCCTGTCTGAGGAAGGCGATCTGTTCTTCAACGTGCAGCATCCGTCTGACAGCAACACCGCCCAGGATGTCGACGGCAAAGTTTTCTCTGCTGCGGCCGTGGGCGTGGTTCGCGATGCTGATTTTTCGGCTTCGGATATGGGGTTCAATGAGCTGGCCATGCCTGCCGATGGCGACGAAAAGGAACTGGTCCGCACAGCCGTTGGTTCCTACGATGTGCTGGCGCAGAACGGTGATGCCTGGGCTGGCGCGCCGACTGGCGGCATGGGTGCTATCAACACAATGGATGGATCGAGCACTCTCAAAGTGTCTAATGATCCGGACTTTAACGCCTTTGTTAGCACAGGTGCAGGAGAGGGCTATCTGTTTACCAACTGGGAAGACCGCCCAGGTGGTATGAGCCGAATGAAGATACGTAAAAACGACACAGGCAACTGGAACGTCGTGGACAACGACGTAATGATGGTTGATTTCAGTCCGGTATCCGGAACCTGGGTCAACTGTTTCGGAACGCTCTCGCCCTGGGGCACGCCGCTAACCTCCGAAGAGCTCTATTTCGATAACACGGCCGACTGGAACAACTCGAACTATTCGTACATCAGTGACAATGAGCTTCTTCAGGACTACCTCGGAGGCACTTATCCGAACCCTTATGACTACGGCTATATCGTTGAAATCACAGATCCGACATCGGCGACCCCGGTCCCGGTGAAAATGCGTGCACTGGGTCGTTTTTCTCATGAGAACGCCGTCGTTATGCCGGATGAGAAAACCGTTTACCTGAGCGATGACGGAACTGGCACAGTTTTCTTCAAGTTTGTTGCTGATACTGCGGGTGATCTCACCGCCGGCACTCTGTTTGCCGCCAAAGTCACTCAGGACGCCTCCAGCGACCCAGCTATCGCCGGGTTCGATATTGAGTGGGTCGAACTCGCCTCTGGCGACAACACCACCATCGATGCCTGGGTGACCGAGTACGACGGTATTGACCAGACTGATTATGTCGCTGGTAGCACCAGTTACATCTCTGACGCCGAGATTAACAACTGGGCGGAAGAAAAACTGAACCAGGACCTGGACGGACAGAATGGGATTGGGGTTAACCCCTTCGGCGATGATCGGGTCGCATTCCTGGAGTCCCGTAAAGCGGCTGCAGCTCTGGGAGCCACGGCCGAGTTCCGCAAGATGGAAGGTGTGAATATTAACCTGGAAGGCGCCCGTGACGGCTCTGTTCCCTTTGCTTACATGGCGATGTCCAACTTCAACGCCACGATGGGCGACGATCAGGGCAATATCCAGCTGGATGCCACCAACGGTGACTGTGGCGTGGTTTATCAGATGTCGCTTTCTTCCACCTTCGATATCGCACGAATGGTGCCAGCGATCGTGGGCGGCCCATACGACGCAAGCGCAACGCTGAATAACTGCAGTGCCGACAACATTTCCGAACCAGACAACCTGCTCGTTCTCCGGGACGGTCGCGTATTGATTGGCGAGGATTCCGGCGAGCATGAGAACAATATGCTCTGGCTGTTTGATCCGGAAGCCTGATCGGTTACCAGTTATTGAGAAATTAAGGGGAGGCCGAAAGGCCTCCCTCTTTTGCGTCTAGATATGGGGCAACTCATGAAACGTGTTTTCTATCCACTCATAATCATGTTGGCTGGCCTCATGACCGGCTGCGGCGAGGAGGATATGCCCGCCGTTGTGGATCCCGAGGACTACGGATCGAACACCGATGAGCCTGCTCGCCCGGAAATTGCAGCGGATACTCTCTACAACCGGGAAGCGGTTATTCCACCGCAGTGCTACACCAAAACCGAGGGTGTGAACAATCCCTGTTACACCTGCCATCAGACGTATTCGGATCCGAAGCGTCCTAACAGCATGGAGGACGGTTTTCTTCAGGGGGACTACAATTTCTCGGATCTTGGTGTTCACAATCATTGGTCCAACCTGTTCGTTGATCGACGCGACGATGTCGCTGGAATCAGTGACGGAGAGATTGAGGATTACGTCAGCACCGACAATTACAGTGATTTCATCGAAAGGCTGCAGGACGATGAGAACTGGTCGGGCCCCGTTCCTGCCATTGAGGATCTGGCGGATGGCGCTGCGGCCTTTGACGACTATGGCCTGGCAAAAGATGGCAGCGGCTGGGTGGCATTCAACTATAAGCCTCTTCCCAGTACCTTCTGGCCAACCAATGGTTCCACTGATGATGTAATCATCCGGCTTCCTGAAAGGTTCCGGACTGCATCCTGTGGTGATGATGTCAGTCGGTTCTCACAGGACGTTTATTTCACCAATCTCGCCATACTGGAAATGGCGATGAAAGATCTTCCGGAGATATCCACACCACTGATAGAAGAGAACAAAGTATGTGCGGATCTGAACAACGATGGCATCCTCTCTGAAGTCGTCAGTATTGGAGCGAGGCCCTCCTATGTTGGTGCAGCGTCTGGTCAAAAAGTGGAGCGAATGGCCTATCCGGAGGGTACCCAGTTCATTCATACCGTTCGTTACGTTGGTTTTGATGGTGACGAAATTGTTCCTTCAAAACGGATGAAGGAAGTTCGGTATATGAAAAAGGTAAAGCATTATTCTGTGGCGGAACTCGCGTCCCTCTATGGCAATGAGCGCCAGGAGAAAATCGATGGCAACCTGCCGGTTTATTCAGACCACGGCGATAAGGGTCTGAATAACGGGATGGGATGGGAAGTTCTTGGTTTTATTGAAGATGGTGAAGGGGAGTTGAGGAAGCAAACCTACCAGGAACAAATGTTCTGCATGGGCTGCCATGGCACAATCGGAACCACCATCGATCAGACCTTTGCGTTTCCAAGAAAGGTGACCGGCGCCAATGGGTGGGGCTACATTGACCTGAAAGGCATGGCTGACGCGCCGAACATGGACGAGAAAAAGGGCGAGATCCTGCAATATCTCGGACGCGTGGGCGGCGGCAACGAATTCAGGGAGAATCCCGAGATGAAAGCGCGATGGTTCAATGAGGATGGATCTGTCAGGGAATCCGCGGTTCTTAACGCCGATGTCTACGCGCTGATTACGCCGAGCCGAGAAAGAGCCCTGGCGTTGAACAAGGCTTATAAAATCATCGTCGATGAGCAGAGTTACGTTTACGGTCGTGACGCAACCGTTGTCCCGGCCAAAAACGTATTCCGGGAGTTGGATCCTGAAAAGGCTGCCCCGCTTGAGGCTGCGAGCAGGGTAAACCATTGGGATATTCGCCTGGACTGGTAAGAGGCAGGGAGTTCTCCAATTGATATGAGGCGACCGCAAACCTGGCCACTTGGTAATAGAGTGGGTCGGGTTTGCGGTTTTTTATTTCAGAAACGCCGTTACCCGCCGATAAGAATTAAAAATACACTAAAGTATGAGTTATTAACTCACATTAACTCTTTAGTCTCCGAAATGGCCTTTGATAACAAAATGATTGCAGAAGCAACGATAAATACGAGGTGGATATGGGGTTATTGGATCGGGCTTCAGTTCTTTGGGGGGTGGCGCTTGCCGTTATTCTTGCGGTTGTGTGTGCAGTGGTGGCGCCATTGTTAGGTCTTGAAATCGCGTCGATATCGATTGGGCTCGTGGCAGGCCTCTTGGCCGCAGGCGGTTTTCTGGTTGTTCGCGTGCTTGAGCCGACTGAACGGGGTCTCAAGGCGCTGAATGATGGCACCTTGGCCGACGGTCATCCGCTGCAGGCCCAGTGCCGCCAGTTACTTGCCGATGCCAATGCAGGGCGCGCTCTGGTGGAAACGCTTTCCGGAAGTGCCGACAAGAGTGCTATATCCGCTGCAGAGGTTTCTTATGCTGCAGATCAGCTCAAGTTGCGCCTTGACCTCCAGGTTCAGGAAACTGCTCAGATGGCAGACTATGCCGGGCAGATTACCGAAACCGTAAGGGAATCTTCACAGCAGGCTACTGATGCGGCCACCATGGCCCTGCAGAATAGTCAGGCCAGCACTGAAGGGCGAAAAGCCCTCACCTCGGCAATCGACAGCATCCGGGTCGTGCATCAGCAATCCGGTGAAAATCTTCGCCTGATCCAGGAACTTAACGAAAAGTCCAACAAGATTCAGGGCGTAACCAGCACCATTCAGGGTATTGCGGAACAGACTAATCTGCTGGCGCTCAATGCCGCCATTGAAGCCGCCCGGGCAGGAGATCAGGGGCGTGGCTTTGCGGTGGTTGCGGATGAAGTCCGGCAGCTGGCAGGCCGCACCGCTCAGGCCACCGGTGAGGTCGCTGAAACGTTGCAGGAGATCCGTTCAGATACTGCGTTGATCGTGACCCGAATTGAAGACCTTGCCCGCAGTGTCGAGGGTGGGCTTGCATCGGTCGAGACTGTCGGTGAGCGGCTCGACCAGATACGCGATCAGTCGGATCGGGTTCATCAACAGGTGGCGCGCATAGCGGAGATTGATCAGAACAACGAGGTTAGCCTGACTCACGTGTTCTCGGCTATTGAAACTGTAAGGGATCAGATCTCCGAGAGTGATAGCAGTGTTGCTTCACTGGCGGAGCAGGCAGCCACGCTTATGGAGCTCGCAGAAATCGCCAACGCGGCGTTTGCACTGAACAGTGGTTCCAGTTACCACAGGTTCTTCTACGACCAGGCGCGGGCTGGCGCAGAGCAGATCGGCCAGGTGTTTGAGCAGGCTATCCGCGATGGTAAGCTGACTGAAAGTAAGTTATTTGACAAAACGAGAACGCCAATCCAAGGCACTCAGCCTGCCAAGTATTCAAGCAGTTTCGATTCTTTTACCGATAAAAGCCTGCCTGTTGTTCAGGAACAGGTTAAGGGCTCCCACCCGGCTCTGGTGTTTGCGATTGTTGCGGCGCCGGACGGATATATACCAACCCATAACCGTGATTTCGCCCATGCACCTACCGGCGACCCTGAGGTCGATCTTTTACGTAGCCGAAGCAAACGCCTGTTTAATGATCGCACGGGTATTCGTTGTGGTAGCCACAAAGAGAGCATGCTTCTGCAAACCTACCGTCGCGACACAGGCGAAGTCATGCATGATCTGTCTGTTCCGATTTACGTGAATGGCCGGCACTGGGGCGGCTTCCGGCTTGGATACCGTCCGGATAATCACTGACTCCTTATGAGTGAGGATGGCTTCAGAGGCTGTGTTAAACTGGCATATTATATTGTGAAAGGAGATATGCCTTGGCTGACTCGGAATTCATTCCTGCCGACGCGGAGACGAATGAGTTGTCACGCCGTTCTGACCCCGCCCGTAACCTGGCCGTGGTGGTCTATATCCTTCAGGGATTGTCGTTCTTTCTGGGAGGCATCACCGGGTTAGTCGGTGTGATCATCAATTATGTCAAACTGGATGATGTTCGCGATACCTGGGTGGAGTCGCATTTCCGCTGGCAGATTCGCACCTTCTGGGTAGGGCTTTTATGGACGGTTATCGGCGCTGTGACCACCTTTCTGATTGTCGGATGGTTCATTCTTCTGGGGATCTCGATCTGGCTCATCTACCGCATTGTGAAAGGTGCCCTGGCACTGAATGATGGCAGGGCACCTGTCTGAAGCTGAGACCCTTCCAATCAGTCGTCGGTTACTTCTTTTAGCCGAAGCGCACTGAACGTCCCGGCCAGCCCCATTAATCCGAGCACCAGAATGACAGCGGCGTC
This sequence comes from Marinobacter antarcticus, assembly GCF_900142385.1. Classification (NCBI taxonomy): domain Bacteria; kingdom Pseudomonadati; phylum Pseudomonadota; class Gammaproteobacteria; order Pseudomonadales; family Marinobacteraceae; genus Marinobacter; species Marinobacter antarcticus. Next base: position 1,611,970 of record NZ_FRAQ01000001.1, read on the forward strand.
TGATATCAGGGATATCAGCGCCGTGAAACCACCCGTGGCAAGCAGTAAAAAGCCAATCACCGTGTTGCTGACGGCGGTGTAGTCCGTACGTTTGTTGCCTCCCGCCATGTCCACCAGATAGGTCTTCCGACCCAGCCTTACCCCCGCGTGGGCAATGCTCAAAACAAAGAAAGCCAGCGGATAAAACCAGCCATTGCCCACACCCGTACCGGCAAACATTGCAGTAAGACCAACAGCCAGGCACACAGCGCTCGCGATGGCGGCGCCGCGAATCATTACCCGGCGGCTGGACGAATCGGCCATCCAGCCCCAGAAGCTGGCGGATAGGGAACTGGCCAGACTACTCGCCAGAAGAAACACGCCAAGCATCAAGGCCGTATCCGACTCTTTCTGCGCCAGTACGACAAAGTAGGGTGAGGCCAGAGCCGAGCACAACAGAAGTGCGCGGGTAATAACGAAGTTACGAAAAGGCCCGTCATCGCGCAGCAACGACAGGCTTTTGAAGGCTTCCGTGATGGCGTTGCCGCCCCCGCCGGTTTCACCTTCGTGTTCCTTCACGCCCGCAAACAGGAACCCGGCAATAACCCAGAGTGCCGCTGCCAGCAGAAGCAGGAGGCTGTAAAATGCAAGAGTGGGGTCGCCTCGCTCCCAGAACAGCAAAGCCGTCAGGATAACGGTGGCGGTGCCACCTATGGTGGTTGCAAGGCCTGAGAGCCTGCCTCGGCGGGTTTTCGGAACGCATTTGCCCTGTACGTCTTTCATGGCCACGGAGCAAAAGCCCCGTGACAGGGAAAACAGGATCAGCGCACCTATGATGCCGCCACCGGCGGTATAGCCTTCAAGAAACCAGACGCATGCGGCCATGGCCACAACGCTCGCCGCCTGACCAAAGCTGCCGAGAGTCCAGAACCATTTACGCACAGGTTTGCGACGAACCCAGGCCGCGATCATCATCTGGGGCACCATGGAGCCGGATTCCCGGATGGGAACGAGCCAGGCTACCAGCGCAGGCGCGCCTATGGCACTCATCAGCCATGCCAGTACCGTTTTCGGGCTGATCAGAAGGTCGCCCAGCTTGGTCAGCACGTTGGCTGCAAGGATCAGGAAAAAGTTGCGCGGTACTACTTGGCAGGCTTCCGCTGGTATGTCCTTGCAGACCCGGGCGTCTTCCTCGTTGGCAATCAGGCTGTAGAGCCGGTCAACAGACTGTTCGAGTGCGCCGGTTGTCGCCTGAGCGTCCTCTTGTGAAGAGTTATCGTTCTGTAAAGGTGTCTGTTGCTGGGGCAAACTGCCGTCCTCCGGGAAATGGATAGCCAAGGATACCAGCCGGGCCGGCACCCCTGAACCCCGGAATGCAGATCAGCGCTTCATTGTTTGTTCCCGGGCGGTTACAGCCACTGTGACAATGATATTAGCGCAGCCTGCGCTCATTGCGGCTGCGATAGTCAGCGCCAGAGAGGCGGGTTGAAACATGACTTTCATTGACAGCTTCGGGCTCCATGAATACTTATATGAATTATATGTATTATCATTCGTAATAATGTTAACTAGAACGCCATAACGCAAGAGGGCTTTCACGTTCTTGATCCGGAGAGAAAAAATAATGAGTCGCTCAGAGGTTCCCTTGCACTGACGGCACGCGCTCGGGCTTAATAGCTCCTGTTAACAGGGAGCTATTTATGCTGAGTTACCTTCATGCCTTTCACGCCGGGAACTTTGCGGATGTTCAGAAGCACACGGCGTTAACGCTTGCTCTTTCCATGATGCAGGCGAAGCCGTCGGCCATTGCCTGCTTTGACACCCACGCGGGCAGTGCCATCTACGATCTTGAGAGCGAACGGGCCCGGAAAACGGCGGAAGCGGATGCAGGCGTGCAAAAGCTTTGGGCGTGCCGGAGCGGTTTACACTCCGAAGACTGGCAGCCGGTTATGGAGGTGTTGTCACGGTTCAACGCCGGTGAGGGCCGGCTGACGGTTTACCCCGGCTCTCCAGCCTGGTTTCGCCAGTTCTTGCGCCCGGGCGATTCGTTGACGGCGTTTGAATTACATCCCACTGAAAGTAGCCAGCTTGCCGGTTGGGCCGCAGAGCAGAGGGTGCGAGTTATGCACGAAGACGGCTTGAAGGGGCTGTTGAGGCAGCTTCCGCCCGCGCAACCCAGGCTGATGGTGCTGATTGATCCTTCCTACGAGATCAAATCCGAGTACCTTGATGTTGCAAAGACCTTGCAAAAAGCTTGGCAGAAATGCCGCCACGGGGTTTATCTTGTGTGGTATCCGGTACTTACCAGCGGCTTGCAGGCGACATTAAAACAGGCTGTTATAGACAGCTCCGTTCGCAAAGTGTGGTGCAGTGAAGTCCATCTGAAAACGCCTCCGGAGCGTGGTATGACCGGTTCGGGCATGCTGGTGGTCAATCCGCCGTGGGGATTTGATGATCGTCTTACTGACATGATTGAGCAGATTTCCGGACAACAGGCGCTAGGCCTTTCACACGAACATGGCTGGCTGGTACCTGAGTAAATCGGGCATGAGTCGGTCGGAATCTGGTAAATACAAGAATACCGGCCAATCGTTTGGCCATGCAGGAGCCGTTTTTTTGAAGGACAAACCTAACGAGAATAAAGATGACCCTTGCCTTCCTGGCGGCCTGATACCCGCCGAGCAGTGGGTATTGCCGCAGACATCAGTGCGACGATCACTGAAGGATGCTCTTGGACACGCGCTCAAACAATTGCGCGCTGGTGTGTCTCAGGTGGAAGAGCCGTTTGAAAGCATGGATGATCTGCCAGAGTTATCTGCCACCGAGCAGAGACGGCTGGCCCCTGAGCCGGATTTTTCAGATCAGGCGATGGCTATCGACCGCTGCCTGGAGGATGCCCGCTCCGAGGGTGCGCTCAGACGTGAGGTTGTCTGCCTGATAGCTCCGCCGTTTTCCGGTGTTCAGCAGGCGCTTTCCAGCTTTTCAGAGGGTATTCGGCCTGCCCGGGATGGAGGGAATGAAGAAGGCTGGACCATTATTTTACCGCCGGATACGCTTCTGTTTGATGATCAGGAGGCCGGTGAATGGTGGGATAAACAGGATCTTTCTCGCCCCTGGATCATTCCTGAGCTTGCAGATTTCTGGCTCCGACGCCTTTCAGGCTTGGCACTGGTAAAGGAACTTTTTCGGCGGATCGCGAATGGTGATGCAGGCGCAGGTATTGTCGGATGCTCAAGTTGGTGCTGGCAATATTGGGGGCATTATCTTGAGAATGCACAGATGTCGCCCTGGACACCAGCGCCCATGGATTCCGAGCGGCTGGGTCTATGGTTGACACAATTGGCGTCGGGTAGCGGTAAATCCTCGGTGAGCGCGCGAACGGCTGGTGATGGTCTGTATGTTTTACCCATAGCCGAAACAGACGAAACTGAAAAAAACAAAAGCAGTAAAAAGCGCAAATACAGCACATTTTTGCGAGACCTGGCCGCCCTGTCTCGCGGGAATCCCGGCGTGGCCCTGGCTATCTGGCAGAGATCTATACGGGGCCGCCCAGATGATGACGCCAAGGTGGAGGAGGCAGATGAGACGTCAGATAGGCAGAGTCGGACAGCCGATTGCTGGGTTGTGCCACTGGACCGGTTGAGCTTGCCGACGATGCCGCAGAGCAAAAAGAGCTTCACCGGTTTTGTGCTTCACGGGCTGCTGCAGCACAACGGCCTTGATGCGGCCTCACTGGAATCTGTTACCGGCGTTTCTGCTCACGAACTGAGCCTGCTGCTGTCCCGTCTGAACCGTGCTGAACTGGTGGTATATGAACCGTCCCGTGGGCACTGGCAAGTAACAGCTATCGGCTACCCCACTGTCAGGCGCCACCTGCAGAGCTGGGGGTTCCCGGTTGATCAATTCTAGGAGTCGCTATGATAGATGATCTCGGAATAAAGGGTGCTTTTGCCTCCATAACCGGGCAGGCGCTGTGGAAGGCGTTGCTCGTTATTGTTATCGTTTCGCTGATTACGGTTGCGGTCCAGAAAGTGGTTCCCCGAGTTGCGGGGAAGCTTGGTGGCAAGCCGCGTCTTTACCTCCTGGCCTCTGTACCTTTGTTTCGGCTGTTGATGATCCTAGCCACGATTGTAGTGGTGGTTCCGATTCTGGTGGAGCCGTCGTTCGAAAATATGATGGCAATCTTCGGCGCTCTGGCCCTGGCATTTGGTTTCGCTTTCAAGGATTACGCCAGCAGCCTGATCGCTGGCATCGTTACCCTTTTCGAAATGCCCTACCGGCCCGGCGACTGGATTGAAGTGGATGGTCAGTACGGTGAAGTACGAGCCATAGGTGCGCGTGCTGCCGAGATTGTCACACCCGACGATACTGTTGTGATCATCCCTCACAACAAACTTTGGAACTCCTTGATTGCCAACGGCAACGATGGCACCGACAACCTGATGTGTGTGGCAGACTTTCACCTGGAGGCGAATCATGATGTCAGTCGGGTACGGGAGCTGCTTCGGGACGTGGCTTTTACCAGCCCCCGAACAAAAACCTGGCAGCCGGTATTGGTGATCGTTTTCAACAAGCCTTGGGGTATGCACTATCGACTGAAAGCTTACCCATTTGATCCCAAAGAACAGTTTCAGTTTATCTCCGAACTCACAGCGCGCGGTTCGGCGGAATTGGCCCGCCAGGGCGTGAAGTTTGTTTCTGCGCCGGTTACTGCGAACTGATCTGCGAATCAGTCAGCGAAAGCTGCGATGTGCAGAGTCTTGAAAAAAGCAGTTTGGGCGAGACACGGGGAGAGCTTTAATGAAGGATCAGAAAACAGCCATGTTGTATGGGCTGGGTACAGTTCTGCTTTGGTCTACGGTTGCTACGGCCTTCAAACTGGCGCTTGCGGATCTGGCGCCGGTACAGATGTTGCTGGTCGCCTGCGCCTCGTCTGTTCTGGTTATGGCTGTCATTCTGCTGTTGCAGAAGCGCTGGTACCTGGTGTTCTCACTGCGCAAAAAGCAGTACGCCCAGTCGTTTGGCATGGGGCTGATCAATCCATGCCTGTATTACTTTTTTCTCTTTGGCGCCTTTGACCGGCTGCCAGCCCAGGAGGCCCAGCCGTTAAATTACACCTGGGCACTGGTTCTGGCATATTTGTCGGTGCCCTTTCTGGGGCAGCGCCTGCGCAAGCTGGACATTATTGCCGGGCTGGTATGTTATGCGGGAGTGGTGGTGATCGCCACTCGTGGTGCCGTTACCACTATGAGCTTTTCAGACCCGCTGGGCGTCTCTTTGGCAATAGGCAGTACGCTCGTTTGGGCCTCGTACTGGATAATAGCTACCCGCGACACCCGCGATCCCGTGGTGGGGCTGTTCCTGAACTTTCTGTTCGGCCTGCCGGTGATTGCGCTGATCTGCTGGTGGACAGAGGGGTTGGCTCTGCCGGTAACAGGCTCCCTGGTGGCGGCCGTATACGTAGGCGTGTTTGAGATGGGCATTGCTTTTGTGCTCTGGTCTTACGCCATGAAAAAGGCGGAAAATACTTCCCGAGTGAGCAACCTGATCTTTATTTCGCCGTTCCTGTCTCTTGTGTTTATCTACTTTATCCTTGGCGAGCAGATTCTGCCTTCAACTTACATCGGCCTGGTGCTGATCATGATGGGGCTTTGGTTGCAGCAAAAAAAAGTGAAGGAGCGAGAGCAGGAACTTGCAGATGGCTAGTGGCTGGTTTGTTTACATGGTTCGCACTGCCGGTGGCGCGCTCTATACCGGCATTAGCACGGATGTCTCGCGACGATTTTCCGAACATCAGGCCGGCGCCCCCAAGGGCGCACGAAGCCTGAGGGGCAAGGGCCCGCTGGAGCTGGTGTTCTGCTCACCGGCGGGTGACCGCAGCCGGGCATCAAAGCTTGAGTGGCACATCAAACAATGGCCGAGGCAACGCAAAGAGGCGCTTGTACTCGGTGAGCTCAGCCTGCCAGATGCTCTCTGATGTGCCCGCCTGCCGTTTGCACAGCGGCGGTGGCTCTATCCAGTTGGCCGCTGTGGACCTGAAATACGTGCCAAAGGCTGTTAAATACCTCAAGCTGGGTTTTCACCCCGGCTTTTCTGGCCGCATCTGCGAGCCGTTCAGCATCGTTGAGCAGGATTTCCTGGCTTCCGACCTGGATCAGTAACGGCGGCAAATCCCTGAAACTGCCGAAAACGGGTGAAATCAGGGGGGTGTGCAGAGATTCCTGGCCGGCGTAAAGTTTCGCTGCCTTGGCTGTCCAGCGCGCTTGCAGCACGGGCTCGCATTCGGGTGAATACAGCGCTTCCTGAGTCAGATCCACCCAGGGTGAAAAAACTGTAAGGGAGGCGGGCAGGGGCTGATTGTTGTCACGCAACCGCATGGCCAGCGCGATAGTCAGTCCGCCGCCGGCAGAGTCACCGGCAATGGCAATTTGCCCCGGTGCGAATCCTTCATTAATCAGCGCCAGCCAGGCGGCCTCTGCATCGTCCAGTGCGGCCGGGAAAGGATGCTCCGGAGCAAGGCGGTAGTCCGGTGTAACCACCATGCAGCCGCTGGCTTTGGCCAGATGCCCGGTAAGGCCTTTGTGGGTGGCGGCCGAACCGATGATATAGCCGCCGCCGTGCAAATACAGCACGGCGCCGCGTGTTGCCTGGCCGAAAGAGCTCCTGATAACCGGCCTGTCTGCCAGTGTATTTGCCTGGAAACGGCAGCCACGGGGCGGAACTGAGCTCCGGTAAGCCTGGCTTATCAATGTACGTTGAACCGAAACCGGAATGGCCGGGTGAAGCGCCGGCCTGACCAGGCGATTCATGGTCTGGCGCAGTCCGGATTCAAGAAGATGTTGCAACATCTGTGTTATGTCCCCGCTATGGGTTAGGATTGTGCATCGTAATTCGTATTATCTATTCATGACAGGCGCTTAACTCTACGTGTACTGGAAAACAGATACCATAGAAATACCGGATTGGGATCGTGGATCCCTGCTGGAGAGGCTTGAGCTTTTTGACCCGGAGGGACGGGAAGAGCTTAGCGAGGAAATGGTTGCATACTGCCGTTTTTATGGCCTTGATCTCTGGGTTGAACACCCGGATATTGCCTATCATCAGGGCTACGTAGCAGCAGGCAGGCATGAGGTCATGGTGCATTACTTCCGGCTACCGGAACCTCGTGCAGAGCGTGGCACCGTGTTCATTCTGCACGGCTATTTTGATCATGTAGGTTTGTACAGCCAGTTGATTGACCGTTGCCTCGGAGCCGGTTTCGATGTCCTGGCCTATGACCAGCCGGGTCATGGACTTTCCAGTGGGACACCTGCGGCAATTGGTAGCTTCCTGGAATATCAGGGGGTATTGTCGGAAGTTATGGCCCATGTTCGTGACAAAGTTCGTGGGCCTTGGTTCGCTGTGGGCCAGAGTACGGGGAGCGCTATATTGATTGATTATCTGCTGTCGAACCACCACTCCCCAGAGACATCAGAGTTTCGTAAAGTGGTTTTACTTGCGCCCCTGATCCGACCGGCAGGCTGGCTTGGTGCCAGAGTTCTGCACACTATGGCAAAACCTTTTATTACCCGCTGGCAGCGTGTATTTTCAGCAAATAGCGGTAATACGCGGTTTTTGCGCTTTCTGCGGGATCACGATCCGCTGCAGGCGAGAGCGGTGCACGTCGACTGGGTAAGTGCGCTGCGCACATGGATACCGCACATTGAGTCTGCCCGCCCGGTTAACTTCCCGGTCACGGTCGTTCAGGGCGAAAAAGATCTGACAGTAGATTGGCAGCACAACCTGAGAATTATCCGCAACAAGTTTGCATCGGTAGAGGAAGTGAGAATTGCCAACGGCCGTCATCATCTGGTGAACGAAGCCAAGGATTTACAGGCAACCGTATTCAATAAGATTATTGATACCTTTAATCATTCAACAGCAGACGCCCCTGAAAACTCCTGAGTGCTTGATAAAGAGGCCAGAGGGTTTGAAGGCTTAAAGCTTGAAAGGCGCCTGAAAAAACCGCCACAGGAGAATACTGTGAAGAAGACAATGCTCGCATTAGCAGTGACGACCATGGGCCTCGCCGGCTGTATGACCTATGACCCGTACACCGGGGAGCAGTCAACCTCGGATGCCACAAAAGGCAGCATTATCGGCGCTATCGGTGGCGCAGCCGTCGGTGCGGCAACCTCCAGTAAAAGCGACCGTGGTAAAGGCGCTCTGATCGGGGCAGCAAGCGGCGCAGCCATTGGTGGCGGCATCGGCTATTATATGGACCGGCAGGAAGCGCAGTTGCGGCAGAAGCTGGAAGGTTCCGGCGTTCGTGTTGTCCGTAACGGTGATCAGATCGAGCTCATCATGCCCGGTAATATCACTTTTGATCTGAACCAGACCTCAATTCGGGGTGGCTTCACAAACACGCTGGAGTCTGTTGCCCTGGTGCTGAAAGAGTTCGACAAGACCATTATCCAGATCGAAGGCCATACAGACAGCTCGGGTTCGGACAGCTACAACCAGTTGCTCAGCGAGCGCCGTGCCGGCTCCGTGCGGGACTTCCTGCTCAACCAAGGTATTGAGTCCAGACGTACCCGTGCTGTGGGCTACGGTGAGCGCTACCCGATGGCTTCCAACGACACCTCTGCTGGGCGTGAACAGAACCGTCGCGTAGAGCTGACTCTGGTTCCAATACAGTAATCAGTTAACAGCCTGAGTTCCGGCGTTGCCGGCCATAAAAAAACCGGAGCAGAGTGCTCCGGTTTTTTTATGGCTGATGGTGCTTAGAACAGCACGCGGCAGCGGATGGTGCCTTTTACCTGGAGCAGTTTTTCCAGGGCAAGCTCACCGTAGGCTTTGTCTACATCAATCACCACGTAACCAATGTCTTCTTTGGTTTGCAGGTACTGACCGCAAATGTTAATACCGTTCTCGGAGAAAACCTGGTTGATTTCGGACATCACCCCCGGCACGTTCTCATGAATGTGCAGCAACCGGTGCTGGTTCGGGTGTGAAGGCAGCGCAACTTCCGGGAAGTTAACAGAAGACACGGAGGTCCCGTTGTCGCTGTACATAGTCAGCTTCTCGGCCACTTCACGCCCGATGTTTTCCTGGGCTTCAATGGTGGAGCCTCCCACGTGTGGTGTCAGAATGACGTTGTCAAATTCCCGCAGCGGAGAAACAAACTCTTCATTGTTGGATTTGGGCTCGACCGGGAACACGTCAATCGCAGCGCCCAGCAGTTTGCCGCTTCTCAGGGAATCAGCGAGTGCATCAAGATCAACAACCGTGCCTCTTGATGCGTTCATCAGGATAGAGCCAGGCTTCATCTGAGCCAGTTGCTCGGCCTTGAACATGTACTTGGTGGCCGGTGTTTCCGGAACATGCAGGCTCACAACGTCGGCGATGTTGAGCAGTTCCTGCATCGTCCCTACCTGGGTAGCATTGCCGATGGACAGCTTGGAAACCACATCGTAGAAATACACGTCCATGCCCAAGCCTTCAGCCAGCACGCTGAACTGGGTACCGATGTTGCCGTAACCGATAATGCCCAGCTTTTTACCACGAATCTCGTAGCTGTCTTTTGCCGACTTCTGCCATTCGCCACGGTGCGCCTTGGCGTTTTTCTCAGGAACGCCACGCAGCAGCAGGATAGCCTGAGCCAGAACCAGTTCAGCAACACTGCGGGTGTTGGAGAAGGGCGCATTGAATACTGCAATACCACGACGGGTTGCCGCTTGCAGGTCCACCTGATTGGTACCGATACAGAAACAGCCCACTGCGACCAGTTTTTTGGCAGCCTCGAATACGTTCGCGGTTAACTGAGTGCGGGAGCGGAGGCCGACAAAGTGCGCGTCGGCAATCTTCTCAATAAGGTCTTCTTCGGCCAGCGAGTGACTGAGGGACTCAATGTTGGTGTAGCCTGCGGCATTCAGTGTATCCAGGGCGGATTGATGCACGCCTTCCAGCAGCAGAATCCGGATTTTGCTCTTTTCGAGAGACTTCGTTGACATGGGCTTTGCTTCCGAACCTTTCGTGGCATGAAATGACCTGCAGCCAGTGATCGTCTGGGCTGGCTCACAGAACAGGGGCGGTATGATACCATAAAAGCAACTTTTCACAGCGTGCCGGTTTGCCTGGATCAACTGAACTTGGAACTTTGTATCCGGAGCCCCCGTCCCAACCCTGACGAGATTGATGCATTCATGAAATCCGAACAGATCATTGCTTCCCTCAAAGAGCTTGTAGCCACCGGTGAGGCGCCCGGAAAGGTACTGACTGATCCTGCTGATCTTGAAAGCTACGGCAAGGACTGGACGCGAATCTACGCCCCCAATCCATTGGCCATCGTGCTACCGAAAACCACCGAACAGGTTCAGGCATTGGTGAAGTTTGCCAACGAAAACCGCGTGGCGCTGGTTCCTTCCGGTGGCCGTACCGGTCTGAGCGCGGGCGCAGTGGCCGCCAACGGAGAAGTGGTTGTTGCGTTCGACAACATGAACCAGATTCTGGATTTCAGCGCCAGCGATCGGCTTGTTCGCTGTCAGGCGGGTGTTGTGACTGAACAGCTGCAGAATTTTGCCGAAGAGAATCATCTGTACTACCCGGTAGATTTTGCTTCCGCCGGCTCCAGCCAGCTTGGCGGTAATCTCTCCACCAACGCAGGCGGGATCAAGGTGATCCGCTACGGTATGAGCCGAGACTGGGTGGCCGGCCTCAAGGTAGTAACCGGTAAAGGCGACATTCTTGATCTGAACAAAGATCTGGCAAAGAACAACACCGGCTACGACCTGCGTCATCTGTTCATCGGCGCCGAGGGCACGCTGGGCTTTATTACCGAAGCCACCATGAAGCTCTCGCGCCAGCCAAACAACCTCACAGTGCTGGTGCTCGGGCTGAACGACCTTGGCAACACCATGGACGTGCTCAAAACCTTTCAGAGCGGCCTTGATCTGACCGCCTACGAGTTCTTCTCGCACCAGGCCATGGGGCACGTTCTCGCTCACGGGCAAGTACAGGCGCCATTTGAAACCGAGGCGCCTTACTACGCGCTGCTGGAGTTTGAAGCGACGTCTGATCAGGTGATGGACGACGCCATGAGCCTGTTTGAGCAGTGCATGGAAAACGGCTGGGTGCTGGACGGTGTCATCAGTCAGAGCGAAACCCAGGCACAGAACCTGTGGCAGCTGCGCGAGCGCATTTCGGAATCCATCGCGCCCCGAACGCCCTATAAAAACGATATTTCCGTTGTGGTTTCCAAGGTTCCGGGATTCCTGCAGGAAATCGATGAAGTAGTGACGAACCATTATCCCGACTTTGAGATCATCTGGTTCGGGCACATTGGCGATGGTAACCTGCACCTCAACATCCTGAAGCCGGAAAACATGGCGAAAGAAGACTTCTTCGAAAAGTGCCAGCAGGTCAACAAGTGGGTTTTCGAAATTGTCGAGAAGTATCAGGGCAGCGTCTCCGCCGAACACGGTGTGGGCATGACCAAAAAACCCTATCTGCAATACACTCGCAGCGAAGCGGAAATCGCTTACCTGAGAGGGATCAAGCAGGTATTTGATCCCAAAGGAATCATAAACCCAGGCAAGATCTTCGACTGATGCAAAGGCACGTTGTCGTACTCACAGGCGCTGGCATCAGCGCCGAAAGCGGCCTCTCCACCTTCCGGGATAACGGCGGCCTCTGGGAGCAACACAGCGTATACGATGTTGCTACCCCGGAAGCCTTCGCCCGCAATCAGGAGCTGGTGCTGCGTTTCTACAATGAACGCCGGCGCCAGCTCGCCTCGGCCCAGCCAAACAGCGCTCACCGCCTGCTAGCTGAACTGGAACAGCGCCACCGTGTAACCATCATCACCCAAAACGTTGACGATCTGCACGAACGTGGCGGCTCCAGCCGCGTGATTCACCTGCACGGCGAACTCACCAAAGCCAGAAGCTCGGTCAACCCGGAACTGGTTTACGACCTGGGCTACCGCGACATACAGCTGGGCGACCACTGCGCCATGGGCCAGCAACTGCGCCCCTTCATCGTCTGGTTTGGAGAAGAAGTCCCCATGCTCCAGGCCGCCGCCGACATTGTCCGCACCGCAGACGACCTGTTGATCGTAGGAACGTCGCTACAGGTCTATCCTGCTGCCGGGCTGGTTCATGAGGTGGAGAGAGACGTACCGATTACGGTGATAGACCCAGGCGAACCGGCGGGCGTTTCCCGTGCAAGAGTTATCAGGAAAGGCGCAGGAGAGGGCGTTGCAGAGTGGGTGAATAAATTCTTGGCCAGATAGGCATCGGCAGCGCCAGGGTAGGTGTCAGTGCGACTCCGCAAGATACCCACGAAGCTCCTCGCCAAAAGCTGCCTGAACCCCCAGTCGCTTCAGCATCCAGTAATGCCCTGCAATCATCCGGTCAATAAAAATACTCTCAACCGGCGGCTTGAATGAATCCAGATACTTGAACACCGTGCTCGTCTTTGCCGCCACATGCTTGTGGATACTGGACTCGCCAAAATCATAAGGCTGTTCTGAATTAAACGGCACGATCAAAATATCCCGCCACATCGCGTAGTAAGCCTCATCAATGGCCGGCTGACTCCCCACCCGGGCACCCAGATCAATCAGATAGGCATCCAGAGCCTTGTAGTCCTGAGCCAGCGCCGCTGTCACTGCATTGCGGTAGGCCTCGACAATCTCCGGCTTCAGCTTTTTCACACAGCCGAAATCGTACATCACAATGCTGCCATCCGGCCGGTACGCAAAGTTTCCAGCATGAGGATCACCATGGATACACTCAAAGCGGAATAACTGGTCTGCCATGGTCGTAAACATGCGATGGCCGATCAGATTGATTGTGGCCTGATCGTAGTGCTCCGGCGTGACCTCGCTGACGTGGTCGCCTTCTTCCAGTCCCAGCGTAAGCACATGGCGGGTCGAGTGGCTTTGAATGACGGAGGGAATAACCACCCACGGATCGTTTTTGTGAAATTCCCGAAACAGCTCAATGTTGCGAGCTTCATTCTCGTAATCAAGCTCTTCCCGAAGGCGTTCTCGGATCTCCGTGAACAACTGGTCGACTGACTCTTTGGGCATTTTCAGCAGGCCACCAAGCTTCAGGGCCAGGCGCAGCTGTTTCAGATCGGAATCGCAGGACTCATCAACGCCCGGGTATTGCACCTTTACGATCACGTCCGTGCCGTCGTGCAAGCGCGCGCGGTGTACCTGGCCGATCGATGCCGCGGCGTAGGGTGTTTCCTGCAGGTACTCAAACAGCTCGCCTACCGGTTTGCCCAGTTCGATCTCTACCTGTTCAAGAATAATCTCGAAGGGCATGGGCGGCGCTTCTCTCTGCAGCTTCTGAAGCGCATCAGAAAACTCCCGGGGCAGAAAATCCTGGGTCTGGGACGCAATCTGGCCCACTTTCATGGCCGCACCTTTCATTTCACCGAGTGTGTCGGTAATGCGGTTGGCCATGCGGGTATAACTTTCGCTGCGGGCCCCGTCGTCGTTTTCGCTACTGAGCAGACTCCGGGCTTTCTGGCCCGCGTACTGCCCCGCCACCGAGGCAGTCATGCCGGCAAGCTTGAAGAAACGACCACTGCGTGAGGTAACCGGTTTTTTTGCCATGCTTGACTATACGTGCTCTTCAGAAAGAAAGATTGTGTCAGCCCAAGTTAAACCACTTTGGTGGAAACAGACAACTGATCTTCCAGTTGCAGCGATAGCGTTTGGCCTGAAGACAGAGGCCCAACGCCACTGGGAGTCCCAGTGAGCACCACGTCTCCGGGCAGTAGCGTAAAGTGGCTGCTTATATGGGCCAGCAGCGGAATGACAGGGAAAAGCATATCCCGGGTATCACCGCTTTGCTGGCGCTGCTCGTTGATATCCAGGCTGAAGGTAATGTGGTCGTTACGGAAATGCTCAGCGGCCACAAACGGAGACAAGGGGCAGGCGCCATCAAAGGCTTTGGCCCGCTCCCAGGGGTGTCCCTTTTCCTTTAGCTGGCTTTGCAGATCCCGAAGGGTCAGATCCAGCGCCAAGCCATAGCCGAGTATAGCGGCCTGGGCTTCGCTGGCAGACGCGTTGGTCAGGGGTTTGCCGATCAGCACCGCCAGCTCGGTTTCGAAATGCACCTGGCCCTGATTGGCCGGGAACTCCAGAGGTCGTGTCACATGCACTGCGGAGGTAGCCGGTTTGATGAACAGCAAAGGTTCTGCAGGTATCGGGTTGTTGAGCTCTTTAGCGTGTTCGGCGTAGTTCCGGCCAACGCAGACAATCTTTCCCAGTGGCAGATGCACCGGCGTGCCGTCTTTCCAGTGGTGTTGATAATGATCCATGATGTCCTCCCAACGCTCTCCAAGTAATCCAGGGTGAAGTCTCTATTCGCCCTCAAACGAGCATACAGTATAGACCTTCAGGCCCTCTTCCTGCAGCTTGGCAGACCCACCAAGATCTGGAAGATCGATCATCGCAGCGACTTCCACAATTTCGGCGCCAATACGGCGAATCAGTCGACTGGCAGCTAGCATCGTGCCACCAGTGGCAATCAGATCATCCACCAGCACCACTTGGTCACCAGGTTTGAAGGCATCCCGGTGCAGTTCTACCGATGCCGTTCCGTATTCCAGCTCGTAGTCTTCCACCAGCGTATTGAACGGCAGTTTGCCCTTCTTGCGCACCAGCACCAGCGACGCGTTGAGCTCATAGGCCAGGGCCGAGCCAATGATAAATCCACGGGCATCAACCGCAGCCACCGCATCAATTTTGTGGCCATGGTAGCGGTGAACGAAGGCATCAATCAGCTTTCGAAAGGCTGTCTTGTCTTGCAGAACCGTGGTGATATCACGGAAGGCAACGCCGGGCTTGGGCCAGTCCGGCACTGTGCGGATTGCTTGCTTGATGCTTTGAGAAAAATAATCCATAAAAATCAGGCTCTCAGTCCGGGTGCAGCTCAGGCTACGTCCAGAAAGATGAATTTGAGGATGAAAACAATGGCGATAATCACAACACTTACGTTCAGGTCTGACCAGCGCCCACTCAAAGCCTTGATGACGGCGTAAGTGATGAAGCCCAGTGCAATGCCGTTTGCGATAGAGAAGGTCAGCGGCATCATTAGCGCGGTGACCACCGCCGGCGCGGCATCTGTGATGTCGTCCCAGTCGATCAGTTTCAGCCCGCTGGTCATCAATACCGCCACGTAAAGCAGTGCCGGTGCAGTGGCGTAAGCCGGGATAATGCTGGCGATGGGTGACAGCAGCAGGCATGCAAGGAACAGAACAGCGACAACCACGGCGGTAAGGCCCGTGCGCCCGCCGGCAGAAATGCCTGCGGTGGACTCAATGTAGCTGGTGGTGGTTGAGGTACCGAGGGCGGCACCAGACATGGTGGCCACCGAGTCAGACATCAGTGCGCGGCCCAGGCGTGGAAGCTTGCCGTCTTTGTCCAGAAGGCCACCACGCTGGGCGGCACCAATCAGCGTGCCCGAAGTGTCGAACAGATCCACAAACAGGAACGCGAACACAATGCTGATCATGCCGACATTCAATGCCCCGGCGATATCCAGCTGCATAAAGGTTGGCGCAAGGCTTGGTGGCGCGGAGGCGAAGCCATTGTATTCGACCATGCCCAGCATCATTGCGATGGCCGTTACGGCAATAATACCGATCATGACCGCACCGGTAATGCGACGGAATGACAGCGCACAGATTAGTACAAAGCCACCAAAGAAGAGCAGGCTTTCTGCCGATTTCAGTTCACCCAGGCCCACCAGCGTGGCGGGGTGGTCCACTACGATGCCGGCATTTTTCAGGGCGATCAGCGCCAGGAAGAAGCCGATGCCGGCGGAAATCCCCAGGCGCAGAGACATGGGAATACTGTTTATGATCCATTCGCGGATCTTGAAAATGCTCAGCAGGAAGAAAATCAGACCCGAGAGGAAGACCGCGCCAAGCGCTACCTGCCAGCTGTACCCCAGGCTGCCCACAACCGTGAACGAGAAAAAGGCGTTCAAACCCATCCCCGGCGCCAGGGCAATCGGATAGTTGGCCCACAGGCCCATAATCAGGGTGCCGATTGCCGCTGCCAGACAGGTGGCAACAAATACCGCCCCGAAGTCCATGCCTGTGGAAGACAGGATGCTGGGGTTGACCACGATAATGTACGCCATGGTCAGGAAGGTGGTGATGCCCGCAACCAGTTCTTTACGAACGTTGGTGTCGTGGGCCTGGAGTTGGAACAGTCGTTCGAGCATGACGGGTGTCTGCCTCTCAGGATGCCAGAATGTGGGGTTTGGGAGTCTGTAGTTAAGTTAAAAAGCCAAGTAAAAAACTAAGCTAGAAAGTCACTTGAAAAAGAGCTGCGTGAAAAAACGGTAATCTTACTGGCTGAGGGTTCTAAGGCCAAGAGATGATTGAAGTCTCCCGGTCATCAGCTTTACGTCGGATCCCGTTGTAAGCGGATATCGAAACGCACCGCTGCCATCCGCACAATAATAATAAAGAGCAGGCCGATCGTCAGCGACAGGGCTTCGCTTTGCAGGGCCCACTGGCACAGGAAATAGAGCCAGCATCCGGCAAATGCAATGGACGCATAGATCTGATCCTTGCGGAAAATGAAAGGCACTTCGTTACAGAGGGTGTCGCGCAGGGCTCCGCCAAATGTACCTGTCATCACGCCGAGGAGAGAGGCAATAAACCATGAATGGCCCAAATCGAGAGCTAGCTGTGCCCCAAGTATCGAGAAAGTGCCGAGCCCAATGGCGTCCGGAAACACAATCCAGGACTCGCGAATACGCTCTGAGCGCTTCCAGTAACTGAATACAATCGCCATGGCGAGAATCAGGATGGGCTGCTCTTCGTGCTTGATCCAGTAAACCGGATGGTTTGCCATGATGAGATCACGCAGTGTTCCACCACCGAGGGCAGTCATAAAACCGATAGTGAAAACACCGACGGGGTCCATATTCTTGGAGCGAGCAACCACCATGCCTGATATGGCGAAGGCAACAATGCCAATCATTTCAAGCGAGTAAACAATATCGAGCATAATGAACCTTGAAAGGAAGGCGGATGGTTTCTGAGCGGCTCGGATCAGGAGGGCGAAGAATAGCGGAAAACCGCGTTCGATTCATCCCGGATAGCAATGCGATGGGCCTGCCTGTTCCGCCGTCTGTGATCCATAACGATATGCCTGGACGTATTTGACCTTTTGCTCGCAAACAATCAGTTTTACGGAGTTTCTGATATGTCCCTTATGCGTCTGGCCTATGCCAGTGAAGCCACCTTCGAACCCAAACCGGTAGAGCAGGGTGTTGAGCCCAACGTTGCACGAATTCTCATGACTTCGCGTCGAAATAACGGCAGATGCGATCTCGTCGGTGGCCTCTATTATGGGGACAATCGGTTTTTTCAGTATCTGGAGGGAGCAGAAGAGGATGTCCGGAAAACCTATGAACGCATCAAGGGAGATAGCAGGCATCGCAATATAACCACGCTGATCGAAGAGCCTCTTGAAAAGCGGACGTTCAGCAATTGGTCCATGAAGTATGTGCCGCTCTCCGCGGACGTTCGTCGGTTTCTGGCAAGCCATAACCTGGATAGCTTTGACCCTGCATCATTCACCTCTCGGCAATGTGAGGAAATGATTGAACTGGTTCGTAGTTCCAGTCAAAACCAAAAACTGGTTAATCACGATGGCGAGATGGTAACGAGACAAAAGGTACAGGCTTATTCCCTGGGACTGCGCATGGGGCTGCTTGGTGCTGCTGTCTGCATTCTGGGCGCGCTGGTTTTTGCCGGCGCAATGCTCTGAGTAATAACACAGCCTATAAATAGTGTTGATTCATTTGAATAAAAGAGAATTATTTGCTTCATGGGGCGACTCTGTTTAGCTTGATGGCAATCAAGAACGGGCAGAATCTCTGTCCTGTCAGCATCAAACAACAACATTGTTACAGGAGTTTCCGTGAAAGCCATCCTCTGTAAAGAATTCGGCCCTGCTGAAAAGCTCGTGATTGAAGATGTACCGAGCCCTGAAGCGAAAGGTCGCGGCGTTAAAGTCCGCGTAAGAGCAGCGGGCCTGAACTTCCCTGACACACTGATTATTGAAGGTAAGTACCAGCTGAAGCCGACAATGCCGTTCTCCCCGGGCGGAGAAATGTCCGGCGAAGTCATTGCGGTGGGTGACAAGGTAACCCGCTTCAAAGTTGGCGACCGGGTTGCAGGCTTGACCGGTTACGGAGCCTTTGCTGAAGAAGTGATCGTTCCCGAGCACAACCTGCTGCCGGTTCCAGAAGGCATGAGTGACGAAAAAGCTGCCGCGTTCACCATGGTTTACGGCACTTCCTATTACGCTCTCAAACAGCGCGCCAACATACAGCCGGGCGAAAGCCTGCTGGTTCTGGGTGCCAGTGGTGGTGTAGGGCTGGCAACGGTAGAACTGGGTAAGGCCATGGGCGCTCACGTTATCGCCGCCGCCAGTTCAGCGGAGAAACTGGAGGTTGCCAAAGCCGCCGGCGCGGATGAGCTGATCAATTACACCGACGAGCCTCTGAAAGACGCTGTAAAGCGCCTGACCAACAGCAAGGGCGTGGATGTGATTTACGACCCCGTAGGTGGCGATTTCACCGAACAGGCTCTGCGTGCCATGGCCTGGAACGGCCGCCACCTGATTATCGGCTTTGCTGCTGGCGATATTCCCAAAATCCCGGCGAACCTGACGCTGCTGAAAGGCTGTTCGGTTGTTGGTGTGTTCTGGGGCAGCTTCACCCAGCGCGAGCCGGAAGCGAGTGCCCAGAACATGATGGAGCTGATGAAGCTCTATGCCGAAGGCAAAATTGATCCGAAAATCAGCGAAGTGTTCGAGTTTGAGGATTACGCCAAGGCACTGGGTGCCTTGAGCGAGCGTCGTGCTACCGGCAAAGTGGTGCTGAAGGTCGGCTCCTGAGCTCTTTGGTTGTAGCCTGTCAGTTGTGGCGCAAAGTCAAGGCTGACGGGCCTCTAAAGCACACTCAGAAATTAAACTGCCCGGAATCAATTTCCGAAACCAGCTCCGGGGTCAGTTGAACGTAACCCCCGGTTTTGGGCAACCACGCAAAAACCTGTTCATGGGGCCGTTCCAGAGCGTAACCCGCTTTCTGAATATCCACCTTGCGATACTTGAACGTTCCCGTTTTCTCGATGGCGTGGGTAACACGCACAAACACCGGAACAGCATAGGCCGGCAGGTTGTCCCGCAGGAATTCCAGCAGCTTGTTGATATCGAACTTACTGCTGTTCGGCACCAGCGTCACCATGCCCGCCTTCCCGTTGGTTTTCGGGATCTCAACGCCGTAGACAATGGCTTCCTCCACCATCCCGGAGCCGTCGATGATGTTCTCTACTTCGTTGGTTGAAACGTTCTCGCCTTTCCAGCGGAAAGTGTCCCCCATTCGATCCACGAATTGCAGGTGGCCACAGCCGATTTCTTTCAGGACATCACCGGTGTTGAACCAGGCGTCGCCTTTTTTGAAGGCATCGCGCAGGATAGATTTCTCTGTGGCTTCTTTCTGGGTATAGCCTTCGAAAGACCACTTTTTCGTAATTTCGCCGATGAGCAGCCCCGGCGCACCCTTGGCCACTTCCTGCATGACGCCCTTTTTGTTTCGAATCGGGTCGCGGGTGCCGTCGTGGAACTTCACCAGTTTGTAGGGCGCGGTGGACAGACCGACGGTGTTGTTCTGGTTGAAAAAGTTGCTGAAGCCGATGTTGCCTTCGCTGGAAGCATAGAGTTCTGCGATAGTTTCAATACCGAAGCGGTCTTTGAACTCTTTCCAGATGGAAGGGCGCAGGCCGTTGCCGAGCATTCTGGTCAGGCGGTGGTTTCGGTCCTGGTCACTTGGCGGCTGGTTGAGCAAGTAGCGGCAAAGTTCGCCGATGTAGCCAAACACCGTTGCATCGTAGCGGCGCACGTCGTCCCAGAAGGCGCTGGCGGAGAATTTCCGGCGCAGGGCGAAGGCAGAGCCGCCGGCCAGTACCGAGCCCCAGCAAACAACAAGGCCGGTACCGTGATACAGCGGCAGGGTGCAGTAAAAGACGTCTTCTGGTGCCATGGACAGAGACATCAGACCAAAGCCGCCGTAAGCCTTGAGGAATTTGTTGTGTGATCCCGGGGCGGCCTTGGGCAAGCCGGTTGTGCCGGAGGTGAACAGGTAAATCGCTGTATCTCCGGTTCTGGGCGGGTCGCTCAGCACGGGGTTGTTGCTGTTAAAGGTGCTGACCTGCTGCGCCATGTTGGCGTAGCCGGGGGGCGCGTCGCCGAAGGCGTTGAGTGTGTTGGTGTCGGCGAGGAACAGAAAGGGCGTGGGGTGGTCGAGCTGAAGGCTTGCTTTTACATCGTCAAACGCGGGTACCAGCTCTTCACCAACCACGACCATTTTCGGTTTCACCAGGTTGGCGCTGTGTTCCAGTACCTTGCCTTTCTGTGATGTGTTCAGCATGGCGCAGGCAACGCCGATCTTGGCCGCACCCGCAACCACTGCCAGAACTTCCGGGCGGTTTTCCAGGAAGACGGCAATGGAGTCGCCTTTTCCCAGCCCTTGAGCCTGGAAATAACCAGCAATGCGGTTGGTCCAGGCGTTGAAATCGCCCCAGGTGATGCTGCGATCCTCAAAAAGAATCGCAGGTCTGTTTCCATACTTTTCAGCGTTATTTTCGACAAGGGTTCCGAGGGTAAGGGTTTTGCGCGGATTCTTGACCGAGTAGTAGTAGTAACCTTTGGCAATAGCCGGAAACCGTTTGAGTATCCCCGGCAGGCTGCGTGCAATATCCATCGCGGTAACGTTGTCTTGGCTCATGGTCTTTCCGTCATTTGTTTTTATAGTTGACGCTAGTGTCCCGTCTTGTAGCAGGGGTTGTCACTCTGTAGTCCTGGATATTTCCACTAGCAACTGCTGACGCTTTACCTGATCCCCTTTGCTGGCAAGAACCTGGGCAATGATGCCGTCGCCGTCGGCTTTTACCGGGTGTTCCATTTTCATGGCTTCCAGTATGACAAGAGTTTCCCCTTGGCGAACCGTCTGCCCGGCCTCTACCAGAACGTCGATAATGGCACCGTCCATTGAGGCCTGAATGCGCCCACTGCCTGCGCCGTTGGCGCCTGCCGCCGGCTGGTGAGTAAGGTCAGTGACCGACCACGATTCTCCGAACGCCTGCAAATATAAGGAATCCCCGTCGCGGTGATATTGGCAACGCTGACGAATGCCGTTGTCGATAGTGCATAAGATGCCATCCTGAATGCTGCTGATAACCATTGCATGCTGCTCGTCGCCCAGGCGGCAGGAAAGGCTGTTGCCGCTGCTCTGTACCAGCAGTTCAACAATTTCATCACCGATGTCGAGTTTCATTGGCGTATTGGTAGCCGGTGCGTTGCTCCAGGCTTCCTGGCCGTTAGCGCCATGAGCCAGTACGCAGGCTGCTAGCGCGAGCTGGCGGATTTGCGGTTTGGCAGGCTGTAGTGATGGGTCTTCGCTGAAGGCCTGCTGCAGGAATGCGGTGGTTGCCTCGCCGGCACCAAAGGAGCTGTCCGCGATAATGCGGCTTAGGAAATACCGGTTAGTTGTTACGCCAAAGACTGTGGTGTCTTCCAGTGCGCGGATCAGGCGGCGACGTGCTTCATTCCGGTTTTCTCCCCAGGCGATAACCTTCGCGAGCATGGGGTCATAGTGTGGCGTGACCTCATCACCGGAGCGGACACCAGTATCAAAGCGCAGGCCTTCGGCTTCTGCGGGTTGAAAGATATGCAGTGGGCCGGTTTGCGGTGTGAAACCGTTGGATGGGTCTTCGGCGTAGAGCCGGACTTCAATGGCGTGGCCATTCAGTTCAATGTCATTCTGAGCCAGCGGCAGCGGCAGTCCTTCGGCAACCGTCAGCTGCCAGGCCACCAGATCCTGCCCGGTAATCAGTTCAGTAACCGGGTGTTCTACCTGCAGGCGTGTGTTCATTTCCAGGAAGTAGAAGTTACGGTCTTTGTCGACGAGGAATTCGACGGTGCCAGCGCCTTCGTAGTTGCAGGCGAGGGCGGCTTTTACGGCGGCATCACCCATGGCGGCCCGGAGTTCTGGTGTCACGAAGGGGGAGGGTGCTTCTTCAACAACTTTCTGGTGGCGTCGCTGAACCGAGCAGTCCCGTTCGCCAAGATAGACGGCGTTGCCGTGGCGGTCGGCGAAGACCTGTATTTCCACGTGGCGGGGTTCGATAACGGCTTTTTCGAGAATCAGTTCGTCGTCACCGAAGGCTTGTTTGGATTCAGATCTGGCGCGTTTGATGCTGTCGGCCAGTTCGGATTTATCATTTACCAGGCGCATGCCGCGACCACCGCCACCGGCGGAGGCTTTGATCATTAGCGGGTAGCCGATGTCGGCTGCTGCGGCAATGAGTTCGTCGTCACCAGCGTTGTCGCCTTCGTAACCGGGAACTACGGGGACGCCGGCTTTTTGCATGGCGATTTTGGAGCGCCGCTTGCTGCCCATGAGTTCGATGGCGCTGGCCGGCGGGCCTACGAATACGATGCCGGCGTCTTTGCAGGCATTGGCAAAGCCGGCATTCTCGGAGAGGAAACCGTAACCGGGGTGGATGCAGTCGGCGCCGGTTTTGCGTGCGGCATCGAGTATGGCGTCGGCGTTCAGATAAGACGCAGCAACTTGTGCCGGGCCTATGCAAACGGCTTCATCGGCGAGCTCTGTGTGCATGGCCTGGGCGTCTGCTTCGGAGTATACGGCGACGGTGCGGTAGCCGAGGGCTTTGGCGGTGCGAATAACGCGGACTGCGATTTCGCCTCGGTTTGCTATTAGTAACTTTTTTAACATTGTGCTTGTCTCGTAGATATGTGCCATTCACTCCCTCCGACTTATTTCGTGTCTGCCCAAGCCGGCGGGCGCTTCTGCATGAACGCCATGGTGCCCTCGGTGCCTTCGCTGCCTCGGACAGCCGCTGTAAACATTTCGGCTGCGCTGTCGAGCAACCCGCTCATGGATTCGTGGCCGACCCGGTGGAGCAGGGCTTTGGTTTCTGCGGTGGCGTTGGGAGCGCAGTGGCGAACGCGTTCCAGTGCATGTGCCAGCATGTCATCCAGCTCTGTATCTGATGAGGCGGCCTGGTGAACAATGCCCAGCGCACAGGCTTCTTCGGCTCCGATTCTTAATCCAAGTAGCGAAAGTCGGCGGGCCTGGGTCAGGCCTATGCGTTCAACCACAAACGGAGCGATCTGGGCCGGGATGATGCCGAGGGAGGTTTCCGGCATGCCGAACTTGGCCGTAGGCCCGGCAATCGCTACGTCTGACACGCAGACCAGGCCAAAGCCGCCGCCCATCACGGCGCCTTCGGTTACGGCGACAACCACTTTTGAGGATTCGTTGACCTGTTGGATCATTTGCCCGAAGGCGCGGTTCAGGCGGTAGAACGGATCGGCTTCGCCTTCACCCGCTTTCTGGTTGCGGGCACCGGCCATGTCTTTGATGTCGCCACCGGCACAGAAGTGTCCGCCCGAGCCGCGGATAATCACGGCGCGTATGCTGGAATCGGATTCCACTTCGGTAAATATTGCGGACAGCTCGGCAACCATCTGCAGGCTCATGGCATTCCGGGAGTCTGGCCGGTTGATAGTGATGTGCAGGGCTGGCCCCTGTTTTTCCAGAAGCAGTGTTTCGCAATGAGGCAAGGTTTCCATAAGAACGACTCCAAGAATGTGGTCTGGGGCTGGTGCCGGGGTGCCCGTCTGGCACCGAAGTTTAGTCTTTGCGCTTGCCAGGTAAGGTCCCCATCATCTTGCAGATTATCCCCAGCATGATTTCGTCGGCGCCACCGCCGATAGATACCAGCCGTACATCACGGAATGCCCGGGATGCAGGGTTGTCCCACATGAAGCCCATACCACCCCAGTACTGCAGGCAGCTATCGGTAACTTCGCGGCCCAGGCGACCGGCTTTCAATTTGGCCATGGAGGCGAGTTTGGTGACGTCCTTGCCTTCTATGTGCAGCTCACAAGCCTGATAGGTGAGGGCGCGCAGGGCTTCTACTTCGGTCTGCAGTTCGGCCAGGCGGAAGTGAATGACCTGGTTGTCAATCAGCGGTGTACCGAATGTCTTGCGCTCGCGGCAGTAATCGATGGTTTGGTTAATGCAGTTTTCCAGGGCCTTGATCACGTTGGCGGCACCCCACAAACGCTCTTCCTGGAACTGCAGCATCTGCATCATGAAGCCGGTGCCTTCGGCGCCGATTCGATAACGCTGGGGTACACGCACATCATCAAAGAAAATCTGGGCAGTTTCGGAGGAGCGCATGCCCAGTTTCTTCAGGTGCGGGCTCATGGTTATGCCCGGTGAGTTCATGGGTACGATAATCAGCGACTTGTTTTTGTGCGGCTTGTCGTCAGTGGTGTTGGCCAGCAGGCAGATAAAGTCGGCTTTCGGGCTGTTGGTGATCCACATTTTGGAGCCGTTAATGATGTAGTCATCACCGTCTTTTTTGGCATTGGTTTTCATACCCGCCACGTCGGAACCTGCGCCTACTTCGCTCACACCAATACAGCCCACCATGTCGCCGGCGATAGCCGGTGCCAGGAAGGTGCGCTTCAGTTCGTCGGAGCCAAAGCGGGCGATGGCCGGTGTGCACATGTCGGTCTGCACGCCAACTGCCAGAGGTACGCCACCACAGTTGGCCATGCCCAGTTCTTCAGCCGCTACAAGGTTGTAGCTGTAGTCCAGCCCCATGCCGCCGTATTCTTCGGGCTTTTGAATGCCCAGTAAGCCGAGGTCGCCCATTTTCTTGAATAGTTCGTGAATGGGGAACTCGCCGGCTTCCTCCCATTCGTCGCAATGGGGGTTAATTTCTTTTTGCACGAAATCGCGGACGGTTTTTCTCAAGGCTTCGTGTTCGGCTGTGAATTTCACGTTCTTGTACTCCTGATAGTTAGTTCTTGCCTGTTACTGTTAGAGCAGGTTCGCTAGCTTGGGTGGCAGGTGTGGGGACAGACTTCCAGGAATCCCCTAGAGGCGGGCCACGCCAAACGTGTTAGGTCGCAACTGACGAATTTCGGCTTCGCGGCACACGTCGAGAACCAGAGCCACTACGCGCCGTGTATCCCTTGGATCAATCAGGCCGTCGTCCCAGAGCCGGGCTGTACCGAACAGTGCTGTGGAGCCATCTTCCAGTTTCTTGGCTGTGGCTTGCTCCAGAAAATCCAGCGTTTTTGGATCAGGCTCTATGCCGCTGCGACGCTGCTTGTCTTCCGCCACGATGCGCATCACCTTACCGGCCTGGGCCGGACCCATTACGGCAGTTCGGCTGTTGGGCCAGGCGAAGATGAAACGCGGGTCGAGGCCGCGGCCACACATGGCATAGTTACCTGCACCATAGGAACCGCCGATCACGATTGCGACTTTTGGCACTCGGCAGTTGGCAACGGCTTGAATCATTTTCGAGCCGTGTTTGATGATGCCGTTCTGCTCCGAATGCGTACCCACCATGAAGCCGGTGGTGTTGTGCAGGAACAGCAGCGGCGTGCCGGCCTGGTCGCAGAGCTGGATAAACTGGGCAGCTTTCGCGCTTCCGGCCGGTGTGATCGGGCCGTTGTTGCCGATGATGCCGACGGAATGTCCTTCAATGCGGATGGTGCCGCATACGGTCTGGTCGTCGAACTCGTTTTTGAAGTCCATAAACTTTGAGCCGTCTGCGATGCGTGCCAGGATTTCACGAACGTCGTAAGGCTTTTTGGCGTCTGAGGGAATAACACCCAGCAGCTCTTCCGCAGGGTGAAGTGGTTTGTCCCACTTCAGTTCGCGTTGCAGTGGGAACTGTTCGTTCCAGGGCAGGGCTTCGAGGATGTTTCTGGCCTGGCGGATACCGTCGGCGTCGTCTTCGGCCAGATATTCGGCGGTACCAGCGACCTGGGCGTGCATTTCTGCGCCGCCGAGTTCTTCGTCATCGGCTATTTCGCCGGTTGCTGCTTTCAGCAGTGGTGGGCCGGCCAGGAACATTTTGGCTTGGCCGCGGATAGCGATTACGTAATCAGACAAACCCGGCTGATAGGCGCCGCCGGCGGTGGCGTTGCCGTGCACAACGGTGACCTGTGGGAGCCCGGCGGCAGACATGCGGGCCTGGTTGGCGAAGCCCCGCGCGCCTTGCACGAAGATGTCGGTGGCGTAGTTCAGGTTGGCACCACCGCTCTCCGACAGGGAAACAACCGGCAGTTTGTTCTCTTTGGCG
Source organism: Marinobacter antarcticus (assembly GCF_900142385.1). NCBI lineage: Bacteria > Pseudomonadati > Pseudomonadota > Gammaproteobacteria > Pseudomonadales > Marinobacteraceae > Marinobacter > Marinobacter antarcticus. Next base: position 1,638,166 of record NZ_FRAQ01000001.1, read on the forward strand.
ATCTGCTGCAGGCGCAAGGTTTTATCCAGGCCGGCAGGCGTTATGGTTCCACCTTTGATGGCACTGTTGCTGGCTACAACCAGGCAACGGATGCCACTGACGGTGCCGATGCCAGCGATGATATTGCCGCCAGCCATGCTGCCGTCTTTGTCGTCGTGCATCTTGTAGCCGGCCAGCGAGCACAGCTCCAGGAACGGAGTACCTCGATCCAGCAAGCGGTTAATGCGATCCCGGGGCAGGAGCTTTCCGCGTTTGGTGAACTTTTCCCGTGCAGCTTCCGCCAGGTCGAGAACTTTCTGCTCCACATCCCGGAAGGTCTGGATGTGTTCATTCATGGCCTCGGTGTTGCCCCGGAACTCGTCGGATTGCGGATTAATGCTGGTTTCCAGTGTTTGCATAAAAATTCCTCAATCCTCGCTGAGCACTTTCGGTGTGACTGCCCGGTGAAAACCGTTGTACGGCTCGTTATTCTTGGCCTTGGGGAACGGCCATACCCGCCCGCCTTGTGAGGCCGCGCCGTCAATGCGCAGGCAATCACCGCTGATAAATGATGCGCCCGGGCTCAGCAAGAAGCAGATTGCTGCGCTGATTTCCGATTCCGTGCCCATGCGCTTGATGGGGACGTTGTCGCCCAAGCTGCGAATCCACTGCTTCATGTGCTCGGGGTAGTTGTCCATGCCGCTGGATGCGATCCAGCCGGGAGCAACCGCATTCACGCGAACGCCTGAGGTGCCCCATTCCACAGCGGCAGTCTGGGTGAAGTTCACCATGCCGGCCCTTGCTGCACCGGAGTGCCCCATGCCGGGCATGCCGCCCCACATGTCCGCCACAATGTTCACGATGGCACCGCCGGTCTTCGACAGAGCCTGGGTATAAGCTTCTCGTGCCATCAGAAAGCCGCCGGTAAGGTTGGTGCGTACCACCGTCTCCCAGCCTTTCTGATTGATGCCGGCCAGAGGCGAGGGGAATTGGCCGCCGGCATTGTTAACCACACCGTTCAGGCCGCCATGCTCTTCAATGATCGCTTTCACCGTGGTTTTTACAGATTCTTCTTCACGGATATCGCAGACATGAGCCGAGGCAATGCCGCCGTCCTCAAGAATTTCGGCTTTGACTGCTTCAACCTTTTCTACTTTACGACCCACCAGTGCAACACGGGCCCCAAGGGAGGCGAGTTCGTGGGCGGTGCAGCGGCCGATACCGGAACCGCCGCCGGTCACGATAAATGTCTGGCCCTTGAATAAGTCAGGGTGAAAAACGGATTGATAGCTCATATTTTTAAAACCTTATTCAAAGTTCAGGCGCGTACCAGCCCGGAAGGTACTGGCACTGGAAATTCAAGTAACTGCTGTGCAAACGCCTTGCCTTGCGGATCAATTCGCAGGCTGGCAATGCCGCCGCCACCGAGGCTGTGTTCGAGAAGGAAGTTGAACGCATGAAACCCGGGCATGGCCCAGCGTGTCACCTTGCCGGTTTCCGGATTAAGTGTATGGGCCATCCACTCTGCGACCGCATCTTCGGTCAGCGCAGTTTCGATAAACGGAACGAATTCCGGGTTGCGCGCAATAACACCAATGTTGCTGTGGTCACCTTTGTCGCCGCTGCGGGCCCAGGCCAGATCGATCAGGCGCACGGTGGTATCGGAAGCTGGCGCTGGTTTACCTGCGGGCTGATCTTTGATCTGTTCGGGCTGGAACCCGCCTGTAGAATCTATGTCTACGTATGTCACGTCATCGTCCAGATTAACCGATACAGCGACTTCGCCCTTGGGCACCAGGCAGGAGTAAAGTCGGATTTTAGGCCACACGGCTGGCCGGCCACCCACAATACCGGTAAGGCCAGGTGCCATGCCGGTCGCCGCCTGTGCGATTTCCCTTGAAAAAAGCACGAGTGCCGCTTTCTTCGCATGAGCTGTGCTGATTTTGACGACAACTTCCCGGATGCCCTGGCCTCGACCCTGCTTACCATATGTGGTTTCAGTGCCCAGCAGTTCGATGCTGGTTTCCGTGTAGTCAGGCAGGCCACGCTCCTTTAGCAGGCGTGACGTTTTGGTGAGAATCGCTTCGGCAACCGCCTGGGCCTTCTTCGGGGCGTCAATGCCTGCGAGCAGGAAGGTTGCGGTGCACTTGAAACCGTCTGGCCAGGTGCCGGACACTTTATAGCTGTCCGTTGGTGGCAGGCCGCGGGCGCCGCGCACGGTTACACGGTCTGCCCCGCTTTCTTCCAACTCAACATTGGTAAAGTCGCAGGTAACATCTGGCAGCAGATAAGCGCGGGGGTCGCCTATTTCGTAAACCAGTTGTTCAGCTACGGTGCCACGGCTCACTAGGCCACCAGTGCCTTCCGGTTTGGTGATGACGAAATCACCATCTGCACTGACTTCGGCAATGGGGAATCCCATGTCGTCAAAGCCTTCGGCAACGTCTTCCCAGTCTGTAAAGTTACCGCCCGTTGCTTGTGCGCCGCATTCCAGAAGGTGACCGGCAAGGCTACCCTGAGCCAGCTTGTTGTAGTCTTTCCAGTCCCAGCCAAACTCGTGAACCAGAGGTGCAAGAATCAGTGCGCTGTCTACGACCCGGCCGGTAAGGACAATGTCGGCTCCCTGCTCCAGGGCTGCCACCATGCCCGGTGCGCCGAGGTAGGCGTTCAGGCTTACCATCATTGCCGGCATGGGCGCACCCGTGGCCATTTCGGTTGTGCCGGCTTTGCTCAGGGCCTGCTTTTTCGGCAGCAAGTCGTCACCGAGCACCAGCGCGATGTTCAATTTCACACCAGCCTTTTCGCATAAAGCTTGCAGGGCATCACGGCAGGCCACCGGGTTAACCCCTCCGGCGTTAGCCAGAACACGAATGCCTTTTGCTTTGATGTCGCCAAGCAAAGGGCCCATAACGGTTTCTACAAAGTCCCGGGCGTAGCCTTTACTGGGGTCTTTCATCTTCTGGCCGGCCATGATCGACATGGTGACTTCGGCCAGGTAGTCGGCAACCAGGTAATCAATGTTGCCTTTATGAACCAGTTGCGCTGCTGCCGTTTCGGTGTCGCCCCAGAATGCGGAGGAACAACCTATGCGAACGGTTTTGGGGGAGTCAGCCATGTGCATGCATCCTGTTACTGTGTTGGCCCGGCGTTCGTGCATGGGTGTAGGCCATAGATTGATTCATGATCAGACAGTACCAAGCAAGCGCTTGGTTTGTAAACAGGTAAATGTCAGGTAGAATATCCATTCTTTTAGAGCCGCTGGATGCCCTTGTGAATCAAGACAAAATTCTTCAGTCACTTATTGCCGAAAATCTGGTTTCCGACCCGGACAGTGCTCGCGGTCGTCTGCTTCGGGAAGCGGCGCGTCTGTTCCGTGATAAAGGTTACGAGCGCACCACTGTGAGGGATCTGGCAGCTGCCGTGGGTATCCAGTCGGGAAGCCTTTTTCACCACTTCCGCACCAAAGAAGAAATCCTCAAAGCGGTAATGGTTGAAACCATCAGATTGAATACAGCCGTAATGCAGGCGGCTATGAGTGCCGCTGATTCCAACCGGGAGAAGCTAAGGGCGCTGGTAAGCGCAGAGCTGGAATCGATTAACGGCCAGACCGGAGAGGCTATGGCGGTTCTGGTGTTCGAGTGGCGCAGTCTTTCTGAAGCCTCCCAGGCAGAAGTGCTGAAGCTTCGGGATATCTATGAGGCCTTATGGCTGGATGTGCTGAATGCTCTGAAAGATGAGGGCGCTCTGGTAGCCGATCCATTTGTGGTGCGCCGTATGCTGACAGGTGCCTTGAGTTGGACGGTAACCTGGTACCGGCCGGAGCGCGGTGGTCTGACCCAGGACGGCCTGACCGATCAGGTAGTCGCGATGCTGGGCCTGAGCCAGTCTTGACCTGCCATCTGTTTGCCCGACAAGTTGTAGGCGAGAGCGAGGTGTTTGCGGCAGAGCGCACGGCATCGTTATGAACGTTTGTTGCTGGTCGCCTTTGTGCCGATGATGTTCTATGCCCTTTAAGGGGTGGTAAGAACATGGCCGGTAATAGAGCGCGCCGTTAAAAAAACAGAGCCAGGAGAACTTGTTCCGGATCCGAACTATAATATAAGTATAGGTAGTTCAATGGATGGCGGGCTCGGAGCAGGTATCATGGATTATACAAATAACCAGATTGCTGGTGTGCTGGCACTTTCGCTGGTGGTCGGCGGCTGCGGCGGCGGATCATCATCTTCTGGTGATGACGAGGACGGGGTAATCGATGTCCCGCTGCCTCTGGCTCCGGTTGTTGTTGCCGGTTCTATCGGTATTGAGGCCAATACTCGGGTTGACGGTGATACGGCTGACCGACTCATCCTGACCAGAAGTCCGCTGACCGAGCCCCAGCCACTGCCAGTCTCATTCATTCTTGCGGGATATGTCAGTCTTGACGAAGATTCCCGCGGCACCAGCGACCCTTTTGATGACTTTCCCAAAGATCCGGAAGACAGTTTTCGAGTTCCGCTTGTGCCGGGGGAGCTCGTGTCTCTCCGCACCTTTCTCGATGATGCTGACGGACCGGCAGTAACGCTGGAGTTGCAGCGCCTGGATGGGGCAGCGGTGAGCTCGCAAACCACTGATCCGGTCAATAATTTATTTTCGGCCAGTGTGAGCCTGCCTGCGACTGAGAATCCGGGTGACTATCTTGTGGCGGTTTTCCCTGGTCCGTTGGATCCTCGGCCGGCCCGCTATGTGCTGGAAAAAACAGCGGGGGCGCAGTCTGCAGCGCTGAATCTGGACTGGCCGGAGCACGCCTTTGTTCCGGGGCGGGCCATCGTTACCATGTCGGACTCTGCCGGCCAACAGATGGCTGCATCCAGTCAGCTCGCGGGGCAGGCAATCCGCGCGCTGGGCCATCAGCACTGGTTAATGGCTATGCCGGCCAGCCGCATGTCAACGCCGTCAGCCAGCGGACAGGATACTCTGGATTGGATCGATAACCTGAGGCAGCAACCCGGAGTTACGAGTGCGGTGCCTGACTATATTATGTCGGCCCAGGGACCGCTCGATCAGCCGCTGTATCCGAAGCAGTGGCATTACGATCTGATCAATTTACCTGCTGCCTGGCAACTGGCCGCTGGGGGAGGTTCTGATGTCAAAGTAGCGGTTATGGATACCGGGCTGTTCAGAGACGCATCGGGCTGGCATCCGGACCTGGCCCCCAATGTTGTAAGTCCGATTCCTGACGGAGCAGACTTTGTCTCAGCAGAATTCGACAATGATGGCACCGGAGGCCGGGACAACGATCCGCGAGATCCTGGAAACGCAGCAGGTGATAATGTGTTTCACGGCACCCATGTTGCTGGCACCGTCGCGGCCAGTGCGACAACTCTGCTTGGTGGAACGGGCGTGGCATTTGGCAGCGAACTGCTGCCTGTCCGGGTGCTGGGCGAGGGTGGTACCGGGTCGTCCACCGATCTGATTGATGCTATCCGCTGGGTCGGTGGCAGCATTCCGGTTAAGGCTGACATAATCAACCTCAGCCTCGGTGGTCTGCCCGAGATAACAGCTTTGCAGGATGCTATTACCGAGGCCGTTTCCAACGGCGTGATTGTTGTGGCTGCTGCAGGCAATCAGGCCAGCTCCCTGTCCGCATACCCGGCCGCAGCGCAAGGCGTGTTTGCTGTCAGTGCGGTGGATGGTGGTGGCAATATTTCCAGCTATTCCAACTTTGGCCCCTGGATTGACCTTGCGGCCCCGGGCGGCGACATTCGCAGGGACGCAAACCTTGACGGCTTGGCGGATCTGGTTATCAGCGCCAGTGCAAGCCTTGGCGTCGAGGGGTTTGAGCCGGATTATGCCGGGCTGCAAGGTACGTCGATGGCGGCGCCTCATGTGGCTGGAGTGTTTGCACTCATGAAAAGCATAAAGCCGGATCTGAATACCGTGAGGCTGGCGACTTGGCTCGCGGACGGTCGACTCACTACACCTGTCCCGGGTGGCCGCTCAGATGCGCTGGGTTTCGGGGTGATTGATGCGGCCAAGGCGGTTCTGACTGCTATCGATTCTCCTTCAGTCACTATTCTGACGGCATCGCCCGCTGTCGTCAGTCTGTCGTCGGAGACCAGAAAATCACAGGATATCGAGTTGCAGGTTCTGGGTGACCAGAGCCAGACTGTGACTGTTGATCCGCTCATCGCGAGCCCGGACTGGCTTGATGTGTCGCTTTCCGCAGCGCCGCCGTTTTCACTAACCGTTAATCTTAACGATCAGTTGCCGCCGGGCGGTCCTGTGCGCACTACACTTCAGGTGAAATACACCAGCGACATTCCCAGAGAGCTTGAGATTCCGGTGGTGGCTGAGCTTGTAACGGATGAGAATGTACGGGATGCGGGCCGGCATTTTGTGCTGCTGGTTAATACTGAACCAAATGCCCAAGGCCAGCTTGAATCAGCCGCTCAGGTCTCCATGGTTGCCGTTAACGGAACTTATCAGTTCAGTTTTCGCCTGGATGACGGGCGTATCTCAAGTTTTTCTGACGCACCTCCAGGCGATTATTATCTTGTAGCGGGCACAGATCTGGACAACGACGGTATTATTTGTCAGGCGGGTGAGGCCTGTGCGGAGTACCCGGTGACAGGCATGCGGGAGGTGATTACCATAGACGAGAACACTGATCTGACGGGTATCAGTATGAGCACAAGCTACTCTCGCCCCACCATATCGGCAGCAACGCCTGATGTGCTGCCCCGCCCCGGATTCACAGGTTATAAACTGAAAACGCCACAACCGGCCAGTGAGATTGCACCCAAAACAATCGGAGCAGAGCGTTGATTGCAGTAATCAGAAAAATGTTGGCAGGCTTGCCTGCGGTTTCTTTGTTGGCTGGGAGTGCTTTGCTCGCTGGCTGTGCATCTTCCGACACGGTGGAAGATAAGCCCAGTGAGCCTTTGGCGCGCCAGGTGATCCAGTCTGCACATTGTGGGCTGACCGGCCCGGGACTGGCTTACGTCCAAACCCCGGAGCGATTGCAACAGCTGCTGGAATTACCTGCCCAGAATATGGCCGTTCAGCAACTGCGGCAGGTGGATCTTGGAAAGGAGCATCTGCTGTTTGTGACGCTGGGAGAGAAGCCAACGGGTGGCTACAGTGTCAGCCTGACTTCGGCTTCGTTAGAGAATACCGACAATACTCTGCGACTTTCCATGACTGTGCGTGCGCCTGCGCCCGGGACAATGGTTACACAGGCAATCACCTCACCCTGTGTGGTGATTGCCGTTCTGGCAAGGGACCGGCGAGAGATTCGGGTATCCGGTGTCCGTGACAGGGATCTTGTTGTGAAGTTTTAATTATCCCGCCGTCCATAGGCTGTTCATACAAACAGCAATCAGCCGTTGATCTTTGGCCGCGAATCCCTAAGCTATGGGAACGAATTTTTCTTCCTGCGGAGTCTCTTCCTGTCTATGAGCCAGCAACAATATAACGCCGACGCGATTGAAGTACTGAGTGGCCTGGACCCGGTACGCAAGCGCCCCGGTATGTACACGGACACCAGTCGCCCGAACCATCTGGCCCAGGAAGTGATCGACAACAGTGTGGATGAGGCTCTCGCCGGCCACGCCCGCCGTATTGATGTGGTGCTGTATGCCGATGGATCGCTGAGCGTTGAAGACGATGGCCGGGGTATGCCGGTTGATCTCCATAAAGAAGAAGGGCTGCCCGGTGTTGAGTTGATCCTGACGCGGCTGCACGCCGGCGGCAAGTTCTCTCAGGCCAATTATAACTTTTCAGGCGGTCTGCACGGCGTCGGCGTTTCTGTCGTGAACGCGCTTTCGACCCACCTGGAGGTCATCATCAAGCGCGACGGTGAGCTCCACCGCATGACGTTTGCAAATGGTGAAAAGGCCTCTGAACTGGAAGTGATCGATACCGTTGGTAAGCGCAACACCGGTACCCGCATCAAGTTCACACCGGATACGAAATACTTCGACAGTCCTAATTTTTCCGTCAGCCGCCTGCGCCATAACCTTCGCGCAAAAGCAGTGCTTTGCCCCGGGCTGACCGTGACCTTTGTTCAGGAAAAAACCGGCGAGAAAGACGAGTGGTTCTATGAGGAAGGCCTCCGGGACTATCTGCGCACTGCGCTGATAGATATTGAAGTCGTTCCCCTGGAACCCTTTACCGGCAGTTTTTCCGGTAACAAGGACGCTGTTGACTGGGCGATTCAGTGGCTCCCGGAAGGCGGTGAGGCGCTGATGGAAAGCTACGTTAACCTGATCCCCACCGTTCAGGGCGGCACCCATGTAAACGGTTTACGGACAGGCCTTCTGGAAGCCATGCGTGAGTTCTGTGAGTTTCGTAACTTGCTGCCACGAGGTGTGAAGCTTTCTCCCGATGATATCTGGGATAGGGCGGCTTATGTACTTTCGTTCAAGATGCAGGAACCGCAGTTTTCCGGTCAGACCAAAGAGCGCTTGTCCTCACGGGAAGCGGCAGGGTTTATTTCCGGTGTGGTCAAGGATGCCTTCAGTTTATGGCTGAATCACCATACCGACGTGGCCGAGGTGCTGGCGGAGCTATTCATCAGCAATGCCCAGCGTCGGTTAAAGGCAAACAAGAAGGTGGCTCGCAAAAGGGTCACATCCGGCCCGGCCCTGCCCGGCAAGCTTGCCGATTGCTCCGGTGGCGATACCGCCCGCTCTGAGCTGTTTCTGGTTGAAGGTGACTCCGCTGGCGGCTCAGCCAAGCAGGCGCGTGATCGTGAGTTCCAGGCGGTCATGCCATTGCGGGGAAAGATCCTGAACACCTGGGAGATAGATTCCAGTGAGATTCTGGCTTCACAGGAGATTCACGATATCGCTGTGGCTATAGGTGTCGACCCCAACTCGGATCGGCTCGATGGCTTGCGCTATAACAAAGTCTGTATTCTCGCTGACGCAGACTCTGATGGCCTGCACATTGCGACGCTTCTCTGTGCTTTGTTTCTTAAACACTTCCGCCCGGTTGTTGCTGCCGGCCATGTGTTTGTCGCCATGCCACCGTTGTATCGGGTGGATCTCGGCAAGGAAACTTTCTATGCCCTCGACGAGCATGAAAAGCAGGGTATTCTCGATCGCATAGAGGCGGAAAAGCGTAAGGGCAAGATTTCCGTAACCCGCTTTAAGGGGTTGGGTGAAATGAACCCGCTTCAGCTCCGGGAGACCACTATGGCGCCGGATACCCGCCGCCTGGTCATGCTGACCATCGAAGAAGGTGATGATACCGACAGCCGGATGGATATGCTCCTTGGCAAGAAGCGCGCGTCTGACCGGAGAGCCTGGCTCGAGGCCTATGGCAATATGGCGGATGTAGCTGGCTGATGGTCCAGAGGCGTTCTGCTCGCGATTTATTTCGTTTAGGTCTATAAAAAGAATTCGTTATTCTTTTTAATTATCCATAAAGCTCGTTATTCTGCCCGTTTTCTGATCGGGAAGAACCGTAGATGGGCTGGCAAGGCTGGTTTGCGCTGGGCCTCGCTGGCGCCGCGCTGTTACTTATGAGTTCAGGACGCTATGCGCCTCATTTAGTCATGATGGGTGTGCTTGTGGTGCTGAGTGCCAGTGGCATTATTTCGGCCGATCAGGCGTTGGCGGGTTTCAGTAACACCGGGTTGATCACTGTTGTTGCTCTGTTTGTGGTGGCTGCGGGTATTCATCATTCCGGCGGAGTTGACCTGCTGGTGAGGCACCTGCTTCGAAACCCGAAGACGGTTCGCTCTGCCCAGGCGAGGATTACGCTTCCGGTTGCCCTGTTGAGCGGCTTTCTCAATAATACGCCGGTAGTGGCCACAATGATTCCGGCGGTTCATGCCTGGTCCCGGAAGATCGGAATTGCGCCTTCCAAACTGATGATTCCTCTCAGCTACTCCGCCATTCTTGGTGGCACGCTGACCATGATTGGCACCAGTACCAACCTGGTCGTTAATGGTCAGTACCAGCAACTGACCGGTGATGCCGGGCTTTCCATATTCTCCATCACCGCCGTTGGGCTGCCGGTAGCGATTCTCGGCATTGCCGCAATTTTACTGTTTATGCCCAGAGCACTGCCAAACCGGGAGGACCGGCACAAATTCGGTTCCATGAGGGAGTTTACTCTGGAGGTTGCGGTTGCGTTTGATGGGCCGCTGGTTGGCAAGGCTGTAGGTGAGGCCGGTTTGCGGGAACTGGAGCGGCTTTACCTGGTAGAGATTGAGCGCGACGGCAGCGTGGTAACAGCAGTTTCTTCCGAGGAGCGCCTGCGCGGCGGAGACAGACTTGTATTTGCCGGTGACACCCAGGCGATTTCCGACTTGCTGCGCATTAATGGCATTGTGCCCTCTGTACACGCGGACGAGCCCAGCCTGAGCAAGGACCGTGCAGAGCGCTGCCTGATGGAAGCGGCTTTGTCCCCTCAATCAGACGTGCTTGGCCAGACCATTCGCGATGCGCGGTTCCGTGAGCGTTATGGGGCGGTCGTTTTGGCGGTCGCCCGGGGGGGTGCGAGGGTATCGGGAAACCTCGGCAACATTCGTCTCAAGCCCGGCGATGTGCTTTTGCTCGAAGCCCGGCCAGCGTTTGTGAGCCGTCAGCGCTACAACAAGGATTTTCTGCTTATAAATGACCTGGGAACCGAGACTCCAAGGCATGATCGTGCCTGGTTGTCCTGGGCAGTGCTGGTTGTTTTGGTAGGGCTTGCTGCCTGTGGTGTTCTCAGCATGCTGAATGCCGCTTTACTGGGTGCAGCCCTGATGATACTGAGCGGCTGCTGCTCAGTAGGGCAGGCACAGAAATCCGTTGATGCGCCCGTGGTTCTTACCATTGCTGCCTCTTTTGCCCTGGGTGCAGCCCTGCAGCAGACCGGGGCAGCAAGCTATGTCGCAGACGCCATTCTTGGCCTCAGTAAGGGGCACGTATTGCTGGCTCTTTTTCTGGTCTATTTTTCGGTGTCTGTGCTTACGGAAGTCATTACGAACAATGCGGCGGCTGTTCTGGTTCTCCCGGTGGTGTTGTCGATGACCACTACCATGGGGGTTGCGGCTGAACCGTTTGTGATCGCGGTGATGATGGCCGCATCGGCCAGTTTTGCAACGCCTTTGGGCTACCAGACCAATATGATGGTATTTGGCCCAGGTGGTTACCGGTTCCGGGATTTCATGCGGGTTGGCCTGCCAATGAATCTTTTTATTGGCCTGGTCTCTGTTGTAGCCATTTCCGTGGTGTACGGAATCAGACCGGGTTGACAGAAGGTTGGGGCGGATTGGCGAGAATGTCGCAGCACAGCACGCGCAGCTCGCTTTCATGAGTAAAGCACAGTGAAAGAGTGACACACATGTAGGCGCCGGTTACGCAGAGATAGGGCGCTGTGACGTGGAGGTTGCCGGGCTGAGCCAATGCCTGCCGAAGGTACTGTTGCCGGTACCAGTCCGCCTTGCTGGTGCTCTCAAGCGGCTTGAAGCGCGGGTCCAGGTTTCGGGTTCCGGTGTCCGATATCAGTGTGTCCTCAATCTGAACGCCTTTGTCATCCGCCAGATAACAGCGTGAAACCGTGTGGTGACTCAGTAGTGTGCTACAAGCCCGGGCCATGGCAGCGCCGGTTTGCAGTTGCTCGGTAGCTTTATGAAAATCCCGCTGAAAAAAATCCACCAGCTGGCGGGTCGGGTCCCGGGTTATCTGGTGACACGCTTTGTACTCTCGCAGTAGCTGGTCAAAGTCTGGCTGTGCATTGCAGAGCTTTGCCAGATCAGTACTGGGACGGCAGAAGTAAAACCCCTGAACAAAATCCACACCAGCATCAATGGCAATCATGGCCTGATCGCTGGTTTCCACACCCTCCAGTAAAACCAGGCACCCCGACTGATGCAACAGTGAAACGATACCGTTCAGTATCTGTCGTGCCTTGTGGTCTTCCGTCGCCCGCGTCAGCAGTTTTCGATCCAGCTTTACGATGTCCGGCGACAGATTCCAGATTCGCTCAAAGTTGGAGTGCCCGGCACCAAAGTCATCGATGGCAGTCAGGCATCCCAGTTGTCGATAGTAGGCAACGGTGTCACGCAGGCGTTCAGCATCATCGGTTGGCTGTTCGACAATCTCGATAACGACCCGGTGTGGCGGCAGCTTGGTTTGTGCAAGTAATTCGCCGAAAAATGAATCTGCCTGGCTGCCACTGGTTACAACCCGGGGGGAAACGTTCAGAAACAGCCAGTTGAGCTGATCCTTTAGGCCACTGTAATTCTGGATGTGCAGATACCGACACAGCCGGTCCAGGAGGAGAGCCTCAGCATCTGAGGTTGGTAGCTCAAAAAGATGTATCGGCAGGACGCTGGCGTTATCCGGGTCCAGCGCCCGAATCAAGGCTTCATAGCCAACGGTTCGTTTGTGGGAAATGCTGTAAATGGGTTGCAGAGCCGTGCTCAGAATCAATCCGCGAAAGTCCGCCGTCCAGACATCGCCGTTTCTGTGTAGCAGCGGCGACAACACGTCCAGTTCTGGGTCTGTCAGCTTTGCCGGGAGGGAATGCACCATAGTGAGTTCTGAGTCATTGAACGAATGCATCAGGTGCTATTGAAGATAAGCGCCTGAATGATCACTGATCAGTCACAGCTGAAACCGGAAAAAGCCTGAGTAAACTGATAGTTGGGAGAGAGATTGCCAAAAAGCGGAGAGTATTACCACTGTTTCATGAAGAAACTGGAAGTGGTTTGCAATTATTTCGCAGTTTAAGTGTGAGTTGCAGAGAATAGGGCGGCCCCGTACAGGGGCCACGCAAAATCAGTTGTTGCTTGGAATTACAACGGATTCGTCAAATTCAAGTTCCATGTCCTGTCCTCTCGTTCAATGAGGCCCCCGACGGGGCAATTCAGCATGGATAAAGTCTATCGGGTCTATGGTTTTTAACAATCCGTAAAACCCGTATGAGACCAAAGGCAAACACCCGCGAGGGCCCAGGCGCATGATCAGAATTTTTGATGATAGGGGGCAAAACATTCCGATTTCCTTTGCGAGTGTGGCTACCTATACTTTAAATCGTGAGTTACAGACAAGGAATAAAAGGCCGCAGTTACCATGCAATTAAGTAATACATCGTTCAGCTATGGCTTTGTGGCAATTGTTGTTCACTGGGTTGCTGCTGTGGTCGTGTTTGGAATGTTTGCTTTGGGATTCTGGATGGTTGACCTGACGTACTACAGCGAATGGTATCAACGTGCTCCGGACATCCATCGCAGTGTCGGCGTTTTATTGTTTTGCTTGATGGTGTTTCGGCTACTTTGGCGCTTGTTTACAGCATCCCCTGATCCGTTGGACGGGCATAAGCTTTGGGAGGTTCTCAGTGCCCGAATAGCTCACGGTTTTCTGTACGTTCTTGTCTTTGTCGCGATGGCGAGCGGGTTTCTGATTTCAACTGCTGATGGCTCATCCGTGAGCGTGTTTGGCTGGTTCGAAGTGCCATCCGTAACAGGCCAGATTAAACGGCTTGAAGATACTGCAGGGTTGGTACATTACTGGAGCACTTGGGCTTTGGTTGCTCTTGCGCTGATTCACGCAGCGGGAGCACTGAAACATCATTTTGTTGACCGGGATAAGACCCTGCGCCGGATGCTTGTTCCCGAGCGTCGGGATGATTGATTCCCGTAAAGCTACTCTGGATAAGAGTGTTTCTGTTTTTTTTAAAAGGAGAAATTATGGAAAAGTTACTGCTTGCATCGGCCGTTTCCATGACGCTTATAGGGAGCGTTCATGCCAGTGAACACAGCGGCACCTATGATTTTGATAATGAAGGTGCTCACCAGTTCATCACCTTCAAAATTTCGCACTTGGGCTATAGCTGGCTTTATGGTCGATTCAACGATTTTGATGGTCAGTTTGTTTACGATGCTGAGAACCCGCAAAACAGCTCGGTAAACGTAACCATTGATGCGTCCAGTGTGGATTCGAACCACGCTGAGCGGGACAAGCACCTGCGCAGCGAAGATTTTCTGCATGTGGGTGAGTATCCGGAAGCGAGCTTCAAGAGTAAGCGTGTAGAGGTTGATGGCGACGGCGAGGCAGACATTGTCGGCGACCTCACGCTGCGCGGTGTGACCCGTGAAGTTACCCTGGACGTGGAAATGTTGGGCCACGGTAAAGACCCTTGGGGAGGCTATCGTATGGGGTTTGAGGCCGAGACTGAGCTGCGTCTTGAAGACTTCGGCATTCCTATGAGCCTTGGGAAGGCGTCCGAAACCGTAGAGATTACGATCTCCGTTGAAGGTATTCGTCAGTAAATCTGGCCGCCCGCTATGACAGATCCCGGGGTTAAACCCGGAATCTGCCTGTCTGTTTTTCCAGCTCTCGTGTATGCCCGTCAAGAGACTGGCTGGTACCGTCAATTTCTTCTGATCTGGTCGCGCTTTCCGCCGCGTCCTGACTCCCGGTTTCCATTACAGAAACGATATTTGCGACGCATAGTGGGCTGTGAGGAATTTATTGAGGGGCGGTTACCCGGCCATGATATTCAGGCGTCAGTGTGTAGGCTTCGATGTGTTGCGCGTTCATCACAAGCACGGCAAAGATGCCGTTGGCGCCAGAACTGAGCGCCAAAAATAACCAGCCATATCAGCAGGCCTGCCCAGAGATAGGTTGCAGGAACCTGGAAGCTGCCGCTGATTGCAAACTCCACAAGAAGCATCAGAACGACTGCCAGTGCCGCATTCACCATTGCCGTAGCCATGGCTTGCCCGCAGGCTTTGAGATTAGGTTTCATAGTGTTCCGCTTGTTTGGAGGGAAAACGGTCTTCTATTAATCACTGACAGCGAGCATACGGTGCACCTTACAGACTCTCCATGCGGGAATTCCGCTATTGGAATCGATATGTTTGGCGTCGATGAGCCATTTTGGCCAATAAGTCCGCAGGTTGTTGGTGTATCAGCCCGGTGCTCCATATAATGTCCCACTGCACTGGTCCCGTGATTATTCCGGGCGCACAAGGTAGCATCACGGACTCCTTCAAAATCAGGCAATACAGGCAAAAGAGGCATCCATGCCAGAGTTTCAGACGACGGATGAGGGCTTTGAGCGGGTTTCACTCAGGGACTACACGGAAAAAGCCTATCTCGACTACTCCATGTACGTCATTCTTGATCGGGCACTTCCCAATGTCGGGGACGGGCTGAAGCCGGTCCAGCGACGCATAATTTACGCCATGTCAGAGCTGGGTCTGAAGTCCACGTCGAAATACAAAAAATCTGCCCGTACCGTGGGTGACGTGCTGGGTAAGTTTCACCCGCACGGGGACAGTGCCTGTTATGAAGCCATGGTGCTGATGGCTCAGCCATTTTCCTATCGTTATCCGCTTGTTGACGGCCAGGGTAACTGGGGTGCGCCCGACGACCCCAAATCATTTGCGGCCATGCGGTATACCGAATCACGGCTTGCGCGCTTTGCTGACGTGCTGCTCACGGAACTCGGTCAGGGCACCGTGGACTGGACGCCCAACTTTGACGGCACCATGGACGAGCCCTCGGTGCTGCCGGCGAGGCTGCCTCACGTGCTGCTCAATGGCACAACCGGCATCGCCGTGGGCATGGCGACCGACATCCCGCCCCACAACGTAAGGGAAGTAACCGCAGCCTGTATCCGGTTGCTGGACGATCCGGATGCAACTGTTGACCAGCTGTGTGAACACGTAAAAGGGCCGGATTTCCCAACGTACGCGGAAATTATTACGCCCCGTAAGGATCTGCGCCAGATGTATGAGACTGGCCGGGGCTCGCTGCGTATGCGGGCTCGCTGGGTGCGGGAAAATGGTGAGATTGTGGTGACGGATCTGCCGCACCAGGTTTCCGGTAACCGTGTGCTTGAGCAGATTGCGCACCAGATGCAAACCAAAAAGCTGCCTATGGTGGCGGACCTCCGTGACGAGTCCGATCATGAGAATCCTACCCGGCTTGTTATTGTGCCGCGCTCCAATCGCGTAGAACTCGACGGGCTGATGGCCCACCTGTTTGCCAGCACGGACCTTGAGAAAACCTACCGGGTGAATATCAACGTAATTGGTAACGATGGCCGTCCGGGCGTGAAAGGTCTGCGCCAGATGCTGACAGAGTGGCTGGCGTTTCGACGCACCACGGTCACCCGGCGTTTGCAGCACAGGCTCGATAAAGTACTGGCGCGCTTGCACATTCTTGAAGGTCTGTTGATTGCCTACCTGAATATTGATGAAGTTATCCATATTATCCGCACGGAAGATAAACCCAAGGCGGTCTTTATGGAGCGTTTCGGGCTGTCTGCGGATCAGGCCGAATCCATTCTTGAGCTGAAATTGCGGCATTTGGCCAAGCTTGAAGAAATGAAGATTCGCGGTGAGCAGGACGAGCTGGCCGCAGAGCGGGACGAACTTCAGACTATTCTCGGTTCTGAAGATCGTTTGCGCGAGTTGATCAAGAGCGAGCTGCAGGCAGATGCTGAAACCTACGGCGACGACCGTCGCTCTCCGATTGTTGAGCGTGAAGAGGCCAGGGCGTTCAGTGAAAATGATCTGGTTTCCAATGATCCTGTTACCGTGGTTTTGTCTGACAAAGGTTGGGTGCGCGCCGCCAAGGGCCATGATATCGATCCGGACGGGCTGAGCTACAAGTCTGGCGATCGTTTTGCTTTCGCAGCTCGAGGCCGTAATAACCAGCAGACAATCTTTCTCGACTCCACTGGCAGGGCGTATTCACTGATGGCTCATAGTCTGCCTTCAGCCAGAGGGCAGGGCGACCCCCTGACGGGAAGAATCAATCCTCCATCGGGAGCGAGCTTCTCGGGCTTGCTGATGGGCGACCCTGCTCGCAAGACGCTGTTGGTGACTGATGGAGGTTATGGGTTTGTGACCTCGCTGAATGACATGATCAGCAAAAACCGTAACGGCAAGGCCGTGGTCAGTGTGCCGAAAGGAGCTAAGATCATGCCGCCGGTGGTTATTCCCATTACTGAGAAGGCCTTGTATCTGGGGGCGATATCCAACGAAGGCAGAATGCTTATTTTCCCTCTCAGCGAATTGCCGGAACTGAGTAGGGGTAAGGGCAACAAGATCATCAGTATTCCCTCAGCTCGGGTGCAGAGCCGTGAGGAGTATGTGGTGGCAATAGCTGTGTTCGCCAAGGATGACCAGCTGGAAATTCGTGCGGGTAAGCGCAAGATGGGCCTGCAATTCAGCGATCTTGAGCACTATCTGGGCGAGCGTGGCCGGCGCGGGCACAAGCTGCCCAGAGGGCTGCAGCGTGTGGATGCTATTGACGTTATCCCCTCCGCCGCCCGGGCAAAGGAAGAGGAGAGTTCTGAAAGTGAGTGAGCTGGTTCTGATTAACGTATCCGGGCGCGACAAGCCCGGGCTCACCTCGGAGATTACCGGCATCATGGGCCGGTACGACGTGCGGATTCTCGATATCGGTCAGGCGGTTATTCACGATCACCTGACCTGGGGGATTCTCATTGAAATACCGGATGAGTCGAAATCCTCCCCGGTGATCCGTGACCTGCTGTTCCGTCTGCACGCGCTGGATCTTCAGGTCAGGTTTGCGCCGATTACCGTAGATGAATACCTGTCCTGGGCAGAAGGTCGTAACCGGGCCTGTTATATCGTTACTTTGCTTTCCCGTGATATCAAGGCGGAGCAGATTGCGAGGGTCTCTGCGATCACGGCGCGCCACGGTCTGAACATCGACAATATTTCCAGACTGTCGGCAAGGCCTTCGCTCAACACGGCTGGCAACGGGATTGCCTGCGTAGAATTTTCAGTACGCGGCACGCCCTCGGATCTTGAGCAGCTCAGAGCCGACTTCCTGCACATTGCCGGCGAGATGAATGTGGATATCGCGTTCCAGGAAGATTCCATCTTCCGGCGGAACCGTCGTCTGGTGGTGTTTGATATGGACTCCACGCTCATTGAAGCCGAAGTAATTGATGAGCTTGCCCGGGAGGCTGGCGTTGGCGAGCAGGTCGCGGAGATTACCGAGCGTGCGATGCAGGGGGAGCTAGACTTCAGCCAGAGCTTTGCCGAGCGTCTGTCGCTGCTCAAAGGCCTGGATGAATCCGTATTGGAGCGTGTTGCCGGCCGCCTGAAGATGACGGAGGGCGCGGAACACCTGATTCGAAGCCTGAAAGGGTTGGGTTACCGCACAGCGATTCTTTCCGGTGGCTTCACCTACTTTGCCCAGCACCTTCAGAACAAGCTGGGTATCGATTACGTTTACGCTAACGAGCTGGAGATCCGCAATGGCAAGGTGACCGGTGAGGTTTCCGGCCAGATCGTGGATGGCAAGCGCAAGGCAGAGCTGTTACTGGAAATTGCCGAAAAAGAGCATATTTCCCGGGAACAGGTAATCGCTGTGGGGGATGGAGCCAACGATCTGCCGATGCTGAGTCAGGCAGGCCTCGGCGTTGCATTCCGGGCCAAGCCTCTGGTGAAGGAGTCTGCTCGCCACGCTATCTCGACACTTGGCCTGGACGCTATCCTCTACCTCATCGGCTTTCGCGAAAGTGAAGCGAATCAGGGGCTGAAGAACGCCGGTTTCTGAACCGGCGCCTCTCAGTCTCAGTTATCGCCAAAGTCGTAATTCATCTCCGGTACCGGTGCCTGCAGGTAGTAACCCTGAATGTAGTTCACGCCGGCCTGCCAGAGTGTTGCAAGAATAGCGGCGTTTTCCACCAGTGGGATAATGGTCAATTTGCCGGCGCTTTGCAGGCTCTTCACCATTTCCTTTACCTGCTCCCTGGCTTCCTCATTTTTCTGGATTTCTTCCGTGAAGGAACCGTCAATTTTCACATAATCCGTATCAATGTGTTTCAGGGTGTTGAAGGGGTTCAGTGCGCAGCCAAACTGGGCAATGGACACCTTGCAATGAAGCTGGTGCAGCGCTTTGGTGAAGTCCTTGGCCTGCTTCATGTAATTGTTCGCATCGCCTTCGCGAATCTGGAAAATCAGTGAGTCCCCGGGCAGGCGCGCTGCTTTCAGGGCCACGCTCAGCCACGGTGTGAAGGTTTTGTCCTGCAGGGTCTCCGCCGTCACGTTGAGGAACATGCGGGTATCGCTGCCTCTGGAACGGTGGCTCGATAACTGTTTGATAGTTTGCAGGATAACCCAGCGGTCGATCTTGATGGCGGTGTCGCTTGGTCCCATGGGAGGGAGAAAATCGTAAGGTGATACTTCTTTGTCATCCTTATCGAGCATTCTCACGAAGGCTTCGTAGTGCTCTTCCCCTTCACCGCGAAGGTTGATAATGGGCTGAAACAGGAGCCGGAAACGGTTCTCATCCAGTGCTTTCAGTATGGCATCTATGGAGTTGCTGTCATCCAGCGTTTCGTAATCTGCCGGGTTGTAGGCGCGAATACCATTGCCCTGATCCTGGCCTTCCTGCTTGCGTACTTCTGATGATGCAGTATGGGCCCGGGCCATAAGCTCTTCGGCTTTTGGCGAGTTTTCGGTGATAGAGGCAATGCCGATACTGACGGTCAATGGAACCGAACGACCGTTGATATCGAACAGGTGTTCATCCACTGCTTTGCGAACTTGTTCACACCGGTTGGTCAAGGATTTCTCATCGCAGGGGAGGCACAGTAAGCCGAATGCGTCATCACTGAGGCGCGCCAGCATCAGGTCATCTCCTGCCTCTTTTTTCAGGAGACTGGCCAGATCGCCCAAAAGCATATCTGCACCGGAAATGCCCACTTGGCCTTTCATGGTCATAAAATTATCAAGAGCAATGTACGCCAAGGCACCGGTTTCATTGTTTTTTCCGGCATTGGCAATGGCCTGTTCGAGCTCTTTCATCAGGTATTGCCGGTTATACAGGCCGGTAAGGAGATCCTGGCTGCTGATTTCGCGTAATTTCTCTTCCAGCTCTGCATCGCTGTGCTCCGGCTGGAGCACGATCTGTGTGCACACTTCGCTATCGTAGGTTGCAGCGGACACCGACATGGTCACGTTCAATTCATGATCATCGCTGCGCTTCGCTGTGCAGTTGATGGTCATGCCATCTTCACCTTTCTCCGCGAAAGATTTCATGAACGTCTTGTAGTAGTTCTGGCTTTCGGGCGTTAGCGTGTCGAGAATGGGAACACACATCAGGTCATCAATATCGTCGTAACCCAGGAACTCCAGGTAGGACTGGTTGGCATAGATGTGCATGCCATCATTGATATAGGCAATGGCATCTTTAGAGCTTTCCAATAGCAGCTGGCACCGCTGCTCGGCTTCACGCAGATGGGACTCCAATGCTCTGCGGCGGCGGCGATCTTCAAGCGCTGCAAGTTCACGCTTGGCCTTCAGTATCAGCAAATCGTTGTGGCCGGATTGCACCGTGCCCTGGGCGCCAGCTTTCATGACGGCCACCGTTCTTTCGCGGCTTTCTTCTTCTGTCAGAAACAGGCACGGAATGTCTTTGTCCATGCGTCGGATCATGGCCAAGGCGTTATCTGCTGAGAACTCTTGCTCGATATCACGGGCCAGAAGAAGATCCCAGTTGCTGTTTTTCAGAGCTTCTTCCAGATCTTCTTCGGAGGTAATGCGGTGTGCCCGGGTGGCTTTGCCAGCATTTCTGAGCAGGCTTACCAGGGATTCTGCATCATTCTGGGAAGGATCGAGGATCAGCAGGTGTACGGTGGCGTTCTGTTTCTGCATTCCTAAGACGTCTCATAATACAGGTTGGCTGAGCCGGCCCCGGCAGAGAGGAATTCTGCCATAAAAACAGTATCTTGAAGGAAACTGTGAACTGGTACTGCGAGACCGGGCTGTCACTATCGCTGAATAATGCAGGGGTTGAGGCTCAATAACAAGCCTCCGACGGATTTACGGGGGCGCCGGAGGCTTTCAGAGAGATGGCCACAGCGAATCGAAATCGTCTTCACTGTTACCAGACGATCTTGATGGGATTGTGGCCGTCGAGGCTGCGGCATTATTATGAAGTTTCAGCTCAAACTGGCTGATGCTGCCGGTTGAGGAAACCTTCTTCAATAACTGTCCCTGCTCCTCTCTGCCGCTATGCAGCAGAGAAATCCGGCTGCCGGGCTGGAAAGGCAGTCGGGGGGTGAGCAAAGTGGCAGCCTGGTTGACAACACTGATCTCAGGCAGCATCAGGCCGCGCAGATACTCACTGCTATTGCCGACTTTCT
The DNA here is from genome assembly GCF_900142385.1 of Marinobacter antarcticus. NCBI lineage: Bacteria > Pseudomonadati > Pseudomonadota > Gammaproteobacteria > Pseudomonadales > Marinobacteraceae > Marinobacter > Marinobacter antarcticus. The sequence goes on from NZ_FRAQ01000001.1 coordinate 1,659,262, forward strand.
GAAGCAGGCGGACACCGCAGGGTGAACCGCTGGGCGCCAGAAGCTCGATGCCAATCTGAGTGCCCTGATTTCTGATTTGCCGGATCCAGCGAACGACCGCAATGCTCCATGGATGAGTGCGCTGCTCTCGCACTCCAAGGATCTCTCCTGCCTGCATCGACGGCGGAACACCGGTCTCCCACGAGACGCAGTAGCCACCAGGGCTGGTATTTACCAGTAGCGTGATATGTGATCTGGGGCGGCTTTTATCGGTTGCGGGTGTCGGTGTATTCCCGAAACTGCCACGATAATTGATTGGCGTATCTGCGGAGTGCAGGTGCTCATCGCTCGGAGAGGCATCAGGGGCGCCTGCCCATGCGTCGCTGCGCTTGCGGGACGCGCGGATAAAAAGGTTTTCGTCATCCGGATCGCCGTTGTCATTGCCGGTTACGAACTCGGTAAATGACTTTTCGCCGGCAATGAAGTAGTGCGCTGCAGAGAGCCCTACGCAGACTTCCAGTGTGCCCTGGCTGGAAATCCGGTTGAAATTCCGTTTTGCCAGAATTCCCAGAGCCTGGCTCAGGTGAGTGAGCAGGGTGTCGTTGACATTGCCCGGTATTTTCAGAGTTCCGGGTGCCGGAAGTTGGCGAAGACGGGCATCGAGATTTTCGGAAATTGTGGCTGCCAGCTCGCGGGTGTCAAATCCTAAGCTCTCATCCCCGGGCTTGGCCTCGAGCAGGCTTCTGTAAATCGGAGAGCTGTCGCGCTCCATATTGACAACGAAAAGGGTGTCTTCTCCGATGTCCGGCCCGCAGCGAGTTTGCTCGGTCCAGGACTCAAACAGCTCGTATGCCTGAAGCAGTTCGGATTGTCTGAGTTGGTTGGGTCTTGCGCAGCCCAGAAGTAAAAGGCGCTTGTAGCTATCGGCGACAGTACTTGCCAGCCTCTGTTTCAAGGTGCCGTCTTCTACGGTTACGTCAGAAAGCTTGTTGCGGTGAGCAAACCGGAACATGCGGTGACATTCCAGCCAGCTTTGTGCCGGGCTCGGGCAATAGAGTTGGTGCGATCTCAGAATGGTCGAAGCAAGCTCGGACGTGGCCCGGTGGATAGCAGTAGCAATCAGTTTGCGGTTTTTGTCCAGGCCGCCGTCGTCTAACGCCTCCAGAAGGCAAAGTTTGTAGCCGCTGGCAAGGTGGAGCTGGAGCGCCTGGGAAAGATTGGCGATTTTGCGTTGCTTCTCTGGCAAGGCCACTGCAAGCCCGAGGTAGTGACGGGAAAGCTCACTGCAGACGAAATGAATCTGCTCGCGAATCAGTTCAAGGAACTGCAGGCGGTGCTGGGGCGCAAGAAACAGATGGTTGAGTTCAATGATCGCGTGATAGAGCTGGCGCGATACTTCGCCAATATTGGCCATGGGAAGCTGGTTGATCCAGACCTTGAATGCCTTGGGCGTGGTACCGCAGAACGACAGACTGGCCGTTTTCTGCTCGGGAACACGGAGATCTGGTTTGAGGATCATGCCTTCCATGAATTTGCGCCAATATCAGGACAACGTTTCGTATTCCGGGTTCTCAGATACCGCACAGCAGACACTGCTGTGGCACGTTGGATTACCAGGAAAACACCGTAAATACATATTTTTACAAAATAGACGGTACTGGACTTTAAAGCAGCAAACCAGTGTAAAAAAGCGAGAAAATCGCGTGTTGACAATGTTTGACATGTGAAATCGGGCCAGCTTTGCATAAAAACCATTAAAGAGCTTCCGAATACAGGTCAATGGGCGTCTTGGTTGCTTCTCCGGGAACTTCGCGAACCAGCCGTGGAACCAGAAAGCCCGGCAGTCTGGACAGCAGTTCCCGAACCAGCAAGCGGGCCTCGTCGTCGGATACGTCAAAATGCTGAGCACCGGCGACCGGGTCAAATGCATGCAGGTAGTAGGGCAGGACGCCCGCATCAAACAGCGCCTCGCTTAAATCCTCCAGCACACCAGCATCATCATTGACGCCCCTTAGAATGACGCTCTGGTTCAGCAATGTTGCGCCCGCTGAACGGAGGTAACTCAGAGCGCGGCGGGTTGGCTGGTCAATTTCTGCCGGGTGATTAATGTGCAGCACTATAACAACCTGCACCGGTGTGCTGCTGATCCACTTCAGCAGCGTGTTACACACTCGTTGCGGTATCACCACCGGGAGGCGGGTATGCAGGCGTATACGGCGGATGTGAGGGATGCTGCTGATGGCCGACGCCCACTGGGCCAGCAGCTGATCGTTGACTGCCAGTGGGTCGCCGCCGCTGAAAATGACTTCATTGATTTCCGGGGATGCCGCGAGCGTATCCAGCACCCGTTGCCGGTCGGCCGGGCTCAGGCGCTGTTCGTCGTAGGGGAAGTGACGGCGAAAACAGTAGCGGCAGTTAATGGCACACTGGCCGGTCACCATGAGCAGGGCCCGGCTGCGATACTTTCGGATCAGACCAGTGGTCTGAATCGCATCGTCTTCCTGCAGCGGATCGGTTACAAAACCCTCTACAGTGTTTGTCTCGAGATCCATAGGCAGTACCTGTCGCAGCAGCGGGTCTGCCGGGTTTCCTTTTTCCATTCGCGCCAGAAAAGGATCTGGAACCCTGACAGGAAACAACCGATGGCCAGCCTCGGCGCCGGCCAGCCAGATCTCTGCGGGCAAGTCCAGCCTTGCCAGCAGTTCTCGTGGCGAGGTTATCGAGTCGGAAAGCAGTTGTTGCCAGCTCCGGTTATCATCGCCTGAAAGCCGGGCTTCTATAGAGGCGGGGGTTCGCTGTATCATAGCGGCCTTCGAATTTTAAACAGCATTTTGGCAGGTGGACATTTCATGGCTTCATATTCTACCAACGAATTTCGCAGCGGTCTTAAGGTTTTGCTGGATGGAGACCCCTGTATCATTCTTGATAACGAACTCGTAAAACCGGGTAAAGGCCAGGCGTTTAATCGCGTCAAGCTGCGCAACCTGATGAGTAACCGGGTATGGGAGCGTACCTTTAAATCTGGCGAAAGTCTCGAAGCAGCAGACGTTATGGACCAGGATATGGAATACCTCTACACCGACGGGGAATTCTGGCATTTCATGCTCACCGATGGCTCTTTCGAGCAGTATCCTGCTGATGCAAAAGCTGTCGGTGACACGCTCAAGTGGCTGAAAGAACAAGACGTCTACACCGTAACTCTTTATAACGGTGCACCCCTGACGATAACCCCACCAAACTTTGTTGAGCTGGAAGTGGTTGAAACCGACCCCGGCATGAAAGGTGATACCGCCCAGGGCGGCTCCAAGCCCGCAACCCTGTCTACCGGCGCGGTTGTGAGCGTACCCCTGTTTATCACCATCGGCGAAGTGCTCAAGGTCGACACCCGCTCTGGTGAGTACATGAACCGGGTAAAAAGCAGCTGATACCTCTATGAAAAACCAGCCTGACTGGCAGCCCACTGCCTCTTTGGCAACTCTGAAAAGCCGCGCACAACAGTCATCCTTTGTGCGCGGCTTTTTCGTGCAACGCGGTGTGCTGGAAGTCGAAACCCCGGTACTTGGCCGCTGCGGTGTAACTGAGCCTAACCTCGATGGTGTATCCGTACAGGTAAGCGCCCAGGGCGTTGAAGGCGGCTGGCTTCAGACCTCTCCTGAATACCATATGAAACGACTGCTGGCCGCAGGCTCCGGTTCGATCTACCAGATCTCAAAAGTCTTTCGCAACGGTGAGCGCGGCCGCCGCCACAACCCCGAGTTTTCCATGCTCGAGTGGTACCGCACAGGCTTGGACGATGTCGCCCTGATGACAGAAGTCTCCGACCTGGTGTGCGGCTGGCTGAAATGCCCCCGGCCAAAAACAACAAGCTATCGCCAGGCAATGATCGACTGGGCAGGCATCGACCCTTTTGTAATATCAGCAAGTGAACTGCACCAGCGCTGCCGGCAGTGGCTGGAGCCAGAGCAGCTGAAAGACCTCAGCCGCGACGGCTGTCTGGATCTACTGATGAGCTTTGCCGTCGAGCCCAACCTGGGCAACGAAACCCCGGTATTCATCAACCAATACCCGGCGACTCAAGCCTCCCTGGCCAGAATCTCCCAGGTTGACGGTTTCGACGTAGCCCACCGCTTCGAGCTCTATATCGACGGCCTGGAATTATGCAACGGTTACTGGGAGCTCACCTGCGCCGACGAACAACGCAACCGCTTCGAAGCAGACAACCGCCTGCGCAAAGCCGCCGGAAAACCCGAAATGAACGTCGATGAAGCCTTCCTGGCCGCCTTGGAGCAAGGCTTGCCGGACTGCGCCGGCGTAGCCTTAGGGCTTGATCGCTTGCTAATGCTCAAGATCGGCACCCGCGATATTGCAGATGTTTTGGCGTTCCCGCTAGAGCGAGCTTGAGGTCAGGCGCTAACTTGACCAAATGCCTCACCCATACGAACCCGCTTCCCCGCAACCTGCTCAGCATCCCAGCTAACGCTACCCTTAGGCATAACCATCACCACCGTAGAACCTAAGCGGAAACGCCCCATCTCCTCGCCTTTGGCAAACGAAATGGCGCTCTCACCTTCATAGGTGATCGCCTTTACACCACTGTTATTGGGCACCACAATCCCCGCCCAAGGCGTCTCAACGCTGCCCACAATCATCGCGCCCACAAGAACCAGCGCCATAGGGCCCGCCGCTGTATCAAAAATACAGACAACACGCTCATTACGGGCAAACAGATTAGGAACATTCTCCGCAGTGGCCGGATTTACCGAAAACAGCTTGCCGGGAACATAAACCATTTCCCGAAGCGTGCCCGCCAGAGGCATGTGAACGCGATGGTAATCCCTGGGGGATAGATACAGGTTTGAAAACTCGCCCCCTGAGAAGGCTTCCGCCCGCCGAGTGTCTCCGCCGAGCAGTTCGGTCAGGCTGAAAGACTGGCCCTTGGCCTGGAACACCCGGTCGCCGGTCACCTGGCCAAGTTGGCTTATTGCGCCATCCACGGGGCTTACAAAGGTGCTTTCGCCTTCGGCAACAGGGCGGATGCCGGGCTTCAGCGCCCGGGTGAAAAATGCGTTAAAGCTGGCGTAGGCGGTCGGATCCTGCTCGGCGGCCTCGCTCATGTCTACGCCATAGCGCTTGACGAACCATTTGACCACTCGATTTTTGAGCGCAGGGGTGCGGTCATTGTCTGCAAGGCGGCCGGCCAAGTGCGAAACCGCGAGCTGCGGAGTGACGTACTGACTCAGAACAAACAGCTTGTCGAACATTGAAAGAGATCCTCTGCGTTCAAAGACACAAAGTTTACCAAATAGTACTGCAAGAGTGTTGCGCAGACGTCTGTATGTATAGAAATTGTTTCATGGCTTCGCGGATAATGCAGAGGCTTGCTATGATCAGACCAGAAAATGCATGATCATTACCGGCACTGGCCGATACCCTCAATATAAAGGCTTACATTCTTCCCATGCTACTTATTATTGGCTCAGTGATTGTCATTGCCAGCGTTCTTGGTGGATATGTCCTCCACGGCGGCAATCTTATGGTGTTGTGGCAACCGACAGAGCTGCTCATTATCTTCGGCGCAGCTATTGGCTCTTTTGTGATTGCCAACCCGCTGCATACCGTGAAAGACGTATTTGCCGGCATTTTGCGCCTGCTGACGGGCTCACCGTTCAACAAGTCCTACTACATGGATTTACTGAGCATGCTCTACGAGATTTTTGATAAATCCCGCAAGCAGGGGGTTATGTCCATCGAAGAGGATATTGATAACCCGGAATCCAGTCAGATATTCAGCCGTTACCCGGCCATTATGAAATCGAAGACGTTGCTCGATTTTATTACGGACTACCTGCGCATAATCAGCGCGGGAAACATGGCTACCCATGAGCTGGAAGGCATGATGGAAAACGAAATTGACAGCCGCCAGCACGAACTTGAAGAGCCCGCTCACGCAGTGAACAAAATTGCGGATGCCCTGCCGGGTCTGGGTATCGTCGCGGCGGTGCTTGGTATCGTGATCACCATGAACTTTCTGAGTGAAGGGCCTGAGCGCATTGGTTTGAGTGTGGCAGCGGCACTGGTGGGCACCTTTCTGGGCATCTGGATGGGCTATGGCTTTGTTGGGCCAACCTCCATCGCCATGGAACATGCTGCAAAATACGAACTCAAAGCCTACGAATGCGTCAAATCTGCAATTGTGGCAACGGTTTCAGGACAGGCGCCCCAGATGGCCATCGAATTTGGTCGCAAGGCGCTTCCCACGGACAAGCGGCCTGGATTTCAGGAACTGAACGATCACGTGCGCGCCAAATAGCGCAACCTGAACCCGGAGCGGACTTGTGGAACAGCAGCCGATCATCATCAAACGTAAAAAAGTCATTGCTGCGGGCCACCATGGTGGTTCCTGGAAAGTGGCTTTTGCCGACTTCGCAACGGCGATGATGGCGTTTTTCCTGGTGCTTTGGCTTACTGCGACCGCGTCACCGGAACAGATAAAAGCGGTGGAAGGCTATTTTCGCGATCCTGTCGGCTTCACTGAAGGCGGATCGCCCAGCCCGGTGGATCTTGAAGGCAGTGCGTCAGTCATCAATGAGGCCAGCCCAAATATAGAACCAGGTCAGATTGCGATCAACGACAATGTTGTAGATAAGTTGTCAGAAACCCTTGAGCAGAGACGGATGGAAGAGTTGTTTCAGGAGCTGAAGCAACGAATTGAAGAGAATGAAACTCTGCAGGAGTTCAAGAATCAGCTGCTGATCGATATCACTGACGAGGGGCTGCGAATCCAGATAGTTGACCGTTCCGGTCGCCCCATGTTTGATAGTGGCAAGGCTGAGTTGAAATACTACTCACAGGAAATTCTGTTCGAACTGGCAAAAACTCTTGGGGCAGTCGATAACAAACTCAGCATTACCGGCCATACCGACGCCACCCCCTTCGGGGGACGCCCTGGTTACACCAACTGGGAGCTTTCAGCAGACCGTGCCAACACTGCTCGCAGGGCACTGGTTGCCGGTGGCGTGCGCGGCCAGCAAATAGCGCGGGTTGTTGGGCTGAGCGATTCTATACTGTTTGATCAGGGCGAGCCCACGGCACCGGTAAACCGTCGCATTTCCATCATCGTGCTCAACAAGAAAACAGTGAACAGCATTCAAAGCAGCGCCAGCGCAAAAGGTGCCCCCCTGATCGATCTCACGGTTCCTTCTGAAAAAGAGCAGGAAAAGGCCATGGAGAACCTGGAAAGCGGCGACTGGATGAAGGAGAAAGCAGAACCCGCACCGGGCGAGCTGAACTGGTAGTTCGCACGGTGCGGTATCAGTTGGCTTTTAAGCCCCGCGACTGCTGCTCCGCCATATCCTGAAGAATGCGGTGAAAGCTTCGCAGACGTTCCGGGCTGAGTTTGCCCGCCTCTGCCGCCGCATCAATGGCACAGCCGGGATCGCCCATGTGCCTGCAGTTGCGGAATTTGCAGTAGCCGATTACATCGCGAATCTCGCGAAAGCCGTACTCGATTTCTTGCGGCGACATATGCCACAGACCAAACTCCCGGATCCCTGGCGAGTCAATCAGATCTCCGCCCATCGGCAGGTGAAATAGCTTCGCCGTAGTGGTCGTGTGAACACCCTTGCCTGTGCTTTCAGAAACCGCACCAACGCGAATCGCCTCATCAGGCATCAGCGTCTGGATAATTGACGATTTGCCAACCCCCGACTGGCCCACAAAAGCGCTCGTTTTGTCCTTCACCAGAGCTTCAACCTCCGGCGAAGGCCCGCCGTCGAACTGAACCGCTGAGGTGCGCACTACCTCATAGCCCAGCGCCGCGTAGCGCGCCAGCAAAGCGTCAATCGGCGCGCGGTTTTGATCGTTAATCAGATCTGTCTTGTTCAACAGAATAACAGCCGGAATATCCGTGATCTCAGAAGCCACAAGATACCGGTCAATCAGATTGTCATGGGGCTCCGGCTCCGGCGCAATCACCAGGATAATATGATCAATATTCGCTGCCACCGGCTTCACAGCACCAAAGTTATCCGGACGCTGCAATAAGTTATCGCGCTCACAGCGGGCAACAATCACACCCGTCTCATTCTTGCCAGGTCGCCAGACAACCCGATCGCCTGTCACCAGGCTATCAATATTCGCTCTAACAAAGCAGCGCAGAACATCACCCTTGTGTTCACCCTCTAAGGCTTCTACATCAAGCTGTTGCCCATAGTGAGCAATGATTAGTCCTTCCTGCTCCGGCCCCAGTTCACCGGCTTCGGCCTGCGCCTGAACTGACTTCTCCTTGCGAGCCGCGCGGGCAGCACGCTCCTCCTGAACCTTCTTGATCCGGAATTGCTGTTGCTTGTTCAGTTGCCGTTTTGCCATAAGGTCTCAGATAACACGGATGAAAGTGGTGTCGTTGCTATGCCATCATACCGGAATAATGACTATTCAGCTCCACCTACTCTAAAGTCAAAGAATTGAGGAACACAGAATGTCAGCAGGCAAATACCTGGTTTGGATTGATCTGGAAATGACCGGCCTTGATCCGGAAAAAGAACGCATCATCGAGATGGCCACCATCATCACCGATTCAGAACTGAATCTTGTGGCCGAAGGCCCGGTCATCGCGGTCCATCAGCCCGACAACCTGCTCGACGCGATGGATGAATGGTGCACCCGAACCCACGGCGAAAGCGGCCTTACCAAACGCGTCCGCGAAAGCAAAGTCTCCGAGGCCGAAGCCGAGCAACAGACCATCGCTTTCCTGAAAGAGTACATGGAATCGGGTAAATCCCCCTTGTGCGGTAACAGCATCGGCCAGGATCGCCGCTTCCTCGTGAAATACATGCCCCAGCTCGAAGACTTCTTTCACTACCGCAACCTTGATGTCTCCACAGTCAAAGAACTGGCCCGCCGCTGGCGACCGGACGTACTGCAAGGTGTTAAAAAACAGGGCAGCCATCAGGCGCTGGACGACATCCGCGATTCCATCAACGAACTGCGCCATTACCGGGAGCACTTCTTCAAGCTATAAGTCGTGCTGTGCCAAGGCCCACTGAACATGCTCGCGGACCATATCGGATGGATGGTCTGCGCGCTTTTTAAGGGCTTCAATCACCGGGATAGTAGAGGGCGCGTTGCCCAGCCCCACCGCCAGATTTCGTAACCAGCCCTCGTATCCCGTGCGGCGAATAGCCGAGCCCTCGGTTCGCTTCAGAAATTGCTCTTCAGTCCACAGAAACAACTCCGCCAAAGAACTGTTGTCCAGACCGTGTCTGGGCTGAAAGTCATCTTCGCGGGCGGGTTTGCTGAACTTCTGCCAGGGGCAGACGAGTTGGCAGTCATCGCAGCCGAAAACCCGGTTACCCATGAGCGAACGTAACTCCTCCGGAATGCTGCCTTTAAGTTCGATGGTGAGATAACTGATGCAGCGCCGGGCATCCAGCTTGTGCGGCCCCACAAAAGCATCCGTGGGGCACAGTTCGAGGCAGGCGGAGCAGCTGCCGCAATGGTCGGTTTCAAAGGCGGCGTCTACCGGCAGAGGCGCGCTGGTAAATATTTCGCCCAGGAAAAAGAACGACCCGGCCTTCGGATGTATCAGCATGTTGTTCTTGCCAATCCAGCCCAGCCCCGCCCTTTGTGCCAGCGCTCTCTCCAATACAGGTGCACTGTCTACAAAGGCTCGATAATCATAGCCGCTTACCGCATCGTCAATCCGCTTTGCCAGGGTTGCCAATCGCTTGCGGATCAGCTTGTGATAATCACGGCCAAGGGCGTAGCGAGTGATATAGGCGTTTTCCCGGTTAGTAAGCGCTTCTTTCGGGCTGTCGGGTGCAGGCAGATAATCCATGCGCACGGAGATTACCCGGGTTGTGCCCGGCACCAGCGATTTCGGCGTATACCGCTTGTCTCCGTGGTCGGCCATGTATTCCATCTCGCCCTGATAACCTTTATCCAGCCAGTCTTGCAGGTGCTGGGCATGTTCACCGGTATCTGCGGTTGTGATACCCGCATCCGAAAACCCGAGTTCTCTGGCCCATTGCCGGATAAGTGTCGGCAAATCAGCCAGTTCTGGTGTCAGAGATGTGTTGGTTTCAGTCGTGCTCATAGGCTCCGTTGATGTAACTGCCTCGCAGGCGCTGGGGGTAAGGATATTTAATTTGATTAAGTTATGACCTTTTCCACGGTTTTGCTATGCTTTACAGATAGCTGGCCAATTTTCTTAAACCGGTTTCTGTAACGGGAGCAAAGGCTCATGCCACAGCACGCTGGAGGCAGTTTATCAGACGCACTGTTTTCCGCCGATTCTGTGCGCCTAATTGATCATTATGTTATCGGGCAACAAGGCGTTGATGGTTTTGACCTGATGCAATCCGCCGCTCGTGCGGCATTTCGCCGGCTGGTTGTGCGCTGGCCCGGAGTGGAGCCTCTGCTGGTTCTCTGCGGTGCTGGTAATAACGGCGGTGATGGGTATCTGATAGCGGCCAATGCCGTGCGGCACGGGCTGGCTGTGCGCTGTATTGCGGTTGCTCCCACAGAGAAATTGGGCGGTGATGCCCGTCAAGCCTGGCAGAAAGCTGTTGCTGATGGCGTAGAGGTGCAGGCGCTGGCGGATATCGGCGAGCCTGAGCTGGACTCTGTGTTTGAAACAGCAGAGCTGATTGTTGATGCCATGCTCGGCACCGGTGTTTCCGGCGCGCCCAGAGAACCATTTTCCGGGGTGATTGCATGCTGTAATCGCTCCGGACTACCCGTGCTGGCTGTGGATTTGCCATCCGGCCTGGATGCTACCACAGGTGCGGCTGAGGGCGAGGTGGTGCAGGCCGCCATGACCGTCACATTTATCGGCCGTAAAGTCGGGCTGTATACCGGCCAGGGCGCTGCGGTGTGTGGCGATGTAATGTTTGAAACACTGAATGCAAGCGCCGGCGTCGTTGAGAGCGGCGAGGCCCCGATCGCCATGCTTCGGCGCTGGGAGTCCGTACTGGGCTGGCTGCCTGCGCGGCCGGCTAACGCCCACAAGGGCCGGTTTGGTCATGTTCTGGTGGTCGCTGGATGCCGGGGTTTTGGTGGTGCCGGCATGCTGGCAGCAGAAGCGGCGGCGCGCTCCGGTGCGGGGCTGGTTTCACTGGCAACGCGCCCTGAACATGTAACGGCCGCCCTGGCGCGTTGTCCGTCGGTAATGGTTCACGGCCTGATTCACGGTTCGGAACTGCCAGCATTGCTGGATGCCGCAACGGTAGTGGTGTGCGGGCCAGGTTTGGGGCAGAACTCCTGGGGACAACAAATGCTGCAGCAGGTGGTTGAAAGCGGAAAGCCCCGTGTTCTGGATGCAGATGCTCTGAACCTGCTTTCGTCCCGGGTAGTGACGCCCGCCCGCAACCAGATTCTGACACCGCACCCGGGCGAGGCGGCCAGACTGCTGAACTGCCTGGTGCCCGAAGTAGAGGTCGATCGCGTGGCTGCGGCCAGAAAGTTGCAGTCCCTTTACGGTGGGGTGGTCTTGCTCAAGGGGGCCGGGACGATCATCGCGTCTGGCGCGGAAGCGGTGGATATTGCCGGTGGCAGCAACCCGGGTATGGCGACCGGAGGCATGGGTGATGTGTTATCCGGAATCATCGGTGCTCTCTATGCCCAGACCTATGCCCAGACGACTGAAGCGCCTGCCCGTGCCGCAACCCTGGGAGCGGTGGTGCACCTTGAGGCTGCCTGCAGAGCTTCAGCGGACAAGGGCTATATCGGCTTGATACCGACCGACGTGATTGATGCATTGCCGCTGGTTTTCCGGGAAGCAGAGCCGGGCAGTAACTGCAGCAAGGAGGGAGAATGAGCATTTTCGGGAACGAGCGCAGACTGTTTCTGGAAGGCGAGGCCGAGACAGAGAAGCTGGGAAGAGAGCTTGCCCGCCTGGCAAAAGAATCGGATCAGGGGCTGACGGTGTTTCTCGAAGGCGATCTCGGAATGGGTAAGACCACGCTCAGTCGCGGAGTTATCAGGGGGCTTGGGCACAAGGGCGCTGTGAAGAGCCCGACTTATACGATAGTTGAGCCTTACGAAGACCTGACACCGCCGATCTATCATTTTGATCTGTACCGGCTGGGCCACCCGGAAGAGCTTGAATACATGGGCATCCGGGATTACTTCAACGGCCAGAGTATTTGTCTTATCGAGTGGCCAGAGCGTGGAGAAGGGCTGCTGCCCGCGCCCGATCTCGAAGTGCACCTGGAGTATCAGGGCGAAGGTCGCTCGGCGGTGGTCCGGGCAGGCTCTGAACTGGGTGCATCACTTTTGAACGAACTTGAACTGATAGGGCCGGACCATTAACGGACTGGCACTGGATAAACAGGCAAGCTGTATGAATAAACTCAAGCTCACGATTAAAGCAATGATTGCTCTGGCGACTCTGTGCCTGCTTATGGCAAGCATGTCCGCTCAGGCCGGTACTCAGGTGGAAGGTATCCGCATCTGGCCGGCGCCGGATCACACTCGCCTGGTGCTGGATACTGCGGGCAAGGTTGATCACAACATGTTCGCGCTGAGTAACCCTTCGCGTCTGGTGATTGATCTCAAGAATACCCGGCTGAATACAGATTTCGACAAACTCGATCTGTCCGGTAGCCCGGTCCGGCGCATCCGAAGTGCGACGCGTAACGGCACAGATCTGAGGGTGGTTCTTGATCTTGTCAGTGATATTAAGCCCCGGAGCTTCCAGCTAGAGCCCAACCAGCAGTATGGACATCGCCTGGTGCTTGACCTCATTGATGAAAGTGGCAGCCGCCTGGAAAAAGCGACCAAACCTACGGTAACCCACGATTCGGCCGGCAAGCGCGATGTCATTGTGGTTATTGATGCGGGCCACGGTGGTGAGGATCCGGGAGCTATCGGGCCGCGAGGCACCCGCGAAAAGGATGTTGTTCTGAAAATGGCTCACATCCTTGCGGATATGATTAATAAACAGCCAGGCTACATCGCCAAGCTCACCCGTACCGGAGATTATTATATCGGGCTGAGGAACCGGACAATTCTGGCCCGCAAGTACAGCGCCGACCTGTTTGTATCGGTGCATGCGGACGCTTTCCGCACGCCTCAGCCCAAGGGCGCCTCAGTGTTTGCGTTGTCTCAGCGCGGCGCAACCAGTGAAACGGCGCGCTGGCTGGCGCAGAGTGAAAACCGCTCTGACCTCATCGGCGGTACCGGCGGCGTTTCTCTGGATGGGCGGGATGATATGCTGGCCGGCGTGTTGCTCGATCTGTCCATGACAGCCAGCATCAACGCCAGCCTCGGTGTGGGCAGCTCCGTGCTGGGCAAGCTCAACAGCGTGGCTCGCCTGCATAAGTCAGGTGTGGAGCAGGCGGCATTCGCGGTGCTCAAGTCACCGGATATCCCTTCCATCCTCGTGGAAGCGGGTTTCATCTCCAATCCGCAGGAAGAGAAAAATCTGGCTACGGACTGGTATCGCCGGAAACTGGCTGGCGCCATCATGAATGGTGTTGACGAGTATTTTCGTAAAACACCCCCGCCGGGCACCTTGCTGGCATGGCAGAAACAGAACCGTCAGGGCGGCAACGCTATAAGCCAGCACAGGGTTCAGAGTGGCGATACCTTATCCGGACTGGCGCGGGAAAATCAGACCACTGTCAGCGAGTTGATGCAGTTTAACGGCCTGAGGGACGACCGTGTTATGGTAGGGCAAACCATTCGTATTCCTTCATCCTGAAGCAAGAGGTAGCCCCGAAACATGCCCTCCATCCGATTGCTCTCGCCGCGGCTGGCAAACCAGATTGCCGCGGGCGAGGTAGTTGAGCGCCCTGCATCCGTTGTCAAGGAACTGGTTGAAAACGCGCTCGATGCGGGCGCGGACCGCGTTTATGTTGAAGTGGAGCAGGGAGGCGTAAAGCTGATCCGGGTGCGTGACGACGGCAGTGGTATTGCTGAAAGCGACCTGCCTCTGGCGCTAAGCCGCCATGCCACCAGCAAAATTGCCAGCCTTGATGATCTTGAGGCCGTGGCTTCCCTCGGTTTCAGGGGTGAAGCTCTGGCCAGTATCAGTTCTGTGTCGCGCCTTGCGCTGACCTCCCGCACAGAAGGGCAAGAGGCAGCTTCCCGGGTAGAAGTTGAAGGTCGTGACATGGACGCTCGAATCTCGCCGGCTGCGCATCCTGTGGGCACCACCGTTGAAGTCCGGGATCTCTTTTTCAATACCCCGGCGCGGCGCAAGTTTCTCCGTACCGAAAAAACCGAATTCAACCACGTAGAAGAGTGTGTGCGGCGCCAGGCGCTTAGTCGGTTTGATGCAGGCTTTACTCTGCGTCACAACCAGCGGGTTGTTCAGAACCTCCGGCCTGCGGAATCCATGCAGGACAGAGAACGCCGCATTGGTGCCTTGTGCGGGCAGAAGTTTATCGACAATGCGGTGGTTATTGATGCGGAGGCCACAGGTTTGCGCCTGTGGGGCTGGGTGGCCTTGCCTACATTCTCTCGCAGCCAGTCCGATCTTCAGTATTTCTTTGTCAATGGCCGCGTAATCCGTGACCGGCTGGTTGCCCATGCCGTTCGCCAGGCCTACCGCGATGTGTTGTACAACAACCGCCACCCGGCGTTTGTTCTCTACCTTGAAGTCGATCCCGCCACGGTTGACGTGAACGTGCACCCGACTAAGCACGAAGTGCGCTTCCGCGATGGTCGTCTGGTGCATGATTTTATCTTCCGTACGCTGCACAAAGCTCTGGCTGATGTGCGGCCTGACGACCATTTCCGGGGCGCGGTGGCCCAGTCCTTCGGTCGCGAGGTCTCAGGGCCGGGAGAATCTCCGGCAGCCAGGTCAGCTGCTCCGCACCAGTCCTGGAACGGGCAGCCGGCGATGCCTTCCGCAGACAGTCATGCTCCGGGTGCTGGTTTTGGCGGGCAGGTAGCGCCGCAGCAGGAATGGCGGGCGAGCGATCAGATGGCGTTTTATCAGTCTCTCGGTGGCGGTGGTGTTACTGCCCGGCAAGAGCCTGCCCCATCGATGGATCACCCGGTCAACGCGGATGGTCATGAAGAGCCGCCTCTGGGTTATGCTATTGCCCAGTTGCACGGCATTTATATACTGGCCCAGAGCAGTGTCGGGATGATCGTAGTGGATATGCATGCGGCTCACGAACGTATTACCTACGAGCGAATGAAGCGCGCACTGGCAGAGCAGGATCTCAAAAGCCAACCGTTACTGGTGCCTCTGTCTCTTGCTGTCAGTCAGAAAGAGGCGGCGCTCGCTGAAACTCACGGAGAGGACCTGCAACAGCTTGGGCTGCAGATTGAGCGTATCGGGCCTGAGACGCTTGCAATCCGGCAGGTACCGGCGCTGCTGCGGGGAGCCGATACAGAGCAGCTCGTTCGGGATGTTTTATCTGATCTGATTGAGCACGGCCAGAGTGATCGGGTCGAAGCCGTTACCCACGAGCTTCTCGGGACCATGGCGTGTCATGGTTCGGTGCGGGCAAATCGCCAGCTAACCATGCCTGAAATGAACTCCCTGCTTCGGGACATGGAAGCGACAGAGCGCAGTGGTCAGTGTAACCATGGCCGCCCCACCTGGACGCTGGTTACACTGGCGGAGCTAGACAAGCTGTTCCTGCGGGGGCGCTAGAGTGTCACCAAGAGTGCCACAACCGACTAGCGCCTGTGGTGAGCAGGACAGGCCGCCGGCCATCTTCCTGATGGGGCCCACGGCTTCAGGCAAGACGGATCTGGCCATGGCGCTTTGCGAGCAGCTGCCATGCGACATCATCAGCGTTGACTCGGCAATGATTTACTGTGGCATGGATATTGGTACGGCCAAACCCACTGCTGATGAACTGGCCCGCGCCCCCCATCGGTTGATTGATATCTGCGATCCGTCTGAAACCTATTCTGCTGCCGATTTTCGTCGGGATGCACTGACTGAAATGGAACGGATATCCGCTGCCGGGCGTATTCCTCTGCTTGTGGGCGGCACCATGATGTACTTCAAGGCATTGTTGCATGGTATGTCGGGGCTGCCGTCGGCCAGTCCGGAGCTACGCAGAACTCTTGAGGCGGAGGCAGAACAGCTTGGATGGGCTGCGCTGCATGCGGAACTGCAGGCAACCGATCCGGTAGCGGCAAAACTGATCCATCCGAATAATCATCAGCGCCTGTTAAGAGCTCTGGAAGTTATCCGCCTGACCGGGCGGCCGATTTCGGCTTTCTGGGAGGCGCAGGGCAGCCGGCCATTTCGCCAAGAGGCAGGCCGTAAGGGTATTGAGGATTACACTTATTTTACTCAATGGCAGGCAGACGAAACTTCATCGCTTCCGTATACTATAACGCAGCTTGCCATGGTGCCCCCGGAGAGGCGAGTGCTTCACGACAGGATTCACCAGCGCTTTCTGAATATGCTGGAAGCGGGGTTGCTGGATGAAGTCCGTACTCTGATGGGCAGAGGTGATCTGAACCCGGACCTCCCTTCCATGCGCTGTGTCGGTTATCGTCAGGCTTGGAGTTACTTGGCCGGCGAACATGATTATGACGCATTTGTAAGTAAGGGCGCCGCGGCCACTCGTCAGCTTGCCAAGCGGCAGCTCACCTGGCTTCGCAAGTGGTCTGATTTGAACTGGCTGGACAGCGAAGACGGGTTTATCGTTGAGGCAGCCTTGAAAAAAGTCAGGTTTCACACCACATTTAGCTCTGAATATTGACGATCTGCATTTACTAATAAACAGGAGAACACACATGTCAAAAGGGCACTCGTTACAAGACCCTTACCTCAATGCCTTACGCAAGGAACGCATTCCGGTTTCCATCTTTTTGGTTAACGGCATCAAACTGCAAGGGCAGGTAGAGTCTTTTGACCAATTTGTGATTTTGCTGAAAAACACTGTCAGCCAGATGGTCTACAAGCACGCAATTTCCACCGTTGTGCCTGCCCGGAATGTTCGCATTCCTCAGCAGAATCCGGCGGAAGATGGTGAGCCTGAAGACTGAATTGACCCGGCTTGCCGGTATTGCCACCCGCGTTCCTGACGAGCCTCTGGGTTCCGATGGTCGCGGGTGTTTGTTTTTATGAGGATAACAGCCAAGCTGTTTCGGAGTTGATGCCCATTGTTTGAACGCCCGGATGTAGGTGAGCGAGCGATACTCGTCCACATCGATTTTACCTCCCATGACGGCTCTGAAGATCCGGATGAGTTCCGGGAGCTTGTGTCATCTGCCGGAGTTGAGTCGGTTGGAGTAGTGACCGGTTCCCGCAAACAGCCCAGCCCCAGACTGTTCGTGGGCGAAGGCAAGCTTGAGGAAATCCGCGATGCGGTGGCGCTGCATGAGGCAGATGTTGTTCTGTTTAATCATGCCCTCAAACCTAGTCAGGAACGGAATATCGAGAGTGAGCTAAAATGCCGCGTGCTCGATCGCACGGGTGTCATTCTGGATATTTTTGCTCAGCGCGCTCGCACGCATGAAGGCAAACTGCAGGTAGAGCTGGCCCAGTTGGACCACATGTCAACGCGCCTGGTTCGCGGTTGGACGCACCTTGAGCGTCAGAAAGGCGGTATTGGCCTGCGCGGCCCCGGTGAAACCCAGCTGGAAACCGACCGTAGGCTGTTGCGCGAACGCATCAAGTCCATCCACAAACGTCTCGAAAAGGTTCGTCGTCAGCGCAATCAGGGTCGTCGAGCGCGTAAGCGCGCTGATATTCCGACGGTATCTCTGGTAGGCTACACCAACGCTGGCAAGTCCACTCTGTTCAACCGGATTACCACTTCTTCCGTATACGCTGCAGATAAGTTGTTCGCAACTTTGGATCCGACGATCCGGCGCCTGGAACTTCCGGATATCGGGCCGGTCGTAATGGCAGATACCGTGGGCTTTATTCGGCATCTGCCGCATAAACTGGTTGAAGCATTCCGGGCAACCCTGGAAGAGACGACGGAAGCAACCATTCTGCTGCACATTGTTGACAGCCACGACAGCCGTCGTGATGAAAACATTGAGCAGGTTGAGGAAGTGCTGGCGGAAATCGGCGCCGATGAGGTACCTGTGCTTCAAGTGTTCAACAAAATAGACTTGTTGGACAATTTTACACCTCGGGTCGAGCGCAATGAGGATGGCGTGCCTGTTCGTGCCTGGGTCTCGGCCGTTACGGGTGCGGGCCTGGATGGTCTTTACGACGCCATCGTAGAGCGACTGGCTGAAGATGTTGTACACCATTTTGTTTTGCTCGGGCCTGCTGATGGCAAGCTCCGGGCGCTCCTGCACGAGGCTGGCTCGGTGCTAAGTGAAAAGCACCGGGAAACCGGAGACACGGTACTCGAAACCCGGCTGCAACACCGGGACTGGCTGCAGCTGCTGAGCCGTGCCGGCATGAGTGAAGAAACAGTGCGCCTGGATAACGGGCAAGCCTGAAACCATAGCAGCTATTGCCGGGGCGATTATAAATCCCTAGTATTTGCAACCATTCGACATGTTAGGAACGGAGAGAACTATGGCCTGGAATGAACCGGGTGGAAACCGCAATGACAATGACCCCTGGGGAAATGGTGGTGGTCGTCGCGGTAATGATCAGGGACCACCAGACCTTGATGAGGCGCTGAAAAAAGGTCTCGACAAACTCAATAAAATGCTGGGTGGCAAAGGCAAGAAATCAGGTGGCGACGGCGGCAACAGTGGCGGTAGTTCAGGTGTGGCGGGCGGTTTTGGTGCCGTTCTCGCGCTGGGAGCCATTCTTGTCGTGGGCTACGTGATCTTTCAGTCGTTCTACACTGTGAACGAGCAGGAGCGCGCGGTAGTGCTGAGGTTTGGTGAGTATTCCAAGACAGAAAGCCCTGGCCTGAGATTCAAGGTGCCTCTGATTGATGACGTCACCAAGGTGCTGGTCACCAGCGTGAGAACCGCCCAATCCAGTGGCCAGATGCTGACTCAGGACGAAAACCTGGTCACGGTTGACCTGCAGGTGCAGTACCGTGTCGGCGAGGCTCGTGACTATGTGCTGAACGTCCGGGACTCCAACCAGGCTTTGGCATTTGCGACGGATAGTGCGCTGCGCCATGAGGTTGGCAGTTCGTCTCTGGATGATGTGCTCACGGAGGGGCGCGCAGAATTGGCCGTTCGTGTTGAGCAGCGGCTCCAGGGCTTCCTTGAGGAATATGGAACCGGTCTTCAAATTGTCCGGGTTAACGTTGAAAGCACCCAGCCGCCCCCAGCGGTACAGGACGCGTTCCGTGAGGTTCAGCGTGCCCGTGAGGACGAGCAGCAAGTGAAGGAAGAGGCGGAAACATACCGAAACAAGGTTGTTCCTGAAGCCCGCGGTCAAGCCCAACGCATGATTGAAGAGGCTAGCGCCTATAAGGAAGAAGTCACCGAGCGTGCCCGTGGTGAAACCGCCCGTTTCCTCGAGTTGCTGGCTGTGTATCAGATGGCACCGACGGTAACTCGTGAGCGTATGTACCTGCAGACCCTTGAGACTGTGCTTTCGAGCAGCAGCAAGATTCTTGTGGATACCGAAAGCAGCGGCAATATGATGTATCTGCCACTGGATCGCCTTACCCAGGGCGGCGGGTTGCCACGAAGCGGAAACCAGTCTTCCGGCAGCGACGGGCAGATGGATATCCAGACGGTCACGGATCAGGTTATCAAGGAAATTCGAACCCGGCAGGACACTAATACACGGAGGAGCAGATAATCATGGGATCTAAAAGTGTAGCGGGTCTTGCAGGCGCTCTTATCGTTGTTCTGCTGGTACTTTCGAGTGTCTTTATTATTCCTGAAACCCATCGTGGGGTCATGCTGAGGTTTGGTGAGTTGGTTGAGACCGACGTCCAGGCGGGCATTCACTTCAAGGTGCCGGTAATCGATCAGGTCAGGGAGTTTGATATCCGCCTGCTGACCATGGATTTGCCTTCGCGGCAGTATCTGACGGTTGAGAAGAAGCCGCTGGACGTCACCTCTTATATCGCCTGGAAGATCCGCGATGTGGATCAGTTCTACCGTGCTACAGGCGGGGATGAGTTACGCGCTCAGTCGCTATTGTTATCCCGAGTGGATAACGGCCTGCGGGATGAGTTTGGTGTTCGTACCATGCACGAAGTGGTTTCAGGTCAGCGGGATGAACTGATGAGCACCCTGCGTGAACGGGTTAACGAGACGTCGGTCAAGGAATTCGGTATTGATGTAATAGATATCCGGATCAAGGCCATCGAGTTCCCGGGGCAAGTCAGTGAGGCAGTCTATCGCCGGATGGCGACTGAGCGTGAGAAGCTGGCTCAGGAGTTCCGCTCTCGAGGGCGTGAGCTGGCCGAAGGTATCCGCGCAGATGCCGATCGTCAGAGAACTGTGACACTGGCGGAAGCATTCGCCTCCTCGGAAACAACCCGGGGTGAAGGCGACGGTGAAGCTGCCCGGATCTACGCAGATGCCTATGGCTCCAACCCGGAGTTCTACAGCTTCTACCGTAGCCTCCAGGCATATCGGAATACCTTCTCCAGCAAAAGCGACATGATGGTTATTGACGCCAACAGTGAATTCATGAAATTCCTGAAGGATTCAAAGGGCGGAAGCTAAAACTCGCCCGGTACACCGAAAAACCGGAATACCCAGGTATTCCGGTTTTTTTGTGTCCCCCAACAGTGTAAAATCCGTCAGGTTTTGGTTCGGGTTTTTCTGCCCCGAATGTCACCCTAATATCTGTGTGCTTCTTCTGCATGACGAGCAGGAGTGCGCAGGATGGACAACGGAATCTCATGACAGTATCTGATCGCTGGTTACTGCCGGACGGGGTGGAGGATATCTTGCCGCCACTGGCCGGACAGATAGAGTCGCTGCGCCGGGATGTAATGGATACCTGCCAGCGCTGGGGCTACCAACTGGTAATCCCGCCGCTTATCGAATACCTCGAATCCCTGTTTACCGGAACCGGACACGACCTGGAGTTGCAGACCTTCAAGCTGACGGATCAGCTGACCGGGCGCATGATGGGTGTTCGTGCCGATATGACGCCCCAGGCTGCGCGCATTGACGCCCACACTCTGGGGCAGGAGGGTATTACGCGCCTGTGCTATGCCGGGCATGTACTTCATACCCGCCCTAAACATATGCTGACCGGGCGTACGCCGATTCAGGCAGGCTGCGAGTTATTCGGCAGCGCGTCTGAGTCTGCGGATCTGGAAGTCATCAGCCTGATGCTTGAGGCCCTTCGCGTTGCTGGCCTGCCGCACGTCCACCTGGATCTGGCCCACGTGTCCATCTACGAAAGCCTGATTGGCGAGGCTGAATTTGATCGTGATACAAGTGCGGCGATCTTTGATGCTATGGCACGCAAGTCGGTACCTGAACTTGACAGGCTTCTCGGTGACTGCCCGGCAGGATCAGCAGGTGCGCGTCTTCGTGAACTTGCCCGTGTAAGCGGTGGCCCGGAAGCTCTGGCAGAGGCGCGCAGAATACTGAGTGGTGCCTCTGATAACCTGAGCGCAGCTCTCGATCAGTTAGGCCGGGTCGCGGAGATGCTCGAGAGAGACTTTCCGGAAGTCAGTTTCGGTTTCGATTTCTGCGAGCTGCGCGGTTACAACTATCACACTGGCCTGGTGTTTGCCGCTTATGTGCCGGGCCACGGTGATTCCGTTGCCAAGGGTGGCCGTTATGATGCCATTGGCAGTGATTTCGGGCGGGCACGTCCTGCTACAGGGTTCAGCCTGGACATACGGGCGCTGGTAACTCTGGGCGAGCGCTCTGTCAGTGGCAGCAAAGCCGTTTGGGCGCCTGCAGGCGATGATGCAGCGTTGGAGCAGGTGGTCTCGGAGCTGAGGATGACGGAGACCGTTGTCCGGGCACTACCGGAAGACAGCGGAGTGGATCCCTCAACCCGGGGATGTGACCGGAAGCTGGTAAAACAGGGTGATGATTGGGTCGTTCAGACGCTGAGCTGAGCTCATACAGGTACATTTACCAAATTTGCAAGACGCACGCTTTACTGTGTGCGCATTGAGAGAGAATCATGGGTAAAAACGTTGTTGTGCTGGGCACCCAGTGGGGTGATGAAGGCAAGGGTAAAATCGTTGATCTGCTGACAGAAAAAGTGGCAGCGGTGGTCCGTTTTCAGGGCGGCCATAACGCGGGCCATACTCTGGTCATAGAAGGCAAGAAAACGGCCCTGCACCTGATTCCCTCCGGTATCCTGCGGCAAGACGTTCAGTGCCTGATTGGTAACGGGGTTGTTGTTTCGCCGGAAGCCCTTCTGAAAGAAGTCCGGGAGCTTGAAGCATCCGGCGTTGCGGTTCGCGACCGGCTGCGTATCAGCCTGGCGTGCCCGATTATCCTGCGCACTCACGTGCGTATTGATCAGGCTCGCGAACGCGCCAAAGGTAATGACAAGATAGGCACCACCGGCCGGGGAATTGGTCCGGCGTACGAAGATAAGGTTTCCCGTCGTGGCGTTCGTCTTGGTGACCTCCACAATCCGGCTGGCTTCGAGGTGAAGCTGCGGGAAATCATGTCTTATCACAACTTTGTACTGACCGAGTACTTCAAGGAAGACGCTGAAGATATCGATGCGGCTCTGGAAGAGCTGAAGCAGATGGGTGAGGAAATTCTGCCTATGGCTGCAGACGTTACCGATTTGCTTCACGGCTATCGCAAGCGTGGGCAGGACATCATGTTTGAAGGTGCCCAAGGGTCCTTGCTGGATATAGATCTCGGGACTTACCCGTTCGTAACCTCATCTAATACTACAGCTGGCGGCACCGCCACGGGCTCTGGTTTTGGCCCTTTGTATCTCGATTACGTGCTGGGCATTACCAAGGCCTACACCACTCGTGTTGGCTCTGGCCCGTTTCCGACTGAGCTTTTTGATGAAATGGGGCAGCATCTGGCGGTCAAAGGCAGTGAGGTTGGTACAACAACCGGTCGTTCCCGCCGTTGTGGCTGGTTTGACGCGGTTGCCCTGCGCCATGCAATTCAGATCAACAGCGTGTCCGGTATCTGCCTGACCAAGCTGGATGTTCTTGATGGGCTGGAAACCGTCAAGGTCTGCGTAGGCTATAAAACGCCTAATGGCGAAATTACCCGCCCACCAATCGGTTGCGACAGCTATAGGGATATCGAGCCGGTATACGTCGAGTTGCCGGGCTGGAGTGAAAGCACATTCGGGCTGACTAAGCTGGAGCAGTTGCCAGAAAATGCCCGAGCTTATATCCAGTTTCTGGAAGAGAATATTGAAGCTCCGATCGATATTATTTCCACCGGTCCTGACCGGGTTGAAACCATTATCCTGCGCCACCCGTTTGACGGCTAAGCGTTAGGCAGTTCAAAAACCCGCTCTGCCTTAACCGGCACGGCGGGTTTTTGTTTTCAGGGTTTCTCTGCAATGATTGTGGCGCGCTTTGGTCCGGGATAGCCTTCTATGGTTTTCGTGGGGTCTGCCGGGTCCAGAAAATCCTTAAGGGAATTGAAGCGCATCCAGTCTGTGCTGCGCTGTTCGTCAGTGCTGGTTTCCGAGACATCCACAACCCGGGCGTTGCGGAATCCGGTACGATCCAGCCATCTCAGTAGCGTGTCGCAGCTTGGCAGAAACCATACGTTGCGCATCTGCCCATAGCGGTCTTCGGGCATCAGGCTGAAGCCTTCGGGCCCATCCACTATCAGAGTTTCCAGTACCAGTTCTCCTCCCAGGCGCAGCGTACCTTTCAGCTCCAGCAGGTGATCGAGAGGCGATCGGCGATGGTAAAGCACGCCCATGGAAAAGGTGGTGTCAAAGGCTTCAAGCCCTTCAGGCAGGTCCTCCATACGTATCGGGAGAAGGTCGACCGGAACCTCTCCCAGATAGCGCTTTAAGCTGAGAAACTGGAACATGAACAGCAGCCCGGGATCAATACCGATCACACGTTCTGCACCTTCGCCCAGCATGCGCCAGCAGTGATAACCCGAGCCACAACCTACGTCCAGAATGCGCCGGCCGGCAAGGTCTGAAAGGTACGGTGATACCCGGTCCCACTTCCAGTCAGAACGCCATTCGGTATCAATGTGGGTGCCGAAGAAGTCGAAGGGCCCCTTGCGCCACGGCATAAGGCCCCTGAGTCCGCGCTCAAGCGCTTGCTGCTGGTTACTGCTCAGGGAGCCTGCTGAGCCGAGGGTGATCGCGGAGGTGTTCAGTTCTGATGTTATCCCGGAAATATCCGGGAGGTTGTCCAGTGCTGACTGCCAGCGGCCGAGGTCGCCGTGGGGGTTGTCATCAAAGCGGTGTGTCAGCTGGCTTCTGACACTATCTGCCCAGCTGCTTTGGCCAGTGTTATCCAGCTCAGTCAATAGCCGCCCAAAACAGGTTTTCCAGTCAAAGTTCGACATGGTCTGCTCGCTCTCCGTATGGGTTTCAGTCGGCCTTGATAGCCAGCATGGATACGAAGTTGAAGCACTGATACCAGACCAGCACTCGATCAAAGCCCGCGTCTTTAAGACGCTGCTTGTGAGCGTCCAGTGTTTCCGGAATCAGCACCTGCTCGATGGCGCTGCGCTTCTGGCTTATCTCCAGGCCTGAGTATCCATTGGCACGTTTGAATTCATGGTGGAGGCGGGTCTGAATGGTCTGTTCATCTTCGCAATCGAAGCGGATTTTTTCCGAAAGGATCAGCGCGCCACCAGGCCGGGTTGCATCGGCAATTTTGCTCAAAAGGCTGCTTCGCTGCTCTGGCGGAACAAACTGCAGCGTGAAGTTCAGAGTCGTCACGGAAGCGTTAGTCAGCTCTGTTTCCTGAATATTCTCGCAACGGAGACTGACCGGCAGCGAGTGATCATCCAGAGCGATGTGATGCTCGCAGCGCTCGATCATCGCTTCGGAATTATCAACGCCCACCAGAGAGCAGCTGTCAAACGAAATGCCGTGCCTCATGGCCAGGGTGGAGGCTCCCAGTGAGCAGCCCAGGTCATAACAATTGGAGTTCGGCTGGGCGTACTGTTCTGTGATTACTTCAATCATCGGGATGATGGTGGTGTAACCGGGGACAGACCGGCGAATCATATCCGGGAATACGCGGGCAACCGCCGCATCGAAACGGAAGTCTTCAGGCTGCCGTTCGGTGGCGAAAAGCCGATCTGTCTGTTGCTCCGGTGAGCGATCGGTTCTACTCATCGCTGGCGGGATCCTCTTGTTGAGCGGGCGCATCGGGCTGAGGTATTGCCGCCGGCGCAGTGGGAGAGGGCCGGTAACAGCGTACGCCCCGGTTTTTGTAATCCACCAGGATGCCACGGAAGGACGAGTCCACATCCGCAGCGACGGCCAGATAGCCGTTTTCACAGGTCGCGTGGAGCTCGGAGGCCTTGGGTGACATGCGGAAGGTCTCGCCCGGCGTTACATGGATCGCCTGGAAGTCGCCGACCGGCACATGATCCTTGTTATCTGAATGTTTGATGCTTCCGCTGACCTCCAGTACCAGTACGGTACCAATGATGGTGGCCAGGGCGGTCACAAACAGGCTGCGGATGGTGTAACGGGACTCGTTCTGGCTCATGCCTACCTCATTTTGAACGTGAATGAATGATCAATATTGACCGGGGAGTGTAATAGACGGCGCTTGCAGAGCGGCCAGCTGTTCTCTCAGTGATAACACCTGATCTGACCAGAATCTGGGCTGAGCGAACCATGGGAAAAAGCGCGGAAATGCAGGATCATCCCAGCGCTTTGCAAGCCAGGCGCAGTGGCTGATCTGCCGGTAACAGCGCAAAGGCTCGATCAGGTGTCTCTCGCGGCGATTATAATCCCGGAACATTTCATAGCCTTCCAGTAATTCACCGAGCTGTGCCCCACGTTCGTGATCGTCGCCGTTCAGTAACAACCACATGTCCTGAATGGCAGGGCCTGAACGGCAGTCGTCCAGATCCACAAAAAGCATCTGCTCATCGCGGCATAAAATATTACCGGCGTGACAATCTCCGTGCAGTCGCAGCGTTTCAACGGTGCCGGCATCTTCCATGCGGGCACGGCAGTGGGTTAGCAGGTCTGGAATCAGGCTGTCCCAGGCTGGTCGAAGGTCCTTCGGGATCCAGTCTCCCTCAAGTAAAAGATGGTTGCTCGCTTCAATGCCATCCAGAGGCGACAGGGCCACGCGATGTTGAAAAGGCTTCCGGGTACCAATGTTGTGAATCTGGCCGAGCCATTGTCCGAGTCGATACAGGGTGTCGGTAATGCTTGTGTCAGGCGCCTGGCCGCCACGCTGGTTAAAGACAGCAAACATAAACTCACCATGCTTTCCGAGCGTGTCGCCGGATGGCATTTCAAGGGGCGCTACCACCGGAATATCGGCTTCCAGCAGCTCCCGGGTAAACTCATGTTCTTCTCGCACCTGCTCTTCGGTCCAGCGACCGGGGCGGTAGAACTTGGCGACCACCGGAGGGCCTTCGTCCAGCCCTATCTGGTACACGCGATTTTCATAACTGTTCAGAGCAAAAAGGCGCCCACTGACTGCGAAGCCGGCTTCTTCCATGGCATCCAGAAGTGTGTCCGGAGTCAGGGCATCGTATGGATGGGCTGAGACGTTCATCATAAAGCGAAGCCAAGCTGGTAAATTTGGGCTCAAGTATACCTGCTTGCCAGTGCTCCCGTAATACGGGTCCGGGATGTTTCCATGGGTTCCTGCATGCGCAGGATTGGGTTAACGTAAGCCCCTTTGTTTTCCGTTTACCGGAAACGCTCAGCCGGCAGCAGGTTTATCTCGTGACAAGTGATTTTCTCGAATTGGACACCGCTGTTATCGGAGCCGGTGTTGTGGGGCTTGCGGTTGGCCGGGCCCTCGCTCGGACAGGCCGTGACGTGATTGTTCTGGAAGCCGGAGATCGCTTTGGCGAAGGTATCTCGTCACGAAACAGCGAGGTGATCCATGCCGGGATCTATTATCCGCAGAACTCACTGAAAGCCCGCCTTTGCGTGAAGGGCCGCAAGCAATTATACGACTACTGCGAAAGCCACAAGGTAGGGTATCGAAAGTGCGGCAAGTGGATTATTGCCACCAGTGAAGCGCAAAGCCGGTTGCTTGAAGGAATTCAGTCGCACGCTGCGGCAAATGATATCGCTCTGGCTCTGATGGATGGTGAGACCGTCGCCCGGCAGTTGCCGGAAGTCCGCGTTAGCGCAGGGCTCTGGTCGCCGGAAACCGGCATTCTGGATACTCATGGTCTTATGCTTGCGTTACTGGGTGAACTGGAGGATGCGGGTGGTTCGCTCGTATTACGCTCACCGGTCGAACGCGTGGAATCAGCGGGCGGCTGCCACCTGATTCAGATCGCCGGCGCTATGCCGTGCACGCTCAAGGTCCGGAATCTTGTCAATGCGGCCGGGTTAGGTGCGGTTCCGCTGGCCCGGAACTGGGTGGGTATTCCTGATGAGCAGAAACCAGCCCAATGGTTCGCCCGGGGTGTCTATTTCAGTTATAGCGGTCGTCATCCGTTCAGCAACCTGATCTATCCGGTTCCCGAGCCGGGTGGCTTGGGTGTTCACCTTACTCTTGATCTCGCCGGCCAGGCACGCTTTGGCCCGGACGTAGAGTGGATCAAGCGGGAGGATTATGCGGTTGATCCCGAGCGGGTGCGTGCCTTTGCGGTTGGTATCAGGCAGTGGTGGCCCGGCCTTGAGGTCGAGCGCCTCCAGCCGGCCTATGCAGGCATCCGGCCGAAGTTGAAAGATGCGGAAGGCGGTTTTTTTGATTTCCGGGTCGATGGTCCCGAGGAGCACGGTGTTCCGGGGCTGGTAAACCTTTTTGGTATTGAATCTCCGGGGCTGACATCCTGTCTGGCAATTGCCGATCTGGTGAAGAACAAGCTGGCATAGGTCAGATCAGGTTAGCCTGGTGTCCGCGCCAGTGCCCAAACCTGAATCTCCTGTGCGCCTGCCTCCCTTAACGCCGACGCAAGCAACCGCATCGTAGCGCCGGTTGTTACCACATCGTCCACGATGGCGACCCTTTCTGGCACCGCCGCGCAGACCTTAAAAACGCCACGAAGATTTGCCAGTCTTGCCTCTCTGCTCAGTCCTCGTTGGGACTGAACCTTGCGTATCCGGCGAACCACGCCAGCGTCAACCGGAATGCTCAGTGCCTGGCCCAGGCTTTCTGCAATATCCCTGGCCTGATTGAAGCCGCGTTTACGACGGCGAGCGGGGAGCATGGGTGAGGGAATCAGTATGTCCGGCTTGGCATCACTGCAGCCCTCGAAAGCGGATTGCAGGTAGTCCGAGAAGCCTGTGACAAGTGGTCGGGCAAATTTCCGCTGGCCGTTGTATTTGTAGCGGCTGATCATGCTGTCGACCGGATACTGGTAGCGCCAGGGTATTAGAGAGCGATCGAACGGCGGCGGTGATGTCAGGCAGTCACCACAAAGTAAGTCAGCTCCAGAGAACGCGAGCGGCAGGGCGCAGCAGTGGCAGTGCCATCGGTTAACCGGAAGGTCGGCCTCGCAAGAACAGCATAAGCCGTTAACAGAAGTGGAGGAAAGGCAGCCGACGCACAGGCCTTTGATGTTTTCTCTGTCAACCAATAATGATTTTAAGGTTGACAGCCGGTTCAGTCCCTTTATCATCTGATTCATCCGTAAACCCAGATACCGAAAAAGGTTAACAGGACTTCTGTATGACTGCCACAGCAATACGCCACGACTGGACGCTCCAGGAAGCTCGGTTACTTTTTGAGCTTCCTTTCAATGATCTGATGTTCCGCGCCCAGTCGGTGCACCGACAGCATTTTGACCCAAACGAGGTGCAGATCAGCACCTTACTGTCGATCAAAACCGGAGCCTGTCCGGAGGACTGCAAATACTGCCCCCAGAGCGGTCATTACAATACCGGTCTGGAAAAGGAGAAACTGCTGGCGATCGAGACAGTCGTTGCGGAAGCCCGCGCCGCCAGGGAAAAAGGTGCGTCGCGCTTTTGCATGGGCGCTGCTTGGCGAAGCCCGGCTGCGAAGGATATGCCCTATGTGCTGGACATGGTTCGACAGGTGAAGTCTCTGGGCCTGGAGACCTGCATGACGTTGGGTATGCTGAAGCCGGAGCAAGCCGGAGAGCTGGCAGAAGCCGGGCTGGATTACTACAACCACAATCTTGATACTTCCGAAAAATATTACAGCCACATTATTACCACACGTACCTATCAGGATCGGCTGGATACGCTTGATAATGTGCGTAATTCGGGCATGAAAGTTTGCTGTGGCGGCATTATGGGTATGGGCGAGGATGAAGATGATCGGATCGGACTTCTGACTCAGCTGGCAAATCTGCCGCATCACCCTGAAAGTGTGCCGGTAAATATGCTGGTGAAGGTGAAAGGGACGCCCATGGAACACGTGGAGGATCTGGATCCGTTTGAGTTTGTCCGCGTTCTTGCAGTCGCCCGAATCATGATGCCGGCTTCTCACGTGCGCCTGTCCGCAGGGCGGGAAATGATGAATGAGCAAATGCAGGCGTTGTGTTTCCTGGCAGGTGCGAATTCCATTTTCTATGGCGAGAAGCTTCTGACGACGGCGAATCCGGAGGCGGATGCGGATATGGCTTTGTTCCGTCGCCTGGGTATCCGGCCGGAGCAGCGGGAACAGTGTGCATCTGAGGCGCAGGAGGAAGAGGCGATTGCCGGGGCGCTGGAGCATGAGGCGACTCGTCACATGTTTTATGACGCTACTCGGGAATCTGCCTGACCTGCATTGGAGCAAACAACGTGCGGGATTTTGCGTCAGAACTGGAACAACGAAAACAGACCGGGCTCTACCGGACACGTCGGCAGGTTTCAGGTCCTCAGCAGCCGGTGTTAACAGCCGATGGCAAGCGATTGCTTTCGTTTTGTAGCAATGACTATCTTGGCCTTGCCAATCACCCTGCAAATATTGAAGCACTCCGAAATGCCTTGCCGGAAACGGGGCTGGGTGGAGCGGCTTCCCATCTTATCTGTGGGCACCATGAGGCGCACCACCTCTTAGAGGAGCGTCTTGCGGCGTTTACCGGACGCAGTTCGGCACTGTTCTTCTCTACTGGCTACATGGCCAATATGGGTGTGATTTCTGCGCTGGCAGGGCGTGGGGATACGGTTTTTTCAGATCGATTGAACCATGCCTCCATTATTGATGGCTGCATCCTGAGTCGGGCGAAGGTTCGCCGTTATGCTCATGGGGATGTGACGTCGCTTGCGGCCATGCTTGCTGAGACTTCAGGTCACAAGCTGGTGGTTACCGACGGTGTGTTCAGCATGGATGGTGATGTGGCTCCTCTGCGCGAGTTGGCTGAGGTTTGCCGGCAGCACGGTGCCTTGCTGGTGGTGGATGATGCCCACGGTTTCGGGGTTCTTGGGCCGCATGGGCAGGGGAGCGCAGCGGAGTACGGTTTGTCTGAAGACGATGTGCCGATTCTTATAGGCACATTAGGGAAGGCTGCGGGTACCAGTGGGGCGTTTGTGGCCGGGTCGGCAGTGCTGATGGATTATCTGGTGCAGAAGGCCCGCACTTACATCTACACCACGGCCATGCCTCCGGCACTGGCGCTGGCAACCTGCGCCAGTCTTGATCTGATTGAGCATGGCGATGAGCGGCGTTCGCATCTGCATAATCTGATTGAGAGGTTCCGGCATAAGGCTTCCGCTCTGGGTTATGATCTCATGCCTTCGCGCACGCCCATTCAGCCCATTATGATCGGAAGCAACACACGAGCCCTGGCATTGAGCCACGCGCTTGAAGAGCACGGATTGCTAGTGACGGCTATCCGGCCTCCCACGGTAGCCGAGGGTGAAGCGCGCTTGCGGGTTACGCTGAGTGCTGCCCATTCACATGATGATCTGGATAGTCTTTTGCAGGCTTTGTCGGATTGTCGCTATTTATTGAGATCCTGATAACTGTTTGACGCTATGGCTAAAAAAACGTTTTTTGTGACAGGTACAGATACAGGGGTTGGAAAGACCATGGTATCTGCGGCAATTCTGGAAGCCGCTAAAGCGTCTGGCAAGCGCACGCTGGGTATGAAACCCATTGCTTCCGGCTGCGAAAGCACGCCAGAGGGGCATCGCAATGAAGATGCACTGGCTCTCCAGCAAGCGGCCACTGAAACGATTGCCTACGATCTTGTGAACCCCGTCGCGTTGGCGCCGGCCATTGCGCCGCATGTTGCAGCCGCGCAAGCAGGGCGTACCATCTCTGCGGACCGGCTGGTGGGGTTCTGCCGTGGAATGCAAATGCGCCCGGCGGATCTTTTGCTGATTGAAGGTGCCGGCGGCTGGAGAGTCCCGTTGAATGACCGGGAAACATACTCGGCCGTACCCCGGGAACTCGGTGTGCCGGTGATTCTTGTGGTTGCTCTCAGGCTCGGGTGTATTAACCAGGCGCTGTTAACAGCGGAGGCTATCCGCAACGATGGATTGGTGCTCGCGGGCTGGGCGGCTAATCACGCTGAGTCTGTGGCAATGAGCTGTGAACAGGAAACTCTGCGCTATCTTGTAGAGCATCTCCAGGCTCCCTGTCTGGGTGTTATGCCCTGGGTTGAGGGTGCGAACCCGGAAACCCTGAGCGGTTATCTTGATGTTGAAGTGCTGTTTGAAAATTGAACAACAATGTGGCCTAATGGTTCCAATTAATGGTGCTATTTAATGGTCACGGGAAGCAGCAGTCATGATCAGTAATACGCTCGCAATTGGCATTCAAGGTATCCAGGACGGCATGTACGGCATGGAGAACGCCGCCCGCAAAATCGCCCGCGGCGGCGTTGATGGCCCCCAGGGCAGCGCCGCAAACGGGAACAGCCTTATCGAACCGATCGTCGATCTCAAGCTCTATGAGCGTAGCGTAGAGGCGTCTGCACAGGTGGTGAAAGCTGCTGACGAGACACTCGGCACCCTTTTAGACATTATGGTCTGAGTTCTGGTTCCATGAACCCACTTTCGTCACTCCCTCCCATATCTCCATATAGCTCCTCTCTATATAGTTCCGCAGCCCCGGCTGTTCGTGAGTCGCGCAATACCGGCAACGCGAATGGCGAGCCACCTGCGGAAACCGATAGCCGGGCGGTTCGTGCTGCAGATGAGAGCGAAATTGCGGGAGCAAATCGTAAACCCGGTGAATCTGAAGCCTCCAGCAAAGGGGCAGGCGGACTGGAAGAAGCCGAGCTGAAACAGCTCACAGAGCTCAAAGCCCGGGATCGTGAAGTGCGCGCCCATGAGGCTGCCCACCAGGCAACCGGAGGTCAACACTCAGGCGCCATGTCATTTACCTATCAGCGAGGCCCGGATGGAGCCCAATACGCGGTAGGTGGCGAAGTGTCTATTGATATCTCCTCTGTTAATGGCAATCCGCAGGCAACCATCGAAAAAATGCGAGTGGTTCGTGCAGCTGCGATGGCGCCCGCGGAACCCTCGGGTCAGGATCGTGCCGTTGCATCACAGGCTATGCAGATCATGCTGCAAGCTCAGTCCGAGCTTGCTTCGGGGCAGGATTCCTCCGGCGCTCAGGTAAAAGCGTCAGTGCGCGATAATGAAGATGGCTCTCCTGGCTCCCAGGAAAGCGCCTCGGAGCGGCCTTCCAGAGCCGCTCAGCAAGCCAGTAATATCTACCAGGATATCGCTGGCTTCGTGCCAGGATCAACTTCCGTAGTAGACGGGTTTCTACCCATTTCGGCCTGATTTGGTAATTTGTTAGCCTGCTAATTGCTCGGGCTCCTGCCGTTTACATCCCATAAATAGCCCAAAGCGGCTTAGAACCCGGCCAGACGCCATTGATGCGCTCGTGAGTGCGTTTTGAACGCTCCGCTGAAATGTGCGTCGGTGACCAATCTCTACACAAATTGTGCCTTCGGGTATTGACAATTCTGTGTCTTTAAACGTATGTTTCAAACAAGTGTTTAATTAATGCTGCGGCGCCCAACGTCGCAGTGTCTGAGCAAATCCAAGGCCACAAGCTGTTATTTCTTTTTCAGCCAAGACCGAAAACCGAGGTGGTTTACATGCCTGAGTACAAAGCGCCCCTGCGTGATATCAAATTCGTAATGAACGAGCTGCTTGACAGCGAGGCCCACTACGCCAGTCTGGAAGGTGCTGAAGACGCAACTCCGGATATGGTTGATGCCATTATCCAGGAAGGTGCGAAGTTTGCTGAGCAGGTACTGTCCCCGCTGAATGCGGTCGGCGATAAGGAAGGCTGCACCTGGAGCGAAGACGGTGTGAAAACACCGACAGGCTTCAAGGAAGCTTACAACAAGTTTGTTGAAGGCGGTTGGCCATCACTGGCTGCCGACCCCAACTACGGTGGCCAGGGCCTTCCCGATTCGCTCGGTATCGTGATGAGCGAACTGAACGGCACCGCCAACTGGTCGTGGGGCATGTACCCAGGCTTGAGCCATGGCGCGATCAACACGCTGGAAGCGCATGGTACCGAAGAACAGAAGCAGACCTACCTCACCAAAATGATCAGCGGTGAGTGGACAGGTACCATGTGTCTGACCGAAGCCCACTGTGGCTCCGATCTGGGCACCCTGCGCACCAAGGCAGAGCCCAGCGCAGACGGCTCTTACAGTATTACCGGCACCAAGATTTTCATCTCGGCCGGTGAGCACGATATGACCGATAACATCGTTCATATCGTACTTGCGCGTCTTCCAGGTGCGCCGGAAGGTACCAAGGGTATTTCCCTGTTCATAGTGCCCAAGTGCGTGCCTGCTGAAGACGGCTCCGCCGGCGAGCGTAACGCGGTATCCTGCGGCTCTCTGGAGCACAAGATGGGTATCCACGGTAACGCTACGTGTGTGATGAACTTCGACGGTGCCAAAGGCTGGCTGATCGGGCCGGAGAACAAGGGCCTGAACTGCATGTTTACCTTCATGAACGTAGCGCGTATCGGAACCGCCATTCAGGGCCTGGGCGCAGCAGAGCTTGGTTTCCAGGGGTCATTGGCCTATGCCAAGGACCGTCTGGCCATGCGTTCACTGAGCGGTGCCAAGAACCCAGAAGGCATTGCGGATCCGATCATCGTTCACCCGGACGTTCGTCGCATGTTGCTGACTCAGAAAGCCGTCGCAGAAGGCGCCCGTGCACTGATTTATTTGACGGCGCAGAAAGCGGATATTCTTCAACGTGGTAAGTCAGAAGAAGAGCGCAAAGAAGCGGATGAGCTGCTGGGTTTCTTGACCCCGATTGTTAAAGCGTTCCTGACCGAGATGGGATACGAAGCAGCCAATCTGGGCATGCAGGTATTTGGTGGGCACGGTTATATCTCCGAGTGGGGCATGGAGCAGAACGTGCGTGATGCTCGCATCGGCATGATCTACGAAGGTACAACCGGTATCCAGGCGCTGGATTTGCTTGGCCGTAAGGTGTTGATGACGCAAGGCGAGTCTCTGAAGGGCTTCACCAAGCAAGTGCATAAATTCTGCAAAGAGAACGCCGATAACGAGCAGATGAAGCAGTTTATCGAGCCGTTGGCAGAGCTCAACAAAGAGTGGGGCGACCTGACCATGAAAGTGGGCATGACCGCCATGAAGAACCGCGAGGAAGTCGGTGCCGCATCTGTGGACTATCTGATGTACTCGGGTTACGCGGTGTTTGCTTACCTGTGGGCTCGTATGGCTAAAATTGCTCAGGAGAAGCTGGCTGAAGGTACCACTGAAGAGCTGTTCTACAACGCCAAGTTGCAGACTGCACGCTTCTACTTTACCCGCATGCTGCCGCGCACCAAGACCCACGCAGTAACCATGCTGGCTGGCGCGGATACTCTGCTGGATATGCCGGAAGAAGCCTTCGCACTCTGATTTTGGAGAGCGTTGCAGGTTAACCGGTAAAAAAGCCCGCGCTCTCAGGAGCCGGGCTTTTTTCATGAGTTACGGTCGGGTTTGAGTTAGAATATTTGCCCATAAAAGATAACAATCCCGGACACACGGGCCGAGCGGGTGGCCTGGCTTCGCGCTTGTTTGCCACCTGCACAGACAGACTATTCTGGAAATTGGACTGTTTTGAAACTGGAGAGTTTTGATGAGTGATTATCAGGCACCTTTGCGTGACATGCGTTTTATACTGAACGAAGTTTTTGATGCGCCGGCACTTTGGGCATCACTGCCCAAAGTAGCCGAGAACGTGGATCCCGACACCGCCGATGCGATTCTTGAAGAAGCCGGTAAAATTACCAGCGGCGTATTGGCGCCCCTGAACCGCGAAGCAGACGAACAGGGCTGCAAGTGGAACGAAGGCGAAGTAACCACGCCGGATGGCTTTAAAGAAGCGTATCAAACGATTGTAGAGGGCGGCTGGAATGGTCTTGGTGGCAATCCTGAATTTGGTGGCATGGGTATGCCCAAAACGCTGGTCGCCCAATTTGAGGAAATGCTGCAGGGCGCCAACATGGCATTTGGCCTGGCTCCCATGCTGACCGCCGGTGCCTGCCTCTCATTGGATGCGCACGGCAGCCAGGAGTTGAAGGAAAAGTACCTCCCCAACATGTATTCAGGTGTCTGGTCTGGCGCAATGGATCTTACAGAGCCGCATGCCGGGACCGATCTGGGCATTATCCGCACCAAAGCAGAGCCCAACGACGACGGCTCGTTCAATGTGACCGGCACCAAGATTTTTATCACTTGGGGTGAGCACGACATGGCGGAGAATATTATCCACCTGGTGCTGGCCAAGCTGCCGGGCGCGCCGAAAGGCCCCAAGGGTATTTCCCTGCTGCTGGTTCCCAAGTTCATGGTGAACGACGATGGCTCCCTGGGGGAGCGCAACAGCCTAAGCTGTGGTTCCATTGAGAAAAAGATGGGTATCAAAGGCTCAGCAACCTGTGTGATGAACTTTGACGGTGCCAAAGGCTGGCTCGTGGGTGAGGAGAACAAGGGGCTGAACGCCATGTTCACCATGATGAACTACGAACGTCTGGGTGTGGGTATCCAGGGTATCGGCGCTGCAGAAGCTTCCCTGCAGAGCGCAAGGGAATACGCCATGGATCGTATCCAGAGTCGCGCTCCGACTGGTGCGCAGCAGCCTGAAAAAGCGGCAGACCCGATTCTTGTGCATCCGGATGTGCGTCGTATGCTGCTGACCATGAAAGGCTACGTTGAAGGCGGTCGCGCTTTCTCAACCTACGTGGCGCAGTGGCTGGATATCTCAAAGTATGCGGATGCCGCTGAAGAGGATCGTCGCACGCACGCTGAAGGTATGGTTGCACTGTTGACGCCGGTTGCAAAAGCATTTTTGACAGATCGTGGTCTGGATGCCTGCATCATGGGCCAGCAAGTACTTGGTGGCCACGGGTTTATCCGTGAGTGGGGCCAGGAACAGCTGGTTCGGGACTGCCGCATTACCCAGATCTACGAAGGCACTAACGGCATCCAGGCTCTGGACCTTATGGGTCGCAAGGTGGTTGCAAGCCAGGGCAAGCTGTATGAGCTGTTTGCTGAAGATGTGGCCAGCTTTATCGAGGAAAACAGCGGTGAAGAGAGCCTGCGTCCATATCTGGAGCCGCTTGCGGCGGCACTTGAACGTTTGTCGGATGTTACCGAACACGTTATTACCCAGGCTTCTGACAACCCCAATGCCATTGGCGCAGCCTCAGTAGACTACCTGGACCTGTTCGGGCTGACGGCGCTGGGCTACATGTGGGCACGCATTGTGAAGGCAGCGGCACCCAAAGCTGGCGATGATACGTCCGGCTTCTACAGCGGCAAGTTGAAAACCGCACGCTTCTACTACGATCGCCTGTTGCCGAAAACGGTTTCCCTTGCGGAAGGTATCCGAAGCGGCAGTGACTCTATGATGGCGCTTACCGCCGAGGAATTCTGATTCCTCCCTGGAAGTGAAAAAAAGCAGGCCCTCGGGCCTGCTTTTTTTATGTTGTTTCAGTCAGCGCTAGAGGCGCTCAAGACGCGTCGGGTCGGTTATATAGGGGTTCTCATTACCTTGAATCTCCGCCACTCTTTTATGACGGTTTTGGGGTCACTGAAACGAGTGTTCTGGCCGATAACAAACGTTGCGGTCAGCAGGATAACCAGAGCGGTCGGGATGAGGAACAACTTTTTCATAGGCCATTTATACCTCTCAGTGTCTGTAAGCGCCTTGGCGAAACGCGCCTTATTAGTCGCGCAGCGCGACTCGGGCGAATTCGTCAAAAAAATTGTGACGCTCAGTTCACTTACCACAGAGGATTATGGCATAGGGACTCCGTTGCGAGAGCCCCTATGGTAAATATTTGTAGCATTCTGTTAACAGATTAACGCTTTCACTTTATTTTATCGCGAATGCTCTGGTAACCCGTCTTCAGATCTTCTCCGAGTTTCTTTACTGTCTGTCGTGCTTCCTGGGATGCATCGCTCGCATCATCCACTACCTGATCAAAGCGAGTTCTGAACTTGCCCCATTCCTGATCGAGGTCATCAAACTCATCTTTTACGTCCTGACGAGCCAGGTGAAGTTGCACTCGAGCTTCATCACGATACTGTTTGATTTTATCCGAGAGAGTTTTGAGCTCTTCTTGAAGACCCATATCAAGCACCTCTTTGAGTTAATGATGCTCTTACCATGCAACTAATCGTGAAAAACTGTCAAGTGGCTGGGGTGCAGAAAGGGGCCTATATGGAGCGTGTTTGATCCAGATCAGGATCTGGCAGCAAGCAGTGCCGACATATCCCTCAGGTAATGCCAAGGGGAAAGCTCGTCAAAGCCTTTTGCAGCGCGATCAACCTGGCTGCAAAGTTTTACGGCTTCGTGCAGTTGCATTGGGTCCAGTCGTCGGGCCGCCTGTTCCAACGCCCGTGCTCGTTGTGGCTGGAAGACGCCGCGTTTTTTAAAAAATGCGGATGGGTTCTCGGTTCTGTTCTCACCGGTCTTCAGTTCAAGTAACAGGTTGAGATCACGGCTCAATACCGTCAGAAGGCCAAGAGGGTTTTCACCTTCCTGCTGCAGCACGCCAATCATCTTGCCAGCGTGGGGCGCACGGCCGGAAAGCAGTTCAGTGACCAGTTCGAAACCGTTGAAACGGGAGCTATCCTGCACCGCCTGCTCAACAGTTTCTTCGTCAATAGTATTGCCGTTGGTCAGCAGCGCCAAGCGGTCTAGTTCCTGACTGGCTGCCAAAAGGTTGCCCTCAAGCCTTTCTGCGAGCATTGCCAGAGCCCCACGGGTCAGGCTCAGCCCGCGGTTTCCTGCGCGTTGCTGAAGCCAGCCCTGAAATTTATCCGCGTCCACCGGCCATACCGGCACGTGGACGCCTTTGGATTGTAGTTCCTTGTACCATTTGCGCCGGGTTTCTGCAGCGTCCAAGCGGGAGCTAATCAACAGGACAATTATATCTTCAGGAGGTTGAGCAAGGACCCGCTCCAGAACAGCGCGGCCATCTCCCAGCTTTCCCGTGGGCAGGCGAATCTCGATTCGGCGCCGTTCAGCAAACAGAGACATGGCATTGAATTCATCGGCAACCATATTCCAGTCAAGTTGCTGATCGGCATGAAAGGTCAGGCGATCGTGGAAGCCTGCTTCTTTGGCAGCGCTGCGTATCTGGTCGCAGCACTCCTGTACCAACAGGGGCTCATCCCCGGAAACCAGGTAGACCGGCGCGAGGCCTTTGCGGAGTAGCTGTGACAGCTGGCCCGGATTCGTCTTCATGGTTTGGCAGGGTGCTTGTCGGTCGTGTCGGCCGGGGCGCTGGATTTTTCGTGGTTGTCCCGGACTTCCTGCAACCGTTCCGGAGTAATAGGTGCCAGGCGGAAGATAATCTGCTGTGCCAGGCGGTCGCTCAGCTGCTGCTGGAGGCTCTCTTCCTCGCGCTGTTTGGCAAGCACGTTGGTCTCGTCGTATCTGTAGCTCTCAGTGGTTGTGAGGCGTGTGCTGGCGATAACCGGAACTCCGTCGGCGCTGATCAGCTCAAGATTAATCGAGTGCCTGAGCGTATATTCGGCAGCCGCAGCCTGAACGGTAATTGCGGAGGCACGGCGATCCTGTTCAAAACCACGGAGCCTGAGGCGATAGTTGGCGTCTTCACCCGAAACAAGCTGAACACCTCCAAGCTCAAGCTGCTCGCGAACTGACAGGCAAAGAGACGCGGGTACAGGAGGCTGGCAATCCAGTTCCAGAGGCTCCAGGGCAGAGGAAACCGGTGGTACACCCCGCAACTGAAAACCACAGGCCCCCAGGCTGATCGCCATCATACTAACGGTGATCAGTCGGGTTGTGTTTCCGTGCAGGGTGCGCAGCCGCATATCAGTTAGCCACCACGTTGACCAGTTTGCCGGGTACTACAATGACTTTGCGAACCGTAGCGCCTTCGATAAAACGCATAACATTCTCGTTTTCCAGTGCCAGCTGTTCCAGATCTGTTTTGCTGATGTCGGCTGGAACGTCTGCTTTGGCGCGCACTTTGCCGTTAACCTGCAGAACAACCTGAATCTCGCTACGAACCATGGCGGATTCATCAGCTACCGGCCAGGGCGCATCAACAATCGGGTCACGGTGACCCAAGGCCTGCCAGAGAGTATGGCAGATGTGCGGCACAATCGGCGCCAACATCACGACCGCTGCTTCCAGGGCTTCCTGACGGGCTGCGCGGGTCTGTGGGTCCTCATTGTTCAGTCGGCTGACATCGTTCAGCAGCTCCATCACCGCAGCAATGGCTGTGTTGAAGGTCAGGCGGCGACTGATATCGTCGCTCACCTTGGCAATGGTTTCATGGGTTTTACGCCGCAGGCTTTTCTGGGAGTCATTCAGAGAGCCCACATCCAGAGCCGGCACGCCGCCGCCTGCAACCTGCTCATGCACCAGGCGCCACAGCCGCTTAAGGAAGCGGTGAGCGCCTTCCACAGCGCTGTCCGACCACTCAAGAGACTGTTCGGGTGGAGCTGCGAACATCATAAACAGGCGCACGGTGTCTGCGCCGTGCGCATCAATGATGGATTGGGGATCTATGCCGTTGTTCTTCGACTTCGACATCTTGGTCACGCCGCCGGAGATCACAGGCTGTCCGTCGTCCTTGTGAACCGCACCGATCGCGTGGCCTTTGTCGTCACGCTCAACGGTGACATCCGCCGGAGCAATCCAGACCTTGCCGCCTTTGTCATCTTCGCGATAGTAGGTATCTGCCAGCACCATGCCCTGGGTCAGAAGCTGCTTGAATGGCTCAGAGCTGGTTACCAGACCAACATCACGCAAGAGCTTGTGGAAGAAGCGCGCGTAAAGCAGGTGCAGGATGGCATGCTCGATGCCGCCGATATACTGATCCACCGGCAGCCAGTAGTTTGCTGCCGCAGGGTCCAGCATGCCCTTGTCGTAATTGGGGCTGCAGAAGCGTGCGTAGTACCAGGACGATTCCATAAAGGTGTCGAAGGTGTCGGTTTCGCGGGTCGCGGGCTGGCCCTCAAAAGTGGTCTTGGCCCACTCGGGATCCGCTTTGATCGGAGACTGTACGCCGGTCATTTCGACGTCTTCGGGCAACAGTACCGGCAGTTGGTCGTCCGGAACCGGATGTTGGGTGCCGTCTGCCAGTGTGACCATGGGAATGGGCGCGCCCCAGTAACGCTGGCGCGATACGCCCCAGTCACGCAGGCGGTAGTTGATGGTGCGCTTGCCGATGCCATGCTTTTCCAGATGATTGGCAATGTCGTCAAAGGCTTCTTCGCTGGTCATGCCGGTGTATTTGCCGGAGGAGACCAGCACGCCTTTTCCAGTGAAAGCCTGCTCTTGCACGTCGATTTCGCGCCCATCACTGGCGGCAATAACCTGCTTCACGGCCAAGTGATACTTGAGTGCAAACTCATGGTCGCGATCATCGTGGCCGGGCACGGCCATCAGCGCACCGGTTCCGTAATCCGTGAGAACAAAATTGGCGATCCAGACAGGAATTTCTTCCTGAGTGAGCGGGTTTATAGCCTTGAACCCGGTATCCACGCCTTTCTTTTCCATGGTGGCCATTTCAGCTTCGGCCACCTTGCTGTTACGGCACTCCTCCACAAATTTAGCAACGTCTTTGTGGCGCTCGGCGGCTGCTTTAGCCAGCGGATGCTCAGCTGCGACGGCCATATAGCTCACGCCCATCAGCGTGTCCGGGCGAGTAGTATAAACCGTGAGGCCGTCGTCGCTGTTCTTTAGAGGAAAGGTCAGTTCCGTACCCACGGATTTGCCGATCCAGTTGCGCTGCATGGTCTTGACCTGTTCCGGCCAGCCATCCATGTCGTCCATATCGTTCAGCAGTTCTTCTGCGTAATCGGTAATGCGAATGAACCACTGGGGAATCTTTTTTTGCTCAACCAGCGCACCGGAGCGCCAGCCGCGACCATCGACTACTTGTTCGTTGGCAAGAACGGTCTGGTCGACCGGGTCCCAGTTCACGGTGGCCATTTTCTTGTATACCAGGCCTTTTTCATAAAGCCGTGCGAAAAACCACTGCTCCCAGCGATAATAGTCCGGCTTGCAGGTCGCCAGCTCACGGCTCCAGTCGTAGCCGAAACCCAGCTGTTTGAGCTGGTTTTTCATGTACTCGATGTTGGCGTAAGTCCACTTGGCCGGCGCGGTTTTGTTGGCAATGGCAGCGTTCTCAGCGGGCAGGCCAAACGCATCCCAGCCCATGGGCTGCATAACGTTCTTGCCCTGCATACGCTGATAGCGGGAGATAACATCGCCGATGGTGTAGTTCCTGACGTGCCCCATGTGGAGCTTGCCGCTGGGGTAGGGGAACATGGACAGGCAGTAGTATTTCGGTTTACCCGGCTCTTCCCTGACTTCAAAGGTTTTGTTTTCGTCCCAGAAGGTGCGCGCATTGTGTTCTATGTCACGGGGATTGTACTGCTCGTCCATACCTGCCATTACCAAAGTTACCCTGTATCAAAGTGATGTGCGGAGGGGCCGGACATTCTAACGCACACAAGTCGTAACAGGTAGTCTCCCACATGCTTGTCCGGCTGCAGATGATGGCCCACAATGAAGCAACGGCATTCATAAAAGGAAAATGCGATGACGGATCCGGAAAGAAACCATCTCTCAGGTCAGGCCCTTGAGGCCTATGACCGCATGCTCGAGCAGGTTCAGCAACGGCTACGCACAATACAGGAAACGACGCTGGAAACTCTGGAAGAAGAGGTTGATAAGGCGATAGAGGCTGAACAGGAACTGGAGGAAATGACCAGGGACGAAATCAGCCTCCTTGGAACCTACCTTCAGAGAGATCTGGAACATCTGATCCACTTTGTGGATGAAACCGGTGAAGGCCTCGCAGAGTGGTTGCAGCTCGACCTGTCGTTACTGGAGCACCGGCTGAGCGAACGCTTGCTGTCGGTTGCTGACCAGACTCTGGTGGACACCTTGGCACTGCGGCAAAAACTCGAAAGCCATGGTGCCGGGCAGTACATCGCCGGTGAGGTTGCCACGGCCGGTATGTTCCAGTGCCTGAACTGCGAGCACATGCTGTGTCTCACCTCTACCAGCCACCTGAAACCCTGCGAAGCCTGTGGTTCGCAATACTACAAGCGCGTAACCAGCCGCTGGCCAAAAAAAGAAAGCTGATGCTGGTCTGAGAAAAAGGGAGCTGGCGCCTCCCTCTCGAGTTTGGGCGGCCGTGGCTGCTGGCACGAAAGCTCAAACAGAATCAGCTTTCAGGAATAACCCGCTCGCGAACAAAGACAATCAGGATCAACGCCAACGTCAGTACCGGCCAGGAAGCCGTCACCATATAAGGCGTGCTGCCACTCGCCGTGAAGACTTCGCCTGTCAGCACCTCCCGCTCAAACTGCGGAATATGCGCCGTGATCTGCCCCTTATTATCAATGATCGCCGTCACCCCATTGTTCGTGCCGCGAATCATATAACGCCCGGTTTCCAACGCCCGCATGCGGGCAATCTGCAAGTGCTGCAACGGCCCCACCGAATCACCGAACCAGCCATCGTTGCTGATTGTCAGCAGCAAATCCGTATTCACCGCATTGCGCGCAAGAAAATCCGGATAGGCAACCTCATAACAGATAAACGGCATCACCCGGGCACCATTGGCCTGCAACGGCGCCTGGTTTTCCGGGCCACGGGTAAAGCTCGACATGGGCAAATCAAAAAAGCCGATCAGCCCCCGCAGGATACCCTCAAGAGGAACGTACTCCCCAAAAGGCACCAGCTTCTGCTTATGATAAATTCCTTCGCCGTTGCCAATGGCCATAATGCTGTTGTGATAGGTAAAGCCCCCGGCCCGCTCGCTGAAGCCGTACCAGGGAATACCGGTGATCAGAGTACTCTCTTCACCGAGGTTCTCTTCGATGTGATCAATGATTTTCCCCGCCTGATCCTGGGGGATGGGGATAGCCGTCTCAGGCCAGAGAATCAGATCGGTATCCCAATATGATTCCGTCATGCCCAGATAAGCCACAATCTGATCTTTCAGAAACTCCGGGTCCCACTTGATCTGCTGGGGGATATTGCCCTGCATTGCCGCCACCGAAATGGGCTCTGCGTTGATGTCTGTCCAGTCAACCCGGTTCAGAGCCGGAGCCGCGAGCCAGGGTGTCAGTGCCGCAACCGCCACAATGCCGGCGCTGATATGGTGCCGCCGGGCAATAAGCCAGGTTGTCGCAAAGATTGCGGCGCTGCTGGCAGCTATCCAGAAGGTTAGGCCATGAACGCCAACCACCGGTGCCAACCCTGCCAATGGGCCGTCCGTATGAGCTGTGCCCAGATAAAGCCAGGGGAAACCGGTAAGT
Source organism: Marinobacter antarcticus (assembly GCF_900142385.1). Classification (NCBI taxonomy): domain Bacteria; kingdom Pseudomonadati; phylum Pseudomonadota; class Gammaproteobacteria; order Pseudomonadales; family Marinobacteraceae; genus Marinobacter; species Marinobacter antarcticus. The sequence goes on from NZ_FRAQ01000001.1 coordinate 1,702,858, forward strand.
AGCCAGCCGCGGAGCCAGTCCCCGAGAATCCAGATGGCTGGGAATAGAATGAGCCTCCGTACGGCGCTGTCTTTCGCCAGCTTGCCCCAGAACCAGAATGCCAGGGCAGGGAACAGAGCAAGCCCTGCCGCAAAAGCAACAGTAAGCAACACTGCAACCGGGATAGGCGTGTTTCCATACTCACTGATGCTGATATAGACCCAGCTGGCCCCTGAGCCAAACAGGCCCAGACCGGTCAGCCAGCCCGCGGCAAACAGTTTCTTTGCCGGCAGAGGAATGGTAACCAGCAAAGTGAGTAGCAAGGAAACCGGGCCAAGCCACCAGAGGTGGAACGGCGAAAAGGTCAGGGTTTGCAGAGCACCGGCAACCACGAGGGTTGCCATACTTAACCAGCGATTGGGAAATAACGAACGGGTTGGGGCAATCGGGGGTGTTGAATCGTCAAGGCTCACTGCGGGTTACCTGTAACAGACGGATGACACGGTTATCGGCATTAGCAATGGTAAAGCGCAAACCACCGAATTCAACCGTTTCACCGCGTCTGGGCAGGTGTCCGAATTCCTTGAGTACTACGCCGCCAATGGTGTCGAACTCTTCCTCATCCAGCCCCGTATTGAAGAACTCGTTGAAGTCGTCAACCGGCGTCACAGCTTTCACGGCGTAAGAGCCATTGCCGCGGACCTTGATGTGGGTTTCTTCGTCGAAATCGTGCTCATCCTCGATCTCGCCGACGATCTGCTCGAGCACGTCTTCAATGGTCACCAGACCCGCCGTTCCGCCGTACTCATCCACGACGATTGCCATGTGATTGCGGTTTTCCTTGAACTGCTTGAGTAGCTGATTCAGGCGTTTGCTCTCGGGAACAAACGTTGGAGGGCGTAGAATCTCGCGGACATGAGACCAGTCCATGTCGTTGTTCAGGGCCAGAGGCAAAAGGTCTTTGGCGAGAAGAACGCCGATGACATCATCCTGGCTGTCGCCAATGACAGGGAACCGGCTATGGGCAGACGAGATGACTTCATCCAGAAATTCTTTCGGGTCCTGGGAGGCTCGAACGGTGACCATCTGGGAGCGGGGGATCATGATTTCATCCACACGCATATCCACCACCTGCATCGCGCCTTCGATGATGCTCATGGCATCGACATCGATGATGGCCTGGGATTCGGCGCTCCGCAGTAGTTCCAGCACATCTTCGATGGATTCTGGCCCGCTGGAGAAGGCATGTGAGATACGTTCCAGCCAGGACTTGTTGGAGCCCTGACTGCGACTCGACTGATCGTCGCTCATGAGTCCTTTACCGTTTCCTCTGCTGTGTAGGGGTTGCCGAACCCAAACTGTGCCAGCAACCGGATTTCCAGAGCCTCCATGGCCTCTGCGCCTTCATCGTCAATATGATCATAGCCTTGGAGATGCAACATCCCGTGCACCACCATGTGTGCCCAGTGAGTTGCCGGCTCTTTGCATTGGTCCCTGGCTTCATCTTCCACGACAGGGGCACAAATAACGAGATCTCCTGCCAATGGCACTGTTATACCGGCTGGGGCTTCAAATGGAAAGGACAACACATTGGTTGGTTTATCCTTCCCGCGGAATTGATGATTGAGCGCCTGGCTCTCGTCAATGCCGACAATACGGATGGTGACCTCGGAAGGATCCGGCCCTAACCAGGCAGCCTGAGCCCAGGACTGAAACAGGGATTCCGTAGGCACTCCGGGCCCGTCAACCACGTTCTGGAGATCAACCGTCAGTTCGCTCATCGTTTGCGGTCGCTCCCGTCATCAAACGAATCGTAGGCTTCCACTATTCGCTGGACCAGGGGGTGTCGGACAACGTCCTTGGCTTCGAAACGGGTAAAACCGATACCCGTGACGTTGTTAAGCACACCCGCTGCATGGATCAGCCCGGAGTTCTGGCCGCGTGGCAGATCCACCTGCGTGGTATCGCCAGTGATCACGGCAGTGGAACCAAAACCGATCCGCGTCAGGAACATTTTCATCTGCTCGCGGGTAGTGTTCTGGCTTTCATCCAAAATAATAAACGAGTTGTTCAGAGTGCGACCACGCATGAAAGCCAGCGGCGCAATCTCGATGACGCTTTTCTCAATAAGTCGAGTGACATGATCAAACCCGAGCATTTCATAAAGCGCGTCGTATAGCGGCCGGAGATATGGATCCACCTTCTGTGCCAGATCCCCGGGCAGAAAGCCCAGCTTCTCACCCGCCTCAACCGCCGGGCGCACCAGCAAGATCCGCTTCACCTGCTCATCTTTCAGAGCTTCCACCGCGCAGGCAACGGCCAGCCAGGTTTTACCTGTGCCGGCTGGGCCGATACCGAAGTTTATATCGTGGGAGCGAATACTATGCACATACTTCTGCTGATTCGCACCGCGAGGTTTGGCGGTGAGCTTCGGGGTTTTAATAATGGTCACGGCACCGTCGAACGGCACATCTTCCGGTAGCCGCTCAAACCCGGTTTCCCGGATGTAAAGGTGTACGGTATCCGGTGAAATATCATCCGTGGCTTCGGTTTCCCGATAGAGATGCCGAATCACTTCCACAGCCGCGGCAACGTGTTCGGTTTCACCTTCCACCCGGAAGTGGTGGCCCCTGCGGCTGACCGATACTTGCAGGCGCCGTTCGACGTGCTTCAGATTCTCATCAAACTGTCCGCAAAGCGTGGTCAACCTGTGTTGATCTATGGGGTGTAAATCAAATTGTCTGGAATCGTTGGTGTCCAATATTACTCCGGTTCTGATGGTTTCCCCGTTTTCGGGAGAATGCATAGCTAGCGGTGTTGTAATGGTCTGAAGCTCAATATAATTCCGAATCTACCGGCAAGCCACGCAGAGAATTTGCGTATGCCTGAACAATCTCGACGTCGATAAAATGCCCGATAATTCCCGGATTTTCATGCCGGAAATTAACAATCCGATTGTTCTCCGTGCGCCCAGAATACTCCCCAGGGTCCTTCTTCGACAGCCCCGTCACCAGAATACGCTGGGTCGAGCCTACCATCTTGCGGCTGATATCCATCACTGTCTGATTGATCCGGTCCTGCAGAATTTTCAGGCGCTGCTTCTTTACTTCCATCGGAGTGTCATCCGGCAGATCGGATGCCGGAGTTCCCGGCCGGGCGCTGTAAACGAAACTGAACGACATATCGAAACCGATATCGTTGATCAGTTTCATCGTGTCTTCAAAGTCCTTTTCGGTTTCACCGGGAAAACCGATGATGAAGTCCGATGAAAAACTGATATCGGGACGAATCTTGCGCAGGCGGCGAAGCTTGGATTTGTACTCCAGCGCCGTGTGGCCGCGCTTCATAGCCGACAAAATGCGATCCGAACCGCTCTGTACAGGCAGGTGCAGATGGCTGACCAGCTCGGGCACCTGTTCGTAAACCTCAATCATCGCATCGGTAAATTCAACCGGGTGTGAGGTGGTGTAGCGGATGCGATCGATGCCGTCGATAGTGGCGATCAGGGTAATAAGCTCCGCAAGATCCATGACATCGCCATCGTGGGTCTCTCCACGATAAGCGTTAACGTTCTGGCCGAGCAGGTTCACCTCGCGCACGTTCTGACTGGCCAGGTGGGCGACTTCGGCAATCACATCGTCCGCCGGCCGGCTGACTTCCTCACCACGGGTGTAGGGCACCACACAAAACGTGCAGTATTTGCTGCAGCCTTCCATGATGGAAACAAACGCTGAGGGGCCGTCGGCACCCGGATCCGGCAGGTTGTCGAATTTTTCGATCTCCGGAAAACTGACATCCACCACGCCAACGCCGTTACCCTTCATGCGCACTTCGGTAATCATATCCGGCAAGCGGTGCAGGGTTTGCGGGCCAAAGACCATATCAACATAAGGCGCCCGTTCGATAATGGCCTGGCCTTCCTGGCTGGCGACACAGCCACCGACACCAATAATCAGTTCCGGTTTCTTCGCTTTCAGCTTTTTCCAGCGACCCAGCTGATGAAAGACTTTTTCCTGGGCTTTTTCCCGGATGGAGCAGGTGTTCAGCAACAGGATATCGGCGTCGTCCGGGGAGTCCGTCATTTCAACCGCTTCGCCGGTTTTAAGCAGGTCGGCCATGCGTGATGAATCGTATTCGTTCATCTGGCAACCGTGGGTTTTGATGTATAGCTTTTTGGCCATGGGTCTCAACACAACTGGATGTATTTGGCGCCTGGAGCTTTGAATTGTCCAAATTGGGCGCGCTGAAAAGGATAACTGCGCATTATAACGGCGTGATCATTCTGTAACCAGCCTTGTCTCGGTAAACTGCCAGTCAAACCTAAAATGTCAGATCGGCCCGGGGTGTGGTGAGGCTTTTCTGCCGGAAAAAGATGTCTGAGCGCAGCGAGTTGCTTTTTCCAGAAGAAAAGACACGCCGCGCCGCGGAGCCAGCCCCCGAGGTGGGACGTTAATCCTCCCGATTCTCCAGAAACCGCTCCAATTGCTCCCGCAAAGCCTTAGGCAACCGCGTAATCGTAAGCGCATCCTTGTCGCGATCGTAGTAAATCGCCTGATTCACCAGATCCGAAGAAAAAGAAACACTCATACCACCACCAGAACCCGCAATACGCACCAGCTTCTTCACCTTGCGATGATCCGGATGCAATACACCACTCTCCGGCATTTCCGCTGCTTTACTCGCAAACTCCTTGAAACGCTCCGGCTGCTCCTCATCCAGATAGCCAGACAGCGCCTCAATGGCAACCGGCTCACCCAGCGCATGCTGCTCCTTGCAGAACTCATAGGCCCGAGTACGTACCTCGCCGGCCTTCTCCGGCTCCGAAGACTTCGCAAAAGCCTCCACCGCATCCAGAAACGTCAGCGTTTCCTTCTCCACATCCACCTGGTTGGTAAAACCACAAAGCCGAATAAACAGCTCACCGGGCTCGCCAGTGCCGCGTGCATGAACCAGAGTAAGATAGTTCTCAGCTGCGTTATCGCCCAGCCAGTCATCAAGCTCAACACGCATCGCCAAATTCAGACGCGACATGCTCAGCACATCTGTCGTATCCAGAGCCTGAGTGCCATCAAAACGCAAGGCGCCGTCGCTCTCCATAATCAGCAGATAGACCACTTCTGAATCCGCCAATGCCTCATGGACAATCATCAACTGCCCTTGAAACTCCTCCTGAGACCCGGTAAGCAGTTCCTGCCACTGCCCGAACAACCGATCAGTGAAAGCCGCAAAGCTCTGCTTGTCCTCAAGGTATTCCTTCAGCCAGCTCCTCAGAGGGCTCTCACCGATGTCATCCGAAAACCGCCCGTATTTCTTGCCCGGCTTGCTGTTGAACAACCGTTTCATCTGCTTATGCAGAGCCTCATAATCGCCACCGGGTTCTTGCAGAGATTCACCACTTTGGAGGCGAGCAGGCTGCCCCGGCTGGTACTGACTGGAAAAAGCGGTGCGCAGGTGTTTGATGGCCATAAACAGAAAATTCCCGAATTAATAAGCAAAAAAGCCCCGAAGGAAACCTTCAGGGCCACAGATTCTGCCACGGACAACCATTACATTCACGACTAAAACGAGAATTGTCTAGTTGGGAGTTGGCCAAGCAGTGGGGATGTCTTTTCTTCTGGAAAAAGCAACTCGCTGCGCTCAGACATCTTTTTCCGGCAGAAAAGACATCCCCACCCCTTGGCTTTTATCACTGCGTTAGAGCGATATTAATGCTGATCTTGGCTTAGATCCGTTTATTGCGAACCAGCTCCTGAACCAGCGTTGCAGCAACACCGGAAACTTCCTCTGTGCTATCAGCCTTTATCGAAACATTGGCCACATCTGCGCCAAGGTTCACAGCAATTGCGATCAGGCCATAGGCTGTCAGCAGCTGCGCAGCGCGGCGGCGACTGTCGGCATCACCGGCGTTATCCTCACTCAGAATGACGGTGGTTTTACCTTGATCAAACAGAGCACGTTCTACAGCAAGGGCAAGGGCGGGTGCCTGCTTACCGGAGCAACCGATAATCAGGGGTTTCTGAGCTAGTCGGCGCTCACGCTCTTCCGGGCTTACGGGCTCCAGGGTTTCTGCGGAATCCGCCAACCCATCGATCATACCGGCGCCAACGGTTACGTTAGTCAGTCTGTCGATAACAATGAAGCTGCCAGTCGCGTGATTGCGCCGATAGGCATCAAAGGCGATTGGCTGGCTCAGGGTGAGATCACACAGGCCGATTTCATTGACCTGCAGCAGGGCCGGGTTGGCGTGCTGCTCCAGTGTGTTTACGTCGGTCTGGTAGTGGATTTTTCGAACGGTGCCTGACGTGAAAGTCGGGCCCAGCTTGATGTCGTAGAGACGACCGGTTTGCAGCGGTGCATCTGTCATCCATACGATATTGGCTTTGAAACGGTTGCCCACTTCCGGCTCATCTTCAGGCTTCACCAGCATGTCGCCGCGGCTGAGATCAATTTCGTCTGTAAGCGTCAGCGTTACGGCTTGGTCGATGTAGGCTTCATCAAGATTTCCATCGAACGTCACGACTTCCTTGATGGAACTGGTGCGCCGGGAGGGCAGGGCCATAACCTTGTCGCCCGGGCGAATCACGCCCGAGGCAATCGTGCCGCAGAAGCCGCGGAAGTTCAGGTTAGGCCGGGTGACGTACTGCACCGGGAACCGGAAATGCTCAAGGTTCTTGTCGCGATCGACTTCCACCGTTTCCAGAATGCCCATTAGCGGCTGGCAGTTAAACCATGGCATGTTCTCGCTGCGATTGACCACATTGTCGCCTTCCAGTGCCGAGATCGGCACAAACCGGATATCGTTCAGGCCGAGCTTGGCGGCGAAGGCCAGGTATTCCTCTCTGATCTCGTTGAAGCGGTCTTCGCTGAAATCCACCAGATCCATCTTGTTCACCGCCACCACGATGTGCCGGATACCAAGCAGGGAGGCAATATAAGAATGCCGGCGAGTCTGGGTCAGCACGCCACGGCGGGCGTCGATCATCAGAATGGCGACCTGAGCGGTAGAAGCGCCGGTGGCCATGTTGCGGGTGTACTGCTCGTGCCCCGGCGTGTCTGCAATGATGAACTTGCGCTTGTCGGTGGAAAAGTAACGATAGGCGACATCGATCGTAATGCCTTGCTCACGCTCGGCCTGCAAACCGTCAACCAGCAAGGCAAGATCCAGCTTTTCGCCGGTGGAGCCCATTTTGGCGCTGTCGGTTTTCAGGGTGGCCATGTGATCTTCGTAGATCATTTTGGTGTCGTGCAGCAGTCGGCCGATCAGAGTGCTTTTACCGTCGTCGACGCTGCCGCAGGTAAGCAGGCGCAACAGCTCTTTGTTCTCGTGCTGTTTGAGGTATGCCTGGATGTCCTCGGCGATGAGGTCAGATTGATGTGACATATCAGAAGTACCCTTCCCGCTTTTTCTGTTCCATGGAGCCGGCCGAATCGTGATCGATCATGCGGCCCTGGCGTTCTGAGCTGGTCGCCAGCAACATTTCCTGAATGATCTCGGGCAAAGTGTCTGCCTCGGATTCAATGGCGCCGGTCAGCGGGTAGCACCCAAGGGTGCGGAAACGGATGGATTTCATCATCGGCGTTTCACCCTCTTTAATAGGCATGCGATCGTCGTCCACCATGATCAGTGAGCCGTCGCGCTCCACCACAGGGCGCACCGCCGAGTAGTAAAGCGGAACAATTTCAATGTCTTCCAGATAGATGTACTGCCAGATATCCAGCTCAGTCCAGTTGGAGAGCGGGAACACCCGAATGCTCTCGCCCTTGTTAACCTTGCCGTTATAGGTGTTCCAGAGTTCCGGCCTCTGGTTCTTGGGGTCCCAGCGATGGTACTTGTCCCGAAAGGAATAAACCCGCTCCTTGGCCCGGGATTTTTCCTCATCCCGGCGAGCGCCGCCGAATGCCGCATCGAATCCATACTTGTCCAGGGCCTGCTTGAGGGCCTGAGTTTTCATCACATCCGTGTGTTTTGCGCTGCCGTGAGAAAACGGCCCGATGCCCTGTTCCACGCCATCCTGATTAGTGTGCACAATCAGATCCAGCCCGTATTCCTTTACCTTGCGCTCCCGGAAATCAATCATCTCCCGGAATTTCCAGGTGGTGTCTACGTGCATCAGAGGAAAGGGTAATTTGCCCGGGTAGAAAGCCTTGCGGGCCAAGTGCAGCATGACCGCAGAATCCTTACCAATGGAGTAGAGCATTACCGGGTTATCAAACTCGGCGGCCACTTCGCGGATGATATGGATGCTTTCCGCTTCCAATTGCTTCAGGTGCGTGAGGTTGTATGTGGTCATGATAATCCATTGCCGCAGCGGGCCTTGAGGGCGTGCAAATTTGAGCGGCAATCATATCAGAGGCAATAAGGCTATAAGAAGCATTGCGGTTAGAGTTTTAAGTTATAGCATTATAGCGGCGAAGTGAGCGCGACCGGTAATAAGAATGGGCGCGCTATGTCGTGCGGTGTCAGGCAGGTTTGGGCGTGTCAACCAGAAGCTTGCGCACGTACCTGTCTACATAATCAAACCCGTTCCCCTCAAAATCCGCAAACTGGATGCCCAGCTGAAATTCGTCCCGGGCCATTCTTCGCAGGTGAACGATATTCCCGTTGGCTAAAATCGATACTGGCTGGGTTGCGACGACAGGTACAGAGAACCGGGCTTTAACCGTAATCCAGTTCCCCGGAGCGGGTGCTTTCAAGCGCGGAATGAGCTGGCCTGCGGTTTCCTGATTGCAGGAAACCATTACGCCTGTGCGAGAAAGGTTGGATATTGTGCAGGTGAGCAGGCAACCATCCGGCTTCTCGATGACGATGTCACTGACAACATCCACGCGTTGCTGGTTACGTAAATTTGGCTTCATTGTGGCAGCTTTCATGGGCTCTCTTATGGGCACTGTAGGGCATGCTCAGACTCAAATAATGATTCAGAACAACGTGTAAACGATAAAAAGTGTAGTTGTTTGTTTTCTGATCAGCAACTTGAGTGTCGTACATTGTTGCAGATTTATTATATTTTTCTGAACAAAGGTTCACAGTTTTGATTCAGATCAGGAACGTTTAGCCTCAAGCGCTGCTCGGCTTTTACTGCAGGAAGGCGCCTGATTGGTGTAAAATTCCCGCTCCCATTCATTCGCGTGCTCCCGTCGGGTGCCAGGAATCCTGAAGCGTTTTATGACAGACAAAAACGAGAATACAGTGGCTAGTAACGGCAAAGTTGGTTTCATCAGTCTGGGCTGTCCCAAGGCGCTGGTAGATTCCGAACGCATCCTGACCCAGCTGCGACTGGATGGCTACGACGTAGTGCCTACCTACAACGATGCAGACATTGTGGTGGTGAACACCTGCGGTTTTATTGATGCAGCCAAACAGGAATCTCTGGATGCTATTGGCGAGGCCATCAGCGAAAACGGCAAAGTCATCGTCACCGGCTGTATGGGTGTGGAAGCCGATAAAATCCGCGAAACCCACCCGGGGGTGCTGGCGGTATCCGGTCCGCACGCCTACGAGGAGGTGGTGGGTGCGGTGCATCAGTTTGTTCCACCGACACGCAAGCATGATCCGTTCACCGATCTCGTGCCGCCCCAGGGCATCAAGCTGACGCCAAGGCACTTTGCTTATCTTAAAATTTCTGAAGGCTGCAATCATCGCTGCACCTTTTGCATCATCCCCTCCATGCGCGGCGATCTGGTCAGCCGGCCCATTGGCGACGTGATGGACGAAGCCCAACGGCTGGTCGATGCAGGTGTGAAAGAGCTGTTGGTGATCTCCCAGGATACCTCGGCCTACGGCGTAGATACCAAGTACCGCACCGGTTTCTGGCAGGGGCGTCCGCTGAAAACCAAAATGCAGTCGCTGTGCGAAGCCTTGGGCGAAATGGGCGTTTGGGTTCGCTTGCACTATGTTTACCCCTACCCCCATGTAGACGACATCATTCCGCTGATGGCCGAGGGGAAAATCCTGCCGTATCTGGATATTCCGTTCCAGCATGCCAGCCCGAAAGTGCTGAAGGCCATGAAGCGCCCGGCCCATGACAGCAAAACCCTGGATCGTATCCGCAAGTGGCGGGAAATCTGCCCTGAGCTGACCATTCGTTCCACCTTTATTGTCGGTTTTCCCGGTGAAACCGAAGAAGACTTCCAGTATCTGTTGGACTGGCTGGACGAGGCACAGCTGGATCGCGTGGGTGCCTTCACCTACAGCGCCGTGGAAGGGGCCAAAGCCAACGAGATTGAAGGCGCAGTGCCGGAAGACGTCAAGGAAGAGCGCCTGGCCCGGTTTATGACCAAGCAGGCCGAGATCTCAGGTGCCCGTTTGCAGGCTAAAATTGGCACCACCATTGAGGTGCTGATTGACGAGGTAGATGAAGAGGGTGCCATCGGTCGCTCCAAAGCCGATGCTCCAGAGATTGACGGTATGGTGTATCTGAATGATATCACCGACCTGAAGCCGGGGCAGATTGTTAGTGTGGTGGTTGAACACGCCGACGAGCACGACCTTTGGGCAGTGCTGGCCTGAGCGTTTACTGAAATCAGCAAGTCGCCTCTGCAGCCAGAGGCGACTTGCGATCTTTCCTGCTGATCAGGCGATCTCAATCAGCACTTCACCTGGAGTTACCCGGTCGCCCTTGGACACATAGATGGCTTCTACTTTGCCATCAATATTGGCATGTACCTCGGTTTCCATCTTCATCGCCTCGGTGATCAGTACGGCCTGACCGGCGCTGACGCTGTCACCTTCCTTCACCAGAACCTCTACCACATTGCCAGGCATGGCGGTGCTCACGTGTCCGGGTGTTGAGGCTTTTTTGCGGCCGCTACTGCTCTCTGCCACGTATTCGTTCAACGACTCAAACAGCACTTCTTCCGGCATGCCATCCAGCGACAGGTAGAGTTTGCGCTTGCCTGCACCCGAATCGCCGGAGCCGGTGACCGCTATCTCGTAACTTTCACCGTGCACTTCAATGCGGAATTCGGTGGCGACGCCGGTGCTCAGGCGCTCACGGGTTTTTGTCTCCGGTGGCAACAGGGCTTCCGGCACCAGGGTGCCGTCTTTGCGCTGTTGCAGAAATTCGCGGCCCAGGTCGGGGAACATGGCGTAGGTGAGCACGTCTTCCGAGTTAAGGGCCAGCTCACCAATATCTTTGCGCAGCTTGTCCATTTCCGGGCTGAGCTGATCGGCCGGGCGGCCTTCATCCACGGCTTCATTGCCGATGGCTTTGTTGCGCACTTCAGTGTTCACCGGTGCTGGCGGTTTACCATAGCCACCCTGAAGGTAGCGCTTTACTTCGTTGGTGATGGTTTTGTAGCGCTGGCCGGCCAGAACGTTATACACCGCCTGGGTGCCCACAATCTGTGAGGTAGGTGTGACCAGCGGCGGAAAGCCCAGGTCTTCCCGCACCCTTGGAATTTCATCGAATACTTCACGGATGCGGTCCAGCGCGTTCTGTTCTTTCAGCTGGTTCGCCAGGTTGGACATCATGCCGCCAGGCACCTGGTTGATCTGCACCGAAACGTCCTCGCGAGTGAACTCGCTTTCAAATTGCTGATACTTTTTACGCACCTCGCGGAAGTAATCGGCAATTTCGCTCAACAGGTTCAAATCAAGCCCGGTGTCGTAATCAGTGCCTTTCAGCGCGGCGACCTGGGTTTCTGTTGCCGGGTGACTGGTACCCGAAGCGAACGAGGAAATGGCCGTATCCATGCGATCGACGCCGGCTTCGATGGCCTTGAGTTGGCACAGCGGCGCCAGGCCCGAGGTGGAGTGGCTATGAATCACCAATGGCAGATCCACTTCTGCCTTGATGGCCTTGACCAGGTCGAAGGTGGCGTAGGGCGTCAGCAGTCCGGCCATGTCCTTGATGGCAATGGAGTCTGCCCCCATGGCTTGCATCTCTTTGGCTTGCTGTACAAACAGTGCGGGGGTGTGTACCGGGCTGGTGGTGTAGCAGATTGTGCCCTGGGCGTGCTTGCCGGCTTTTTTTACCGCTTTCATGGCGGTTTCGATATTGCGCAGGTCGTTCAGCGCGTCGAACACCCGGAACACGTCGACGCCGTTATCCGCCGCTTTTTGCACAAAGGCTTCCACCACATCGTCGGCGTAGTGGCGGTAGCCCAGCAAGTTTTGTCCCCGTAACAGCATTTGCAGGCGGGTGTTGGGCAGGGCTTCGCGCAGTTGGCGCAGCCGCTCCCACGGGTCTTCTTTCAAGAACCGCACGCAGGCGTCAAAAGTGGCCCCACCCCAGACTTCCAGCGACCAGTAGCCTACCTGGTCGAGCTTGCCGCAAATGGGCAGCATGTCTTCGGTGCGCATGCGGGTGGCGATCAGCGACTGGTGCGCGTCACGCAGAATCAGGTCTGTTACTTCAATGGGCTTTGCTTGGCTCATAATGTCATTCTCCTGCGGTTTACCAGCCTGAGTGCGCGGCGATGGTAGCGGCGATGGCGAGTGCAATTTCACTGGGGTGGCGTTTGGTGGAATACTTCAGCAGCTCCGGATGGCTGGGCACAAAACTGGTGTCAAAGATGCCAGCGCGGAAATCCGGATGCTCCAGAATTTGCTGGTAATACTGGGCGGTGGTTTTGATGCCGTGCAGGCGCATGTCGTCCAGTGCGCGTTTGCCGCGGGCGATCACTTCGTCCCAGGTCAGTGCCCACACGACCAGCTTCAGGCACATGGAGTCGTAGTAGGGTGGGATTTCATAACCGGTATAGATGGCGGTATCAACCCGCACTCCGGGTCCACCGGGTGCGTAGTAATGGGTGATGCGGCCGAAGCTGGGTAAAAAGTCGTTTTTCGGATCCTCGGCGTTGATGCGAAATTGCAACGCATAGCCCCGGAACTGGATATCTTCCTGGCGATAGCTCAAAGGCAGTCCTGAGGCAATGCGCAGTTGTTCGCGCACAATGTCTACGCCGGTGATCGCCTCGGTAATGGTGTGTTCCACCTGCACCCGGGTGTTCATTTCCATGAAGTGCACTTCGTTACCGGATAGCAAAAACTCCACCGTGCCGGCGTTTTCGTAGCCCACGGCTTTGGCGGCCCTGACGGCCAGATCGCCAATGTACTGGCGCTGCTCCGGCGTGAGCTGCGGGCTGGGAGCTATCTCGATCAGCTTCTGGTTGCGGCGCTGTATGGAGCAGTCGCGCTCGAATAAATGGATGGCGTTGCCTTGGCTGTCGGCCAGTATCTGCACCTCGATGTGGCGCGGGTTTACAATGCACTTTTCCATAAACACTTCGGCGGAACCGAAGGCTTTTGTGGCCTCGGAAATGACTCGCGGGTACTGGGCTTTCAGTTCTTGCGGCGTATCGCAGCGGCGTATGCCGCGTCCGCCACCACCCGAGGTGGCTTTCACCATCACCGGGTAGCCGATGTCGTTGGCCAGTTTCAGGGCTTCGTCCAGATTTTCAAGATTTCCGTCGGAGCCGGGAGTGATAGGAATACCGGCGGCTCGCATACTGTCGCGGGCTTGAGTTTTATCCCCCATACCGTGGATCACGCTGGACTTAGGGCCAATAAACGCTACGCCTTTCTGCTCGCAAAGGCGTGCGAAGTCGGCGTTTTCTGATAAGAAGCCGTAACCGGGGTGAATGGCATCGCACCCGGTTTCTACAGCCAGGTTGACGATGCGGGCGGGATCTAGATAGCCCGCCAACGGGTCGTCGCCCAGAGAGTAGGATTCGTCGGCCCGTTTTACGTGTAAGCCGTAGCGGTCGGGTTCGGTGTAGATAGCCACCGATCGTATCCCCATTTCTGCGCAAGCCCGCACGATGCGGACGGCAATTTCGCCGCGGTTGGCGATTAATACTTTCTTCAGCATGGGAGATTCCTCGTCTCGTCGTCCCGAATGAAGGTGATAGAGAGACTAACGGGATAGACCTTTGGCGAAAAATTGATATTATTTTGTTTATCTATAAGTAATAGCTTATGACAAGCAGCGGGAAGCGCCTTCTATGCCCCTTACCATCCAGAAAATGGCCAGTCGCCTGACTTTTCGGCAGCTTCAGGTTTTCAAGGCCGTGAATGATCTGAAAAGCTACAGTAAGGCAGGGGAGCTACTTGGGCTGACCCAGCCAGCGGTCAGCAGCCAGGTGCGTCACCTGGAGCAGGCGCTGGGCATGCCCATGTTTGAGTACGTAGGTCGTAAACTCTACTGCACCGCTGCCGGCGAGGAGATGGCCGGCTGTGTGCATGCCGTCTTCCGGGAGCTGGAGCGGGTGCAGAATAGCCTGGCGGCTCTGGAGGGGCAGGTGGCGGGAGAGCTCAGGCTGGTGGCGGTCAATACCGCGCAATACATTGTGCCTTATATGCTGAGTGCGTTTCTGCAGCTGAACCCTCAGGTGACTGTGTCGGTTGCCGTTGTTAACCGGGCAACGGCTTTGCAGAGGCTGAACGAAAACGCCGATGACTTGGTGATTATGGGTATGGTGCCTGCAGAAAAGCCGTTGGCATCACTGCCATTTCTGGATAACGAACTGGTGCCGGTTGTGCCCAGTGGTCATCCATTGCTCAAACAGCAAAATGTGACGACCCAGGAGTTTCTGGATAATAGCCTTCTGGTGCGGGAAAGTGGTTCAGGTAGCCGGTTGGCGCTGGAACTGCATTGTCAGGATCAGCGTCTACGGGCAGAGCCAAGCATGGAGCTGGGCTCCAACGATGCGGTAAAGCATGCAGTTCTGGCGGGTCTTGGTGTGGCTGTTCTGCCAAAGCTGGGCGTGTTGTCCGAGCTCGCCTTGGGCAGTTTGCACATTGTTGATATCAAGGGCTTCCCGCTGAGGCGCAGCTGGTGTGTGGTCTACCCGCAGGCACGGCATCCTACGCCGGCCATGCGGGCATTTATTGATTACGTGCAGCAGAATATCCGTCAGTTTGAGCAGATGTTCCTCAGCCGTTGAGCTTTTTCAGCAGAATTTCGGTAAACAGTTTCGGGTTGCCCTGTCCCTTCGAGGCCTTCATCAAAGGTCCCATAAAGCCCCCGAGCATTTTCTTTTGCTTCTTGGTATCGGTTTCCTGATGATACTGCGCAACCTGATCCGGCATGCCCGCCAGAACCTCATCCACCATCTGTTCCAGTGCACCGGTATCCGACACCTGTTTCAGGCCCTGGGCCTCGATGATGGCATCGGCGTTATTGCCGTCACCGTTCCAAAGTGCCTCGAATACCTTCTTGGCTCCGGATGACGACACCGTATTGTCGGCAATGCGCGCCACCAGTTGGCCTAGCTGAGTGCCGGTGATGGGCGCTTGCGTCACGGCCTTGTCTTCTGCGTTCAGGCGCGCGGAGAATTCACCCAGCACCCAGTTGGCGGCCAGCTTGGCATCTTTGCCGTGGCTGGCGGCTTCTTCAAAAAACGCCGCCAGGCGAGCATCATCGCTGAGCAGGCGCGCGTCGTAGTCGTTCAGTCCGAACTGCTCCTTGAATCTTGCTTTGCGGTCGTCCGGCAACTCCGGCAGGAGATCGCGTGCGCTTTCAATAAAGGCGTCGTCGATGACCACGGGCAGCAAGTCCGGGCAGGGGAAGTAACGGTAATCGTTGGCTTCTTCTTTGCTGCGCATGGAGCGGGATTCGTCCCGGTCGCCATTGTAGAGGCGGGTTTCCTGGATGATTCTGCCGCCGTCTTCCAGAATGTCCATCTGCCGTTCCACTTCGTGGGCGATGGCCTGCTCCATAAAGCGAAAGGAGTTCAGGTTTTTGGTTTCTGTACGTGTCCCCAGCTCATTCGAACCCTTTGGTTTGAGGGAGATGTTCACGTCAAAGCGCAGCGAGCCCTGGCTCATATCGCCATCGCAGATGCCCAGAGAGGACACCAGGCTGTGCAGCTTTTTGGCGAAGGCAACGGCTTCTTCCGCGCTGTTCATATCCGGCTCGGTGACAATTTCGATCAGCGGCGTGCCGGCACGGTTAAGGTCGATGCCGGTCATGCCGTGAAAGTCTTCATGCAGGGATTTGCCGGCGTCTTCTTCCAGATGGGCGTGGTGAATGCGCACACGCTTGCTGCGGCCGTTAGCCAGATCAACATCCACGAAGCCGGGGCCTACGATAGGGTGGTCCAGCTGAGTGGTCTGGTAGCCCTTGGGCAAATCCGGATAAAAATAGTTTTTACGGTCGAACACCGAGCGCCGGCCGATTTCGGCATTTACCGCCAAGCCGAACATGACCGCATAACGGAAGGCCTGTTCATTCGGTACAGGTAAGGTGCCAGGCATGGCCAGATCAACGGCACTGGCCTGTGTGTTGGGCTCGGCACCAAAGGCGGTGCTGGAGCCGGAAAAAATCTTGGTTTTGGTGGCAAGCTGAACATGAATTTCCAGCCCGATCACAATATCCCACTGCATAAACGTTCTCCTGGTTCCGGCTTACTGGGGAAGCTTCTGGTGCCAGTCAGTTACCTGCTGGAACTGATGGGCAGCATTCAGCAGACGGGCTTCTTCAAAATAGTTCCCGATAATCTGCAGCCCTACTGGCAGGCCGTCCACAAAGCCCGCCGGCACCGACATGGCCGGCACACCCGCGAGGTTCACGGCGATGGTGAAAATATCTTCCAGGTACATGGTCACCGGATCACTGGTTTTCTCGCCTTGCACAAACGCAGGTGACGGCGAAACCGGGCTCATCAGCACATCCACTTCTTTAAATGCATTGATGAAATCCTGCTGGATCAGGCGGCGGACTTTCTGGGCCTTCAGGTAATAGGCATCAAAATAGCCGGCAGAGAGCGCGTAGGTGCCTACCAGAATACGGCGCTTTACCTCACCTCCGAAGCCTTCGGCGCGGGTACGGGTATAAAGATCGTTGAGGTCCTGCGGATCTTCACAGCGGTAGCCGTAACGCACGCCATCAAAGCGCGACAGGTTGGCGGAGGCTTCGGCTGGGGCAATCACGTAGTAGGCGGCAATGGCGAGTTTGGCGTGGGGTAGTGACACTTCTTTCACGATCGCGCCCTGCTTCTCGTATTCCTTTACGGCATTGCGTACCTGCTCTTCCATCGCGGGGCTGAGTTGATCCGAGAAATACTCTTTCGGCAGACCGATACGCAGGCCTTTCAAGGGTTCTTTCAGGGTTGCGGTGTAATCCGGCACGGCACGATCAGCGGATGTGGAGTCTTTCGGATCGAATCCGGCCATCACATTCAACATCAGCGCGTTGTCTTCGGCGGTGCGCGCCATAGTGCCGCCTTGATCAAGGCTGGAGGCAAAAGCGATCATGCCGTGGCGAGACACCCGGCCATAGGTAGGCTTCAGTCCCGTGATGCCGCACAGTGCCGCCGGCTGGCGAATGGAACCACCGGTGTCTGTTGCAGTGGCTGCCGGAACCAGACGAGCGGCGATGGCCGCCGCAGAACCGCCGGAAGATCCACCGGGTACACGTTTGTCGCCGCTGTTCAGGCCCCAGGGGTTGGTCACCGGGCCGAAGAAGCTGGATTCGTTGGAAGAGCCCATGGCGAACTCGTCCATATTGGTTTTACCCAGGCACACCGCACCGGCAGCGCGGAAGTTAGCGGTTACCGTGGCGTCGTAGGGTGGCACAAAATTGGCCAGCATTTTCGAACCGGCGGTGGTGGTTACGCCGCTGGTGCAGAAAATATCTTTGTGGGCCAAGGGCACACCGGTCCACGCGCCGGCTTTGCCGGCTGCACGCTGTTCGTCAGCGGCCTTGGCGTAAGCCATGGCCTGATCGTCGGTGACCGTAATAAAGCTGTTGTACTGGCCGTCTTCGGCCTTGATGCGGTCGAGGAACTCACGGGTCAGTTCCACGCTTGAAATCTTGCCGCTTTCCAGTTCGCGGGAAAGCTCTGCTACGGATTTGTTATGCATGTTCAATCCTGATGGTGTGGTTCGTCAGATCACTCAATAACGCGAGGTACAAGATAAAGGCCATTCTCGGTGGCCGGAGCAATGGCCTGAAAGGCTTCGCGCTGGTTACTCTCGCTAACTTCGTCGGCGCGCAGGCGCTGCACCGCATCCAGCGGGTGGGCCAGGGGCTCTACGTTGTCGGTATCGGCGGCGCTGAGCTGGTCAACGAGGCTGAGGATGTTGCCCAGGTCTTTCTCCAGTGCCGGTATCTGCTCTTCGTCGAGACGAATACGGGCCAGCACGGCGACTTTTTCAATGTCTTCGCGGGAAATGGTCACGTTGACTCCAAAGTATAAAACAGCGTTTTTATGAAGGCCGTTATGGTAACAGATTCGCGGCTGTGCGGGAGGGCCACGGCGGTGTGAGCCATCAGACTCGCGAGACCGCAAAGCTATTCAATCGGCCTGGCATCGTCCAGAAGGTCTTCGACTGCGGTATCGCTGCGCTCTTCGCGCACTTGTCGCGCAATATTGGTGTCCGGGCGTACATTCAATACATCGCCAGGCGGTAGTTCGGAAATCGGCGAATTTGTGACGGTGCTTGTGTCCGGTTTTGTCGCTTCCACCGGCTTTTCGGAAGAGTCCGTTACTACCAGCGTTGCCGGTGTCTGGTCGAAACGCAGCCGGTAGATGGGTTCGGGTAAGGTGAAGCCCTGGGCTTCCAGTGCATTCTTGGAGGCACGAATGGAGAGACTGCGAGCTTTGCCATAGTCGGTTTCGCGCTGGTCAATCCAGGCCATGAACTTGATCAGAATGTTGGAATCGCCCACGGATTCGATGATCCCGTGGGGCTCGGGGTCTTCCAGCACCCAATCCAGCTGCTGCAGCGCGGCCAGGCCGGTCTGGATGGCTTGAGCCGGGTCGTCTTCTGCGTCTACGCCCAGGATAAAGTCAAAGCGGCGCTGAGGGTTGCGGGTGTAATTCAGAATAACGGCTTTGAAAACCGTCGCGTTGGGGATGCGCAAGTGGTTGCCGTCCAGTGTCATCAGTACCGTGGAACGCGATGTCAGTCGCACCACGACGCCTTCGTAGTCGTTGATGACCACGTGCTCCTGAGCCCGGAAGGGCTGGCGGATGCTGAGCATGATGCTGGAGATATAATTTTCCATGGAGTCTTTGACTGCAAAGCTGATGGCCAGACCTAGCACACCTGCGCCACCCAGTAATGTGCCCATCAGCGCTGTGGCCCCGAGTACGTTCAGGGCAAGTAGCAGGCCCAGAAGTATCGTCACCAGCCTGACTGCATGGCCGGCCAGTTCCGCCAGGAACGGGTTTTTGGTTAACCGTGACCAGAGCGGGTTGTAGTTAGCCAGACGGTGCCCGGCAAAGGCCACTACGACCAAAATACTGAGCGCCACCAGCAATAGTGGCAGGGCTCTTACCCAGCCGCGCAGGGTATTTTGTAGCGAATCCCAAAGAGGGTTGAGGTTGTCCTGCAAGTCCAGGGTGCGCACAACCCTGTCATCAACGGCAACGGCACCTTCTACCCGGTGGGCGAGTTTTAGTGCCCGCTGGGCCTGGGCTTCGTTGGCAATCTGCCCCGTCAGTGCCACCACACCGCTGTTAACGCTGACCTGCAGTGACTCGAACTGCGGAATTTGGGCAAAAATACTGGTGATGCGCTCGGCGATCAGCGCGTCACGGTCGGCACCTGGCTGCAAGGTGATCGCCCCTGCTGGCTCGGCTTCGCTTTGCTGGGCCAGAGCTAAGGAGGGCAGCGCCGCCGCGACAGTCAATGCCAAAGTCAAAGTTAGACACAAACGCCAAGCCACTGCTGCCGTGCGGATGCGCTGCGGCAGATTAATTTCTGGTATTCTCAACTGGGGCCTCGATTATGGCAGGTTGAACAGCGTGGGTCGGAGGTTTCAGGCCGTCTTTTCAGACATCTTTAATGTGAAGCAAAGATCAACTCACCGCCCGCGTCAACCAGAAAAATGCCCCGTACGGAATTCTGGTCTCATAAGCGCATGGACAATTGTTCATGCGGGGAGCAATATCATTTGCCTTTGCAGCAGGCTGCGTCTTGCCTGAGCGGGGGGGCACTGCTAAAGTTGCCGCATCTTTCTGCAACCGCAACTCTCAGGTTGAAACTACACGAATGTTGATTAAAAGACTCCGAGGCTTATTCTCCAGCGACCTGTCCATTGATTTGGGCACCGCCAACACCCTTATTTTCGTGCGTGACCGCGGGATTGTGCTGAACGAGCCTTCCGTTGTAGCCATTCGTACCACGAACTCCCAGAAGATGGTTGCCGCCGTTGGCGCCGAAGCCAAGCGCATGCTGGGCCGAACTCCTGGCAATATCACCGCGATTCGCCCCATGAAAGACGGCGTAATCGCTGATTTTGTGGTGACGGAGAAAATGCTCCAGCACTTTATTCACAAGGTGCACGAGAACAGCTTTATCACCCCGAGCCCGAGGGTTCTGGTGTGTGTTCCCAGCAAATCTACCCAGGTAGAACGCAAAGCGATCCGCGAGTCGGCCCTTGGTGCCGGTGCCCGGGAAGTGTTCCTGATTGAAGAGCCCATGGCCGCCGCGATCGGTGCCGGCCTGCCGGTAGAAGAAGCCAGCGGCTCAATGATTGTGGATGTTGGCGGTGGTACCTCCGAAATTGCGATTATTTCCCTTAACGGCATCGTATACGCAGATTCGGTAAGGGTGGGTGGTGACAAGTTCGACGAAGCCATCGTTACCTATGTGCGCCGCAACTACGGCAGCCTGATTGGCGAATCTACCGCCGAGCGCATCAAGCATGAAATCGGTTGCGCTTATGAAGGGCTGGAAATTCTCGAAATCGATGTGCGTGGGCGTAACCTGGCCGAAGGTGTGCCGCGCGCGTTCACCCTTAACAGTGAAGAAATCCTGGACGCGCTTCAGGAATCTCTGGCGCAGATTGTACAAACGGTTAAAAGCGCGCTGGAACAGTCCCCGCCAGAACTGGCCTCGGATATCGCAGAACGCGGTATTGTGCTGACCGGCGGTGGCGCACTGCTGCGCGGTTTGGATAAGCTGATTAGCGAAGAAACCGGGCTACCTGTGATCATTGCCGAGGATCCGCTCACCTGTGTCGCCCGTGGTGGCGGCAAGGCGCTGGAAGTGATTGACCGGGGTGGCATCGGAATGTTCTCTCCGGAGGGTTAATCCTTTGGGGAGGGATCGCCATTAAAACCATTTTTGTCCAGGGGCCAGTGCCTGGCCTCCGGCTCCTACTCGTTATTATCGTATCGGCAACGCTGATCGTTGCCGATCAGCAGTTCGATCGTCTGACGCCTGTCCGAAGTACTCTGGCAACTGGCCTCACTCCTGTTTACTGGCTAGGTAATGCGCCCTATCAGTTCAGCGACTGGGTTGCCAGCCTGTTTACCACCCGCGAAGACGTGAAACAGGAAAACGAAGATCTGAAAGCCCGCCTGCTCATTCTTGAGCGAAGGGCCCTCAAGTATGCCGCTCTGGCCTCTGAAAATAACGAACTCCGCCGCCTGATGAATTCCTCAGAACTCCTGGATGACCGGGTTATCGTCAGTGAAGTGGTGAGTGTGTCGCCGGATCCGTATTCCCACGAAATTATTATCAATAAAGGTCGCAGCGACGGTCTGCAGGTCGGGCAGGCAATACTGGATGCCCATGGGCTGATGGGGCAGGTAGTGCAGACCAGCCAGGTAACCTCCCGTGTACTTCTTGTTTCCGACAGCAGTCATGCTGTGCCGGTTGAAGTGGTGCGAAACGGGTTGCGGGCCATTCTTCTGGGCACTGGCGATTCCGGTACGCTTGATCTGGTTCATGTGCCTGATACTGCCGATATTCGTGAGGGGGACCTGCTCGTCAGTTCTGGCCTTGGCGGGCGTTTTCCAAGAGGTTATCCGGTTGCGGAAGTCAGCCTGATCAACAAAGAGCCAGGCGAACCTTTTGTATCGATTCAGGCGCGGCCGAAGGCACAGCTCAATCAAAGCCGTCTGGTACTGGTGGTTTTTCCGCCAAAAGGCGGGTTTCAAACGGAGCCCGCTACCGGTGATCAGGTTCAGCCAGAGTCGCCTGCCACCGATACCGCGCAGGAGGGCCAGGGCTGATGTTGTCTGTGATCAGTTATCCGGTATTTGTACTCTCAGTGATTGTATCACTGGTGCTGAGCATTTCTTTGTTTCCCGTGGGCTGGTTTGAGTTCCGACCTGAGTGGCTTGGCTTGATTGTGTTCTACTGGGCGTTCCGGGCCCCGGCGCAGTTCGGCATCCTGTTTGCGTGGTGTCTGGGCCTGTTGCTCGATGTGCTGGAAGCAACGCCGTTGGGTGTTAATGCTCTGGGGATGGGGCTGATCGCCTTTCTTGTTCTCACTATTCATCAGCGGCTGCGCATGCATCCCATGCCGCAACAGTGCCTTATGGTATTCCTCCTTCTGGGCATAAATCAGATGCTGGTGCACTTCCTCAAGCAGATGTTCGGAGGCGAGGATGCCGGTTTCAGCTATTTGTGGCCAGCACTGACCAGCGCCCTGGTATGGCCTGTGTTTTCCATACTGATGGACAACATCAACCGGAAGTTGGGATAGCCATGGCCTCCATTATTCTTGCCTCTGCGTCTCCGCGCCGTTCAGAGCTGCTTGAGCAGATCGGTGTTGTGTTTTCTGTGCAGCCCGCTCATATCGACGAAACACCCCGAACTGCGGAGATGCCCGGAGATTACGTTGAGCGACTGGCCCGGGAGAAAGCCCTCGCTGTTGCGGTCAGCTTTCCCGGCAAGCTGGTTCTCGGCTCCGATACCTCTGTGGTTCTGGATAATGCAATTCTCGGTAAACCATCCGATCAACACGAAGCCAGAGCCATGCTTTCCGAGTTGTCTGGCACAACGCATCAGGTCATGACGGCCATTGCGCTGGCGCAGGGCGTGCGCTGCGAGTCTCGCCTGGTGACTGCGGAAGTTACGTTTCGCTCGCTGTCCGGGGATGAGATTGCCGCCTATGTGACCACAGGTGAGCCCATGGACAAGGCCGGAAGTTATGGAATTCAGGGGCTTGGTGGTATTTTTGTGAAAGAAATCAAAGGGAGCTACAGTGCGGTTGTTGGCCTGCCATTGCAGGAGACAGCTGCTTTGCTGGCCGATGCTGGCTGCCCTGTCTGGAAACACTGGCCGAAGTAGTCGGGAGAGCCAATCATGAGCGAAGAAATCCTGATCAACGTAACGCCGGTTGAAACCCGGGTCGCGTTGGTCGAGAACGGTATGCTTCAGGAAGCATATATTGAGCGTGCCAGCCGCAAGGGCATTGTCGGTAATATCTATAAGGGCAAGGTTGTGCGCGTGCTTCCCGGCATGGAGGCGGCATTCGTAGATATAGGCCTGGAAAGGGCGGCGTTCATTCATGCCTCCGATGTTGTCTCGAGTCAATCTGGCGCGGCAGATCCCGGCGACGGGCCCAAAACCGTTCCGGACATTCGTACCTTGTTGCGGGAAGGCCAGTCATTGGTGGTGCAGGTAACCAAGGATCCTATTGGAACAAAGGGCGCCCGGCTGACCACTCAGCTTTCCATACCGTCCCGTTACCTGGTCTTCATGCCCGAAGTCAGTCACGTGGGTATTTCCCAGAGAATTGAAGACGAGACCGAACGCAACCGCTTGAAAACCCTCGTTGAGGAAGGCGCCGCAGCGCATCCTGAAGTGCAGGGCGGATATATTATCCGCACGGCGGCTGAGGCTGCATCGGCGGAAGAGCTGATGGGTGATATGAACTACCTGCACCACCTTAGCCAGTCCATTCACGAGAGGATTGAAAAAGTGCAGGCGCCGGCAGCCGTTTACAAGGATTTGCCCCTGTTCATCCGCACCATCCGTGACCTCATCCGGCCACAGACTGAAAAAGTGCGTATCGACAGCCGTGAGAGCCACCAGAGGGTGATGGAGTTTGTCGAAGAATTTGTGACCGAGTTTGCGGATAAAGTGGAGTACTACCCCGGCGAGCGGCCGATTTTCGATCTTTATTCGGTGGAGGATGAGATTCAGAAGGCGCTTAGTCGCAAAGTTCAGCTCAAGTCCGGCGGCTACGTGATCATTGATCAGACCGAAGCTATGACCACCATCGATATCAACACCGGCGCGTTTGTCGGTCATCGCAACCTGGAAGAGACCATTTTCAAGACCAACCTGGAAGCGGCCCGGGCGATCAGCCGCCAGCTGCGCCTGCGTAATCTGGGTGGCATCATCATAATCGATTTTATCGACATGGAAGATGCAGAGCATCAGCGCCAGGTTCACAGAATGCTCGAAAAGATGCTTGAGCGAGATCATGCTAAAACCAAGATTACCGGCGTGTCCGAGCTGGGCCTTGTGGAGATGACCCGTAAGCGAACCACAGAAAGCCTCGGCCAGGTTCTGTGCGAGCCCTGTCCCATTTGCGATGGCAGAGGGTTCCTGAAATCCAGCGAGACAGTGTGTTTCGAAATTTTCCGGGAAATTCTGCGGGTTAACCGTGCTTACGACGCAGAAAGCTATCTGGTGATGGCCTCCCAGAGCGTGGTCGAT
Source organism: Marinobacter antarcticus (assembly GCF_900142385.1). Taxonomy (NCBI): domain Bacteria; kingdom Pseudomonadati; phylum Pseudomonadota; class Gammaproteobacteria; order Pseudomonadales; family Marinobacteraceae; genus Marinobacter; species Marinobacter antarcticus. Next base: position 1,727,192 of record NZ_FRAQ01000001.1, read on the forward strand.
CGCCTGGTTGATGAAGAATCCGACAACGTAGCGGATCTTGAAACCTTCATCTCAAAGACCGTTCGATTCCAGGTAGAACCATTTTACAGCCAGGAGCAGTATGATGTCGTTTTGCTCTGATTCCGGGGCGCTTCACCGGAGTAGGGAGTAGTCCGCCGAATGTCTTCCTCAGAAAGCCCGCCGTTCCGCCTGATTGCGCTGTTTACCGGCGCTATTTGGTGGTTGCTGGTGGTTATTCTGGTGCTGTTTGCGCTCTATGCCGGAATTGGCAGGCAGCTCACTCAGAATGTCGACGCCTTCCGGGATGATCTTTCCCGCGAGCTTTCCGCCCGCCTGGGGCACGAAGTCAGCATTGGCAGCCTCTCCTCTCGCTGGTTCTGGCTTGACCCCTCCTTTACCGCGCAGGATATAGAAATTACCAACGCCGATTCCGGGGTGCGGGCGCTGAGCCTGCAGCATTTGACCATTCGTTTCGACGCACTCGCTTCGCTGATGCGCTTCAGAATTGTGTTTGAGGATTTTGAAGCCGAAGGGCTCGAGTTGACGTTGAATCAGAAGGACAGTGGCGATGTGGGCGTTCGGGGGGCAGACTTTCAGGAACCCTTCAATAACCGGTTCCGGCACTGGCTGGAAGTCGCCGGAAAATGGCTGTCAGATCCCTACATAAAAGTGACTCGCGTGAGCTTGGGTATCCGCGACAATCAGGGCCAGCTCCGGCATATCGATGTTCCCCAGCTTGACCTGAAATATCACCAGGGCCTGTTCCGCGCGTCCGGGCGCGCCATGCGGTCTGCGACAACCCAGCAGCTTGCCAGCTTTACCCTTGTGGGACAGCATTTCTTTCGCGGTGACTTTACCGGCCAGTTGTACCTTGATGTGAACTCCGGCCGCCTGTTTGACGGATTGGTTGATGAATACCAGTGGCGGGACATTCGTGTGGAGGGGTTTGATCTGGGCGGCGAAGCCTGGCTTACCTTTCGCGACGGCGTCTTGCAGCAAGTCAGCGGGACGGTAAGAACCCCTTACCTGCAGCTTGGTGTTGCTGGCGAATCTCTGGCACCGCTGGAGGATATCAGCGCCCGTTTCGGCTGGCGGCGACATAATGCTGTTCTGGAAGAGCAGGGCGACGCCAGTAAGCAGCTCGAGACCATCGGGGAGTGGCACCTGAAGCAGCTCGCCTGGACCTGGAACGGTGACAGTGTCCCCCCGTTCAGTCTGCTGCTGTCACCTGAGCCAGAGGGGTTTTCTGTAACGGCTGACGCCCTTCCTCTGCGCCCGTTAAGACGCCTGGCAGGAGCTCTGCCGGTGCTTCCGTACTTAGCCCGGGAAGCATTGGAACATTACCGCCCCGTTGGTTTTCTTGACGGCATGACGCTCAGCGTTCCGGGAAATGCCGGCAGCAGCTTCGAATTATCCGGGCGTCTGAGGAATGTCGGGGCTGCGGCATACGCTGGTGCGCCGGCGGTAAAGAGTGTTAACGGGTTTATTTATGTTGATCAGACATCAGGCTACGTGAAAGCCCGCTCAGGCAGTCAGCCCGTTACCCTTGCGTTTCCCGAACTGTTCGGCAGTGAGTGGTCCTTGCCCGAGGCTGACGCCACCATCGCCTGGAAGCTGGATGGCCCTGTCACTCGCGTATACGCGAGTGACATAAGCATGACCTATGGCGAGGGTACCCGCCTGACCGGAGCTTTTGATCTGAAGCTGGATCGGCAGGGTGAGGATGATCTGGGGCTGCGTGTGGCTGTCGAGAATGCAGACGCCTCCTTGCTGGCAGAATTTGTGCCTGAAAAGATCGTAGATGCCGGCCTGTATCAATGGCTCACTACCGCAATCAAAGAGGCGGATATCACATCGGGCGTGTATTACGGCCATGGCCAGATTGGCAGAGATGCGCCTTCGGGGTCATTTGTTTCCTCCATGTGGTATGAGTTCGAGAACGCCACTGTCCGTTATGACGAACGGTGGCCCGAGGTGACGGAGGCGCGCGGCAGAGTCGCCATACAGAACGGCGACACCCTGGTGTCTCTTGAAACCGGAAAAACTGGCGGGCTGTCGCTGAGTCCAGGCACTGTCGCCATTATTCCCCGCGTTGAAGGGGCGCTTGTCCGGGTGGATGTGTCGGCGCCCGTGCCGGGTGAGGCCATTGCGTTCTGGATGGCAAATAGCCCCTTCGGGGAAATGGCCGGGCCCCAGGCCGCAAGCCTGAAATACGGCGGTGACTACGAGTTGGATCTGGGCATTGATCTGCCTCTTGATGGCGCTGGAGAAGTGGTGGTGGACGCGGGCGTCAGTACCTCGAATGGCTATGTCCGATATCCGGACGCGGACTTGAGTTGGGAAAAAATTTCGGGGTCCGTGAAGTACCACTCGGCCAAGGGATTTTCCGGGGGCCCCCTCGGCGCCCGGTTTCTGGGCGAGCCGGTCAAGGTTATGTTCAGCAAATCGTCTACAGGCAAGGCTTCCGGCGCAGAGATGCTAACTATTCGGCAAACCGGCTCCTTGTCCGTACCTGACGCGCTCCGCCAGACGGGGCTAGTGGACTCCGATGCCGGAGCCAGCGGTGGTAACGGAGAGGGCAGTTACGGGCTTAAAGGCAGCATTGATTACTCTGCGGAGCTCAATGTAGCCGCTGACACTGCGTCGCGCATTACCGTTCGCTCAAACCTTGAGGGGTTGACCATTGACTGGCCAGGTCCGTTTTCGAAGAAGTCGAGTGAAGCTTCTCCGCTGGTTGTGGAAATCAATCCCGAGGCGGCGAACGGGATCAGCATCGCCGGGAGCTGGGAAAATCGCGCAACATTCGATCTGCTGCTGAAACGCTCAGGCGTTGAACTGACGTTCGGCGAGCTGCATCTCGGCGATCAGACTCTGACGAACATCCATGTGGAGGCTCTCGACCTGGGCGATCGCTGGGTTCTTACGACCCGCTCCGAGAGGGCGATTGGCCGGATTGAATTCCCGGACGACGACCGCCCTGTAACCGCAGATTTTGAAGTGTTACGGCTCCTCCGGGATAACACCAAGGCGGAAGATGCGCCGGAGCTATTGACGATCGAGCAGCAACTGGAAGCCTTCCGTGCAATGGATATGGCGAGTTGGCCAGATGTGGATATAGCTATTTCCGAACTGCGGCTTGATGACGACAGCTTGGGGCGCTGGTCGTTTCACCTGCGGCCCGAGCCATACCAGCTTAATATCACCGGCATCGAGGGCCGGCTGAAATCCCTTACACTTCTGGGCGATATGACCTGGAGCGTGATAAATAACATAGAAACCAGTCAGTTCTCCGGCACCGTCTCCGGCGGAGCGCTGGCGGATCTGGGTGAGCTGTTCAATACCGATATCCCGCTTTCGAATAAGAAGACCGGCGTTGAACTGGAACTGGACTGGCCCGGCCGCCCGGATGAATTCGATCTTGCGAAACTCAGTGGTGTAGTCAGTCTCCGACTGGATGATGGCGTGATTCTGGAGCGAAACAACAGCGCCCAAATATTTCGGATATTCAACCTGCTCAACGCCGATACGCTCTGGCGCAGGCTCAAGCTGGATTTTTCCGATCTGTATGAACGCGGTGTGGCGTTCGATGCGATCTCAGGCAAGGCGAGCCTGAACGAGGGCCTGTTGACCATGGATCCCGAACTTCAGGTAGCGGGACCATCGGGAGCCTTCAAGCTTAGTGGTACCACAGATCTGGCAAGCGGGGCGCTTGATATGCGCCTTGTGGTCGTTTTGCCACTGACCCAGAACCTGCCTCTGGCAGCGTTACTGATGGGGGCAGGCGCGCCCATAGGAGGAGCACTGTTCGTGCTGGACAAGTTGTTGGGCGACCCGCTGAGTAAGTTGACCAGCGCCACCTATGACGTTACTGGTACCTGGGACGAGCCCAAAGTAGACCTTCGGCGGGTTTTCGATACCGGTAATTAACCCGGTACCACGGGCAGAAAATCAGGCCTCTACCTCGTCAATGCGCTCCCGCAGGTAACGGAAGAGCTTGCGGATCTGGCCGGTGTTTTTCTGTTTTTCCACATCCTTGCGGGCGTTGCGAACCAGGTTGCGTAAGTGCTGCATATCTGCGTCTGGGCAGTAACTGAAAAACTCGCCAGCAACGGAGTCGCCTTCTGTAATCATACGGTCACGCCAGCGTTCAGCCAGATGGTGGCGGCGTGTATGCTCCTCGCTCCCGGAATCGAAGGCATCAATGGCCCGCTGCAACGCTTCCGGGTCATCTTCCTGGCGGATGATCTTGCCTATGTACTGAAGATGGCGGCGTTTGGCTTCGTTTTGGCGGATCTTCCGGGACTCCTCAATCGCGCTTCTCAGAGTGTCGCTGATGGTAAGCGTATCAAGTTGCTCATTGCTCAGCTCCGTCATGCGCTTGCCCATGTTCTGGAGCGCGTGCATGTCCCGCTTGAGCTGGGATTTGCTGGGGCCGGAATATTGTGGGGTGTCGTCGTCATTGCTGTCGATCATTGTTCCTTCCAGGTTTGTCGGATCAGGCGTAGAAAATGGTGGCAAGGCCGAGAAAAGACGTGAAGCCGACCACGTCGGTAACGGTTGTCAGTATAACGCTGCCTGCCAGTGCAGGATCGATGTTGCGGGATTTCAGGAACAGCGGCAGTACCGTCCCCACCAGCGCGGCAGCGACCAGGTTGATAACCAGCGCGGCGGCAATGATCGCGCCGATCAATATATCCTGAAACCAGGCCATGGCTGCAACTGCAACTAACGCTGCCCAGAGCAGGCCGTTGAGGATGCCGGAAAGAAATTCCCGGTTCAGCAACCAGCCAACGTTGGCGCCGCTGATTTGCCCCACCGCCATACCTCTGATCACCAGGGTCAGTGTCTGGCTACCGGCGATGCCTCCCATGCTGGCTACGATGGGCATCAGTATCGCCAGGGCGACAACTTTGTCGATGGTGTCCTCGAACAGTCCGATCACTCCGGACGCGATAAAGGCGGTGAGCAGGTTAATGCCCAGCCATACAGCCCTGCGCCTTGTGGTTTTCCAGACCGGTGCAAAGGTATCCTCGTCGTCATCAAGACCGGCCATACTCATCAGCGAGTGGTCCGCGTCCTCGCGGATAACATCCACCACGTCATCGATGGTAATCCGGCCCAGCAGACGACCCTCGCTGTTTACCACTGGCGCAGAAATCAGATCGTAGCGCTCAAACAGTTGGGCGACTTTGGTGTCGGAGAGGGTGACGGGTATAGGCTCGATATCGGTATCCATGACTTCCCGCACGGTTGCGGACTGGTTGGATACCAGCATTTTGGTAATGGGAAGCATGCCGATAAACTCGTCGCGCCGGCTTACAACGATCAGGCTGTCGGTCATAGGCGGCAGCGCCCTGTGCCGGCGCAGGTAACGCAATACCACATCAATGCTGAGATCGGGGCGCACGGTGATGGTGTCCGTGTTCATCAGGCCGCCAGCGGTGTCTTCCGGGTAGGAAAGCACCTCTTCGACTCGCTGCCGATCCTGTTCATCCATGGTGTCCAGAACTTCCTGGATCACCGTATCCGGCAACTGTTGCAGAAGGTCGGCGAGATCGTCGGACTCGAAGTCCTCGATGATATCCGCCAGCTCCTGAGCGTTCAGTCGGCTCAGATATTCGGCACGAATGTCCTCATTGAGATACTGGAGAACCTCGCCTTCCAGCTGTTTGTCTACCAGATTCCACAGCAGGGCGCGCTGGCGCGGTGGCGAAGATTCGAGCAGGTGAGCGATATCACTGGGGCTCAGGCCACCGTTGAGAATACGGGCGACCTGTTTCAGGGCACCACTGTCCAGCGCTTCACTCAGAGAGCGTAAACGTTGGCGGGCCTGGCTTTTATCCAGATTATCAGACATGAATCACCTGCGCTCAGAAAACGCCCGTATTATAACGGAGTTAGCCTATACACGTGAGAAAGAGTTGAAGGGGATTATTCACCTTCTCCGAAATAATCGTTGATCAGTGTGGTCAGGGCATCAATGGCCTCCTGCTCACGCGGACCATCGGCCACAAGCTCCACTTCAGTGCCTTTGCTGGCCGCAAGCATCATGATCTGCATGATGTTTTTGGCGTCCACTTCCCGTCCCTTGCCACAAACCCTGACGGAACAAGGGTATGCCGATGCGGTGGCGACCAGTTTGGCAGTAGCACGGGCGTGCAGGCCAAGTTTATTGATAATAACAATCCGCTGGCGTATCACGCTGGCTTAGACCTCTTTCCGGGCCTGCAGATGCGGCAGCTCGGTGTGGCGCACCTGTGTGTTGCTGCTGTGCTCCCGGAAATGCCGCCCCAGCTGCTCACAGATATAAACGGATCGGTGCTGGCCGCCAGTGCATCCAATGGAAATGGTCATGTAACTGCGATTACTGTCTGCAAAAGAGGGGATCCAGTTTTCCAGGAAAGTAATAAGATCGTTTGCCATTTTGCGGCTTGCAGGTTCTTTCTCAAGAAACTCGATTACCGGCTGGTCAAGGCCTGTAAACTTGCGCAGGCTGGTATCCCAATAGGGGTTGGGCAGGCAGCGCACATCAAACACGTAATCGGAATCCAGTGGTACGCCGTGTTTGAAGCCGAAGGACTGGAAAAGCAGGGCCAGTTCCTGATCTTTGCGGCCAGCTACCCGCTGTTTCACCATATCCCGAAGTTCGTACATCGAGAGGCCCGTGGTATTGATGTAGAGATCCGACAGTTTGGAAAGGGGTTCCAGCAGAATCTTTTCGTTAGTGATGGCCTCTCTGAGAGATGTTTTATCATCGCTGAGGGGGTGCTTGCGACGGGTCGCGTGGAACCGCTGTAGCAGGGACTGTTCATCCGCATCCAGATAGATGACCTCGGCCTGGATGTCGTCTCTGCGAAGCTTGCGGTAAATCTCCTCAAAATTGCCCAGCTCCCCAGACAGGTTGCGGGCATCAATGCTGACGGCCATCTTGTCGAGCCGCCCAGGCGCGCTCTGGTTGGCGGCTTCCCGGGTGAGAGGGAACAGAAGTCCGATCGGCAGGTTATCAATACAGTAGTATCCGAGGTCTTCCAGTACGTGAAGAGCGGTGCTCTTGCCGGAGCCGGACCGGCCACTGACGATGATCAGCTTCATGGTGAAACAGCCTGTTACCAGAGTGGATATCAGCCGCTTGCGGCGGTCATGCGTTGGTAAAGCGTACCCGCATCTTCGCACTGCCTGAGGCGGTCGCAGAAGGTGCGCTCATTGAATTTCTCTGCGAGCTGGCTCAGTAGCTCAAGATGCTCGCTGGTGGCTTCCTTGGGCACAACAAGTGCAAACACAAGATCCACCGGCTGGTTATCAATAGCATCAAACTCGACGGCTTCTTCCAGAGTTATCAGAACGCCGATCACGTGTTCAAGCCCTTCCAGCCGACAGTGGGGGATGGCGATTCCCTGACCAATTCCCGTGCTGCCCAGTCGCTCACGAGCGATCAGATTGTTGAAAATCTGACCCTCTCCGAGTGAATCATTGTGCTGACGGATCTGCTCGGCAATGAACTCCAGAACCCGCTTTTTACTCGATGCGGGTACCTTACACAGGGTCAGTTCCGGTGCAAGAATGTTGTCTATTGTCAGGGATGTGTCGCTCATGAATCGACCGCGCTTCCGTTAAAAAAAGCTGCGACACGTTGTCCGCGCCGCAGCTTGATTAGATGACATGCCTGAAAACAGCCGCCTAGCGGGCTGCGTTTCCATGCATCCTGTCCACACTCTTTTCTTTATGCTTGAGGATCTGTCGATCAAGCTTGTCGACGAGGCCGTCGATAGCTGCGTACATATCCTCACTTTCCGCCTTTGCGTGAATCTCACCACCCACCACGTGAAGCGTAGCCTCCGCGATCTGACGAACCTTATCCACTTCCAGTGTTACCTGGCAATTACTGATGTGGTCAAAGTGCCGCTCCAGTCGTTCAAACTTTTCGGATACATAGTCCTTCAGGGCGGGAGTCAGTTCTACGTGATGGCCTGAAATATTGAGTTGCATAGACGTCTCCTGTTGTCATCCGTCCCGGCTCCAGGAGCCGGGCTGAGTGCTGGCGCTTGTGGCTGCGTCAGCGAAATCCGTGTGAACCGGCCAGCGGTGCCCGGTTTAAACCAGGCGCTTGCGTTCGTTCGAGGGCGGAATGTGCATCGCCTCGCGATATTTTGCAACCGTGCGCCGAGCCACCTTGATTCCCTCTTCTCCAAGCATGGCCGCAATCTTGCTGTCACTCAACGGCTTTTTCGGTGTTTCCGCTGCAATGAGCTTTTTGATCATGGCGCGGATCGCGGTTGAGGAGCATTCGCCGCCTTCGTCGGTGCTGACGTGGCTGGAGAAAAAGTACTTCAGTTCAAAAATGCCCCGCGGTGTGTGCATGTATTTCTGCGTGGTTACACGGGAAATAGTGGATTCGTGCATTTCCACAACCTGGGCAATATCCGAGAGAATCAGCGGCTTCATTGCTTCTTCCCCGTGATCCAGAAAACCCTGCTGATACTCGACAATACGTGTGGCAACCTTCAGCAGTGTTTCGTTCCGGCTTTGCAGGCTTTTTATGAACCACTTTGCCTCCTGAAGCTGGTCGCGGAGATAGGTGTTATCGGCGCTGCTATCGGCTCGTCTTATTAATGAAGCATAGCTGGCATTCACGCGTATGCGCGGAGCAATTTCGGGGTTCAGTTCCACACGCCAGCGGCCGTTGTGTTTGCGCACGATGACATCGGGAATAACGTAATCCGGCTCTGTGCGGTCGATGATGTCACCCGGCCGCGGGTTGAGGCTGGTGATCAGCGCAAGTACGTCGCGCAACTGATCTTCTTTAAGGCGGCTGCGGCGAAGCAGTTGGGCGTAGTCGCGGTTGCCCAACAGATTTATGTAATGGGTGATGACGAGCCGGGCCTGGGCGAGCCAGGGGGTTTCCGGGGGCAGCTGGTTAAGCTGGATAAGCAGGCAGTCCTGAAGATCCCGGGCAAAAACCCCTGGCGGGTCGAAGTACTGTAGCCGGCGTAAAACGGCTTCCACTTCATCCATCTCAAGAGGGTCTTCATCAGCATCGTCGGTCAGGCCTGCGTATATGTCCTCAAGAGAGCTGGTTAGATACCCCCGTTCGTCTACCGCATCCATCAGGGCGTGAGCAATGGCCTGATCCCGTTCATTCAAAGGTGTGAGGTTGAGCTGCCACTCAAGGTGATCCCTGAGGGTTTCGGTCGGTGAGTTCCGGGTTTCGAAATCGTGGTCGCTTTCGTCGTCATTCCGCGCAGCCGGGGCGGGGGCGGACTGGTAAACATCTTCCCAGGCGGTATCGACGGGAAGATCGTCGGGAAGCGTATCCGGGATTTCGTTTTCAGATTGCCAGTCCGGGCCGCTTTCGCTCTCATCCCAGTCGGAGGTGGCAGCCTCGGCAGACGCCTCAGGAGATGTTTCGTTAGCGGTGTTGTCTTGATTCTGATCACCGTCGGCTGACGGCGTTTCAGTTTGGTCGTCATCTTCCGAAGCTTCCAGCAGGGGATTGGATTCCAGGGCTTGCTGGATTTCCTGCTGAAGATCGAGAGTTGATAACTGCAGAAGCCTGATCGCCTGTTGCAGCTGGGGCGTCATTGTCAGGCTCTGACCCAGCTTTAATTGTAATGAGGCTTTCATAACCATCGCTCAGGATCCGTCACTCATACCCGCTCTGAATTTCTTGCATCGGCTAAAAAATCTATGTATGGCGGCAACTTGCCGCCATTTTTGAGTACCCTTGCAAGTTCTTTGCCGAGTTTACTTGCTCCGGGTCAGCAAAACAATCGAACGGGTGTATCCGGATGCCGAAAACAGATGCTACAGGTGGAATTCGTTGCCAAGATACACTTCTTTAACCTGTTGATTGGCGAGAATGGTTTCGGAGTTTCCGGAGGCGATAATGTGGCCACCAGAAACAATGTAAGCGTTCTCGCAGATATCCAGTGTTTCGCGCACGTTGTGGTCGGTAATCAGAACGCCGATGCCCTTGTCCCGGAGGTGGCGGATGATCTGCTTGATATCACTGACAGAGATGGGATCTACCCCGGCAAACGGCTCGTCCAACAGAATGAAGGCAGGCTCCATTGCCAGGGCACGGGCAATTTCCACCCGGCGCCGCTCGCCCCCGGAGAGTGCCATGCCCAGGCTGTCGCGGATGTGGGTAATGTGAAACTCTTCCAGCAGGTGTTCGAGCTTGCTCAGGCGTTCAGCACGGCCGAGGTTCTTTCGGGTTTCCAGAATCGCCATGATGTTATCCCGCACGGATAGCTTGCGGAACACCGAAGCCTCCTGAGGCAGGTAGCCGATGCCTTTGCGGGCCCGGCCATGCATGGGCAGAGACGTGATATCCTGGCTGTCGATGGTTATGCGGCCGTTATCGGCGTTTACCAGCCCCACGATCATGTAAAAGCAGGTGGTTTTGCCGGCGCCGTTCGGGCCGAGCAGGCCGACGATTTCACCGCTGCGAATTTCCAGCGAGACATCAATGACCACTTTTTTCTGCTTATAGCTTTTTGCCAGGTTGCTCGCTCTGAGAACTGCCATCGGATCCCTGTTTGCCGTTATTTTGTGGAGTTGCTGCTGCCGCGGGGCTGAATGACCATCTCAACCCGGCCCGGGCCAGCGCCGGTATCTTCGCTGCCTGCTGCGGTGACCACCCGTTGCTCGGTATCGTAATGAATAATGTCGCCGCGGAATATGTTGCCATTCTGCTCAATCACAGCCTCCCGTTCAAAGGTGAGCTGTTTGTCTGAGGCAGACCAGGTGATGTTCCGGGCTTTGGCATCGGTTTCACCTTCGCCGCTGGCAACGGGTTGCTGGTATCGGGCAGGAGAGCCGTTGGCTTCAATACGGTTGAGACCTTTGGCGCTGCGGTACAGAACCACCCGTTCCGCTGTCAGGCGCGTTTTGCCTTGAACCAGTTCCACCGCTCCGGTGTAGGTGGCAATGCCCTTGCCATCGTCCAGGCGGGCGCTGTCGGCGCTGACGGTAATTGGCTCGTCGGAATCGAGATCAAAGGCCAGAGTCGGGCTGGAAAGACCAGCCACCAGGATGATAGCCAATAGTTGGCGCATGGGGTTATCTAATAGTTTCATAACGTCCTTCCACCTGGGAATTGAGTTCCACAATGCGCTCATCGATCCACGCTTTCATGCCTTTAGCCCGGGTCGTGCCCAGACTATCGGTTATTTCTACCGGTTCGTCGGTATAGACAGTACCTTGAATGTTGTCCAGGGTCAGGCTCTCGGTAACCAGTGTCGCTTTTCGGTCACCAATGGTCCGCACCACACGAACGTTGCCGGTCAGGTATAGCTGGTCTTCGTTCCGCCGCAGGCGGCCATTCTCGGCTTCGAGGACCCAGGGCTCGGCCTCGGTTGCGCTGAACAATTCTGCGTTCGGCGACTCCATGGTAGCCAGGTTTTCCTCTTCGAACTGTTCGATGCGAGGGCTTGTAAAAACGATCTTGCGGTGGCCGGTTTCATCGTAAGATGTGTAGCTGCCGTTGATTACAAAGCCGTCGGGCTCTGCATCGCCCCGAAGTTGCCTGGCATCGCTGTAGCTGGTGATCGGTGGCTCGTCGCTCCGCCACAGCAGGAAAACCGTGGCTGCAATGGTGGCTGCAAGCGCCAGCATGCGAAGCCTGGGCTTGTTTGTCATGGCCAGTGTGGAAAGCAGGCTGTTTTTTTCGCTCTGTGCCATGGCTATGGCTCCAGGTAGGGCGTCAGCGTTGCATCCAGATGCCCTCCGGCTGTCAGCAGCAGATCGCAAAGCTCTCGCACTGCACCCTTGCCTCCGCTAACCCGGGTGCAGTAATCGGCGTGCTCACGCACCAGCCAGTATCCGTTCGGAACCGTAACTCCGAGGCCTGCGTAGCGAATGGCGGGCAGATCCGGCAAGTCGTCACCCATATAGGCGATAGCTTCCGGCAGTATGTCCAGACTGTTCACCAGTTCCTGCAAAGCGACCCTTTTGTCTTCACGCCCCTGCATCAGATGGGGGATTTTCAGGTCTTTCATGCGTTTTTCGGTGAGCGGTGAGCTGCGGCCGGTAATGACGGCTACGTTGATTCCCGCTGCCATGATCTGCTTCAGGCCCAGCCCGTCCAGAATGTTGAAGCCTTTCAATTCGTCGCCTTTGGCGCTGAAGTAAATTTTGCCATCGCTCATGATGCCATCAACGTCCAGAGCAACGAGCTTGATGCGCGCAGCTTTGGCCAGAAGGGCTTCTGGCCAGGCTTCTTCCAGTGGGCTATGCAGTTTAGTCATCATATAGCTTCTTATTACCGCTCTTTAAATCACACCGGCGCGAAGCAGGTCGTGCATGTTGATGGCGCCTACCAGGGTGCCGCTCTTGTCAACAACCGGGAGTGCGTTGATTTTGAGCTCATCCATGATGTTGAGTGCTTCTGCAGCCAGCTGGTCAGGCTGGATGGCCCTGCCGTTTCGTGTCATCACATCCCGCATGGGCGTGGTGTGCACATCGATGGATTTGTCCAGGGTGCGGCGCAGGTCGCCGTCAGTAAAAATACCGGTCATTGCGCCGGTGGCGTCTGCAACGGTGGTCATGCCCAGGCCTTTGCGGGAGATCTCCAGCAATGCGCCGCTCAGAGTGGTGTCTTCACTAACGGTGGGTATGCTATCGCCGGTATGCATAATGTCGGATACCCGAAGCAGGAGTTTGCGCCCAAGGCTGCCGCCGGGATGAGAGAACGCGAAGTCTTCCGCGCTGAAGCCCCGGGCTTCCAGCAAGGCAACGGCCAGGGCATCGCCCATCACCAGAGTTGCCGTTGTGCTGGATGTGGGCGCCAGGCCAAGCGGGCAGGCCTCCGCTTCAACGCTGACATCCAGATTCGCTACAGCCTCTTTTGACAGTGTGGAGTTCGGATTGCCGGTCATGCTGATCAGAGGTGCGCCCATGCGTTTTATAAGTGGCAGAATGGTAATCACTTCGCTGGTGTTGCCACTGTTTGAAATGGCAATAACCACATCCTGGCTGGTAATCATGCCCATGTCGCCGTGGCTGGCTTCCCCGGGGTGAACAAAAAACGCGGGTGTTCCGGTGCTGGCAAGGGTGGCCGCAATCTTGTGGCCAATGTGGCCGGATTTGCCCATGCCGGTCACAACCACCCGGCCCTTGCATGCCATGATTACTTCGCAGGCACGTATGAAATGGTCGTCGATGCGGTTTTCCAGGGCGCTGATTGCATCCCGCTCAATGCGGATAGCCTGGAGTGCGGAGTTCCGAAAATCGTATGTACTCTGTTCAGTCATCGGGCGAAGAACCTGCTTTCTCGTTGACGCGTTCTATTTGAAAAGACGGAATTGCGATTAAGTTGGCGAAGTATAACATTTCTCGCGAGCTGAGCAGGCGGGTTACGGCAAGTTCACCAGAGTTTTCAGTAGTGAGTTCTTTAACGAATGTCGTAGAGAAAAATGTAGGAAGCTCAGTGGAATTGATCATTGCTATCAATTCATTTTAAGAACCAGCGATTGAGCTTGGGCGCTCCTTCGCATAATGTAGCCGCTCTCTGAAAGCTAAGTGTTGTGGGCTGAAAGGTAAGGACTATGGGTTTACGCTCGTACATCTCATTGAAGGACGTTGTATTTTCCCGCTCTGGGCGCCGTATTTTCGACGGTGTGTCCTTGGAGATTCCCCGTGGGAAAATTACCGCCATTATGGGCCCTAGCGGCACCGGTAAAACCACCTTGCTGCGCCTGATCGGCGGTCAGATTCGGCCGGACTCCGGCAGCATAGTGGTGGATGGCCACTCAGTACCTGAACTTCGCCGCAAGGAGCTTTACTCATTACGGGAAAAAATGGGCATGCTCTTCCAGAGCGGTGCGCTGTTTACCGATTTGAGCGTATTCGAGAACGTGGCTTTCCCGATGCGTGTGCACACCAAGCTGCCGGAAGACATGATTCACGACATCGTGTTGATGAAGCTTGAAGCCGTTGGGCTGCGGGGTGCCCGCAAGCTGATGCCGTCTGAACTTTCTGGCGGCATGACCCGGCGCGTTGCGCTTGCCCGGAGTATAGCGCTGGATCCGGAACTGATCATGTACGATGAGCCTTTCGCCGGTCAGGATCCGATCGCCATGGGTGTGCTGGTGAAGCTGATTCGTGATCTGAACAGCTCCATGGGGCTCACCAGCGTTCTGGTTTCTCACGATGTTAAAGAATCTCTGAGCATATGCCATCACGCCTGCATTATTTCGGATGGCAAAATAATTGGCGCAGGCACGCCCGCTGAGTTGCAAGATCATCCTTCTGAGCAGGTGCAGCAGTTTCTGCAGGGGTATCCGGATGGCCCGGTGCCGTTCCATTATCCGTCCTCTGCGGCGGCTGAGGATTTCGGGCTTACGGGAGGTGTTGTGTGATCGATAAAATTGCTTCCTTCGGGCACAGCGGAATAAGTTTCGTTATCGCTTTTGGCCGTGCTGGCCGTTTTCTGGCGGGCGTACTGTCAGGTGTTCCACGCCCGGCAACCGGCTTTCCGCTTTTGATGAAACAGCTTTATTCCGTTGGCGTGCTGTCGCTGGCCATTGTTGTTGTATCTGGGCTGTTTATTGGCATGGTGCTTGGCCTTCAGGGCTACACTATCCTCAGTGATTTTGGTTCCGAAGCCGCTATCGGGCAGATGATTGCGCTCACTCTGGTGCGCGAGCTCGGCCCGGTGGTAACTGCCCTGCTATTTGCAGGGCGCGCAGGTTCGGCGCTCACCGCCGAGATTGGCCTGATGAAAGCGACCGAGCAGCTGTCCAGTTTGGAAATGATGGGCGTAGACCCCTTGCGTCGGGTCATAGCGCCCAGACTTTGGGCTGGCTTTATCGCCATGCCGGTACTGGCTATCATTTTTTCGATGGTGGGTATCTGGGGCGGTATGCTGGTTGGCGTGGAATGGCTCGGCGTTTTTGAAGGCTCCTACTGGGGCAACATGCAAGCCTCTGTGGATTTCTGGGACGACGTGGTAAACGGCGTTATCAAAAGCGTCGTGTTCGGTTTTGTCTGCGCCTGGATTGCGGTTTACCAGGGCTACGACTGTGTACCCACATCGGCAGGAATCAGCTCGGCCACCACGAAAACCGTGGTCTACTCCTCGCTGGCCGTATTGGGGCTGGATTTTGTGCTGACCGCCGTAATGTTCGGCAACTTCTGATCAACGATTGACGAGATAACACCGGGAGTCGGTAATGAAACAAAGAACAACGGACATCACAGTGGGTCTGTTTATGCTCGCTGGCTTGGCTGCACTGCTGTTTCTGGCACTACAGGTAAGCGGGCTGTCGCCAAAATCTGCCGAAAGCACCTACACCATCTATGCAAATTTTAACGACACCGGTGGCATTACGCCCCGGGGCAGAGTGTCCATGGCGGGCGTAACGGTGGGCAGTATCGATTCCGTTAGCCTGAACAAGGAAACATTCCAGGCGCGGGTCGCCATGTCTATTCATGGCGACGTGGACAACATTCCTGCCGACAGCGCTGCAGTAATACGTACATCCGGTCTGCTGGGAGAGCAGTACATTGATATATCCATTGGTGGCGAAATGGATTCCCTCAAACCGGGTGACACGTTCTATTCCAGCCAGTCCGCCATGAACATTGAGCGGTTGATCAGCAATTTTGCGTCTGGCAAGTAAGCCAGCAGTGCGAAAGAACAGGAGAAACCAGGTGATTGCGTTAACACAGAGAATTTTTCTCGCTCTGACATTGATGGCCGTATGCGTGGCATCGGTTCAGGCGGGCCCGGAAGAAGACTTGCAGCAATACGTCAACGACAACACCCAGCGCCTGGTAAAGAAACTCAATGCCGAGCGCGGGCTCTATGATCGTGACCCTGAGGCTTTTTACCAGAGCATGGACGATGCCCTTGACGGTTTCGTGGATTTTCGTCGAATTGCTGCCCGGGTAATGGGGCGCTATGCGCGCCAGACAACCCCCGAGCAGCGGGATGAGTTTGTAGTCAAGTTCAAGCGTAGCCTTTTTGACAGCTACGCCCAGGCTTTGGTGAGCGCTGAAGATTTCAGGATCAAGGTAAATGACGCCACCATCAACCTCCAGGACGATAACCGCGCCTCTGTGGCCATGGAGGTGATCACCGCCTCCGGTAACCGCCACTCAGTCACCTATTCCATGTACCGCAAGGAAGGCAGTAAATGGTTGATGGAAAATGTGATTGTCGAAGGGGTCAACATCGGTCTTTCGTTCCGGGATCGTTTCACTCAGGAAATGGAAGCCAGTCGAGGACAGGTTCAGGTCGTGATCGACGGATGGACCGACGCGGTGAAATCCCTCAACCTGGAAGATGAAGTGAACAAATCATGAGTGTCGAAGCTCCAGTTGTTCAGCTCAAGGAAGGCGTGCTCTCGGTCTCCGGCGCAATCGACGCCCACACGGTTATACCGCTACGGGCCGAGGGCGAGGGGCTTATTAAAACAGCCAGTGAGAGCCTGAAGAGCCTGGTGGTTGATCTCGAAGGCCTGTCCACGACCCACAGCGTTGTGCTCTCTATGCTCTTGTGCTGGAGCCGGCTGGCTGAAAAACAGGGTATTTCGCTGTCTTTCAGAGAGGCGCCAGACCGCCTCGTTTCTCTTGCCGCTTTGAGCAACCTCGAGGATTGGTTACAATCCCGCCCCTGATTTCAAAAATACCCGAGGATTTACTATGGACGCCACCGAAGTCACCGAGCTGGTCAAAGAAGCACTGCCCGATTGTGAGGTGCAGGTACAGATCGACGGTAACCATTATATGGTGGTAGTCGTAGGTGAGGTTTTTGAAGGCCTGTCGACCATCAAACGGCAGCAACTGATCAACAAGGCGCTATTCCAGCAAATCATGGATGGCACTATTCACGCCCTTCACCCGAAACCGTTTACACCGGCTGAATGGGCTGCGCGCCAGGGCTGAACTGCTCGCACACGACAGGATTATTATTGTGGACAAACTTTTGATCCGGGGCGGTAAGCCCCTGGACGGTGAAATCCGGATTTCCGGTGCAAAAAACGCTGCCCTTCCTATTCTTGCGGCAACCTTGCTGGCGGATGAACCGGTTACCGTAGGCAACTTGCCGCACCTGCATGACGTTACCACCATGATCGAGCTGCTTGGCCGCATGGGTGTGGAACTGATGATTGATGAGAAAATGAGCGTAGAAATTCACGCCAACACCATCAAGCATTTCCACGCGCCTTATGAACTGGTCAAAACCATGCGCGCCTCCATTTTAGTGCTGGGGCCTCTGGTTGCGCACTTTGGCGAAGCAGAAGTGTCGCTGCCCGGTGGCTGTGCCATTGGTAGCCGCCCGGTAAACCTGCATATTCAGGGCCTCGAGCAGATGGGCGCGGATATCAAGGTGGAAAACGGCTATATCCGGGCAAAAACCAACGGCCGCTTGAAAGGCGCACACATCTTCATGGATACGGTGACGGTAACCGGCACTGAGAACCTGTTGATGGCCGCGACGCTGGCTGATGGCAAAACCATCCTCGAAAACGCCGCTCGCGAGCCGGAAATCGTGGATCTGGCCGAATGCCTGATTGCCATGGGTGCGAAGATCACCGGGCATGGTTCCTCGACCATTGAAATTGAAGGCGTTGAGCGCCTGCACGGATGCCACTACAACGTGTTGCCAGACCGCATTGAAACCGGAACTTATCTGGTGGCAGCGGCAGCGACCGGTGGCCGCGTTAAGCTAAAAGATACCCGCGCGGATCTTCTGGACGCGGTGCTGCTCAAGCTGGAAGAAGCCGGCGCCCATATTACCTCCGGCCCTAACTGGATCGAGCTGGATATGAAAGGCCAGCGCCCGAAGGCGGTTAATATTCGAACAGCGCCTTACCCGGCTTTCCCGACGGATATGCAGGCCCAGTTCGCCGCCATGAACGCCGTGGCAGAGGGCACGGGCACAATAATCGAGACTGTATTCGAGAATCGTTTCATGCACCTGCAGGAACTGACCCGCATGGGCGCCGATATAACCCTGGAAGGCAACGCGGCGATTATTAAAGGCGTTGACCATCTGACCGGTGCGCCGGTAATGGCCACTGACCTGCGGGCGTCCGCGAGCCTGGTAATCGCAGGCCTGATGGCCGACGGTGAGACCATTATCGATCGTATCTACCATATCGATCGTGGCTACGAGTGCATTGAAGAGAAACTGCAGTTGCTTGGCGCGAGTATCCGCCGCCTGCCAGCGTGACAGACACAATCGGGAAACCGGAAGGACGCATGACAGATTCCATTACCATCGCTTTGTCAAAGGGGCGAATCCTGGAAGAAACCCTGCCACTGCTGGCAGAAGCCGGGATTGAGCTGGTCGACGACATCAAGAAATCCCGTAAACTGGTGTTTCCCACCACGGATCCCAATGTGCGGGTGCTTATAATTCGCGCGACTGACGTGCCGACCTACGTGCAGTACGGCGGTGCCGATTTGGGTGTCACTGGAAAGGATGTGCTGATGGAGCATGGCGGGGAGGGACTGTACGAGCCTCTGGATCTGAATATCTCCTGCTGCCGCCTTATGACCGCTGGTCCCAAGGGCGAAACCCCTCCGGCCGGGCGCATCCGTGTAGCAACCAAGTTCGTTAACCTGGCTCGCCGGTATTACGCGGCGCAGGGGCGCCAGGCAGATATCATCAAACTCTACGGTGCGATGGAACTGGCGCCGATTCTCGGGTTGGCGGATGAGATCGTCGATATCGTGGATACCGGCAATACTCTGAAGGCCAATGGTCTTGAAGCGCGGGAGTTGATTGATCATATCAGTAGTCGGCTGGTGGTTAACCGCGCGTCGATGAAGATGAAACACGAGCGGATTAACCCCATCATTGAGAAGATGGCGGCTGCCGTCGAAAAACGCAGATAAAGTTCGTAATCCAAAGCAGGATTTGAGAAATGACCGTTAGCATCAGACGATTGAACGCTTCCCAAAGTGACTTTGACAGTGCACTGGCCAGGTTGCTGGCTTGGGATGACAGTGTTGATCATCAGGTGAACGAGACGGTGCGTCATATCCTGCATGAAGTGAAAACCCGCGGTGACCAGGCGGTTCTCGAGTTCACGGAAAAGTTTGACCGGCTCAAAGTCGGCAGCGTTGCGGAACTGGAAATGAGCCAGAGTCGGTTGCAGCAGGCCTTGAAAGCAGTTCCTGAAGGTCAGCGCGTAGCGCTGGAGCAGGCTGCGGATCGTGTGCGTGATTATCACGAACGGCAGAACCAGAAATCCTGGCAGTACCAGGACGAAGATGGCACCTTGCTGGGCCAGAAAGTGACACCGTTAGATCGCGCCGGCCTTTATGTGCCAGGTGGCAAAGCCGCTTATCCGTCCTCTGTTCTGATGAACGCTATCCCCGCGAAAGTCGCCGGAGTGGGCGAAGTCATTATGGTGGTTCCCACCCCGGATGGTGTGGTTAACGACCTGGTGCTGGCAGCGGCCGCCATCGCGGGTGTAGATCGAGTATTCACCGTAGGTGGCGCCCAGGCTGTTGGTGCTCTGGCCTACGGCACAGAAACCATCCCGGCCGTGGATAAAATCGTTGGCCCCGGCAACATCTTCGTTGCCACCGCCAAGCGAGAAGTCTTCGGCACCGTCGGCATCGACATGATCGCTGGGCCATCCGAAATTCTCGTAATCTGCGACGGCAAAACCGACCCAGACTGGATCGCCATGGATCTGTTCTCCCAGGCAGAGCATGACGAACAGGCCCAGTCCATCCTCGTCAGCCCCGACGCAGACTTTCTTGATGCCGTTGAAGCCAGCATCAACAAACTGTTGCCCACCATGGAGCGCGCCGACATCATCCGCACCTCCATGACCGACCGCGCAGCCCTGATTCACGTTGCCGACCTCAGCGAAGCTGCGAGGGTTTCCAACCGCATCGCGCCGGAACACCTGGAGTTGTCTGTAGAAGACCCGGAAACCCTGCTGGAAGAAATCCGCCACGCAGGCGCTATCTTCATGGGCCGCTACACCGCCGAGGCTCTGGGAGACTACTGTGCTGGCCCGAACCATGTTCTGCCCACCAGCGGAACAGCCCGGTTCTCATCCCCGTTGGGCGTCTACGACTTCCAGAAGCGCTCATCCATCATCGGCTTCAGCGCCCAGGGTGCTGATCGGATGGGGCGCGTCGCGTCGGTTCTGGCAAGAGGGGAAGGCCTGACGGCCCACGCCCGGTCTGCTGAATACAGGATTAAAAACGATGAGTAAATTCTGGAGTCCTTTGGTCAACAGCCTCGTTCCCTACGTGCCAGGCGAGCAGCCAAAGATGGCCAATCTGGTAAAGCTGAACACCAATGAAAACCCATTCGGCCCGTCGCCAAAAGTTATCGAAGCCATACAAGCCGAACTCAACGACAGCCTTCGCCTCTACCCGGATCCGGAAGGCGAAAGCCTGCGCCAGACCATTGCCGGTTATCACAGCGTAATGCCCGAACAAGTGTTCCTGGGCAATGGCTCCGATGAAGTTCTGGCGCACATATTTTATGCCCTGTTCCAGCACGGCCAGCCGATCCTGTTCCCGGACGTAACCTACAGTTTTTATCCGGTGTACTGTGGCCTCTACAACATAGAAGGCAAAAAGGTACCCCTGACCGATAGCTTCGAAATAAACCCCGAAGACTACAAGCAACCCAACGGCGGGATCATCTTTCCCAATCCTAATGCGCCCACCGGCCGTTACCTTGGGCTTGAGCATGTCGAGGCAATCCTTAAGGCCAACCCCGAGCGTGTTGTTGTAGTCGATGAGGCTTACGTCGATTTTGGCGGCGAATCTGCTATCAAGCTTGTTGATCAGTATTCCAACCTGCTGGTCAGCCAGACACTGTCCAAGGCCCGGTCATTGGCAGGCCTTCGCGTTGGTTTTGCCATCGGCCATCCGGAGCTCATCGAGGCGCTGAACCGCGTCAAAAACAGCTTCAACAGCTACCCGCTGGACAGGCTGGCTTTGGCCGGTGCCAAAGCCGCTTACGAAGACGAAGCCTGGTTCCAGAAGTCCTGCAAAGGCGTGATTTCTGAAAGGGAACGCGTGACTAAGGCCCTGGAAGGTCTGAACTTTGAAGTCCTACCTTCGAAAGCGAACTTTATTTTTACCCGTCACAGAGAGAAAACTGGCGAAAGCCTGTCGAAGGCTCTGAGAGAGCAAGGCATTATTGTCCGTCACTTCAGCAAGCCCCGGATCAGTGATTTCTTGAGGATTACCATTGGCACTCCCGAGCAGAATGACGCTTTGATTACTGGCCTTAAATTTCTGTAAACGACTGAAGTCCGATCGAGGCTGGCAGGCAGAGAGGGCGTTCCGGGAATGTCGGAGGCCATGGATGGCCGGAGTCAAGCGCACACGGATGTGCTTGTAGCGGTTCCCGGAACACCCATCCCTGCCGGCCGGTAACTCCAGTGTTTAAGTTAAAAGAGGATAAAACATGGCAACCCGTGACACTATTCTCGCGAAACTGAACGAGTGGCTGCAGCCTGAAAACTTTCAGGATTACTGCCCAAATGGTCTGCAGGTTCAGGGTAAAGGTGACGTGAACACCATCGTCACCGGTGTAACCGCTTCCCGGGCATTAATTGAAGCCGCTATCGCAGCAAACGCCGATATGGTTATCGTTCACCATGGCTACTTCTGGAAAGGCGAAGACCAGCGCATCCAGGGCATGAAACGTGAACGTCTCAAACGGCTGTTAGACAACGATCTCAACCTCGTCGCCTACCATCTGCCGCTGGATGATCACCGGGAATACGGCAACAATCGCCAACTGGCGGATATCTTGGATATCCAGAACCCGCGCCCATTGAGCGGCCTGGTCTGGGAAGGTGAACTTCAGGAAGCGATGAGTCCTGAAAAGTTTGGACTGCACATTGCTAGAGCACTCCACCGCGAACCGTTAAGAGTGGGTGAGGGCAATGCGGAAATCAAACGGATAGGGTGGTGCACAGGAGCAGCGCAAGGTTTTATAAATACAGCGCTAGATGCTGGCCTCGACGCTTATATCAGTGGTGAGATTTCTGAACCGACAACTCACACAGCCAGAGAGTGCGGCATCCACTATTACGCCGCAGGCCACCACGCCACAGAGCGATACGGTGTAAAAGCTCTGGGCGCAGCTTTAGAAAAAGAGTTTGGGCTCAGTCACCGGTTCATCGATTGCGATAACCCGGTTTGATCAGGCCTCGGCGGCTTTGTCGCCTTTCTTGAGTCCAAAGTCCTCAGAAAGCGTCCCGGAAGTCTTAGGTGCGTAATCCCGGGGTGGCTCAGCACCATCCTCGCTGACCTCTTCAAGGCGCTTGCGGGAAGTCTGCTCCGCAAGCTCTGCCATCCACTCCTCATCGTTACACAGACGGTTCGCTCCGCGAGCCATATGCTGGTTCACATCACGGTAAGCATCATTAAACCGGCGCAGCAAATGTGCCGACTCCATAAAATGCTCATTCACCTGGGCCTGGTAACGGGTGTACTCGTTGCGCAGTTCCTCTGCCTGTTGTTCCGCACGGCGCTGTCGGAGTGTAGACCCGTGCCTCGAGCGGCCAACAAGTGCTCCGATGACAATGCCAACAATCAATGCGGCAATCGCTGCCAGAATCAGGTTTGTCATATGCTGTGTCGTCCTGTTGCCTAAAAAATGAACCAAGCTGTGTAAGCCAGTATAACGCCCGCAGCCTCTTCAGCCCATGCTTACGTGCTGCGCCAATCGTCGTATTGCCCCGCAGCCCTTCAACATGGCGAAAAAACCGTAAATACGCGATAATACGTCGCCTCAAAATCAACGATCAGACCCCGGGATTTCCTGATGACAGCTTCTATGCCTTCTGAAACCACTGCGAATCAGCCCCCCTGGCAGCGCTATCAAACGGATCTTGAGCGCCCGGACTTTCATAAGGATCCCGCTCAGGCTGATGCTGTTCAGCGCCTTCAGACACTTTACGACAAACTGGTGGAAGCGGAAAGCGAACGCGGAAAAGCAATGGCCAAATTGCGGCGCAAGTTAAGAAAAGGCCGGGAAGAGCCGGTCAAAGGCCTGTATTTCTGGGGTGGTGTTGGCCGTGGCAAAACCTATCTGATGGATAACTTTTTTGAGTCGCTGCCGTTCAAACGCAAAATGCGCGTGCACTTTCATCGCTTCATGCAGCGGGTTCATCAGGAGCTGAAACACTTTAAGGGTGAAAAAAACCCGCTAAAACTGGTGGCCAAAAAGTTCGCCGATGAAACCCGGGTGATCTGCTTTGACGAGTTCTTTGTGTCGGATATCGGCGATGCCATGATCCTCGCAACTCTTATGGATGAGCTGTTCAATCGTGGCGTTACTCTGGTGTGTACCTCTAATATCGTCCCCGATGGCCTCTACAAGGACGGCTTGCAGCGGGCGCGTTTCCTGCCGGCCATTACGCTGGTAAAAAAATACACCGATGTGGTGAACGTAGATGGCGGAGTCGATTATCGCTTGCGGACTCTGAAACAGGCCGAACTCTTCTATTCGCCGCTGGGTGAAGAGGCCGATGCCTCCCTGCGCAGTAGCTTCGACGCACTGGCAGTCGAAGCCGGTAAGCACAGCAAATCCATGGAAATTAACGGTCGCAAGATCCCCGCGCAGGCTCACGCCGATGACGTGGTCTGGTTTGATTTCAAAGATGCGTGTGACGGCCCCCGCAGCCAGAACGACTACATCGAGATGGCACGCCAGTTTCACGCGATTATTATCAGTAATGTCCCCGTGCTGGGGGGTGACAAAGACGATCAGTCACGCCGGTTCGTGAACATGGTTGACGAGTTCTATGACCGCAATGTGAAAGTTATTATTTCGGCGGCTGTTCCTATTACTGAACTTTACTCCGGCGGTCGCCTGAGCTTCGAATTTGAACGCACCGAATCGCGGCTTCTGGAAATGCAGTCACAAGAATATCTGGAGGCGCCGCATAAGCCCTAGCAAGGGCAAAAAACCATCAAAAGCAAAGTGGTTGCATCCGGGATTGTTGTCTATAGTGAATTCGTGCGAGTAAACCCGGCGTCGATCGGGGTGGTGAGCGGGTGGTGAGAGCAAAATCATACTTTTGACTGATCAAAGCACTGGACAGCGTTAGCTATAGTGCCTACATCACGAGCACTGTGCATGAAGCCTCCGATACATCGTGAATACCAATAATCAGAGCAGCGACTCAGAACAACAATGGAGTAGCCTTCCAATGACAAGAAAAATACATCAATGGCAGCGTTGGACAAGATTACCGCTTGCCGTGGCAGTGGCGGCCGGTATGTCCGGTCACGCATCCGCCTACTCTTTTTACCTCGGGGATGTAGAAGCCCAGTTCAACACCACGCTGTCGGCTGGTGTTGGATGGCGAGTGTCGGATCGTGACAAGCGCCTGATCTCTACAGGTAACCTTGGGCCAGATTATGTGCCGGGTGGATCGCTTGCAAACATCGGTTCCTCCACAAACAACTACGATGACGGCAATCTGAATTTTGAGAAGGGAGATACCTACTCCAAAATTGTCAAAGGCAACAGTGAGCTGTTCCTGAACTACGATGTGAACGGCGACATGCTTACCCGAGTAGGCGCTCTGGTTCGGGGTCGATACTGGTATGACTTTGAGCTGAAAGATGAAAGTCGTGCAATGGACTACGTTGGTCAGGTTCGGGAATTGAACGATTCGGCAAAAGGTAATGCTTCCGGCGGAGAAATCCTCGATGCCTACGTGTTTTCAAACTGGTATTTTGGCAATGTGCCTGTAAGCATTCGTTACGGCAATCAGGTTGTAAGCTGGGGTGAGAGTACCTTCATTCAGGGAGGTATCAATGTAATCAACCCTGTCGACATTCCGGCGTTCCGTGCACCTGGTTCAGAATTGAAAGACGCCTTGCTGCCGGTGGAAATGCTCTACATGTCAGCGGGTATCACAGAGAACGTCACGGTCGAAACCTTCGTTCAGACTGACTGGGCGCCCGTGCGTCCGGACGATTGTGGTACGTTTTTCTCAACCAGCGATTTTGCTTCCGATGGGTGTGGGCCGATTTTGCTGGCTGGACAGTTACCAGACTCACAAGCATATGCTCAAGGCTTTATCGCCCCTCGTCTTGGAGATAAAGAGGCCGATTCCAAGGATCAGTTCGGTGTTGCTGTTCGCTGGTACGTCCCCGAATTGAATGATTCAGAGATTGGGTTCTATTACATCAAATACAATAGCCGTTTGCCCTATGTAAGCGGCTTGGTGAATAACCCCGCAAGCCCGGGTGTAGGGCAGGTGAATGATCCTTCACTGCCATTCTCGCAGTTCCCGAGCTATTTCATTGAGTATCCGGAGAACATCAATCTCTATGGCATCAGCATCAACACAACCATTCCGGGTGGCTGGTCGCTGGGCGCAGAATACAGCTTCCGCGACAATGTTCCCTTGCAGTGGAATGCCTTTGAGCTGATTTTCGGTGGTGTCCAGCAGCGCAGCCCGTCCGGAGAAGTTCTGAGTAAGCTGGAAGCCCAGCGTCTTGCGGAAACGGGTGGTGCGAATTTTGCCGGCAAGCCGGTTGCCGGTAACGACCGCTTCAATGTGTCTCAGGCCCAGTTTACATTGATCAAGTTCTTTGATCAGGTGATGGGTGCAAGCCGCTTGTCATTGATTACCGAATTCGGTGCAACATACATTCACGATCTTCCGGGCTACGACGAAGCACGCTACGGGCGTTCAGGTACCTTCGGTATCGGAACACTTCCATTGGACAGTCTCGGCGGAGCTGATTTCTGTGCCCTTGGTGCAAACATCAACACGAACTACTGTACTAACGATGGATTTACAACAGACTTCTCCTGGGGTTACCGTACCCGCCTGGTATGGAACTACCCGAATGCCATTGCGGGCGTCAACCTGTCGCCGCAGCTGGCCTGGAGTCATGACGTGGAGGGATACAGTCCTCAGCCTGGCGGTGCTTTCAATGAAGGCAGCAAAGCTCTTGGCTTGTCCATCGAAGCGGTGTATCAGAACAAGATTTCTGGTGAAATCGGTTACACAAACTTTTTCGGCGGCAAGCCGTTTAACGAGTTGACTGACCGGGATTTCGTGAGTGCCAGCGTTTCCTACTCATTCTGAACCGCCAAGAATTCGTTTAACGAGGTAATTTAAATGAAACTAAACAAGAAATTACTTACCACGGGTATTCTGGCTGCAAGTCTTGTTGCAGGCCAGGCCTGGGGTGCGGTTTCTGCCGAAGAAGCAGCTAAGCTGGGCGACTCCCTTACACCGATGGGAGCCGAAAAAGCAGGCAATGGCGGGGCGATTCCCGCGTGGACCGGCGGCCTGACCACGCCACCAGCGGGTTACAAGGATGACGGTATTTATATAAACCCGTTTCCGGACGAAACGCCAAAATTCATAATCAACCAGAGCAACGTAGCGGAGTACGCTGATAAGCTGTCTCCGGGACAGGTTGCGATGATCAAGCAGTACCCGGATTATGTGCTGCCGGTTTATGAGACCCATCGTACGGGTGCTTATCCGCAAAACATCATGGATGAGACGGTCAAGAATGCGACCGTTACAGAACTGATCAAAGACGGCAACGGTCTGGGTAACTACCAGAATGCGACACCATTCCCGATACCCCAGAACGGTCTGGAAGCAATCTGGAACCACATCACGCGCTATCGTGGTGGTTCGGTGCAGCGTAACGTCGGGCAGGCTACGCCTACCGCGAGTGGCGCCTACTCCATCGTGAAGTTTCAGGATGAGCTGACCTGGAGAAGCTACCTTACGGATTACAGTCCGGGCGAGGATGCTAACGTATTGTTCTACTTCAAACAGGCCATCACAGCTCCGGCCCGTCTGGCCGGCAACGTACTGCTGGTTCACGAGACCATTGACCAGGTTGCAGAGCCTCGTCGTGCGTGGGTATACAACGCAGGTCAGCGTCGTGTTCGCCGTGCGCCTCAGGTTGCCTACGACGGACCGGGTACGGCGTCTGATGGCATGCGGACAACCGATAACTTCGATATGTTCAACGGCGCACCCGATCGTTATAACTGGGA
This sequence comes from Marinobacter antarcticus, assembly GCF_900142385.1. Lineage (NCBI taxonomy): Bacteria > Pseudomonadati > Pseudomonadota > Gammaproteobacteria > Pseudomonadales > Marinobacteraceae > Marinobacter > Marinobacter antarcticus. Next base: position 1,754,184 of record NZ_FRAQ01000001.1, read on the forward strand.
GTTGGTTGGCAAGCAGGAAATGTACGTTCCGTACAACTCCTACAAGCTGGTCGATCGTAACCTGAGCTACGACCAAATCGTCAAAGCCGGACATATCAACCAAGATCTGACCCGTTACGAGCTCCACCGTATGTGGCACGTGCGTGCAACCTTGAAAGAGGGTGAGCGTCATGTCTATGCTCAGCGTGACTTCTATATTGACGAAGATACCTGGCAGGCATCGGTTGTTGATCATTATGATGGTCGTGGTGAGCTCTGGCGCGTAGCAGAAGCCCACTCCATGCAGTTCTACGATCAAATCGTGCCTTGGTATGCGGTTGAAACCCTGTACGACCTCCTGTCCGGCCGTTACCTGGTTCTTGGCCTGACAAACGAGGAAGTCGATCCTTACCAGTTTGGCGTCGAACGCCAGTCCAGAGATTACTCGCCAGCGGCTCTGCGCCGTGCGGGTACCCGTTAACGGGTTGTGTGAATCTTTCAAAAATGGCGGGCTTCGGCCCGCTATTTTTGTTTCTGCGATAAAAAACTGCCACCAGATAAATACCTTTCACGTCAAAACTTTGCAGCCCGCCCCTCAATTGGTTTAACCTCCCTATCATACTAAAGGCGTATTCGGGGCAGCGAGTGAAATCATTCCATGATGGCTATGCAGCCAATGACGAGTTTCAGTCAGCAAACAGCGGACTCCAGCGGGGCGAACTCGTAAGGGACTTGCTCAGGCAGAGGCTGCAGGTACCGGTTGTTCCAGCGAACTCGTTGGCACGTCCTCACCTGGATGCTTTGATCGTCGATGCATTAACACCACGCGGTGTGATTTTTGTAGAGGCACCCTGTGGATACGGAAAATCCCATACGGTGGCTACGGGTGTTCAGGCGGCGGGGGTTGGAGACGAAAGCGTTCGGTGGCTATCGCTTAACTCCCAGGATAACGCTCCCACCCGTTTTCTCAGCCTGTTGTCCGTAGCGCTGGATATCCCCGAATCCTCTGAAAGCAGCCTGCAAGGCGGTGCCACGTTCCCTGATGCGCTTGCAATAATGCTTCTCGGCCTGAAAAAAGCGCCGGCAGAGGGGCGGTTTGTTTTAGTTCTGGACTGTCTCCATCACATTACAAACCCCGCAGTCGTTGCGTTGCTTCAGCAGTTGGTTGCTGATATACCGCCTCATTTTTCGGTCGCCATGCTTTCAAGGCAGGCGTTGCCCTATGAAACCCACGCCCTGGAACTGGAAAACCGGTTTGCCCGCATAGGTAGTGAAAAGCTCGAGTTCAGCCGAAGCGAAACCTTTGAGTTTTTCCGGGATATTCTGGGTGATCAGCAGTTAACCAGTGTTGCGATTGATCATTTGTACGATCTTACTGAGGGCTGGCCCACGCCGCTGGCGCTCTACCGCCGGGATATTCTGCAAAGTTCGGAAAGACACGCAGTTTCAGAAACGCCCGGTGTTGAACGATTTTTGAAGGAATCCGTATTAGGCAGCTTGACGCCAGGCCAGGTGCGCGCGCTGAGAGCCATATCAGAACTCGGGCTCTGCTCTGACGAGTTGGTTCTGGCATTCGAATCCTTGATTCCAGACGGCGCACTGTTGCCATCCGAGGCCTTTGAGCGTGGGCTGCCCGTCAAGATTATGCCGGGTTGGGGGCGCTGGTATCGGCTCAACCCGCTGTTGATGGAGTGGCTGAAAGCACCCGTAATGGCGGGCTATTCCGACAGGATGCTTGCGGCGAGCCGGTGGTTTGGCAGTCGCAATCAATTCCCTGAAGCTTTGAAGTACTCACTGCTGGCAGGTGATTCGGAAGAAGTGATCCGTATCGCCTCTGAGGGTTCCGAAGCACTATTGCTTGGGCAGGATACGGCCTCGTTGCTGCGCTTGCGCAAAAGCCTGCCGGCACTGCTGCTTGAGCGCAGCCCCAGGCTGAGAATTGTCTATAGCTGGGTGCACGCTATTGGGGGGCAGTTCCGGCAGGCGCGTGCCCTGATTGACGGCATGAATGATGAGAGCCAGCAGGAACACGAAACACGAATCTGTGCGCTCAGGGCGTTTATCCTGCGTGGGGAAGGGCAGGTCGCACCGGCTCTGGAAATGGCAGAGCGTGCGCTTTCCGGGCGTGAGCTTTCAACTCAGGGCCAGCTGGTCACTCAGATGGTTCGTGCCAGTGCTTTGTGCGCATCCGGGCACTTTTCAGAAGCCCGGGAGGCCAATCGCGCGGCATCCCGCTTGGCCAGGGAGGCGGGTGACTCAGGTTCAGAAGCGCTGGCTGTATATGCCCACGCACGAATTGAACTGGGTAAAGGCGCTCTCAGGCATGCAGAACAGTTGCTGCGAACCGGTCTGGATACCGTTGTGCAGGAGCTCGCCCGGCCTGCGCGCATCGGGGAAACACGGCTTCAGTTGAACCTGGTGCTCGTGCTCTGGCATCAAGGGCGCGACGCAGAGGCGGATCGGTTGCTGGTGACCTGTGGTCGCCATGCGGAGCAGACCCGGGATCTCGGGCTATTGCTGGCAATGGCTATTCGGGTATTGATGTGCCGCTCTCAGGGCCGTCTGGAAGACGCATTTGTCTGGATTGGAAGAGCGGAGCGCACCATGCACACCTGGCAGGTAGATGAGTCTCTCTATGTTCCGGTGCTGGAAGCACTTAAAGCCAGTTGCTGGCTGGCTCAGAATCAGCTTGAAAGTGTCGCCCAGGCGCTTGCGAGACTGCGGCCCTACCGGGAGGCCGGCTGCGTGCCGGAGCTCTTCCCGATGATGCCCGGGTTGCTGGACTGCCTTCAGGTGCGGCTGGATCTTGCCCGGGGCGAAACCGTAAAAGCCCGTGAGACCCTTGCTAGCACGCGTAAACGCTACAGTCAGGCCATTCCATGGGGCGTAGACATACACATGCGGCTATTGGAAGCCATACTTGTCAGCGAAGACAAAGGCCTGGCAGCCGCGCAGAAGATTGTTATAGCCGTGATATCCGAAGCGGAAAAAGAACACTTCATAAGCCCATTCGCAGAACTGAAGCTTGAGTTGCGAGAGCTGATGGAAAAGGTTTACAGCCAGCTACCTGAAACCCCTTTCCGGAGTGCCCTGGGCCATCTGTTTGGCAAAGCGGGAGGAGCCGTGCCGGCGTTGTTGGCCGAGCCAATCAGCGACCGCGAACAGGGTGTGCTTGAGCTGATTGCCAAAGGTTTGTCGAACCAGGAGATCGCCGATAAACTGCACATCTCGCTGCATACGGTCAAAACCCACGCCCGGCGTATAAACGCCAAGCTGGAAGTGCGCTCCCGAACCCAGGCGACTGTTCGTGCCCGGGAGCTGGGGTTGCTCTAACGCCCGTTAGGCGTTGAGATAAATCAGGCCTGGCTCTGGCGCTCATTTTTGAGTACTTCGATGCGGGCGTCTTTCTCGGCCCAGAGTTCACCTACCCAGCGCTGGAATTCCACCCGGATTTCACGGCTGTCTTCATAGTTCATTCCAAGAAACTGCGACGGAATCTCCCGTACCCGGATATCGATCACAATTGTACGGATACGCCCGCACAGATAATCCCAAATACCTACGCGCTCCCCCGGGTAAACAATCGTCACATCCAGCATGGTATGCAGCATTTCGCCCATGGCGCCCAGAACAAACGCCGTGCCTCCCGCGCGTGGCTTTAGCAGGTGCTTGTATGGGGAGTTCTGGCGTTTATGTTTGGCGGGGGTGAAGCGGGTTCCCTCCATGAAGTTGAAGATGGTCACTGGTGTGTAGCGGAATTTTTCACACGCAGCGTGGGTGGCGGAAACATCTTTGCTTTTCAGTTCCGGATTCCGGGCAATCTGCTCTTTGGTGTGGCGGTGCATAAATGGAAAGTCGAGAGCCCACCAGGCAACGCCTAGCAAAGGAACCCAGATAAGCTGCTTTTTCAGAAAAAACTTGAGCAGGGGAGCACGGCTGTTGAGTACATACTGTATGGCGGGAATATCAGCCCAGCTCTGATGGTTACAGGTAACAAAATACCAGTGCTCGCGGCTGAGATTCGCTGCGCCCCGCACATCCCAGTCGAGCTTGTGCAGGCTATCCATTACCAGGTTGTTGACCCCGATCCACACCCGGGCAATGTTATTCAGCAGGACCGTACAGCCCTTGCGGATAGCAATCACCGGAAGCACTAGCTTGAGTAGCGCAAACAGCATCAGAAACGGGAAGAGTACGAGGGTGTTGAGTAACATAAACAGCGCCGCCAGAGTCCCCTTTAGCGGCGCAGGTAGAAAATCAAGCATTCGGGTTGTCTCAGGTTGTCAGGGGTTAATCGTAGATCAGCCCTTGGCCGAAGCAGCGGTTTTCTCTCCGGCAATCTGTCCTGGGAGAAGGGTCTGCCCGGCCTTTGCCGATGCCAGATCCTTCAGGTGCGACGGGCTGCGGTCGCTTAAAATTTTCCTGAATTCAGTGTCGTAGAATTCCAGATTGTTGTAGCGGATCATCGAGCGAATTTCATTAATATAGTCTTCGCCGCGCTCAGAATAGCCGATTAATCCGTGGGCAAGGGCAAGCCCTGAAAGCGGATCGCCGGCTTCTCTGTCATCAAGACGAGTGTCGCGCAGTTCCTGATAACTCGCGTGTCGGTTCAGGTTCTGAATATAGCCCCTTACAGAGTGGTAGGGCGATGGGAAGGCAGCCACCTCATGGCTGGCACCCTCAACGCGGCTCAGGGGCACCAGACCGCAGCCTTTGGAGAAGCACCACTGGCCGAAAAGATTGTTACCGCGAAGAGCAAAGCGTGAAGTTCCCCAAGCCGACTCATTGGCGGCCTGGGCCAGAATCAGGGAGGGCGGAATAACATCCAGACGCTTTCTCAGCAGGGCAAATTGCTCGGGGCTGCCGGGATCTTCCTTTACACGTAAGCGCTTAGATTGGGCTGCTAGCCAGGCGCGTTCTTTTTTCGATAGTGTGTCTTTCGTGGCAAGGCTATCCAGATAGTCCCGTTCAATGAGGATGCGGGAATTGGCAAGTACGATGCGAGGGTACATAAACGAGAAAAAGGCCACTTTCTTTTCAGTGGTGTCCTGATAGCCAGAGAAATCCGGAAGATCCTCACGAGCCCAGGAGGGCAGAGGTGGCAGTGAGCTCAGGGCGGGCTCTGAGCCGGTATTGTTGTAACTGTCTAAGCGTTCCGATGGCACATAAAAGCCTCCCCCGATGGCAAAAGCAACCAGCGGAACTACCAGCATTAGCGAGCGCATTGTAGCCGACATAAAACCTCTCTTTACACTCTGTTTCTGTGCCCGGCAAGCCTATACATTTGGGCGATGTGTTGATGATTATAACAGGTTGTACGAGCAGGGGTGCCTGAGGGTTCATGGCAGTTGAGTCGCGATCAGAAGGCCAAGCCGCTCTTCGCCGTTGACGACGTCTCGGTACAAGAGGAAAAACTGGCTTTGATACGCCGTCACAAAGCCTTTCAACAGGAGGTCTCCAGCGCTGAAGCTAACCTGCCCGGGATTCAGTCGCATGCGGCCAGTTTAGCAGTGCGGTTTTTGGGAAAGCGTGAAGAGGGGCACAAACGGGCGCCCCGGGAGGGCGCACGCATCAGAAAGCTGAACGGATTTAGAAGAAAATCTTCATGCCGGCCATAACGCCTTCATCCAGGTTGATGTCACCCCGGCGCGGCGCGTCCAGCCCGGTGTTCAGGTAGCGGTAACCGGCAAACAGTTCAGCGTTGCGGATAACGCGATAGCTGCCACGGAACTCAACGCTGGTCATATCTTCAGAGTCACCAAACGAGAGGATTCGTGGTGCATAGTGCAGGCCGCCAGTGAACGAGAGGCCCGGGACCGTGGGGATGTTCACAGTAGCAAAGCCGCCCAGACCCACTGCGCCGCCATCCAGGCGGTCGTCGTCCCAGCCTATGGCGCGCAAACCGATGCCGGCGGTTGTGGGCAGGTTACCCAGTGCGGTACGGCCCTGAGCATGAAAATCCACGTTACCAATATGGCGGCTACCTTCATGGTAGGTGTAACCGGCACCCAGCTGAAGGTCGTTGTTGTTGCCAAAAAAGTTTACCTGGCCCTTCACGGACTCGTTGGTCAGGCTCAAATCCAGGTCGCTGGCAAACACAGGCGCAGCAGCCAGAGAAAGAACCAACACGGAAACACGGGATACTTTCATTCTTTTACCTTCTCGATTGCGTTGCAAGTATTGATCGTGGGGAGAGTAACGCGCTGCCTGGAGTACCACAAATTACAAGCGCGTAAGCCCGCTGTAAGCTCGTGGATATAACTACGCAGACTCACCCTCATAAGTTAATGGTGCGTCGTTTCACCACCCTGATCAAGATCGTCCGGAGACGCATTCTCCGCCGGAACCCGATATTCCTCGTTGGCCCAGGCCCCGAGATCAATCAGTTTGCAGCGTTCTGAACAGAATGGTCGCGAAGGGTTGGTTTCTGACCATTCTACGAATTTTTTGCAGGTGGGGCATTCTACGTTCATGTGGACCTTTCAACTCGTTCATCGTTTGTGCGGTTGCCGCGTATAGCTTGGCGGCGTTAAACAGGGGCTTTTGCGGGAGCGCCATGGGCGTATTGTTCCAGTACTGCCCGTAGCATTTCAATATTGACAGGCTTGGCAACAAATGAATCCATGCCGGCGCGGCGGCAACGCTCTTCATCTTCTTCCATCGCGCTGGCGGTTAGGGCGACGACCGGAACCCGTGGTCGTTTTCGGGTTGCTTCCCATTCCCGCAGGCGCCGGGTGGCCTCAAAACCGTCCACTCTGGGCATCACGCAGTCCATAAATATAAGGTCGAAAGGATGCCATTGCCACAAGCTGGATGCAGCCTCGCCATCATTCGCCGTCATTACATCGCATCCCAGTTTTTCCAGCAGTCTGCGGGTAAGCGTGCGGTTTACCGGGTTGTCTTCTACCAGCAGCACCTTCATGCGGCGGGAGGTAAGCTTGTGGCGTTTTTCAGTATCGTCGCTGGTCTGCAGGGAAAATCGGGTCAGAAAACACCGCTCATCCTTTGTTGCGTCCTTGAAGAGCTGGTTAAGAATCGGCGTCAGGCAGGATTCCCGCAGGGACTTACTGAGAAAGGCATCTGCTCCGGACTGGCGGAAATGTTCGGCATCGCCGCGCTGCGGATTGGATGAGAGGATCAAGAGGCGCATATCCGCCCATAAAGGGTTGCCGCGAATCTGGCCGCATAATAGATCGCTGTCCATATCCGGCAAAAAGCCATCGAGGATAATGGCATCAAACGGTTCCTCACTGTCAAATGCCAGGCGCAATGACGTGAGTGCTTCTCCGGCGGATTTAACGGCCTCGATGTGGACATCATGGCGCGACAGCATTTCCAACGTAATCTTGCGGGAAAGCTCGTAGGAATCGGCTACCAGCACGCGCTTGCCCTTCAGCATGCGGGTATCCGGGCGCATGCGCGATGCGCTGTCAGGCGCTGTGGGCAGTGTCAGCTCAACCCAGAATGTAGAGCCCTCACCGGGTTGACTCTCGAGATCCAGAGAGCCATGCATCAGCTTGACGAGCTGGCGGCAGATGGTCAGCCCCAGCCCGGCACCGGGTAGCTGGCGCTGGAACCTCTGGCCTAACTGCACATAAGGCTCATACACCAGTGGAATATCTTCCGGGTTGATGCCAATGCCCGTATCTTCTACGGCGAGGCGCAGGCGAACCTTTTCATCCCGGCGCCCCAGCACCTCAATACTGATCAACACGTGCCCGGAATCCGTAAACTTGATGGCGTTAGAAACCAGGTTCAGCAAAACCTGACGAATCCGTGCAGGGTCACCTCGCAGGGCCCAGGGCAACTCTTCGTCAATGCGTAACTCCAGTGCCAGTCGTTTTTCCCGCGCCCGGTCGCCCAGCATGTGCACCAGATCGTTCAGGGTTTCCCTCAGGTCGAAAGGGATGTCCTCAAGCACAAGCTTCTCAGCTTCCATGCTGGAAATGTCCAGCAGGTCGTTGATGATGGCAGAGAGGCCTTCTGATGCACTGAGCAGGGTGTGTACGTACTCACTTTGCTCTTGATCCAGAGGCGTGTCGGTCAACAGGTTGGCGTAGCCGAGAATAGATTGTAGAGGTGTGCGCAGCTCATGGCTTACATTGGCGAGAAACTGGCTTTTTGCCCGGTTGGCCCGTATCGCTTCATCCCGCTCACCCTGGGATTGGATGGTGGTTTGCCGGAGCGATCGGGTGTCTTCCAGAATCTGAAGCCGCATCTTGTTAAGCGCCTGCTCAAGCTCCGAAAGTTCATCGGGGTTTCCGGGCGGTTTGCGCTTTAGCTTGAGAGGGTCCACCAGTGCATCCAGATTCAGCCGCGCGGCGTAATCTGCCATGGATTCCAGATGGCGGGAGAGGGTGAAGCGAACAATGATCAAAAGCCCCAGCGTGCCCAGCATTACAACAATTGACTGAAACAACAGGTTAATCAGTGCGCCGTTGCGCAGCTCGGAATAAACCTGTTCAACCGACGAGGTGATGGTAAGAGTGCCCACGTTTTCCGGGCCACGAAATGTGGAGCGGTTGAACACCAGCGGGAACGTTTGCGAAATAACCCTGCCTTCGGGGTAACCACCTGTGGAGAATTCTTCGCCGGTGGAGGTTACAACTCTGGCGTAGTCAATCGCCTCTACCGAACGCATGTCATCCAGGCTGTTGGCCACCTCGCTGAAATTCATCAGCCAGATGTTGTTGCTCATACCACCGGAAACCAGCCCTGCGGCGCGTTTCTGGGTTTCCTGAAGATCTGACTTGCGGCGCTCAAATTCACCGATCATCTGCACGCCGGTGGCAACCAGAGAAATCACCAGGCTGAACATCAGGACATACGCAAGCAGCCGCATAGCGAGCGGCCGGATACCCATGCGCGTGAAAAACCGATTTGAAGGCAAGGCACAAATTCCCTGTGTCACGACTAAATCATCTACGGAAGTCTAACAGACCGTCAGCACTTCGACACGTTTCTGTGAATGAACATTCACAAACCGGAACCGGACGTTGAGATCATAAAGATGCGCCCCGTAGATACGCTCCTCATCGCGGCCTCTGCGGAACGAAGGGCGGGGGTCATAGCCCACAACATCGGCAATAAGCAGCCTCAGATCGGGGTATTTCTCTGGTGGCAGGCTGGCAAGCTGAGCCTCGGCCTCTGGCAGAAAATCAACCTCGAGGCGTTCAGTGGGCGCCGTTTCAGCCCAGCCCAGCCCAGCATCCGGCACCGAATCCGCAAACGGCAGGTAAGGTTTGATATCCAGAATCGGGGTGCCATCGATCAGGTCATGGTCGCTAATCTGCAGAACCAGCCTGCCGTCTTTGCGCACAAGCCCCTCGTTACGGACCACAGACAGCCCAAGACTGTTGGGCCGGAACGGTGAGCGACTGGCGAACACGCCGATTTTCCGGTTTCCGCCCAGGCGAGGTGGCCGAACCACGGGCCGCCACTCCGCACGCACGGCTTCATGAAACTGGAAGATCAGCCAGAGGTGGCTGGCTGTTTCCAGGCCACGGAATGCATCTTCCCGATCGTAAGGTGACTGAATAATCAGGTCTGCTCTGGCATAGCGGGTGAGCCCCGGTTGCCGTGGGACTCCGAATTTGTCTTTGAAGCATGAATGTGTGATGGCAATAGGCGTAAGAGCCAGAGCTTCTTCAGCTGGTATTGAGAGGTGTCTGGGCATAGGCCTTGGTTCGTGGTTACAAATTCATGCTCCGAGCGAAGGTCTGCTTGCAGACCTTCTTGGCCTTGGGACCGAGTCAGCAGTATAAGCCTACTAGAAGTTCGGGTGAATGCTACCGGAAAAGTACATTTCCAGGCGAAAAAGCACAGAGCCTTGGTCTTTAAAACTCCTGTCCCTCGGGAAAGTTAACGCGGGGATTAACTCGGCAAATAGCCAGTCACTGTGCAGCCGGTAACGCCAGGTGAGATCGGCAAAGGCAGACGTCGTGCGCCAGACGGGTTTGCTCTCGCCGAGAACGCCGATACGCGGGGTGAGGGTTGAGCGATTATTGAGCCTTTTACCCGTGCTGAAAATCTGCGCCGCTACAAATTTGCCGTCGCGGTGGACCCATTCAAGCTCAGAGGAAGACGCGAAACGCCAGCCATTACCAACATCCCGGCTGGCGCTGAACCAGGTGCGGGCACCCCAGCCATCCTGGTGGTAATAGTAAAAACGTTGTTGCGCGCGAAAAGCCCAGTCGGCATCTGCGTTCCAGCGTTTTTCAGCTGTTGCCCGCCAGAAGGCATCAGGCGGCAAGCGCAGGCGGGCGCCAATGTCGTTTGACAGGTTGATGGCATCGCCGATTTGCGAGAGATACCGCAACGCACCGGTTGTTTGGGTGTCTGTACGGTCGGGTTCCGTGAGCTGCCGGTCGCGCTGGCGTTCTTCCAGGGGAATAAGCTCGTCGCTTTCGCTCTCGATAACCAGCCGCAGTTTGCGCCGCGTGGTGGGGATATCCAGGCGGAACCGGACTTCTGAATCGAATTGGGCCGGGTCGCCGTATTCGGACTCGGTGGCGAAGCCAAGTCGCAAATAACTTTCGTTGTTGGGGAGGTTATGGGTTTCACCGGAGAGCGTTCGGTCGGCCCAATTTCCAATTGACTGAACCTTCGGGCTTTGAATACGCTCCTGGCGCAGAACGAAGTTGCCGAAGTTCAGCCAGTAGGAGTCTATTGGTTCCGCCCAGTACTCTTCTGGCTCAAACGTGTAGAACGAGAGCGGCAGCTTCTCCGGGGTCAGAGTATCGGGTATAGAGTTTTCCCGAACCTCGAAAATCGGCTCTATCCCGTAACTGTTTGCACTTATTACAAGGAACAACGCTGCAACGGTTCGGGAAAAAGCCGAACAGTACCTTAAACGGAGCTGATTAACCAAAGTCCACAATGAACCTTTCATGCAATGCGCGAACCTCGGCCGAAACCTTGTTTTTGGGCTGGTTGTTATCAATAACGGCATCCGCTTTGGCAACTCGCTGCTCCCGATCCATCTGGGCGGCAATAATCCGCTCAACCTGCTCGCGGGAGTTTGTATCCCGGGCCATGGTGCGCTCAATCTGAACATCCACTGGAACATCCACCACCAGCACCTTTTCAACCAGTTTGTTCTGGTCTGTTTCCAGCAGTAGGGGAGACACTAACAGAACGTAAGGCAAAGTATAATCGGAAGGATGGAGCTGACGAATCAGCTCCTCGCGAATAATCGGATGCAACAAGCTCTCAAGCCAGACTCGTTGCTCCGGCTGCTCAAACACAATCTGCCGAAGGCGTGCCCGATCCAGGGCTCCGTCTTCCGTGAGAATGTCCTGCCCGAAGTGATCGGCAATAACCGTCAGCGCGGGCATGCCAGGCTCAACCACTTCGCGGGCCACATCGTCCGCATCCACCCAGTGCACGCCGAGGCTACCAAACTGACGCGCAACCGTGGATTTCCCCGATCCGATGCCACCTGTTAATCCGATAACGACCATCCGAGCTGTCAAACTCCCAGCAGCCCGTACCAGAATGCCTGAATCTCAACGCCAAACCACAAACACAACAGCCCGGCAGCTGCCAGATAGGGCCCAAACGGGATAGGTACTTCACGCCCATGCTTCTTGAAAACCATCAGGCTGATACCCACAACGGCACCCACAACAGACGACAACAGAATCACGGCGGGCAACAACTCCCATCCCAGCCAGGCGCCCAGAGCGGCCAGCAGCTTGAAATCGCCGTGCCCCATACCCTCTTTTCCGGTTGCCAGCTTGAACAGCCAGTAAACAGACCAGAGGGAAAGATAGCCAAAAACCGCACCCAGGAAAGCGCTGTTAAAATCGCCCAGATACCCGAAATAGCTCAACATCAGCCCGAGCCACATCAAGGGCAGGGTGATGCTGTCTGGCAAAAGCTGCGTGTCGAAATCGATCACCGTAAGAGCAACCAGCGCCCAAACCAGCAGGAGTGACAACAAGGTCGCCACGGAAGGGCCACCTACCACGACAGTGATCACAGAAAACAGCGCAGTGACTGCCTCAATTACCGGGTAACGGATCGAAATGTGAGCCTTACAGCCGCCACACTTCCCGCCAAGAAACAGATAGCTGATAACCGGAATATTCTCCCAGGCCCGGATCTTATGACCACAGGAAGGGCAGGTGGAAGCAGGACTGGAAAGCGTTACGCGATCTTCCTGGCTATGCTGATCCTCCGGAACCTCCAGAAACGCCTCGCACTGACAACGCCAATCTTGATGCATCATCTTCGGCAGCCGAAGAATCACCACATTTAGAAAGCTACCAATGCAAAGAGAGACGAAGGTTACAGTGAGGTAAAAAAGCCAGGGAGTTGAGAGGAAAGTATCTAATGTAGCCATTCAAAAACTCTTAATGTTTCTCTTTTTTCTTTACTCCCCTCTCCCCCAGCGGGAGAGGGGCCGGGGGGAGAGGGAGAAAGCGGGCCGGCGGCCCTACCCAACAACCTGCCCCATCTGAAAGATCGGCAGATACATAGCAATAATCAAACCACCCACAAGAACACCCAGAACCGACATAATCATCGGCTCCATCAGCGCGGTCAGGTTATCAACCATATCATCAACCACCCCCTCATAATGCTCGGCCACCTTCTCCAGCATCTCGTCCAAATTACCAGACTCTTCACCAATAGCCGTCAGCTGAACAGCCATAACCGGGAAAACACCCTGCTCCCGCATAGAAGCCTGCAACTGAGTACCGCTGGAAACATCGTTCTTGATGCGCTGAATGGCATCTCGATAAACCGCGTTACCCGTGGCGCCGGCCACAGAGTCCAAAGCGTCCACAAGGGGAACACCCGCAGCAAAGGTAGTGGACAGAACCCGCCCGAACTTGGCTACCGCCGATTTGTCGATGATCTCGCCCATAACCGGAATTTTAAGGACGTATTTATCCACCGTATCCGAAAATTTCTGTGAGCGACGATTTGCCTCCTTGAACAGGAATATCGTGCCAACAATGCCCAGCAGCACCACAAACCACCAGGTCTGCATCCACTCAGAAAGCCGAACAACCATCTGCGTAAACACAGGAAGCTCCGCGCCAAACCCTTGGAACAGGCTCTCAAATTGTGGAACAACCTTTACCAGCAGAATCGCGGTAACAACGATCGCCACGACAACAACCGCAATAGGGTAGGTCATCGCCTTTTTTACTTTTTTCTTCAACAGTTCGGTTTTTTCAAGGTAAGTCGCAATGCGATCCAGCATCTTCTCCAGCGCGCCGGCCTTCTCACCGGAATCCACCAGGTTGCAGTAAAGATCGTCAAAGTGCTTGGGGTGCTTGCGCAGCGCCCCCGCAAAACTGGTGCCGGATGAAATCTCATTCCGGATTGTCATTACCAAATCTTGCAACCCTTTGTTCTCAAGGCCATCGGTAACTATGTCAAAGCTTTGAACCAGCGGCACGCCCGCTTTCATCATCGTTGCCAGTTGCCGGGTAAGCATGGCGATGTCGAAGGGTGTGATCTTCTTGCTGCCACCAAACAAAGGTTTTGGCTTTTTCTTGACCTTGTTAGGGATAATCCCCTGTTTACGTAGCTGGGCCTTTACCAGGGCCAGGTTGGAGCCGGTAAGCTCGCCTTTGGATTTGTTACCCCTCCGGTCTTTACCTTCCCAGATGTACGATTCCAGCTTTTGCGCTTTCTCTGCCATGCTTAATCCTTCGTCACGCGGTTGGCTTCCTCAAGGCTGGTCACGCCCGCAATCACTTTCAAAAGTGCTGCCTGGCGTAAATTCCGGAAGCCCTCGGCCTCAGCCTGTTGTGCAATTTTAATGGAGCTGGCCTCTTCCATAATCATGTTCGCCAGCGTACCGGTAACCTTGACCACCTCGTAAATACCGACGCGGCCTTTATACCCACCATTGCATTTATCACAGCCCTTGGGGTGGAACAACGTAAAGCCTGTATCAATTTGTTCTTGTGTGAACCCCTCGGCCAAAAGTACGTCTTTTGGCACGTCACCGGGCTGTTTGCACGCACTGCATAGTTTTCGGCCAAGCCGTTGGGCAATGATCAGGCTTACGGACGTTGCAATGTTGAAGGCGGGGACGCCCATGTTCATCATCCGCGTGAGGGTTTCTGCCGCGCTGTTAGTGTGCAGAGTAGAAAGAACCAGGTGGCCCGTCTGCGCCGCCTTGATGGCAATGTTGGCGGTTTCAAGGTCCCGGATCTCACCCACCATGATTACGTCCGGATCCTGGCGGAGGAAGGCTCGCAGTGCTTCGGCGAATCCCAGGCCAACCCTGTTGTTCACGTTGACCTGGTTAATGCCCTCGAGGTTGATCTCGGCCGGATCCTCCGCCGTGGAGATGTTGATATCCGCTGTATTCAGAATATTCAGGCCGGTATAAAGCGATACGGTTTTACCAGAGCCCGTTGGCCCGGTAACCAGAATCATGCCCTGTGGCTGGGCAAGCGCATCCATGTACAGCTTCTTCTGGTCTTCCTCGTAGCCCAGCGCATCAATGCCCAGCTTGGCCTGGCTGGGGTCCAGAATTCGAAGAACGATTTTCTCACCCCAAAGCGTCGGCAAGGTATTAACCCGGAAATCGATGGCTTTGGTTTTGGACAGCTTCATCTTGATCCGGCCATCCTGGGGAACCCGACGCTCCGAAATATCCAGCTGGGCCATAATTTTTATGCGCGCCGAAATCTTGGGTGCCAGCTTGATGGAAGGCCGTGACATCTCCTTCAAAATACCGTCTGTTCTGTATCGAACCCTGTAAGTTTTCTCATAAGGCTCGAAATGCACATCTGAGGCGCCCCCACGAATGGCGTCCAGCAGCATCTTGTTCACATACTTTACGATGGGCGCATCGTCTATATCATTTGCAGAAACGGCCCCGTCATCTTCCGGTTCGCCGCCCTCGGTTTCCACGCCCTCCAGGTCCGCATCATCCAGATCACCCATGCTGGTATCGTGGGATTCCAGATATTTATCGATAGCTTCGCGGAGCTTTGCATCATCAACCAGGATAGGGTCGGTGCTCAGGCCGGTGTTGAACTTGATTTCATCCAGCGCCTGAATGTTCGTGGGGTCGGACACCGCAATGAAAAGCCTGTTGCCCCTCTTATATAATGGGAGAGCGTTGTGCTTTCGCACTAATTTCTCGTCGACCACCTTATCCGGCATCATCTCCGGCATAAACGATGATAGGTCCAGAACAGACACTCCAAATTCCATCGCAGCCGAAAAGGCCAGTTTGGAACTGTCCGCCAATTTGTTCTGGGTAAGGTAGGTGATCAGTGGAATCCGATTCTGAGACGCCTGCACAAAGGCATCCTTGGCGATTGCCTCTTCAAGAAGCCCGTCGTCCACAAAGCGCCGGGCGAGACCAGTAAGCGTGATGTTACTTTGGTTAGTAGCCATAAAATGAGTAAAGAATGCTGCCTAAGTGACTGAAAAAGGGTTTCTGTTTATTGAGGAGAGTTTAGATGGCTGGCCTGAGTTTGGAAAGGTGTGTGGTTAATTCATGGGCTTCAAATGATACTGGATCAGTAAATAGAAGTGAGTAAGAAAGATGACCGAGTGACAAATTTTGTCAGTGAATGACGGGTAACGGCTCTGGAGTTCTTCTGCTGACATGTCGCGTAAGGCGTGGAGGTGCTTTATAGCTGTCTGATTTATAGTGCCTTATAGGTTTTTTGGTAAGTTGGCACAAGGAATGCTTTAAGATATTCAGGCTCAAACAACCGGTTGCGGGGCAAGGCTCCACCGGCCCCGGGCCAATTCGAGTTGATCAACGACAATCATAGAGGTCGAATATGAAGAACATGAAAATCAATCACGCCCAGAAGGGTTTCACGCTGATCGAACTTATGATCGTTGTTGCGATCATTGGTATTTTGGCGGCTATCGCTATTCCGCAATACCAGGATTACATTGCACGCTCGCAGGTTACTCGTGTTGTAGGAGAGATTTCGGCTCTTAAAACGTCTGCAGAAGAGCAGTTGATGAGAGGGCAGGAGCCATCGGGTGCTGGCTCGCTTGGCTTTACTGGTTCGGACCTGCTGACTGGTTCAGATCTTGAATCTGTTAACTTCAATAGCACTGGTGATGGCACCATCGTAGCTGAATTGGGCAACAATGCCAGTTCAGCAGTGGACGGCGCAAAGGTTACGCTCACTAGAACAACTGCTGGAGCGTGGAGCTGTGAAGTTACTGCCGCTTCAGGCGGTGGTTGGGACAACTCCTACGCACCATCTGGCTGCCCGGTTTCCCCGTAAGTACAGTCTGGTTTGATGAAATTCTGACCTGATGTAAGAAAGGCCCGGCTACTTTGTCGGGCCTTTCTTATTTAAAGCGTATTTTTTTGTACAGCCTGCTCATTCTGTCCCTGGTAAAACTAAATGATCAGATTTAAAGCAGAAACTGCTGGTTCCTCGCTGTCTGTATCTGCGGTGTTATTGCTTTTTATGCTTGCGCCCGCCCTTGGGTTGTTGAAAGTTTGGCCCCTGCCTACTGCAATTACCGCCGGTTTGACGCTTCTTTGTGTTGGCCTTTTTTTCGGGATGCAGTTCACTAAACGAGATTCCAGTTTTCGTTTCAATGCTGCGATTTTTTTCTTTCTTGGGATGGCCCTAGCCCTTGTCGTGTCTGTGGCGTTGAACAGCTACGCCAATGAAACTACTTGGCGCTGGTACCTGATCGCTTTTATTGTTTGCATTATGACACTGGTAGCTTCCAGTGAACTCAAGGCCAAAAGTCCACAACAGTTCCATAGCAGGATTAGCTTTTTTTTATGGCTTGGCTGTTTTGCTTACAGCGTTATGAGTCTGTTGAAATATTATGGAGTGCTATCCCTTGTTTTCACTTGGGTAGAGCCTTCAAGCGGGCGCTTGTCCGGCATTTGGGGGCAACCCAATTTAACCACAACGAGCTGCTGGCTAGGTTTGTTGGCCGGGGCTGTGGTGTTTTCTCGGAAAGAGCAAAAAGGATGGTGGTATGTCAGTATCCTGGTGCTGGGCTGGACTCTGGCCTGCGCGGCTTCGCGCATGTCGTGGCTGATGGCGGTTGGGCTGCTCGCTTTGGTATTTATTAGCCGACTGTCGCGCTATCAGGTGAATGAAACCTTTAATGCCAGTCGACTTTTAGCTAAAGGCACTGCTCTGGTTATTGTTCTTGTATTTGTGGTACCCCTGCTCAATCAGCCCATTCGGGAAGCCTTGATTTCTTTCAATATACTGGATAAAAGTTCGGTAATCTCTCTAGCTGACAGGACCGTCTTCCATGACAGCGCAAGGTTGGCAGAGTTATCCAAAGTTTTTTCTTCGGCAAGCACATTTTCCTGGCCGCAATGGTTTATTGGAGTAGGCCCCGGGAATTATCCGACATTCTCCTATCACGCAGATATGGTTTTACCACCGGAAGGGCCTGTGGCAGGCACTTGGCTGCACTCACATAATCTTTTCAGTATGGTGTTTGTTGAGTTTGGATTAGTTGGACTGGCTTTTTTGCTCACGTTTTTGGTGTGTATTGCGGTGGTAGCCTTGAAGGCACCCATGACTTTGTCAAAGTTCTTTTCCATAGGTGGGATCGGCCTCCTATTTATCCATAGTAATCTTGAATTCCCTCTGTGGTATCTCTGGTTTTTGGTGCTGTTTTGTCTGTTGCTGACGAATCTCTTTGACGTTAAAGGGCTTAAAGGGGATTCAAAGTGGCTTAAGCCGGTGGTGGGGTTTTGTGGGTTGTTGATGGTGCTAACACTTCTGGTGAATGTGGGCTATCAATACAGTCGCATTGCTGGTGTGGCGCTGAATTCACAGCGTGACAGGCAGGATTATCAAGCCTTGGCTTTTCTGGCGAACGACAGCCTGATGGGGCCTTATGCGGTACTCAGGAAATACCGGGACTTCGCGCCAGAGATTACCAATATTGACTGGCAGTTATTAGAAGTTCGCAAGATGAAAGCTTGGCAGCCAAGAGATCTTGTGATATTGCGTGAGTTTTCCTTGCTGGTTCTAAAGCGGGATGTTAGCGAAGCCTGTGAAGTGGCGGAGCAATCGGCCTATCGCTATCCATACTCCGCACCGATTATGCTTGATCATAGTCTGCTAGCTGGTGTTCTGTCACCCGCACAGATAACTGAGATAGCGAACTGCATTGAGAAGGGGTTGGCCCCTCGGGGTGAGACTATTGTATCGATGCAGAAAAAAAATCAAGCTGAAATTTCCAATTGAATACTACGAACCTGATGCTGAAACTGCGTTTCTCTCAATTTCTACTACCGTTTCTGTTGTGCGTTTGGGTGGCATCTTATCTTGGCTATGTGGGCTGGAAGCCCGGTTTTGCCTATAACGCTCAGCGGTATTTCGAGATTCTTCTTTTAGGGAGTCTGTTGTGTGCCGGTGTCATGCTGCCGGTTCGCTTCCGTTTGAGCCGGTTTTGGGCGGTTTCATGCTTTGTCCTGTTGTTGGTCATGGCGCTAGTGATTTGGCAGGCAGATAATCATTGGTTGGCGATACGGGAAGGGATGCAGTATTTGGCCCTTTTTACGGCCATGCTGGTTGTTGCCAAAGCAAGGCAGCACGCGGGCGCTGCCAGTTTTGACAGGGCTGCTTATATCGGTTTGGTGCTGTTTTGCTTTGGTTGCTCTTTGATTGTGTTGGAAGGATTGCTGCTCAGTCTTTCCATTCACATGGTAGATCATCGGGTGGTTTTTGGCGCTTTTGTCAACGTGCGTATTTTCGCTGAACTACAGTTCCTGACCTTGTTTGTTTTGCCGGCAGCCTGGCTGCAGATGAATTCTGCGGGCTGGCGGCGCTTTATAGGGTTAACAGCAATGCTTTGGTGGGGGTTGTTGTTGTTTACCGGTACCCGCTCGGCGTTGGTGGCCTTGCCTTTCGCCTTGCTGGTTCTCGGGTTGGCGGCTGGGCGTAACACTTTGGGTTGGCTCAAGGTGTTAGCCATTCAGTTTGCCGGTGGTGTGCTGATGTTTTTGTTTTTGCGGGGCGGTGTTGCTTGGTATTTGAACACTTCACTCTGGGGTGAGGGCAGCATGAGCTTCGCCCGTGGGTCCAGTAGTGGGCGGTTAGATATATGGGCGGAAGCCTGGGGCCATTTTCTGCAGTATCCTTGGCTGGGAAATGGCCCGGGGGGGTTTGCCTGTTTTACGAGTGAGTTGGTAGCGGCCCCCCACAATCTGTTTTTCCAGCTTCTGTCGGAGTGGGGTATATTCATGACCCTGCTATGCCTGGTCCTTGCTTTGCTTATGTTTGTTGCACTAGTGCGGCATCTGCGTTCCGAGCGTCATATAAATCCACTCGAATTCTCTCTGTTTGCGACGCTGGTAGCTACAGTGGCTGCCAGCATGGTGGAGGGCATGATTACTGGTCCTCTGCAGCAGATGTTGCTTGTTTTGGTGCTTGGCTGGGCTTTGCATGTTTTTACCCAGGGAAAATTTGCTCTACTGGCTGGCAAGGCTCTTTGCCGGTATCAGGGTGCATATGTAATAGTTCTGGCTGCATTTCTGGCGATAACGATATGGGGTGTAAAAGCAGATCTCATTCTTCAGCAGAAATTGTTGGTATCGCCAGATGGCGTTGTCAATCTCAGTTATGGTCCCCGTTTCTGGGCAGACGGCCATGATCATTGTCCTGACTGGCATGAGCGTTATCAAAACCAGTGAGAGTTCTGCCAAGTCCAAGTCGGGTTTCTGGCTCAGAATTTGCTTCGTGTTGAGTATAATTTAACTGTCAGAACCCAATCACTTATGAATAAAAATGCCGGCTTTACCTTAATAGAACTGATGATTGTCGTGGCTATCATCGGCATCCTTGCTGCCGTTTCTATCCCTCTCTATCAGGGTTACATCTTTAAAGCTCAGATAAACAGGGCCGTAGGTGAATTGTCAGCTTATAAAGCTCCGTTTGAAGAGCGCGCGGGTACAGGTGGGAACGTAACCAACAATGATATTGGCTATAATCCCTCGAACCTTACTAATGGAAGCCAGGCAACGAATATCGGTACGCTTAATCCTGACGGATCTGGTCAGCTCCAAGTGACCATGGGTGGCAATGCGCACCCAAACTTGACAGGTTTGGTCCTGCGGTTTGAACGCACATCTTCGGGCGCTTGGAGTTGTGTGCTCGATAACTCAGCGGTAACTGCGACGTGGGAAGCGTCGTATTTGCCTTCTGGTTGTCGTTTGTGAAGCTGAATGTCGTACTTCGAAATGGTGAGTATTTCAGTGGTCGCAGTCGCAGTCGCAGCGCTGTCGGAGTAAGGAGAACCCGATTTGGAAATCACATGCTCCCCGGAGTTTAGCGCTCCATCAGCGGCGACCCAGAGCCCCCTTCCCCGTCCACCTCAACACTAATCCTCGGCGCTGCCACATCAAGGTAGCGCTCTTCCATGTTCCGCTTAAGCAACAGATTAAACGCCCTGGAAACATCCCACTGGCACTCTGGCTTCGTACGCATCCGCATCCGCAACACCGGGCAGCCTTCCTCAAACGAGTGAATCCCCTGCATTTCAAGAGGCGACCAGATCAGCCACCGCATATCCGGCTGCGTACGCAATTCCTCAGCGGTTTCTGTCATCAGAAGTATGGCGTCATCAATGGGCAGTTCGCGGGGAATCCGAATCTTGATCAGTGCGATACCAAACTGGCGAGACATGTTGTGAATGGAGCTGATTTTGCTGAAGGTTATGTGATGAACAACGCCTTCAAGATCCCGCAACCGCACGGTGCGCAGGTTGAATCCTTCCACCGTTCCCATGAAACTGTTGATCTCCACGAAATCGCCGACCGACATGGAGTCTTCAACCACAATAAACAGGCCTGTGATCAAATCCTGAACGAGGGTCTGGGCGCCGAAGCCAACCGCCAGGCCGATAATACCCGCACCCGCCAGAAGGGGCGTTACGTCGACACCCAAAGTGGACAGGCCCACAAATATGGCGATTATTACAATTGTGATCAGCAGGGTGTTCCGGGCAATGGGGACAATTGTCTGCGCCCTTGCAGGGTTGATCCGCTTCTTGCGATCGCCGCCGCGCATTGCCCGTTCCAGGAATTCATCGACAAAAATCCAGGTGATACTGGCAATCAGCCATGTGAGAACCACACCGATCAGGCTGTTCGTTAAGCCGATACTAACCGGTGATTTTTCACCCAAGCCCAGCAGCGACAAGCCCCAGATCTGCAGGACCAGCTCAAAAAACGCCAGCCATGCTGCTGTCTGTAGCAAGTGATAACCAAAGCGCACCAACCTTTGGCTGAACTTGCTAAGCGCCTGGTGCTTGGGGCTGTTCTCCTGAATGCCAAAGAGTCCCTGAATGGCAAGAGTTACCGCAAGCAGTAACGCGCAGATCATTGCCTTACCCAAGGCCGCATCAGCCTCGCCACCATTGGCAAAAACCGCGACCACCGACGCGCTGATCGCCAGTAGCATCGGTATGTGCCAAAGCCGGGCCAGCAGTGCGGTCACTTCCCGCCATACGCCCTGGTTTTTGCGTTGTTTGTAGGGGCGATTGCGAATCAGATGAGTGACAGGGCGCCGGTTCCGAACGATCAGGAAAAAGCTCAGCAGGGCTGCGACTATGCTGAAGATCAGAGCCAGCGCGCTAGCCAGTTCCGTGCCGAGTTGTGAGGTGAACTCCGTGGTGCCCAACGCATCTTCAAGGGCGAAGAGTACGCCGATAATAAACAGTGGCACCAGCATTCGCCGGCGCAGGATAAGAACGGCAGTCTGGCGATGGCCGCTGGAGAAAATGGAGATTGTCACATCAAAAAATGTCGTCAGCCCGCGGGCGCACAGAGCGGCGTAAGCCAGGACGAGCACTGTTTGCTGAGCGCCTTCAGACATGCCGAATGTGGGCAGGCCGGCCAAAAGCGCGGTAAAGGTAATCAGCCAGGGTAAAAGGCGTCGCGCCAGATGCGCGATCAGCATCCAGGGCCGGGGTTGCCTCGGCATCTGCACTGGCCAGCCTTGCCACGCGTATAACATGCGGGCAAGGCGTGAAAGCCCCCACAGTGCGATCAGCCATACTGTAAACCCGGCTATGGTTTCTGCCAGGACGCGAAACGATACGCTGGTTAACAGTTTTTCGGCAGCCAGGTAGGCATTGCGAAAATTTGATCTCCACTTCCCAAGCGGCGTCTCTGCGTTGCCATCAAGGTTGGCAGCTTCATCGAAAAAACCGGCAAGGGCGCCCAAAAGGCCCTCCCCACCGGAAGCCCTTTGTGCAGTCTTGGACGATTCCGCCTGTAACCCCTGTTGGATGGACTTGAGTTGCTCTACCAGAGCCCGCCGGCTCTCGTCGTCTTGCAGGGCCTGAATGGTCACCTCAAGAGACGCAGCCAGCTCTTCAGGGGACGCTGCGTCTTCCTTCTCTGCTTGCCCTGAAAACCCGGGTATACCGGGGAGTGTGAAGGGTTGGGCTTGAGCAGTACCAACTGCATTAAACAGTAGGACAAAGCCAAAAAACAGCGCGGCGAGCTTCAAATCTCAACCTCTTCAAACAAATCCGGCACCTCTGCGTCCCATCCGAATTTTTCATTGATCCGCTTGCGCATAATGTCACTGGCCAGCATCTCGCCGTGGGTGACATACACTTTGTCAGGCTCAAGAGTTCCCTGTTCAAGCCATTGCAGAATCTCATTGTAGTCGCCGTGGGCGGAGAGGGAGCCCAAGTTGTCGATCTCAGCTTTAACCGGCCAGTATTCACCGTGAATTTTCACCGAGTCTACACCCGCCACTAACCTGTCGCCCCGGGTTCCCGGTGCCTGGAAACCAGCGAAGACGATACTGTTTCTGTGGTTTGGCAGCAGGGTTTTCAGATGGTGGAGAACCCGGCCACCACTGGCCATGCCGCTGGCGGATACGATGATGCAAGGGTAGCGGGCGGAATCCAGTTTGATGGATTCATCCACAGTGCGAACGAATTCCGTATCGCTGTCGATCACCTCGCACTGGCTGGCGCTCAGCTTGTGCTCTTTATGGTGCTTGCAAAAAATCTCGGTAGCCTTGATCGCCATAGGGCTGTTAAGGAATACCGGTAGTTTGGGAATACGCCCTTCGTTCATGATCTTGTGAATCACATAAAGCAGCATCTGGGCGCGGCCAACCGCAAAAGCCGGTATTAATACAATGCCGCCGCGGCCAGCGGTGCGGGTGATAATCTCTGCCAGCTCGGTTTCCGGATCGGTTCCCTCGTGCAGTCTGTCACCGTAGGTGGATTCACACACAAGCACGTCGGCTTTTTTGATGGGCTCCGGTGGGCGCATGATCGGGTCATTCTGCCGGCCCACATCCCCGCTGAATACCACTGTGCGATCATCTGCTTTGTGGTGAACATGCACGCAAGAAGATCCCAGAATGTGCCCGGCAGGGGTAAAGGTCACTTCAAAGCCTTTCACCGGCTCGAAGGTTTCGTGGTAATGCAGGGGCTCAAAGTGTTCCAGGGCCTCCCATGCATCCTTTACGCCGAACAGGGGTTCTGGATGTTCGTGTTTCGAGAATTTCTTACGCAGGGCGTACTTGGCATCCTCTTCCTGCAGGTGGCCTGCATCCGGAAGTAGCACCTTGCACAAATCGTAAGTGCCCTGGGTGCAGTAAATCTTGCCTTTGAAGCCGTTTTTTACCAGCGCGGGCAGATAGCCAGAGTGGTCTATGTGGGCGTGGGTCAGAACCACGGCATCGATGGTGCCTGGGTCTACGGGAAACTTCGCCCAGTTCCTTTTACGCAGGGTTTTAACACCCTGGTACATGCCGCAATCAATCAGTACGCGGTGATTGTCATCGGATAACAGGTAACGTGAGCCGGTTACCGTGCCGGTACCGCCGAGGAAGCGAAGTTTCATACACAAAAGACCTTCTGGCTGGAGAGGCGTCAGAACCTCAGAATCGCAGTTAACATTCCTTATATCAGGGTGCCTGAAAGCGCCTTGCCAGAAAAGCCCGAATACGGTCAACCTCCACTATTTGCTATTATGCGGAGATACAAGCAACGCAGGATGCAAAGCATGCCCTACAGTTCATTACTTCCGGACGTGATTCGAGTGGCCGACGAAGCCAGTGCAAAGGTGCTTCGAATCTATCAGTCCGACTTCAAGGTGAGTTACAAGGAAGATGAATCGCCTATAACGGCAGCAGATGTTGCAAGCCACGAGATTATAGTAAAAGGCCTGCACAACATCAGCCGGGATATACCGATTCTCTCCGAGGAGGGCGCCCAGGCCCCGTGGGAAGAGCGCAGGCATTGGCGCCGGTTCTGGCTGGTTGATCCTATCGATGGCACCAAAGAATTTACCCAGCGTACCGGGGAATTCACGGTGAACATCGCACTGATTGAAGACGGTGAGCCGGTAATGGGCGTTGTCACAGCGCCCGCATTAAAAGAAGCGTTTTGGGGCATTAAAGGCGAGGGCGCTCACAAGCGTGACAGGAGCGGGCGGATTCACCGCATCCGCGTCGCAGAACCCCAGGCAACCAAGCGTGTAGTTGCCAGCAAAAATCACATGAATGATGAAACCCGCACCTTTATTAAAGCTCTCGGAGCTCACAAAACGCTTCAGGCTGGCAGTTCCCTCAAATTCTGCCGAATAGCAGAAGGCCACGCTGATATCTATCCGCGCATGGGACCCACCAGCGAGTGGGATACGGCCGCAGCTCATGCTGTGTTGCTTGCCGCCGGCGGTAATGTGCACACTTTGGAGGGCAAGCCTTTGGAATACGGCAAAGAGGATGTGCTAAACCCGTATTTTATTGCGGCAGGGAACTGGTATTTTTGATGCGCTTTTAAGATCAAGGCACATTATCAACTGACACTGGAACCGTATGACTTGGTACGCACTCCAACACAAGCCAGCCCAAGGCGACCGCGCACTGGCTCATTTGCAGAATCAGGACATTGTCTGCTTCTACCCTAAAATTCAGGTGGAGAAAATCAAAGCGGGCAAACGCACCCAGAAGCTTGAGCCGCTTTTTCGGGGTTATATGTTCGTCAACCTGGAACAGACGGACCCCAGCTGGGCCAAGCTCCGCTCAACCCGTGGCGTAGTGCGTGTCGTCAGCTTTGCTAACAAGCCTGCAGGCATCTCAGGTGACGTTATTCAGCAGATCAAAGACAGCCTCGACTCCGTCGCTCAGCAGGGTGGGCTCAAGTATGGCGAGGCGGTTCAGCTGGGTGAGGGGCCGTTTGAGGGTATCAATGCGGTTTTTCAGGCGTACGATGGTGAAGAGCGGGCGATTGTTCTGATCAACTTCATGCAAAAGCAACAGCGCGTTAAGGTGCCGGTTTCGGCGATAAAGCGCTAAATCGGATGGTTTTCCAGCCGGTAACGGAAATCAATCGGCATACCCTGTAAAGTGTAGAGCTTTCCGGCGCTGAATTAGGTGTCGGCAAAGTCAATACGCTGATTAAAAGCTATGTTTTGGAGACCGCAGTCAAATGAATAACACGCAAAGCACGCCTTCTGGCGGTCAACGGCCAGATTATTCCGATGAGATCAGTCTGGTTGATCTCGTTGCAACGTTTATCCGCAGGCGTCGGGTTTTTTATGTGGTCTTTGTTACTGTCACACTAGCTGGCTTGGCCTACGCACTATGGATGCCGGACGAGTATGAGTACGCGAGTCTTATTCAGATCGCTCAAAAAGATAGCAAAGAGTTTGTCCAACCGCCAGAAACAATCATTGCAACACTGGAGAGTCGCTGGTTTCCGGAAGTGAAAGCCATATATCGCGAAAAACATGGCAGAAAACTGCCCTTTAATGTGTCTTTCATTAATCCCGAAAGCACTGGCCTGATTCGTTTTAGTAGTAACACGACGAAAGAAGAAGAGAAATCCGTTGGCGCAGCCCACAGTTCTCTGATCAGCAGCGTGGAAGACCACCAAAAGGTGTTGATTGAGGGCGAGAGGCAAAGCCTTGAACGCCAGTTAGTGTCTCTTGAAAAGGCTATTGAAACTTTAAAGGGTGAGAAGGATGCCGGTGAAGCTATTGCCGGCACGATAGAAAGACGTTCCAGGCTTGAGGCTAAGCTCGAAGGGCTGCAGGGAGCGGAGGTGCTTGTTACCAGCCGCCAAAGTGCTGAAAAAGTAGCCCCGAAGCGTCGTCTGATTGTTGTGTTGGCAGTTTTGCTAGGTAGCATGTTGGGTGTTTTTTTGGTCTTTATTAGTGAGTTTGCGGCCTTAGTGAGAGAGCAAGTAGCAACCGAGAGCGCTGGCTGATTTTATTCGAGTTAGGTGTATTTCTGACTCTTTGACAACCTTTGACGCTTCCGCATTCATTTGGTCTATGTGTCAGACTTTCTGTCACTTGAATGTCTCATGCGATGCCGTAGAATCGCCTCGCTTCAGACTTGGAGCATTCACACACTGACAGGGATGCAGTTGGGAGTATGTTTTCCCCTCCTCGTTTTTTCCTGCTATTGCTGGCAATTTATTTCTATGACCTTAAAACACTGGGCCCTGGTCGGTGGGGCGGTAGCGTGCCTGACCAGCACTTTTACGATAGCGGCACCCTGGCTTGAGCCGGGTGATGCGCGCGCCCGGTATGCGGTACAGAAGCTTGCAGATCGCGGCCACCTTCAGCGCCCAGTCACGAGCTGGCCAATAATGTGGGGTTCGATAACCAACGGACTGAATGAGGCAGAGGCCAAGCCTGAGGCTGTCACTGGGCTGGCTCGTAACTACCTCGAGTTCGAACGTGCCCAGCAAGCCTCTCCTGGTTTTCGTTCGGAACTGGAAGTCGTGGGTACCAATGAAGTGGCTATGGTTCAGGGCTTTGATCGCGGGCCAATGGCTGAAGCGACAGTAAAACTGGACGTGCAATGGCAAGGGCAGAACTGGGCTTTTGGCCTGAGTCCTTCATACGCTCATAACCCTGATGACGATGAAAATGTCCGCTTTGATGGCTCCTATCTCGCAGCCACCGCAGGAAACTGGGTATTTGGTGCCGGTGCCATTGATCGCTGGTGGGGGCCTGGCTGGCAATCCAGTCTTATCTTATCCAGCAACGCCCGGCCACTACCCTCCGTATGGCTGAATCGCAAAGATGCCTCCGCGCCTGAAAGCCGCTGGTTGAGTTGGGTTGGCCCCTGGCAGTTCACAGTGCTTGCCGGGCAGTATGAAAAAGAACGCAAAGTGCCGGAAGCCAAGCTGATTGGTATGCGCTTAAACGTCCGCCCGCTGGATGGTCTGGAACTCGGCTTTTCCCGCGCCATCATGTTTGGCGGGGAAGGGCGCCCTGAAGGCGCCTCTACCATTTGGAATGCGTTGATCGGCAAGGATAACGGTCAGCTGGAAGAAAACGACCCGGGTAATCAGCTTGCCGGCATAGATGCCCGTTATGGCTTTGCTATAGGCAAGCAGTCCATGGGCCTTTACGGCCAGATGATGGGCGAAGACGAGGCTGGCGCATTTCCCGCACGGAAGTCCTGGCTATTGGGTAGCGACTGGACCAGTGAGCTGTTAAACGGCGAGCAACAGTGGTTTGTCGAATACGCCAACACCCTCGCCGACGACTTCCTGGGCGACGCCATGCCCAACATCACTTACGACCACTCTCGGTATAATAGTGGATACCGTTACTACGGCCGCACCATGGGTGCCAGCTTCAGTGGCGACGCCGAAGCCGTCACTCTGGGTGGTTTCCATTTCTTCGACGACGGCCGCAACCTGTCGGCCAGCCTCAGCTTTGTTGAGTTCAACAAAGATGGAATAAGCCGGACACCTGTGATCGATAAAGACATCAAGTTGATGGTGCCCGCTGAAAATGCCAAACAAGTGATTGCAAAAGTCGGTTATGGCACAGAATTACTCAATGGCTGGCTGGACCTGAGCGCGCAGTTTGCAGATAAAAAGCTTGAACTGGTCAATCCGGCAGACAATGAAGCCGGTCAATGGTCTGTTGGCGCCAGTTGGCGATACCGTTTTTGATGTGCTTCATCTAATCGATAATTTCAAACTATTTTTCAAAATATACACTGGATACCCGCTGTGAACTTGAAGCGCTTTCTTTTTTCCTCGGCATTATTAATGCCTCTGTGTGTTTTCGCTCAATCGATAACACCCGCCCAGGTCCAGCAGTTTCAATCCCTGCCTACAGCCCAGCAGGAAGCCTTGGCACGGCAATACGGTGTAGATCTGGATCAGATTCAGGGGAGTGCGGCGCAACCCGGCCCGGAAGTGAATCAACAGATTTCGGTCGTCGAGCCACTTGAGAAAGAGGCAGGGCAGAATGAAAAGGAAGATCAGAGTGACAGCCAACTATCTAAAGAAGAGCAGGCTTTCAGCAAGAAAAATTTTGGTCTGAAGCCGTTTGGCTATGAACTGTTCGAGGGTAAGCCCAGCACCTTTGCTCCAGTGACAGAAATTCCGGTTCCCGCCAACTATACGATGGGCCCTGGTGATGAATTGAAAGTTCAGCTTTGGGGCAACGAAAACCGCCAGCTGTCACTGACTGTGTCCCGCGACGGCACCATAGATATGCCGGGAAAAGGGCCAGTTAATGTAGCGGGCATGAGCTTTCAGCAAGTCAGAGACGAAATCAGCAGGTTGGTTGCAGAACAGTACATTGGGGTGAAAGCTGCCGTATCTCTGGGTGAGTTGCGCAGTATGCGAGTTTTTGTGCTTGGTGAAGCGCGCACTCCGGGGTCGTTCAGTGTGAGTTCCCTGTCGACCATAACCAACCTGCTCTACGTATCTGGCGGTATTCGCCATACCGGCTCTCTGCGTAACATACAGTTGAAGCGAAATGGCAAGGTTGTCAGTACTCTGGACCTTTACGACTTACTACTGAAAGGTGACACCAGTGGCGACGTTCGCCTTCAGCCCGGAGACGCAGTATTTATTCCGGCCGTAGGCCCGCGTGTAGGGATAGACGGCGAAGTCTATCGCCCAGCCCTGTATGAAATTGCAAGCGCTACCACTCTGGAAGAACTGGTCAATCTGGCTGGTGGCTTCACGTCGCAAGCGTATCCGAAAATTACCCGTATAGAGCGCACAAACCAGGAATTTCTGCGCGTGATTGCTGAAGCCGATTTGACCAAGGCAGCCGGCAAGCAGGCTCGCATAAAAGCCGGTGATCGGGTGACGATTGCATCCATTGCCGACGTAACGGGACAATATGTCGAAATAACTGGCGCTGCAACGCGCACCGGCAAATTTGCCTGGGTTCCGGGTATGCGCGTGAGTTCCGTAATACGCAATCTGGATGCAGATCTGTTGCCGATGGCAGACACCAACTTCGCAGCCATCGTCAGAACCAACCCGGATACTCAGCAGATTTCGGTACTGAGCCTGCAGCTCAAAAATGCAGTAAGCAATCCCGGTGGGCCAGCCGATCTGGTCATGCATGAAAAAGACCAGTTACTGCTGTTTGCGGACGAAAGTAAGGGAGACTTCGAGCAGAGCTTTCCAGAAAAGCCTGAAATGGGCAATGGAAGCGATGTGGCGAGAAACAGGTCTGGTGAATTGGCACTAAACCGAACTGATGAACAAACAGACCCGCAGCGCTTTAGTCGCGATGCGCTCTTCTATCCTGTGGTAAAACGCTTGAAAGCCCAGGCAACACCATCAGCGCCGCAACAAACCATGACCATCAGCGGTCCTGTGCGCTACCCCGGTGAATACCCGTTACCGGCCACCGGTAAAGTAAGAGACGCCATCGTAATGGCCGGCGGTCTAACAGACTCCGCCCTGATGCTGGAAGCCGAGCTGGCCCGGCGCACTCGGGATGAAAACGGCGCAGAGCGAACCCGCCTGCAAACCATTGACCTGGCCAATGCAATGAATGATCAGGTAGACGTGTACCTGCAAAGCCGTGATCGATTGATGGTCAAATCCATACCGCTGTTCGGCGCCACACGCACCATCACATTAGATGGCGAAGTTGTGTATCCCGGGGAGTACACCTTTAGCGATGGCGAAACTCTGGCCGCGGTACTTCAGCGGGCCGGCGGCCTGACCAGCAACGCCTTTCCCCGTGGCGCCGTCTTCACCCGTGAAAAATTGCGCGAGCTGGAAGCCCGGCGCCTGCGCGAGGCTGAACAGCGGCTGCAAGGCGACCTGCTAGGGGTTCAGCTGGAAGGTGACAGCTTCGGTGGCCAAAATGCGCAGCGCGTAGACCAGGTAAAAGGTCTGTTGGATGATGTGCAAAGCAGCCGTCCGGTGGGCCGCATGGTTATTGACCTGCAGGCAGTGCTGAGTGACAGCGCCTACCAATCCATTCGCCTGCAAGACGGCGACACGCTGACAGTACCCACCATTCCACAAGCTGTCAGCGTATTTGGCGAAGTACAGTTCCCGACCAGCCATCTGCACGTAGCCGGGTTAACCGTTGACGACTACCTGGAGCGCTCCGGCGGCCCAACCCGCCAGGCGGACGAGAGCCGGGTGTACGTGGTGAAAGCGGACGGTTCAGTGATATTACCTGAGAAAAGCGCGTGGTTCGGTGGCCGCAGCCAGCAATTGCAGCCAGGTGATACAGTCATCATGCCGATTGATGTGGATCGCCTGAACCAACTTGAGCTTTGGACCAACGTGAGCCAGATCGTTTATCAAATGGCTCTGGGCGCAGCGGCAGTGGGGAACCTCTGATGAATCAGCGCATAGCATTCGAGCAGGTAAACCAGTACGCAGATGATGAAATCGATCTTCACCAGCTTTTCGCTACCTTGTGGGCCGGAAAGTGGCTCGTTATGGCGTTTACAATTCTATTTGCTGCGGGTGGCGTGGCATTTGCTCTTATGAAACCTGATATCTACCAGGCCAGCGTATTGGTGGCACCCGCTAACGAGGAAGGCGGCGTTAAAGGCCTGAGTGGCCAATTGGGAGGCTTGGCCAGCTTGGCAGGTATCAATCTGGGGGGCGGTGGTTCTAATCAAACGGTTATCGCCAAAGAAGTACTGCAGTCCCGTGCATTTCTGACTGACTTTATACGCCGGCATCAATTGGCCGTTCCGCTGAAGGCAGTTGAGGGCTGGAACAAAGAAAATCAGCAATGGCTATACAATCGCGAAGTCTATAACCCAGTAACCAAAGAGTGGCTGAAGGATGATGAAGGCGAAAGCTTTGCGCCCACTGATTGGGATCTGGTTAAGGCTTTCAAGGAAAACCATCTGAGCGTGAGCGAAAACAAAGATACCGGCATGCTCACAATCAGTATCAAAAACTTGTCCCCCGTCGCAGCAAAAGAATGGGCGAGGTTGTTGGTAGCCGATATTAACGAGCACATGCGTAAAGAAGATGTAGGCACTTCTGAAGCCCGCATTGCTTATCTGGAAAGTAAGCTGGAGGAAACCAGCATCGCTGGCATGCAACAAGTGTTTTACCAGCTCATTGAAAGCGAAACCCGGACGGTAATGCTGGCTAACGCGCAACCGGAATATGTGTTCAAAACCTTAGACCCTGCCGTAGCACCCCAAGAGAAAAGTGAGCCCAAGCGCACTTTGATTGTTGTGCTTGCGGTAATGCTGGGCGGCATGCTTGGTGTATTTGTTGTATTTCTCCGTGCCTTTCTCAAATCTGATCAAATCGAACCAAAATCATGAAACTTCTGATTACCGGCGGCGCCGGCTTTATCGGTTCCGCCGTCATACGTCATGTTATGAACAACACCACCGATGAAGTGGTAAACCTCGACAAACTGACGTACGCCGGCAATCTCGAAAGCTTAGCAGATGTCAGTAACAGCCAACGCTACGCCTTCGAACAAGTAGACATCTGCAACCGAGCAGAAGTAGACCGTGTGCTGGCTCAACAACAGCCAGACGCCATCATGCACCTGGCCGCCGAAAGCCATGTAGACCGCTCCATAGATGGCCCCGCGGAATTTATCGAAACCAATATAGTAGGAACCTACACCCTGCTGGAAGCCATCCGCCAATACTGGCAGGCCATGGAAGCCGAGAAAAAAGCCAACTTCCGCTTCCACCACATAAGCACAGACGAAGTCTACGGCGACCTCCCGCATCCCAATGGCTACCCGCGGGGTGAGACGACACACCCCTCTCCCCTCGCGGGAGAGGGGTCAGGGGAGAGGGGGAAATCTCTGCCTCTCTTCACAGAAGAGACGGCCTACGCCCCAAGCAGCCCCTATAGCGCCAGCAAAGCCAGCTCCGACCACCTGGTCCGCGCCTGGCAGCGCACTTACGGCCTGCCGGCACTAGTAACCAACTGCAGCAACAACTACGGCCCCTTCCACTTCCCGGAAAAGCTCGTCCCGTTGATGATCCTCAACGCCCTGGAAGGCAAGCCGCTCCCGGTTTACGGCAAAGGTGACCAGATTCGCGACTGGCTCTACGTAGAAGACCACGCCCGCGCCCTCTACAAAGTGCTCAAAGGAGGCGAGCCCGGCGAAACCTACAACATCGGCGGCCACAACGAAAAACAGAACATCGAAGTCGTCCATACCATCTGCAACATCCTCCAGGAACTCCGTCCGCAGGACCGAAACTACCGGGACTTGATCACAAACGTTAAAGACCGCCCCGGTCACGACATGCGTTACGCTATAGACGCCAGCAAAATCCAGAAAGAACTCGGCTGGGTCCCGGAAGAAACCTTCGAAACCGGCATCCGAAAAACCGTACAGTGGTACCTCCAAAACCTCGATTGGTGCCGGCGAGTACAAGATGGCAGTTACCAAAGAGAACGGTTGGGAGTTAACGCATGAAAGGCATCATCCTGGCAGGCGGCTCCGGTACCCGCCTCTACCCCATAACACTAGGCACCTCCAAACAACTGCTGCCAGTGTACGACAAGCCTATGATCTACTACCCGCTCTCTGTACTCATGCTGGCGGGCATCCGGGACATTCTTATCATCACCACGCCGGAAGATCTTGCTGGTTTCAAGCGTGCTTTAGGTAAGGGCGAACAGTTTGGCGTCACTCTGAGCTATGCTATACAGCCCAGCCCAGATGGCCTGGCGCAAGCATTCATCATTGGCGAAGAGTTCTTAGATAATAGCAGCGTCTGCCTAGTTCTCGGCGACAACATTTTCTATGGACAAGGTTTCACCCCGAAGCTGCTTGAGGCCGTCAAGCAAACTGAAGAGCATGGCGGAGCAACAATTTTCGGTTATCAGGTTAAAGACCCCGAGCGTTTTGGTGTAGTGGAGTTCGATAGTGCCCAAAAAGCAATTTCTATTGAAGAAAAGCCAGCTAAGCCAAAATCTCACTTTGCTGTGACCGGCCTCTATTTCTACGACAATGAAGTGATTGAAATTGCTAAAGCGGTTCAGCCTTCAAACCGGGGCGAACTGGAAATCACAGATGTAAACAAAGCCTACCTGAAGCAGGGTAATTTGAACGTCAACCTGCTGGGTCGCGGTTTTGCTTGGCTGGACACCGGCACTCACGAAAGTTTGCTAGAAGCCGCGCAATTTGTAGAAACCATTGAAAAGCGACAAGGTTATAAAATCGCCTGCCTGGAAGAGATCGCGTACAACTATGGTTGGTTAAGCAAAGAAAAGCTTGTGCAACAAGCAAAAGAGCTCCGTAAAAACAGTTACGGCGAGTACTTGAACGCCTTGGCACTTGGCGAACTCTAAAAGGCATTTTTGTGATTTTACATGTTGCAGTGCTAGACAAGTTTATTCCTCCATTCATTAAACTCATCAACGAGGGTTTTGGAGAGGAGGCTCACCAATTCTGGTTTACGGGCTCGATTGAAAAGTACCCGGTAGAAGTAAGTGAGTCCGTCTATGTTTGCAGTAAGGGCTTTTGGGCCAAACTGCGCGCCTATGCCAAACTCATATTACAGTGTCATTCTGCCCGCAAAATCATATTACACGGTCTCTTTGATATCAGGGTTGTGTTGATTCTTGCACTATGTCCATGGGTGTTACCGAAGTGCTATTGGGTTATCTGGGGTGGCGATCTCTATCAATATGCCAGAGCAAACAACGCCTGGCGTTCACGGACTAAAGAAGTCATTCGACGTTTTGTTATCCAGCGAATTGGTCATTTGATTACTTATATAAATGGCGATGTTGATCTAGCACGCAAGTGGTATGGCGCAAAAGGTGTCCACCACGAGTGTTTAATGTACCTCAGCAACGTGGTAGAGCGGACCATCATTTCCACGGGCTCTAAGAAAACCGACAGAAATAGCCTACGTATATTACTAGGAAACTCCGCAGATCCAAGTAATAATCATATTCAAGCCTTGGAGTTCCTAGTCCCATACAAAGATCAAGATATCAAGATATTTGTGCCGCTGTCTTATGGAGATCAAGGCCACGCCAAAAAGGTCATTAGTCAGGGTAGAGAGTGGTTTGGAGAGAAGTTTGTGCCTCTTACTGATTTTATTGCGTTTGATCAGTATCTGGAATTTTTGAAAAGTTTGGATCTCGCCATTTTTAATCACCAGCGGCAGCAAGCTATGGGGAATACGATCACTCTTCTGGGTATGGGTAAGACCGTATTCATGCAGAGCGATGTTAACCATTGGCGGTTTTTGAGCGGATTGGGAATAACTCTGAACGATGTAGCAGGGTTAACGCTGAGACAAATAGACAGTGAAGCGGCACAAGAGAACTCCCGAATTGTGCAGTCGTATTTCTCAAGGGAAACGCTGATGAACCAACTTACAGATATCTTCGAGGGATAGTATGGCCTATCTGACCAAAGAAGTACTAATGGGCATGGGGTTTAAGGCCTTAGGTGAAAACGTAAAAGTCAGCGATAGAGCGAGTATTTACAATCCTGAAACGATTGAAATTGGTGATCACTCGCGGATTGATGATTTTTGTGTGATTTCAGGACGAATTAAGATTGGAAGCTATGTTCATATTGCCCCTTTTTGCTTAGTTGCGGGGGGCGACGTAGGCATAACAATGGCAGACTTTTCCGGACTTGCCTACGGTGTTCAAGTGTTTTCCCAGTCAGATGATTATTCAGGCGGGACACTCACAAATCCGACGGTAGGTGATAAGTACAAAAGGGAGCGCAAAGCTGCCGTCTATATTGGGCGGCATGTCATTATTGGCGCAAGCTCTATCGTGTTCCCGGGGGTAGACCTTGCCGACGGTTGTTCTGTTGGTGCCATGACCTTGGTAAACAAAAGTACACAACCTTGGGGTATATACTCTGGCAATCCCGCTCGCCGAATCAAAGATCGTAAAAGAGATCTCCTAGCTCTAGAAGCACAATTTGTTAAAGAGCAGCAAGAATGATTCCATTCAACGTTCCGCCATACACTGGAGTCGAAGAGAAATTCATTAAGCAGGCATTGACTAGCCAAAAGCTTTCCGGCGATGGCCCCTTCGGGAAAAAATGCCAGAGCTGGTTTGAGAAAAAACTTCCCGCCAGTAAAGCGCTTCTCACTCCGTCATGCACTGCTGCTCTGGAGTTGGCTGCTATGCTTATAGGCATTCAGCCGGGAGATGAAGTAATTATGCCCAGTTACACCTTCGTCAGTACTGCGAATGCGTTCGTGCTGCGGGGCGCAAAAATTGTATTCGTGGATATTCGGCCTGATACCATGAATATCGACGAAGGTCTGATTGAGGCTGCAATTACGCCCAAAACGCGCGCCATCGTACCAGTTCACTACGCAGGTGTAGGCTGCGAGATGGATGCCATTATGGCGATAGCGGAACGCCACAAACTGTATGTCATCGAAGATGCTGCCCAAGGCATGATGAGCAGTTATAAAGGGCAAGCATTGGGCACGATTGGCCATATGGGAACGTTCAGTTTTCACGAAACCAAGAACTACACTAGTGGCGGTGAAGGTGGCTTGCTGATCATCAATAATGAAAGGTTTGCAGAGCGAGCAGAGATTATTCGGGAGAAGGGAACCAACCGCAGCCAATTCTTCCGTGGCATGGTTGATAAGTACCAGTGGGTCGATATCGGTAG
Source organism: Marinobacter antarcticus (assembly GCF_900142385.1). NCBI lineage: Bacteria > Pseudomonadati > Pseudomonadota > Gammaproteobacteria > Pseudomonadales > Marinobacteraceae > Marinobacter > Marinobacter antarcticus. The sequence continues at coordinate 1,789,987 of NZ_FRAQ01000001.1, forward strand.
TAGTTACCTGCCGAGCGAGTTGCAAGCAGCATATCTTTGGGGGCAGCTGGAAAACGTAAATAAAATCAACGATGCACGCTTGGTTGCATGGAATTATTATTATCAGCAACTAAAGCCTCTGGCTGACAAGAGCCGATTTGAATTGGCTGAAATTCCTGTTGATTGCACACACAACGCGCATATGTTTTACCTGAAAGCTTCCGACCTGGAAGAGCGTACAGCGTTGCTGGAACACTTGAAGAGCCGGGGTATTCAGGCTGTGTTTCATTACGTGCCCTTGCATACGGCAAAAGCAGGGCGTTCCTTTGGCCGCTTCTGTGGTCAGGATTACTACACAACTAGTGGCAGTGAGAGGCTGGTCAGGCTGCCATTGTGGTTCGGGATCGAGCAGGCGGCTCAGCAGAAGGTTGTGGAAGCGATTCTCGAGTTCTATAAGTGACCCCCAAACAAATAGCCGCTTTCGCCATAGGCCCTATAGGAGGCGCAGTACTCGGTCTCATCTCGCTACCCGTCATTACCTGGTTTTTCTCTCAGGAAGATGTGGGGCGCATGGCTATGCTTCAAGTAACTCTTGGATTCAGCATTCTGTTGTTCAGTCTTGGCTTGGACCAGTCCTATGTAAGGGAGTTTCACGAGGCGGAAAACAAGCCGGCATTACTAAAACGAGCAATGCTACCGGGCTTGATTCTGTTGCTAATTACCGTTCTTGTACTCTTATCATTTGGCGGGTCTCTTGCAGACTGGCTGTTTGATGTGCCGCATTGGCATCTGAGTGTTCTTGTCGGGCTCGCACTCATGGTTAGCTATATTTCCCGCTTTTTGTCTCTTGTATTGCGGATGAACGAGCGTGGTTTGGCATTTTCTATGAGCCAGCTGCTTCCCAAACTACTTTTATTGGCGATTATTGGCAGCTACGTGGCCATAGGCGTGGATAAGAGCCTGACCAACCTGGTCCTAGCCAACGTTACTTCCATCACCTTTGTTTGTGCAATCTATGGATGGAACACCCGTGCGGAGTGGCTGGCAGGTATTTCCAGCAAGCTGGACATTAATCAGCTCAAGAGCATGCTCCAGTTTGGCATGCCGCTGATACTGGGTGGGCTCGCTTTCTGGGGGCTTACAGCCATAGACAAGGTATTCTTGCGTACCCTTGCGAGTTTCGAGGAATTGGGAGTCTATTCGATAGCGGTCAGTTTTGCGGGGGCGGCGGCAATACTTCAAAGCGTATTTTCCGTCGTTTGGGCCCCTACAGTGTATAAATGGGCCAGCACCGGACAGGGGCTGGAAAAAGTCCACAAGGTAAGCCGCTACATACTGGCGCTGGTGGTGCTTGGGTTTTCGTTGGCAGGCCTGCTCTCATGGACCGTCACCTTGTTCCTCCCGGCTAACTACGCAGCCGTGCAGTGGATTGTAGTGTCCTGCATTGGTTTTCCATTGCTTTACACGTTGTCTGAAACCACCGTAGTAGGCATAGGCATCTCTAGGCGAAGTTCTTTTTCCATGTTAGCGGCCGGCATCGCGTTTGCTGTCAATCTGGCCGGTAATTGGTGGTTGATACCGATTTATGGTGCCGCTGGCGCAGCAGTGAGCACCTGCGTTTCCTTTTGGGTTTTCTTTGTGTTGAGAACTGAGTTCTCGATATACGTGTGGAAATCAATACCGAGGGTGTTGATGTATACCTACACAATGATCTCGGTTTCTGGTGCCGTAGTGTTTACCCTTTGGGGTGAGGTGTTGGGTTGCTGGATGGTAGGGTTCTGGGTGTTGGTGTTAGGAAGTTGGGTTGTTATTTTTAGGGGTGAAGTTCGAGAGGTGATTGGGTTTTTTAGGAATAAAGTAAGTAGGTGGGTTCGACAGTAATCTTATGAGGTTTCTAAAGAAAATAATTAATCAGCCCGGACAAAGCTAAATAAAGTAGCCCAAAAATTCAGGCCAGAAGATAGAGCTTGTCCGAAAAGTCTAGATCATGTCGATCTACACTGAATTTTTAATACCATTTTTTGAGTTATTATTTATGGTGTTTTATCTTTCGTTACAATTTCTATTTGCAGGCCTTATATTTATGGCTGCAAATTTAAAGAAACACTCAAATTTTTTTATCTATATAATTTTTTTTATAGTATTTGTTATTCCAGGTTTTCGTGGTGATACTGGTATCGATACATATTCTTACCAGTATTATTTTAATGAAGTTTTTGATGGCTGGCGATCTTGGATACATATCTTTCAGAAGGAGCCTGTTTTCTATTTTATAGCCTATATGGTTAGCAATGTTTTCGGGAGCTTCACTTTTTTTCTTGTTATAGTTTCATTTATTCAGACTTTCCTTCTTTCGAAGGTTTTTGCATCGTTGTCTCGAAAATATATATTTCTTTTTTTTTATCTATTGATATATTTCTTTGACTATCATTTTAATATATTAAGAGCTTCCTTGGCGCTCTTGTTTTTTTTGTATTCATTGTCACTGCTGGATAGGGGGAAAGTGACGTCGGCACATGTCGTTTTTTTGTTATCAATTCTTTCTCACTTTTCTGCACTTGTCTTTATTCCAATTTTTATTATCTCTTTGAGGTTGTCAGTTTTAAAGAAAATAGCTGTGTATCTTTGCCTTGGTGTTTTTTTTGCTTATTTTTATCTGTTGTTTTCAGATTATTTGATTAACAAGATGCTTATTTATGGTTTGCTTTCATTTTCTGGTTTTGACCTTTCCATTGTTGCGATATTTTTTTCAGTAAGTATTGTTTTTTCATTGTTTTTAGTTGAGTCAATTCGCGTTGATATATTTTTTACAACGTTTTATTTCATTGCAATTTTTTGCTCCGTTATGTTTTTTGAGTATGCGTCAAGACTTTATTTGATGGTCTTTGCAGTTTTAATTTATAAGCTGTGTCAGCATGATTCATCTGGGGTTTCAAGAAAATCAGGTTTTATGTACTTGGCTTCTATTCTTGGCTTGTCGTTTTGGTTTTATATCTCAAGCACTATGAGTATATATGGGGAGCGTGAAAGGGTTAGGTATAACGAAAGCGTTTCTTCTGAGGCCAGAAATTATACTCTCATACCTTATACATTATTTTATGAAAGTAAGACTAGGTAGATGTTGGTTATAAGTTTTCGTAGTTGGGTGTCACCGACGGAGTAATGTTGAAGCACTAGCTAGCGCTGACTTAAAATTTATTCGTGCTGGGGAAATTAGGCTGCCTTAAAAACTATTAGGGCGGTGCCCGATTTTGACTCATAAGACACTTGTGGGAATTCACATATAGAAAACTAAAGTGTCAATGGGATACGATAAGGAATTATGCATAATGACAGGGCAGGATAAAGTTAAAATATTGTACGTTCACCATGGGCATGGTATCGGTGGCGCACCAAAAAGCTTGTTGAACTTGGTTAAAAGTTTGCCGAGCAACACCTATAAAGCTTCAGTAGTGTTTCAGCAACACAGTGCGGCTGTTGATTTATTCGAAGATAGTGGCATAAAAGTAGATGTCGTCGGGCGAGCCAAGAATTATTTATCTCACCATAAAAAAAGCTTTATATCTTGGTTTAAATTTTATCGGTATTTTTTCATATTTAAAGATTGGATTCATAACGCCTTGTTTATAGCTCCCGAGTATATAGAAAAGTATAAGCCAGATTTGATTCACTTGAACTCAGATGTTCTTTCTTCTTGGGCTTATGCAGCGAAGAAAAGAAATATCCCTGTTGTTTGTCACAATCGTGATCCTTTTGAGTCGAGAGGATATTTTGGGCTGAGGACGGGTCTCGTTCGAAAAATATTGAACTCTACGGTAGATGTTTTTATATGCATAAGCAACGATAATCGGAAAAGACTTTGTCTTGAAAGTAAGTCGGTCACTATTTATAATTCGGTGGATATACCTGAGGAATACCGAGTTCCATTTTCCGGTTCTGCTCCATATAGAGTTGTTTACTTAGGGGGGATGGCAAAAGCTAAAGGTTTTAGAGTTGTGGCCGAAGCTGTTAAGTATTTAAATAAAAATATTATTGTCCAGTTGGCTGGTGGTTATGGGTTCGTAGATGACTTGCTTCATAAAGAGTTCAGAGGTGCTAATAAAATTGATTTTTTGATAAGAAGATCCGACTACAAGATTCTCTTTGAGACTATAAAATATGAGTGCGTGGATTTTGTTGGTATAGTTAAAGATCCAAATAAATTAATTGATGATGCAGATATTTTGATTAGTCCTTTTACTGTTGAGCATTTTTCAAGACCAATTATAGAGGCGTTTTCTCGAGGTAAGCCTGTGGTTGCTTCAGATATTGAAGGGATGAGTGAGATTGTTTGTAATAATGTAGATGGGATTTTGGTTGATGTTTCAAGCCCTAAAAACCTTGCGGACGCTATTAATTTCTTGGCTGATAATAAACCGATTGCAGTTAAGTATGGTCTTTCTGGGCGAGATAAAGCCCAGAAGTTTTTTAGCATAGAGGCTCACGTCGAAGAAGTTAAGTCGGTTTATGACCATCTCTTGAACGGAAATATTAATTGGGATCACTTTAACGAGCCTTGCTAATAAGTTCAAAAATAAGCCTGCATCATTTATCTCGTGAAATATATTTTGCTAAGGCGTATCGCCTTCCTAGTGACGAAGCGCAGGCTGCTCTCGACTTCCTTCTGACGCTATTTAATCCCAGTTTGGTTCGAGATCTTTCCCAAGTCGACTGGCTTGAGGGTCGCCCCCCCTTCGACCGTCGGTACACTTGTCGAGCGAATTAGTGGCTCGTATTCCTGCTAAGATTGCCTTGAACCACAACTATAGCAGTTGTTCAAGGCTCTAGGGCGACGGTCAATCAAGGGCCTCTGCCAATACGTCAGGGCTTTACCTGCGATCAAATGCTCGATACGTAACACTGAAATGACTCAGAGAGGCAGCCCAACTATCTACAATGCCGACCCGCACAAGTCCTTGGCATCGTTCGATTAGCGAAGATACCTGCGGTAATTATACCCAAGAGTGTGGGCCTGGCCGAGCTGATCCAAGGCGACTTGGGCGCCATCGTATTCCAATGCAACTCTCGGCTTTGAAAACGACTAGGGAGACTCTAAATAAGTCTCCAAAGTCAGCGATAATACGGCCATCGTCAACTGTATAAGATTCGTCACCACCATGGATCAGATTACCTTCTCCGAAGCCGAGTACCAGACCAAGAAGCGCAAGACTCGCCGCGAGATCTTTCTGGAGCGGATGGACAAGCTGATTCCCTGGAAGCAGCTTGAGAAGAAGGTAGCCCGATATTACCCCAAGGGCCAGACTGGCCGACCACCGTATCCGCTGCCCACGATGCTGCGAGTCCACTGTATGCAGCTGTTCTAAAACCTCAGCGACCCGGCCATGGAAGACGCCCTCTACGAAATCGCATCCATGCGGCACTTTGCCGATTTGAATCTGGATCGCTTGCCGGATGACACCACCATTCTCAAGTTCCGCCATTTTCTGGAGTGTCACGGCCTCAGCAAGGTGTTGTTCAAAGAAGTGAACAAGCATTTGGAGAAGAACGGTCTGATGCTGCGCGAAGGCAGCATTGTGGATGCTTCCATCATTTCTGCACCAAGCTCCACGAAGAATGAAAGTGGCCAACGCGATCCCGAGATGCACCAGACCCGAAAAGGAAATCAGTGGTGCTTTGGCATGAAAATGCACATCGGCGTCGATGACATGCTCGGCCTGATCCACAGCATTGATACCACGGCAGCTAACGTCCACGACATTGTGCCCGCCGGTAACCTTCTCCACGGCGATGAGCAGCGCGTGTTCGGTGGTGCCGGTTATCTTGGAATTCAAAAGCGGGATGAGCATAAAGATCGTAAAAATGTATCCTGGTTCGTTGCCAAGCGTCCTGGCTCTCGCAAGAAATTGGACGACCGTAAGTTGAAAGCCGAAAAGCTTAAAGCCAGCGCCCGGGCCAAAGTGGAACACCCATTCCGGTATATCAAGCAAGTTTTTGGCTACAGCAAAGTGCGCTATCGCGGCCTGGCTAAAAACAGTAACCGACTGCACTTGCTGGCCGCGTTCCGCAACTTGCTGATGGGTGAAAAATACCTGCTGGAGTAGGGCCAGTGCGCCTGAATTCCGCCAAAATGGCGGGAAGCGGGCAAAAAACGAACAAAAAGAGAGGAGGATTGCACCCAAATCGAGTGTGAATGGCTTTTTTTTGGAATTGAAAAGCGATTCAACGACAAATCAGGCGTTAATCAGACCCTCCCTAGTTTTCAAGCATCACTGGAAATTTTATAAAGCTGCGCGTGCGCACCGACCGGAGGTATTAACTGAGTGTTGCACTTGGAGTTGAAAGTCACGGTTTTCAATAACTAATGAAAGTGGAATAGTTGTCAGAATGACAAAATTATAAGTTTCGAGCATAACGATGTTTGTTTTTGGTGATTAAAGGAAAATATAATGTTTAGTGACAATAAGCTGCTGCTCACTGGCGGCACTGGGTCTTTCGGAAACGCCGTCCTAAAACGTTTTCTGGACACAGACATCGAAGAAATTCGAATTTTTAGCCGGGACGAGAAAAAACAGGACGACATGCGCAAGCGGTATGCCAATCCTAAGCTCAAGTTCTACATTGGCGATGTGCGCGATTATCAGAGCATTCTGAATGCTACTCGAGGTGTGGACTTCATCTTTCACGCTGCAGCGCTGAAGCAAGTGCCCTCCTGTGAATTCCACCCTATGGAAGCCGTCAAAACCAATATCCTCGGTACCGAAAACGTCCTCGAAGCGGCAATACAGAACGAAGTAAAGCGTGTGGTCTGCTTAAGCACAGATAAAGCTGTATACCCCATCAACGCCATGGGTATATCCAAAGCCATGATGGAAAAGGTGATGGTGGCCAAGTCTCGCAATGTGGATCCGGAGAAAACCGTTATTTGCGGTACCCGCTATGGCAACGTGATGGCGTCTCGCGGTTCCGTTATTCCCCTGTTCGTGGATCAGATTCGTGCCGATCAAGCCTTGACCATTACTGATCCGAATATGACCCGCTTCATGATGACTCTGGCGGACGCAGTAGATCTGGTGCTTTATGCCTTTGAACATGGCTCCAATGGTGACTTGTTCGTGCAGAAGGCTCCCGCCGCCACGATCGAAACCCTGGCGCGGGCGCTTACCGACATGATGGGTAAGCGGGATCACCCCATTAACGTAATCGGTACTCGCCACGGCGAGAAGCTGTTTGAAGCTCTGCTTAGTCGTGAGGAAATGGCCTGTGCGCAAGACTTGGGCGGCTATTACCAGGTGCCGCCCGATCTGCGGGATTTGAACTACGGCAAGTTTGTGGAGCAGGGTGAGGAGAAGATCTCTCACACCGAGGATTACAATTCCCATAACACCGAACGCCTGGATGTAGCCGGTATGCAAACCTTGTTGCGCAAGCTGGATTTCATTGGAGCCCTGGAACGGGGTGAATACCTCAACACGGAGGATTGAACCATGCGTGTACTGGTAACCGGCGCTAACGGTTTTATCGGTAAGAATCTGCAGCTGCATTTGCTTGAGCTGGGTGGCATGGAGAGCAGTTTGGAGATAGTGCCGTTCACCCGCGAGCACACTGAGGCGGATTTTCCCGGTCTGCTGAAAGGCGTGGATTGGGTGTTTCATCTGGCGGGCATTAACCGCCCGGAAGACCCTTCTGAATTCATTACCGGCAATGCCGGGCTAACTCAGGCTTTGAGCAATGCGGTGAAAGAATCCGGCCGCAAAATTTCGGTGGTTTATACCTCCTCCATTCAGGTGGAGCGGGATAACGACTACGGCGCCAGCAAGCGTGCAGCGGAAGATGCCCTGCTGGATCTGAACCAATCGACAGGCTGCCCGGTTTACATCTATCGCCTTCCGAATGTGTTCGGTAAATGGGCGCGGCCCAATTACAACTCGGCGGTGGCTACGTTCTGCCATAATATCGCCCGGAATTTGCCGGTGCAGATTAATAATCCGAGTGCAGTGATTCAGCTGGTTTACATTGATGACGTGGTAGCCAGCTTTATTAGCTTGCTGGAGGGTGCTGCACAGGCTACACCCTTTGTTGACGTAGAGCCGGTTTATCAGATTGCTGTGGGCGAATTGTCGGAACAGTTGCAGCGCTTCAAAGCTACCCGGAACAACCTGATTACCGAGCCTGTAGGCACAGGCTTGACTCGCGCCCTGTATTCCACCTATGTGAGTTACCTGCCACCGGAGAACTTCACCTATACCGTGCCCCAGCATGGGGATGAGCGCGGTGTGTTCGTGGAAATGCTGAAAACCCCGGATGCCGGCCAGTTTTCGTTTTTCACCGCCCACCCCGGTGTTACCCGTGGCGGCCATTACCACCACTCCAAAACTGAAAAGTTCCTGGTGATCAAAGGCGAGGCCTGCTTCCGTTTCCGCCACATGCTGACCGACGAGTTCTATGAACTGCACACCTCCGGTGACAAGCCGGAGATTGTGGAAACCGTTCCGGGCTGGACTCACGATATCACCAACGAGGGTGACAACGAGTTGGTCTGCATGCTCTGGGCTAACGAGATTTTCGACCGTGAACGCCCGGATACCTTTGCCTGCCCGGTGGGCACCGAAGCCTGAATCGCCAGTACGAATAGTTGAGTAATTATATGAACAAGTTGAAAGTAATGACCGTGGTTGGCACCCGGCCGGAGATTATTCGTCTTTCCCGGGTAATGGCCAAATTGGATGAGCATTGCGAGCATATTCTGGTTCACACTGGCCAGAACTACGATTTTGAACTGAATGAAATTTTCTTCCAGGACTTGGGTATCCGCAAGCCGGATCATTTTCTGAACGCCGCTGGTGTCACTGGTGCAGAAACGATCGGCAACGTGATTATCGCGGTTGATAAAGTGCTGGCCGAAGTTCAGCCGGAAGCCCTGCTGATACTGGGCGATACCAACAGTTGTATGGCGGTTATCCCCGCCAAACGCCGCAAGATTCCGACCTTCCATATGGAGGCCGGCAACCGCTGCTTTGATATGCGAGTGCCAGAGGAAATCAACCGCCGCATTGTGGACCATACCGCGGATATCAACCTCACCTACAGCACCATCGCCCGGGATTACCTGCTGCGCGAAGGCCTGCCGCCAGACCGGATAATCAAAACCGGAAGCCCGATGTTTGAAGTGCTGAACCACTTCCGCGAGGGCATTGACGCTTCCGATGTTTTGGAGCGCTTGGGTCTGACGGAAGGGCAGTTCTTTGTGGTCAGTGCCCACCGGGAAGAGAATGTGGATTCTGACAAGAACTTCCTGGCCCTTGTTGACACCCTGAACGCCGTGGCGGAGCAGTACGGCTACCCGGTGATTGTTTCTACCCACCCTCGAACCCAGAAGCGGGTGGATGCCATGGGTGTGCAGTTCCATGAGAATGTACGCTTGCTGAAGCCACTGGGGTTCAAGGATTACAACAAACTGCAGTTGAGCGCCAAGGCTGTGCTGTCGGACAGCGGCACCATTAACGAAGAAGCCTCCATCCTCAACTTCCCGGCACTGAACATTCGTGAAGCTCATGAGCGCCCTGAAGGGATGGAAGAAACTGCTGCCATGATGGTGGGGTTGAGCAAGGAGCGCGTGTTGCAGGGTTTGGCGATTCTTGAAAGCCAGGGACGTGGCGATGAGCGTACCTTGCGATTGGTGGCTGATTACAGCATGCCAAATGTAGCTGATAAGATTGTTCGCATTATTCACAGTTATCGTGACTATGTGATGCAGACGGTTTGGAAGTGTTATGACTAATGGCCAGAAGTTGGTGGTGTACGTTGGGCCATATGCCTTTCCTGACGGTGGTGCCGCTGCTAGAAGAATTTATGGGAATTGTATTTCGCTTAAGAGTGCGGGGTATGATGTTGTTGTAACATCAGGCCAAATGTCTGATGAGGTTGATAAAAAATACAACGGAATTCCGGTGGTGTCTCTAAATGAGCGGCGCCATGAAGATTTACCGACTCTTTTAAAGCACCTGATGTACTTTTCTGCCGGAAAGGTGACAGTTGATTGGCTGAATTCGCTTGATAAGAAGCCTGAGTCAATAATCCTGTATAGCGGATACTCGCCCTATTTATTTAGGCTTCTTCCTTGGGCGAAGAAAAATGGAGTTAAGATAATATTTGATGTTGTGGAATGGTATGATCCGCCTAACCTGATGGCTCGTTTCTTTTCTCCCTATTATTTGAATATAGAATTGGCTATGCGATATTTAATTAAAAGGTGCGATGGTTTAATTGTAATTAGTGATTATTTGAGAAAATATTACGCTCCAGCTGTGAAAAATATTGTGCAGGTTCCGCCAACAGTGGATTTGATAAATATTTCCCCGAGTGATCTCTATCGTAATCAGAACTCTACTAAATTTGTATATGCTGGAACTCCGGGTAGTAAAGATGCCCTCTCTTCAATTATAGCTGCTGTTTTTAAAGCCGATGCACTAGGTGAGAGGGTCGAGTTTCATATAGCGGGCGTTCCAATAGATCGTTTGGTGGATTTCTTGCCATCAACTGATAATAACTCGGATTTTGTAGGCAGGGTTGTAAAATGTCATGGTGTTTTGAGTCACATGGATACGATGAATTTGGTAAGAACTTCTGACTATTCAATTATATTGCGACCAGATAAGCGTAGCATTCAGGCTGGATTTCCTACTAAGTTTGTCGAGAGTATGGCCGTTGGGACGCCGGTTATAGCGAATCTTACCAGTGATCTTGGTAGGTATTTAAAAGATGGTTTTAATGGATTTGTCTGTCCAAACTCAGATATAGATAGTTTGGTTGAAGTGATTAAAAGGTGCTCGCAATATAATGATAGAGAATGCATGAGACTGCGTGCCAGGGAAACAGCGGAATCATATTTTGCACCAGAGGTGTACTCTGATGAATTTCTCAAACTAATTGGTTGAATTAATGAGCACTTATCAAAACCTGATTTACTTTCTTAAAGAGACGCAAAAAACGTGGCTAATAACTGGCACCGCTGGCTTCATAGGCTCCAATCTTCTCGAACATCTCCTCAAGCTAAACCAAAACGTAATTGGGTTGGACAACTTCGCCACCGGCCATCAGCACAATCTAGGTGAAGTTCAAAGCTTGGTCACCCCGGAACAATGGTCGCTCTTTACCTTCATTGAAGGCGACATTCGCAACCAAGATGATTGTGCAAAAGCCTGCGAGGGTGTGGACTATGTACTGCACCAAGCCGCTTTGGGCTCAGTGCCACGCTCCATCAACGATCCCATCACCACAAATGCAGCCAATATCGCGGGCTTTCTGAACATGCTGGTAGCTGCTCGTGATGCCAGCGTGAAAAGCTTCACATATGCTGCCAGTAGCTCCACCTACGGCGATCACCCGGCGCTGCCAAAGGTTGAGGAGAATATCGGCAAGCCTCTGTCCCCCTACGCCGTCACCAAGTACGTGAACGAATTGTATGCGGATGTGTTCGCTACAACCTACGGCTTCAAAACTATCGGTCTACGTTATTTCAATGTGTTCGGTAAACGGCAGGACCCGAACGGTGCCTATGCGGCGGTAATCCCAAAGTGGACAGCAGCCATGGTCAGTGGTGAGGATGTATTCATCAACGGCGATGGCGAAACCAGCCGGGATTTTTGTTTCATTGAAAACGCCGTTCAGGCCAATCTGCTCGCAGCGACGGCCGACGAAGCTGCTAAGAATGAGGTATACAACGTGGCAGTTGGGGATCGCACCACCCTGAATATTTTGTTCAATTCGCTGAAAGAGGCTTTGGCGGAAAACGGTGTGGTTAACGAGAAACAGCCGGTGTACCGCGATTTTCGGCCGGGAGATGTGCGGCATTCGCAGGCAGATATCAGCAAGGCAGCCAGCAAGCTGGGGTATGCGCCGGAATATCGGATTGCGGAGGGTATTGCCAAGGCGATGCCATGGTATCTTGACCGCAAAAGCTAAGTTTACTCCGCCCAGTTACCACTTGTTCAATTTATCAACGGATCTGTTTCATGAAGAAAATCGCAATCATAGGTCTCGGCTATGTAGGTCTTCCCTTGGCTGTTGCCTTTGGCGAGAAGCGACTGGTTGTTGGTTTTGACGTCAACACCAAGCGAATTGCCGAGCTTAAAAATGGCAACGACTTCACCCGGGAAGTTTCTCCCGAGGAATTGGCCGCGGCGCCTCAGTTGTCGTTCAGCGATTGCCTAGATGATATTGCCGACTGCACGGTGTTCATTGTGACTGTGCCTACGCCGATAGATGATTTCAAAACCCCGGATCTCACGCCGCTGGTGAAGGCCAGTGAGAGCGTGGGCAAGGTGCTAAAAGCCGGCGATATTGTAATTTACGAATCCACGGTTTATCCCGGTGCCACAGAGGAAGTGTGTGTGCCTGTGCTGGAGCGGGTGTCTGGTTTGAAATTCAATGAGGATTTTTACGCCGGTTACAGCCCCGAGCGAATCAATCCGGGAGACAAGGAGCATCGGGTGACCACGATTATGAAGGTCACTTCCGGCTCCACCCCTGCCATTGCGAACGAAGTTGATGCCCTGTATGCGGAGATTATTACTGCGGGCACTCACAAAGCCAGTTCTATTAAGGTGGCGGAAGCTGCCAAGGTGATTGAAAACACTCAGCGGGATCTGAACATTGCGTTGATAAATGAGTTGGCGATGATCTTCGCCCGGCTGGGGATTGATACCCACGAAGTGTTGGCTGCGGCCGGTACCAAGTGGAATTTTCTGCCGTTCAAGCCTGGCCTGGTTGGCGGCCATTGTATTGGGGTGGACCCGTACTACCTGACCCACAAAGCTCAGGCTATTGGTTACCACCCGGAAGTCATCCTCGCAGGCCGCCGGGTGAACGACGGTATGGGTTCCTATGTGGCGTCTGAACTGGTAAAAGCCATGATCAAAGCCGGCCATACTATAGCTAAAGCCCGGGTGCTGATAATGGGCTTCGCTTTCAAGGAAAACTGCCCGGACCTGCGTAATACCCGTGTGATTGATGTGGTAAAAGAGCTAGAGGATTTTGGCTGCCAGGTGGATATTACCGACTGCTGGGCAGACAGTACCGAGGCGCAGCACGAGTATGGGATTAGCCTGACCGAGCAGCCAGGGCAAGGCGAGTACGACGGTGTTATTGTGGCTGTTCCCCACAAAGAGTATGCGTTGATGAGTGCTGATGACCTGCGGGGCTATCTTAAGGCGGGTGGTTTACTTTATGACCTCAAAGGTTTGTTGCCGTTAGGTGAAGCGGACTTGCGACTCTGATGACGTTTCTACTGATCGCTAGTTTTCCTGATTCGCTCATCAAGTTTCGCGGGCCGTTGCTGCGTGCCTTGTTGGCAAAAGGGCTGGAGGTTCATGTCGCGGCGCCGGATTTATCCGGGGCGCAAGATATCCGGAACGAGCTCGTTGCGATGGGTATTACCCTGCACGAAATAGGGCTCAAACGCACGGGTACCGACCCGGTTGCGGATTTGGGCACCATGGCTGAGCTGTGGCGATTGATGCGCCGAATTCGGCCGGATTATGTGCTTGGCTATACCATAAAACCAGTGATTTATGGTTCTATCGCGGCGTGGGTGGTGGGTGTTCCCAACCGGTTTTCACTTGTCACGGGGCTTGGTTATGCCTTTACTGGTGAAGCCTCGGGTAAGCGAGGTCTGCTGCGGAAGCTGATTCAGCGTTTGTACCGGTTCGGGCTCTCTAAATGCCATAAAGTGTTCTTCCAAAACCCGGATGACGAGGCGCTGTTCCGGCAGCTTGATTTGCTACCGTTGGATAATCTCTCCTGTGTGGTTAATGGCTCTGGCGTGGACGTGGCTGATTATTTGGTGGTTCCGTTACCCGAGAATACGTCGTTCCTTCTGATCGCTCGCCTGTTAGGCGACAAGGGTGTTCGTGAGTACGCGAAGGCAGCCAGAAAGGTGAGACAGGCTCATCCTCAGGTGAGTTTTAAACTGGTGGGCTGGATTGACGATAATCCCGATGCCATTGGCCAGCACGAGCTGGATGAGTGGGTAAACTCCGGCACCCTGGAATTTCTTGGAAAACTGGCCGACGTGCGTCCGGCCATTGCTGGCAGCAATGTCTATGTGCTGCCGTCGTACCGCGAGGGGACCCCCCGCACAGTGTTGGAGGCAATGGCCATGGGCCGGCCGGTCATTACCACCGACGCACCCGGTTGTCGGGAAACGGTAGTGGATGGTGACAACGGCTTTCTGGTGCCTGTACAGGCAGTGGACGAGCTGGCCAGCGCAATGGTTCAGTTTATAGAAGAGCCGCAGCTCGCCGCGCGGATGGGCGAGCGCTCGAGGCTGATTGCAGAAGAAAAGTATGACGTTCATAAAGTGAATGAAATCATGTTGAGTGGGATGGGGATTCAGTGATCAAACGTATTTTTGATTTTCTGGTATCGCTTGCGGCGCTTATGACGTTACTTCCGGTGATTGCTGTTGTCGCCCTGCTGATCCATCGTAAACTAGGTTCGCCAGTTTTATTCCGTCAGATCCGTCCAGGAAAAAACGGAAAGCCTTTTCTGATGGTGAAGTTTCGTACCATGCGTGACGCGGTGGACGCCCAAGGTAATCCATTGCCGGACTCAGAACGGATGACTCCGTTTGGTCAATTCCTTCGCTCCAGCAGTCTGGACGAACTGCCCGGACTCTGGAACGTGCTGAAAGGCGAGATGAGCCTTGTCGGTCCCCGCCCATTGTTAATGGAGTATTTGCCGCTTTATTCAAAAGAACAATACCGCCGCCATGACGTCCGCCCTGGCGTGACCGGTTGGGCCCAGGTGAATGGTCGTAATGCGATTTCCTGGGAGGATAAGTTCAAGCTGGATGTCTGGTATGTAGATCATTGTTCGTTTTGGCTCGATTTGAAGATTCTGTTCCTGACTATCAAGAAAGTGCTGGTACGGGACGGGATTAGTGGTGAAGGGGAGGTGACGATGTCCAGGTTCACCGGGAGCAACGATTGATGCGCCTCGCCATTCTCGGAGCCAGCGGCCACGGTAAAGTAGTGGCTGATGCCGCAGAGCACGCTGGATGGCAGAGTGTTGTTTTTTTCGATGATGCCTGGCCTGGCCTTCAAGTCAACGGGCCGTGGGCGGTTGAAGGCAGTACTGAAGCGTTGATTGGGAGACTGACGGATTTTGATGGTGTGGTCGTTGCCATTGGGAATAATCGTATACGTTCAGTAAAACAAGCAGAGCTTGTGGCGGCTGGCGGGAAAATGGCCACGATTGTTCACCCGTCAGCAACGGTAAGTGTTCACGCGTTTATAGATGAGGGTAGTTTAGTCTTCGCGCATGCAGTCGTTAATGCCTGCGCCACCGTGGGTGCCGGTGTGATTATAAATACTGGCGCTGTCGTGGAGCATGACTGTGCGGTCGGCAATTTCGCTCATATTAGCCCTAATGCTGTGTTGGCCGGTGGTGTGACGCTCGGCCCGCTAGCTTGGGTTGGCAGTTGCGCTTCGGTAAGACAATTGATTGCGGTTGGCGAGGCTTCGGTAGTTGGGATGGGGGCTGTGGTGACCAGGGATGTGATCTCTGGCGTAACCGTAGTTGGCAACCCTGCGAAGGTGAAGGTGGTTGAACCCCGAAATCAAGATACTCACTCCATTTAAACCCGAAATCAAACAGAGTAACCATGCTAAACGGACCTTTCTCTCCATGGCCCTCCTTCACCGAAGAAGAGGCCAACGCTGTTTCCAAAGTTCTGCTCTCCAATAAGGTAAATTACTGGACAGGCCAGGAATGCCGTGAGTTTGAGCGCGAGTTTGCGGAGTTTGCGGACTCTGAATACGCCATTGCACTGGCAAACGGCACTCTTGCGCTGGACCTGGCCCTGAAAGGACTGGGCATCGGTCCTGGTGATGAGGTGGTGGTTACGCCCCGTACGTTTTTGGCTTCTGTTTCCAGCATTGTAACGGCGGGTGCGGTGCCGGTGTTTGCGGAGGTGGACGCGGATTCACAGAATATCACAGCCGAAACGGTTAGTGCGGTGCTCACCGAGCGCACCCGGGCGATTATTTGTGTGCACTTGGCCGGCTGGCCTTGTGATATGGACCCCCTCATTGCGGTGGCCCGTGAGCACAATCTATTTGTGATTGAGGATTGTGCCCAAGCCCACGGTGCGAGGTACAAAGGTCGTGCTGTTGGCTCCATCGGCCATGTGGGTTGCTGGTCGTTCTGCCAGGACAAAATTATGACCACCGGAGGTGAGGGCGGTGCGGTAACCTGTAATGATCGTAACTTGTGGTCGCGTATGTGGTCGTATAAAGATCATGGCAAGAGCTGGAGCGCTGTTTATGAGCGCCAACATCCGCCGGGGTTTCGTTGGTTGCACGAAAGCTTTGGCACCAACTGGCGCATGACTGAGATGCAGGGTGTCATAGGGCGTATCCAGCTTGCCCGCATGCCTGAATGGCGAAAAGCACGGCAACGTAACGCCAACGCCATCTGGGACTGTGCCCGTAACTTGCCGGGTTTGCGAGTGCCGGACGTACCCGCGGATATCGAGCACGCTGCCTATAAGTGCTATGTTTTTGTTGAACCAAATCGGTTGGTAGAGGGATGGAGCCGTGATCGCATTCAGAATGCAATTGTAGAGGCAGGTGTTCCCTGCTTTTCTGGTTCTTGTTCTGAGGTGTATCTTGAGAAAGCATTTGACGGAACAGCTTGGCGACCGGAAATACCGCTGCCGGTTGCCCACGAACTGGGAGAGACCAGTTTGATGTTTTTAGTTCACCCAACGTTGACCGACGAAGAAATTCATAAAACTTGCGATGTTCTAGCAAGCGTTATGAAACAAGCGGTGCCTGCGGATGTTTAAATCCTTTCTGAAGCTATCACGTTTTCATAAACGTCTCGTTTCTGTTTCGGTAGACGCGGTAGCCCTTTCCTTCGCCCTTTGGGCGTCCTTCGCGCTGCGGCTAGACCAGAGCCTATGGGTACCCAATCAGGGACAGCTTCTGGTCTCTGCGCTCACGGTCGTTTTTACCTTGGGCGTTTTCGTTCGCCTTGGCCTTTACCGCGCCGTTGTCCGCTACATGAGCGACCGAGCCTTTCTTACCATAATCATGGGCGTCGGCTCTTCTGCTCTGTTACTGATCATTCTGGGCTACAGCCTCCAGGTTCTGGTTCCACGTTCCGTTCCAATAATTTATGCGGCACTGGCGTTTATTTTTGTCGGCGGTAGCCGAATGAGTGTTCGCATGCTGGTGCATCACACCTCTAATCGTGGCAAAGAGTGGGTGGCGATTGTCGGTGCGGGTGAAACCGGCGCTCAGCTGGCTAAGGCTCTGCAGCAGGGCACGGAGTACCACCCAGTGGTGTTCATTGGTTTACTGCCCGCTAACCACAAAGCTCTGATTTCCGGGGTGCCAGTACTTGCTTTGAGTCACCTTGAGGAGGCGGTGCGCGTTCACGGTGTAAAACGGTTGCTGTTGGCGTTGGATGCCGATAAGCAGATCGATCGTCGACAGCTTCTTAATCGGTTAGAAGCGCTGAAATTGCCGGTTCAGACAGTCCCGTCCATGTCGGAGCTGGTTGCAGGCCAGGCCCGGATTAACGACATCCGCGATCTGGAAATCGAAGACCTGCTGGGCCGTGATCCGGTGCGGCCAGATAACGCTCAGGTTGCTGCCAGTTTGTATAACAAGGCAGTGATGGTAACCGGTGCTGGTGGGTCTATTGGCTCCGAGCTTTGCCGGCAGATTATTCGGCATCGGCCGCGGGTTCTGGTTTTGTTTGAGCAATCTGAATTTTCGCTGTACGCCATTGAGCGCGAGTTGCAGGCTATTAATCGGATTGATGGGCTCGATGTCGAGATCCACCCCCTTCTTGGCAGTGTGGTGCATCGCCGCCGGTGTGAGATGGTGATGCGCAGTTTTGGTGTCCAAACGGTTTATCACGCCGCCGCTTATAAACACGTGCCGCTGGTTGAGCACAATGTGATTGAAGGCGTCCAGAACAATACGTTTGGCACGTTGCACGCGGCGGAAGCGGCTATTGCAGCCGGGGTTGAGCGGTTTGTTCTGATCTCTACCGATAAAGCGGTTCGCCCTACCAACGTTATGGGTGCCAGCAAGCGTATGGCGGAGTTGGTGTTGCAGGGCCTTGCGCAACGGCAAAGCAAAACGGTTTTCTCGATGGTTCGTTTCGGCAATGTGCTGGGCTCTTCCGGCTCGGTTGTGCCTCTGTTCCGTGATCAGATCCGCGATGGCGGGCCGATTACTGTTACTCACCAGGATATCATCCGTTATTTCATGACCATCCCTGAAGCGAGCCAGCTAGTGCTGCAGGCCGGGAGTATGGGGCGCGGTGGTGAGGTGTTTGTATTGGATATGGGTGAGCCGGTGAAAATTGCGGATCTGGCTCGCAAGATGATTCACCTGATGGGGCTTGTGGAGAAAACGCCGGATCAGCCGGAAGGTGATATTGAGGTGGTCTTCACGGGGCTGCGGCCAGGCGAAAAGCTCTTTGAGGAGTTGTTGATTGGTGATGACCCGCAGGGCACTTCGCACCCTCGAATTATGATGGCCCGAGAAGCTTCAATGGCTTGGGACGATCTGGAATTGGTGTTAAGTAAGCTTTCGCGGGCCAGCCAGGAGTTTGACTGTCGCGAGATTGTTGAAACTCTGAAAAGTGCGCCGACCGGGTTTACACCGAATGGGAGTGTGGCCGATCTTGTATGGTGCAATGGGGGCCATGATTTGACCGTCGCTCATGAGAGCACTGGAAAAGTACACCGGCTTCCTATTTGATTAAAGCTGACAACAAGGACTGTTGTGCATGATAGATATAACCCACCACGGCGCCACCACCGGCGTCACCGGCTCCTGCCATGAACTTAACCTCCGTTCTGAACCAAACGCCTTCGCCGGTATCCTGATTGACTGCGGTCTGTTTCAGGGCCAGGAAAAAGGCGACGGCGCCAGTGCTTCTGATCTCTCGGTTGATTTCCCCATAGCGCATATCCGTGCCCTGGTCGTCACTCACGTGCACATTGACCACGTTGGCCGTATTCCGTATTTGTTGGCGGCGGGGTTTGAGGGGCCGATTATCTGTTCGGAACCTTCCGCCATTATGTTGCCGGAAATTCTGGAAGATGCTTTGAAGATCGGTTTTACCCGGGACAGGGCACTGATTGAGCGGGTGCTTGGGCTGATCCGTTCACGGCTTGTGCCTGTGCCTTATGGGCAGTGGCACGAGGTGTTTGCGGAGCAGGGCAGTTCGCTCTCCGTTCGCTTTCAGCGTGCGGGACATATTCTGGGTTCGGCTTACGTGGAGTGTGATGCGGTTTCCGGAGATGAGCACGAACGCGTGGTGTTCAGCGGTGATTTGGGCGCGCCCCATGCGCCTTTGTTGCAGCAGCCGGCTTCTCCGGAGCGCGCGGATCGCCTTGTTATTGAAAGCACCTACGGCGACAAGGATCATGAGAGCCGGGAAACACGTCGCTATCACCTGAAAGCCATTCTGGAGCACGCGCTGGCGGACGGCGGCACGGTGTTGATTCCGGCGTTCAGTATCGGGCGTACTCAGGAGCTGTTGTATGAAATTGAAGGCCTGATACACGAGTTCCGAAGCGATTCTGTCGCGGATGGCCTGGTTTGGGATGAATTGGAAATTGTAGTGGATTCACCCCTGGCGGCGGAGTTCACGGGCATCTATCGCAAGTTGAAGCCGTTCTGGAATGCGGAAGCGGCTGATCGGGTTCGAGAGGGCCGGCACCCGCTTTCGTTTGAGCAGTTAACGGTGATTGGCTCCCACGAGGACCACTTGAATGCGGTGGCATATCTGGCTCGCTCTCATCGGCCTTGTGTGGTGCTGGCGGGCTCCGGGATGTGTGCCGGGGGCAGGGTGGTTAATTATCTTAAAGCGATGCTGGGTGAAGCCAGAAACGATGTGTTGTTTGTAGGTTATCAGGCGGCGGGTACACCGGGGCGGGACATTCTGACGTATGGTCCGCGGGGCGGCTGGGTAGAGCTGGATAGTGAGCGGTTTGATATACGCGCCAAGGTGCATCAGGTGGGTGGTTACTCTGCCCATGCAGGGCAGTCAGACTTGATCCGTTTTATCGAAGGTATTTCAAAGAAGCCCTCTGAGATTCGTATTGTGCATGGGGATGAGTCTGCAAAGCTGGCGTTTAAACAGCGCCTTGTTGAGATGGATTATCCATGTGTGTTCATACCCAATTAATAAAGTATTTAATCAGTTCTTTTGCTTAATTAAGAACTGGTAAAAGAATAACCTTTGCCATATATAACTCGATGACTTATTATTCTCAACGATTCGAGAAAGCCCTTGAGCCGATGAGTTCATTAGCGCGGTTTAAGTTTTAGAACCCACAGAAAAGATAAGGTTTTAATTCGATGGCAAAGATTAACGATTATTACCAGAAGAAGCAGCTTATGGAAAAGCTTGCAGACGAGATTAATCAACTGGAGCAGGATCAGGCTCTGAAGCACGAACTGGCGTTTGAGAACAGCATTCGTGAGTTGATGAAAGAATATGACAAGTCTCCGAAGCATGTGCTTCAGATTCTGGCCGCTATTGATCCCTCCATTGCCGGAGCCAAAGCGGAAGGCAGCACTGGCACCCGTGCCAAGCGCCCGATGAAAACCTATAAGAACCCGCATACCGGCGAAGTGGTTAAAACTCGTGGCGGTAACCATAAGGTTCTGAACGAGTGGCGTGAAAAGCACGGTAAAGAAGCAGTGCAAAGCTGGCAGCAAGACTGACCGGTTGAGCATTGAAAAAAAGAGGCCAGATGCATATTGCATCTGGCCTCTTTTTTTGTCTGAACCAAAGTTACTCAAAAGCGCTACTCAAAAAAGCTATTCAAAAAATTATTCAAAAACGACGACACGATTTCTTCCGCCTTTTTTTGCCGCATACAAAGCTTTGTCTGCCTGCTGCAACCATTCCATATAGCTTTTAGGCTTGTCGCCCAGTTGTGCAATGCCCACACTCACCGTATAACGAATGGGTGCAACACTAGTCTGAACTACGCTATGTTCAATGCTTTCTCGTATTCGCTCACATATTATGCGAGCGCCCTCGGCATCGGTTTCCGGTAATACAATTCCAAATTCTTCGCCGCCATAACGGCCGATACTGTCGGATTGTCGTAAATTTGTTTTCGTGGTCGCGGCGGTATCTTTGATTACCTCATCGCCGGCCAGGTGACCGTAGTTATCGTTTACTTTTTTGAAGAAGTCGATATCAAACATCACAAGGCTGGTTGCCTGGTTATAGCGGCGATACCGTTCGAATTCCGCGTCCACCAGGTTTTCCCAGGTACCCCTGTTCAGCAGGCCGGTTAGGCGGTCTGTCATGCTGAGTTTGGCGAGCTGTTCATTTGCCCGCTCCAGAGCGCGCTTGCCGGAAGCAATATCGGTTACGTCATACACCATGAGGCATATCTTCTCCACCTGGCCGGTAGTGCCTGAAAGCGGGCTGATGGTCAGGTTCTGGAACATGTAGTCTTCTGTGCCGGTGATGGGGCGTGTGTTGCGAAACTTGAACAGGTAGGGCCGTTGCTCCCAGGAGGTGAAGGCCCGGGTGTTCAGCAGTGCTACTGAATCCACTTTGCGGGTAAGCCAGGCTTCGGGAATATCGGGGAACAGCTCAAACAATACCCGGTTGCGGATTTTGCTGGCGGTAATGCCGCTGTGGTTCTCCATAAACCCATTCCAGGCCTGCACCCGGAATTCCAGGTCCAGCACCACCAGGCCAACCTCAACGGATTCCAGCATATCCACAAGCCAGTGGAAGGATTGCGCTTCAAGTTCGTCTATGGCCATGGTTTCAGTCCGTCAGGTATTGAAGACGTTGTTCAAGGAAGGGCACTGAATCTTCGGTGAGCAGCATCAGCATGTCGCACTGTATATCCCGTTCCTCCAGCGTGTAGCTTATTTCAATGCAAAGGAGTTGCTCTTCCCGGGAGTTCTGATGATCGAGCAGTTCTGCGATCTGCCGGTGCTGGCCTAATACGCTGGGATGGCCCAGGCTGAGTTTTAAATCCAGCTGATCGCCAATGCCTTTGAGGAAGGCCCCGAACAGTATGCTCGACATATCCATCAGCACTTCCACGTTTACAGATTCACCCTCGAGCCTCTCGTAGTGGAGGAGTTCGGCCATTTCCCGGAAGCTGGCGTCAGCAAACAGCAGCAGGGCCTCGCCGGCAATGCCCGCTCCGGTGAAGCCCTGACACACAGCAGAGTAGGTATCGCTGTCGTGGGCAGCAGAGATAGCCATGTGGAGTTCGGAGTTGGCAATAAAAGCGACTTTCGGGATGGGCTGCTTCACGAATACCCGCAACAGCCGCGCAAGCAGGTCTGATGAGCGCCCCATCGCGACGTTGGAAATTTCCTGCAGGTAATCGTTCAGTGAAACCGAGATTTCCTGTGCCTGGGATTCGCCGCCGGAGTTGAGTTCACCATCACTCAGCGCAGCGCTTTCAAGATCCCCCGGGCGGTAAAAGCCGTAATCGGCAAGCAGGCTGAGGACAACCGCCAGGTCTGTAGGCTTTTTTATAAAATCGATAGCGCCAAGCTTGCGTACCCGCTCCCGGGCTTCGGGCTGTATGTCGCCGGAAACCACGATGGTCATTATGGGCAGGTCTTCGGCCAGCACACGCTCCAGAACCTCATAGCCATCCATCTCTGGCATGTTGAGATCCAGAAACATCAGGTCGGCCTCGTGCGCGCGCAGTTTCTCAAGCGCTTCCAGGCCATTATTGGCAAACAGGATTTTATCGGCCAGGCCAGTGGGCAGGGCCCGGGCCATTTGTTTTCTGGCAAGCGCGGAATCGTCGCAGATGAGGATACGGGTGGTCATGAATGTGGCCGAAAAGAATTGAATAACGTTTCATCTATCATAACAGCACGCTCAGATATGTACACGTAAACGACACCTTATTGGGCGGCTTCACTGCTGACGAAGTGTAACGGTTTGTTATCCGCGTTTGTGACTGAGCTCACTCTATAGCCTGTGTGGTCTCCGCTATAGTGAGATTGTGGCAATAAAAGAAGATGTGGATTGCAAGTATAGGCTTCCTGTAAGCAGCGGTAAAATTAAAACTGACCGTGGTAAACCCTTAATCAGAGACATTGCTATGAGACACCACGCGTATGGATACGCTGCTCTCATCATGTTTTGCCTTGGCATGGCGCCCGTTGCCCGGGCTGAACTGCAGCCCATTTCCGAGTCGGCCATGGGGGATGTGACCGGGCAGGCTTTTTTGCAGGTTGAGAATATTACCGGCGCGACTCACGAATTCACCCGCATGACTCTGAGCATGGATGTAGAAACCCGTGTGAATATTGATGACGCGAGAATGGGTGAGATTGATGGCGGTTCGGATTTCACCGCACGATCCGGGGGTATCACGCTTGCAGACCCACCGGACAGACATGGGAACCAAGCTTTTCTGAATGCCTGATACTGGCAGGTTGCATCGCATCCATGTACTTGAGCGCAAGCGCTGGGCTAGAATCGGGTAAACTGTTATAACCCTATTTCCCGTTGGAGCCTGGCTTTGATCCGCTCGTTTTATTGGCATGACTACGAAACCTTTGGCGTCGACCCGGTTCATGACCGGCCCTCCCAGTTTGCCGGTGTGCGAACCGATGCGGATCTGAATATTATTGAAGAGCCGCTGGTTATTTACTGCAAGCCCACAGACGACTACCTGCCATCACCGGAAGCCTGCCTGATTACCGGCATCACGCCCCAGAAAGCCATGGAAGAGGGCTACCCGGAAGCAGAGTTTATCGCACAGATTAACGAAGCGTTCAGCCAGCCGGGCACCTGCGTAGTGGGCTACAACAGCCTGCGCTTTGATGATGAAGTCACCCGCCACACCCTGTACCGCAACCTGCGTGATCCTTATGCCCGGGAATGGCAGAACGGCAATTCCCGCTGGGACATTATCGACATGGTGCGGCTGACCTATGCGCTTCGGCCCGAGGGCATCACCTGGCCGCGCAAGGAAGATGGCAGCCCCAGCTTCAAACTGGAAGCCCTGACCACCGCCAACGGCATTGCCCACGAAGCCGCCCACGATGCCATGTCGGATGTGGAAGCAACTCTCGCGGTTGCGAAGCTGATCCGGGAAAAACAGCCCAAGCTGTTTGATTTTGTGCTGAAGAACAAAGACAAGCACTCCGCCCGCGCGATGCTGGATACTGCGGCCATGAAGCCGGTATTCCACATCTCAGCCAAATACCCGGCTACGCGCGGCTGCTGCGCCATGGTGGCACCGCTCGCGGACCACCCCACGAACAAAAACCTGGTGATTGTTTACGATCTGCGGGAAGACCCCACGGAGCTGATTAGCGCCACCCCTGAGCAGATTCGTGAGCGTGTATTTACTTCGCAGGCGCAGTTGGGGGAGACGAGGCGATTCCCGTTAAAAAGTGTGCAGCTGAATAAATGCCCGGTACTGGCGCCGGCTAACATGCTCACCACACTGTCTGCTGAACGGCTGGCAGAACTGGAGCTTAACGGCGAGACGCTTCGCGCCAACCTCGCACTGTTGAGAAAAGCCCCGAATTTGGCCGGGCGAATCGCCGAAGCGTTTGATAAACCCCACGAAGGCGACCTGACGGATCCCGACGAGCAGCTCTACGCCGGTGGCTTTATCTCGCCTGCGGATCGCAGCGAGCTGAACCGCGTACTGCAAACACCGCCGGAAGCGCTGGTGGAAGAGACTTTTAACTTTAAAGATGAGCGCTTGCCGGAGCTGCTGTTCCGCTATCGCGCCCGCAATTACCCGGATTCGCTAACCAGTGAGGAAGCGGAGCGTTGGGAAGAGTTTCGTAGTCAGCGGTTGATGACCCCGAAGAAAGGCTGGCTTTCGCTTGAGGCGTTTGGGCTTGAGCTGCAGAGGCTTGCGAGTGATCCGGAGTTGCCGCCGCAGAAGCAGCAGATTCTGGAGGATTTGCATTTGTATGGGGAATCTTTGATTCCCTACATGTAGTGAAAGCCTGGATTGGTCCGGGGCCAGAGGTTTGTCTCTGGCCCCGAGAGTTTGCGCCGGTTACCTCCGCCGCTGAAAATAAACGCTCAGATTCTGCCCCATCACACTTTGCACTTCGCTCCCCAGCGCCTCGGCCTGAATCTGCGTTTGTACTGGCCTGGTAGCCAAGCTGTGGCCGTCTTCATCGCGGGCTTTCACCAGCTTCCACTCCACTTCATTGCTAACCATCGCCATCAGGTCTTTTAACTGTGCCTCATCCTGCGGCCGGAACCAGCGGTCGCGGCACCCGCCCAGGCTGTAGAAGTCATCTTCTTGGGCAAGTTTCTGCCATGTGGCATCTTGCCGGTTGGTTAACACCATCCGGCGAAGTTGACGCAGGGTAGAGCGGGTTGGTTGCAGGCTGTGTTCTGCAATCAGTTTCCGCATCTGCAGGTCGCCGGCAGTCTGTTCAGCAATGGCGGTATGCAAATGCACGATGGCGCCGGAGCCGGAGGCGCTGTTCACCAGAGCGGCGAGCGAGAGTTCGGTCATGGCCGGGGAGGGCAGGCGGCCGACTTCGACCCAGTGCACCTTGTGGCCATCCGCCACAAACTGCTGTGCGATTGACCAGGGCCAGAACACGATGTTGCTGACCTCGGATTCGGCTGCCATGCGGGTGGCTTTGGCGATGTTGGCCAGGGACTCATCTACGGCGATGACTTCCACATCCGCCAGGTAGCTCGCCAGTTCCATGGCGCGCTGGCCGGACTGGGCGCCACACACCATAATGCGCAAGGTGTCTGGCAGGTTGTTTGCTTCCAATCCCAACTCTGTCGCCATAATTGACTTCAGGCTGCTTTCAGCGCGGTAAGCCAGTTTCGACCAGGCAGGCCAGGCTTGTGGCACATCGGTTTTATCCAGGCTCAGCTCTTCCGCTTTCTCATCAAAGCACTGTTTGATGCCTTCTTCTTCGGCGCGGTGGTAGTAGCTGGCGGCCAAGACCGGCTGAAGTGCCAGTGGCCAGTCCACCGGGTTCCACTGCCCGAGCTGCACTGCAAACTCCTGATGAAACAGGGCGCCGTACATGGAGCTGATCATCAGCGATCCAATTAAAGCGTCCTGGGCCTCACCCATTACAAACTGCGCTTTGAGGCTGTCATTCACGGCGCCTACGAGCCGCTCTTCATCGTCTTCCGCCGCCAGCGCATAGCCGGTGCGGTCTGCGTACTGTGCAATGGCGAGTGCGAGTTGCTGAAGTTCATCGCGAAGCTCAACGGTTTGCGCGACTTCCGCCAAAATGGCACGGCGTAGCATCACAACAAGTTCTTCTACCGCTGGATCCGGCATCAGTGTGTTTTGCAGGGCCAGAATCAGCAGCTCATCTTCGCAGGCAGCATCCAGAAAAATCTCTGCCTTCGGATTATCCAGATCGTATTGCTGGCGGATGATCGCACCTACAAAGCGACCGATTTCCTGATGGGGCAAGCCTTCGTGCTTTAGCAGGGCAATCGCATCCAGCGCGAGATCGCTGTCCGCTTTATCGACCGCCAGGTGTTGGGCGCAGGTGAGCATGCCGCTGTAAACGGAATTCCATTCAGCGCCCGCCTCCAGCAGCCTGCGGTAGTGTAGATAAGCCACATCAAACTGCCCCTGCACCTGCTTGGAGTGGGCCACACCGCAAAAAGCGGCGGCGGATTGCCGGTCGCAGTCCAGAGCCTGCAGAAAGTGCTGCTCTGCCAGGGCTGGCCGTTCGGTTTTCAGTGCCCAGTAACCCAGGTTGGCATACTGCTGCGTTTGTCCCGGTTGAGCGTCCAGACTGGCGGTGAATAGAGCGTGGGCTTTTTCAAGCTGCCCATCGTCCATCTCGACACGCCCCAGCAATCCCAAAGCAACGGCGTTGCCTGGATTGAGCACATTCACCTCTTCCAGGTACCCACGGCATTCCTGCCGGGCCTTCAGGCGTTGGATATGGCTGAGCCCGTTGCTGTTGGATTCGCCATAGGCAAGGTTGGCCTGCAGAAGCAGACGGGCAGCCTGGGCCTGATGGGAGCGGGATTCCTGGGTTTGACGATTGGCTTGCATGGGATACCTCATGTACCTGCCGCTATTCCGGAATGTGCGGCAAAGGCCTGCAGTTTTTGGTGGTTTGTATTGGGTGTTGCGAAAGGCGTGCCAGTTTTGAGGCAGGTATAGGGGGGGGTGGCCTGAGTAAAGGCTTAATGAACAGTGCACCTAGAACAGATGACAAGGAGTTGCTGGACAGGGAAGATGAGGCGGTCGACACCAGCGATATTGCCGAGTTGGAATCTGACTGCAAAGAAAAACGACCGGGTTGTTAGTCCGGCCGTTTTATTTGGTGCTGGTCATTATCCCTGCAGCAACTGCAAAACCTGCTGAGGTCTGGCGTTCGCCTGGGCCAGTACCGAGAGGCCAGCCTGCTGGAGCACCTGGGTGCGGGCCAGTTCGGCGGATTCCGATGCAAAATCTGCATCGCGGATGCGGGAACGTGCTGCCGAGAGGTTTTCTGACGTTGTGCTCAGGTTTGCAATGGTCGATTCAAGGCGGTTCTGGACGGCACCCAAGTCGGCCCTTATGCCACTGATGGTTTCGAGGGCAGCATCCAGGATTGAAAGCGCGCTGGTTGCTCCTTCAAAATCACTGATATCCACGGTCGCAACCGTTTCTGGTGTTGAGCCAACTGCAGTGCCCGCAGCTGCGTTATTGAAAACGCTACCAGAAGCTGCATCGATAGAGGAGGAAACGGCAAAGCTGACGGCGGAGTCGAAGGTCAGTTCGCCGCTAGCTCTGATGCTGTCGTTGCCTCCACTGGTGAGCGGTGTCACCGCTGCATCGGCGCTGCCCTGAAAGTCGACTGTATCATTAGGCGTCGCTGCGTTGGTTGTGAAATCCTTAACGACGATGTCTCTGCCATTCTCCTGAATCAGGGTCAGGGTGCCGTTTTCTACTTCTGCAGTGATGCCTGTCTGCCCGCTTGCGGAATTGATTTCCCGTGCAAGGGGGGACAGATCGGCGACATCTGATATCTGAGCAGAAATTGTGGATTCCTGCGCGCCATTTACCAGAGTCAGAGAAATAGTGCCCGTTGCATCAAGACCGGAAAGCGTTGCACTCGTTCGAGCTGAGGCTTTCACGCCGGTAGTTGCGGCTTCGCTGTTAATAGCCGCAGCAATTTTTTCAACTGAATCGCCAATTCCAACGGACACCGTGGCTGTGTCCAGAGAGCTTGATACTGTGATGTTCTGAGCCGCGATGTTATTCGCTGCAGCGGGAGCTGTTCCCGCAGTGGTAGCGGACCCGGTGCCTTGATTCGCTGTCGCGTTTGCTTCGGATACGGAATTGTTTGCCAGTGAATCGGTACGCGCACCTGTAATTGATACCGAAATGGTCTGATTTTCATTGGCGCCGGCCTGGAATTTCTGGGCCTGAAACGTGCCATCCAGCAATTTGAGACCATTGAATTCCGTTGTGGTCGCAATGCGTTCAAGTTCTTCTTTAAGCTGGTTCACTTCGGACTGAAGGGCATTTCGGTCTGAGGCTGAATTGGTTGCGTTCGCGGACTGAACAGCGAGTTCACGCATCCGTTGCAGAATATTACCGGCCTCACCAAGCGCACCTTCAGCGGTCTGCGCCAAAGAGATGCCATCGTTGGCATTTCGCATTGCCTGGTTCAGACCCGTGATTTGCGAGGTAAAGCGCTCCGAGATGGCCAAACCGGCCGCATCGTCTTTGGCGGAGTTGATGCGCAAGCCAGACGACAGGCGCTGCAAAGCAACGTTGGAGTCGCCTTGCGAGGCATTGAGGTTTCGTTGAGCGTTCAGTGAAGCGATGTTGGTATTGATGATCTGAGGCATATCTGTTCTCCCTGCTCAGAGGTGCCGGGTCACGTTGCTCATTTAGATAGAGGCAGCATTCCGGCAAAGAATCGTTAAATGACCGTTTGAGTGAGAGTGAAGCGAAGTATGTGCCAGGTTTTCTTTTTTGATTTTAACTGATTGATTATTATATTTTTTTATTGTGTATTCTGACGACACTTCAGAAAGTGTTGCCAGATTATCGGCGGAGTTGGCAGGAAACACGTTGCCGCTTTTTTAAGCGGGTGGGATCTATTAAAGCAGAGCCTATGGAAAATTATTTAAAATATAAAGAATATAAAAAACAATGCGTTGTACGATTTATCTTGTTTTTTTACATTCCTTTACAAAATCCCCCGCTCTTTTTCTAAAGCACCTGACTGCGCTGCCGTTAAGAGAAGTAACAGGGCGGCGCTCCAAACCAAAAAGAGAACGTCAGGCCTCTTCCATGAAATAAAGACTTATGTCGAAGGAGAAGTACTATGGCTCTCGGAATCAACACCAACGTAGCGTCGCTTTCTGCTCAGAATCAGCTGAGTAATTCACAAAAGCTGAACGATCAGGCTCTTGAGCGCCTGTCTTCTGGTCTGCGCATCAACTCCGCGAAAGACGATGCGGCCGGCTTGGCGATCTCCACACGTTTCAGTGCTCAAATTTCGGGTTTGGACGTGGCACAGCGCAATGCTAACGATGGCATTTCCTATGCCCAGACAGCTGAAGGTGCGTTAGGTGAAGTTACTAACGGCCTGTCCCGAATTCGTGACTTGGCGGTACAGTCTGCTAACGACACTAACTCAGCTTCTGATCGTCAGGCTTTGAACCAAGAGGTTTCGGCCTTGATCAGCGAAGTGAATCGTATCTCGAGTTCTACACAGTTTAACGGTCAGAATATTCTGGATGGGTCGCTTTCTACTCTTAACTTTCAGGTTGGTGCGAACGCTGGACAGACCATTTCAGTTGACGGTGTAGATGCACGCGGCTCTCAGTTGGGCGCTGAAGTATTTGAAGGTGCAAGTTTTGACAGGGCAGACATTGCTGGCTTCTCTGGTGCTGGCTCCTTAACTCTTAATGGAATCGATGTGGATCTGTCTTCTGCACAAGATGGCTCCGATGTAGTTTCGGCTATAAACGGCGTAACCGCGTCCACTGGTGTGAGCGCCGCGCAGGCGACTGAAACAGTGGTTGCTGGCGGCGCCTACAACGCCCCGTCGGGTGCGACTGCAACAGTCAATATCAATGGTACTGATGTGACCATTGCGGATGCTGCTGACATTGATGCAGCAACTAAAGCCATTAATGATGCTGCTGGCCAGACTGGCGTCGCTGCAACCAATGATGGAACAAACATAACCCTGACTGATAGCAACGGCGCGAGTATCTCCGTTACTGACGATGGGACGACTGATATATTTGGCGACATCGGTACCTCAGAAGAGATATACGATGCCGGGCTGGTGCTAAATACTGAGATTGATTCTGACATCACAGTTGGTGGCACTGGTACAGTGGCTAACTTTGGTTTGACCACAGGTAACTTGGCAACCAACGCCTCTGTTCTAAATGATGTTAACGTGTTGTCCCGGACCGACGCGACTGACGCGATCAAGACGGTCGACTTTGCACTTGATCAGATCAACAGCCTTCGTGCCGAGCTGGGTGCGGTTCAGAGTCGGTTTGAGTCAACAATTTCAAACCTGGCCTCCACTTCAGAAAATCTGAGCGCGGCCAACAGCCGTATCCTGGACGCAGACTTCGCAGCAGAAACTGCAAAATTGGCCAAGTCCCAGGTGCTGCAGCAGGCTGGTATCTCAGTACTGGCACAGGCCAATGCCCGTCCGCAGCAGGTTCTGTCTCTCCTGCAGTAAGGGATTAACGGTAATGGCCGGAACCTTCGGGTTCCGGCTTTAAGCCGTTTAAGCATAGTGAGGTGAGCTATGAATGACGTTAACCTGAACAGCCCGGATCTTAAACTGGTGCGCTCTGGCATCCAGGCTCCGGCCAAGGCAATGTCGTCATCTCAGGCCGAAGGCAGAAATGCCTCCGAGCTTGCTTCTTCATCGGCCGGACGCGTAGTGCCGAATCAGTCGGTTTCTCAGGCCCAGGACGTTTCGAAAGCTGAACAGCTGCAGAAGCGGAATGAGGCGCAGCGGAAAGATTTGGATGAGGCAGTTTCGCAGTTGAACGATTATGTTCAGAGCGTCCAGAGGGATCTGCAGTTTGAAGTGGATAATGAAATGGGGCAAACCATCGTTCGGGTGGTAGATCAGCAAACCCAGGAAGTTATTCGCCAGATTCCGGATGAAGTGGCAATGAGGTTGGCAGAGAAATTGCAGCAAGATGAACCGCTGACGGTGTTTAACATCAAAGTGTAAAGGCTTGCCGCTTTTACACGGATGGAAACGACGGTATTTCAGCACCGCCATGCCCGAGAGGGTTCGGCGGTGTTTTGCGTTTGGGTGGGGCTCCCCCTCTCCCCTAACCCCTCTCCCGCAAGGGGGGAGGGAATTGAATTAAATGGGAGAGGGGGTTGAGTTACAAGGTGTTACAAATCGGCGGGAGAAAAAGGCAAAGTTTTGCCGCATTTTGCCGATACCTTGAGTATCGAAGAGATTTGCCCCTTTGAGGAGGCATGGTTATGGCAGGTATTTCATCATTGGGTATTGGTTCGGGCGTTCTGACGTCTGATCTGGTTGATCAGTTGGTGGCGGCAGAACGGGCGCCCACCGAGAATCGCCTTACCCGGAGAACCGAACAGTCCCAGGCGCTGTTATCCGCCTATGGGAAACTGCGCAGTGCCATTACCGAATTGCGCCTGCCGATGCGCCAACTGAGCGCGCCTGACAATCTTAAGGCTTTCTCTGCGAGTTCCTCGAACGAAGATATTGGCGTTTCCGTCGATAGTACAAAAGCCAATCGGGGCACTTATAGCGTTGAAGTCACCAGCCTTGCCGGTGCTCAGGCGCTTGCCTCCCGTGATGTCTTTGCTGACCGTGATGCGACCAGCGTGGGCCAGGGTGCGCTGACGCTTTCTGTCGGTGACAAGACCACAAGCATCACCGTGGATAGCAGCAACGACACGCTTCAGGGACTGGCTAACGCGATCAACGATTCGGATGCCGGCGTATCGGCAGGTGTGATCGATACTGGAAACGGCTTTCAGCTTGTGTTGTCTGCAGACGAGACGGGCACGGCCAATTCGGTAAGTATTTCCGTATCGGGGGACACCGGCGGTTCGGATACTGATAATCAGGGGCTTTCCCGTTTTGCTTTCAACAGCGGAATGGATGTGGATGCTGGTTTTCAAGAGACGATTGCGGCTTCTGATGCAGTGATGAAGATCAATGGCGTGGAAGTTACCCGCTCTACCAATAATTTTGAGAACGTGATTGATGGCCTGACGTTCGATATCGCGAATACTGGCACGTCGATTATCAACGTCCAGCAGGATTTGGGTGCGGTCGCGGATCGTGTGCAGGGCTTCGTCGACAAATTCAACGGTTTTCAGTCCACCATTAACAGTCTTGCCGGTTTTAATGCCGAGGCGGGCGTAGGCAGTTTGCTAACGGGAGACAGCACTGTTCGGGGGATTCAGAATCAGTTGCGCCAGATTCTGACTCGTGTTGTCCCAGGCTTGGAAAATTCCAGTGTGCGCAGCCTTGCCGACGTCGGCGTTACCACCAATTTTGAGACCGGCGGTCTTGAGTTTGACCGGGAAAAGTTTGAAGAACAGCTGAAGAATAATCCGGATGATGTGACTGCACTGTTTGCTGAGCAAGGCCGTGCGACTGATAGCCAGGTGGAGTTTGTTCGCAGTGGTATTAACACTCAGCCTGGGAAGTACGACCTCAATATTACTCAGGCTGCAACTCAGGGAGCTTTGGCAGGTAGTTCCGGGGGTTCTGTTCCGGTCACGATTGATGGCACTAACGATGAGCTGACTTTTCAGATAAACGGCGAAACATCGGTGAGTCTGCAGCTTACCCAGCAGACGTATAATACCGCCCAGGACTTGGCAGACGAGCTTCAGGCCCAGTTCAATGCCAGTAACGCGTTGAATGCCTCCGGTTCGTCGGTTCAGGTTGGTGTGGATGGAAGCGGAACGCTGACGTTCACCTCCGCCAAGTATGGCAGCGACTCCAATGTAAGCATCGTATCTGCAGAGGATGGTTCGTCATACGGGCTGGCTGCCGCCACAGGGGTTGCGGGTAACGATGTTGCCGGAACCATTGGTGGGCGAACAGCGGAAGGGGACGGTCAAGTTCTGTTTCTTGGCAGCGGCAATGGTGGAGCTTCCGGTCTGCAGGTTCGCATTCTGGGTGACCAGACAGGCAGCCGCGGCTCCATTACCTTTATTGAGGGTGTCGCCGAGCGCACGGTTGATTTGGTGAGCAGCTTTGTTGGTGCGGATGGTGCACTTGAGTCCAGAACCCAGAGCCTGAACCGCGAACTGGAACAAATTCAGGAAAACCAGGTGCGGCTGGATGAGCGCATTGCTGCTTATCGAGAGCGATTGGTGAAACAGTTTACGGCAGCCGATTCGCTGATTTCCCAGCTCAACAGCACACAGGATTATGTAAGCCAGCAGCTGGATGCACTGGCTCCTCAGAATTTCAACAAGAAGTAATTCCGGCTAACGCTTTGATAATTCCGGCGTAGCCGGTGAGAAACGAGGTTAATTATGAACGGTTTACAGGCTTACCAACGGGTAAACACTCAGACCAGCATTACTGATGCCGATCCCCACAAGTTGATTCAGCTTCTGTATAACGGTGCGCTGGAGCGGATCAATATGGCCAACGCTCGCATGCAGGCTAAGGATTATGCGGGGAAGGGTAAGTTGATCTCCAAGGCTATGGAAATTATTGGCGGCCTGCGTACCTTTCTGGATTTTGAGAAGGGTGGTGATTTGGCTGTTCGGCTGGAGGCGCTGTATGACTATATGGAGCGCACGTTGTTTGAAGCTAATGCCAAGAATGATGTGGCTAAGCTGGATGAGGTGGCTGACTTGCTGCGCTCCATCAAAGGCGGCTGGGATGGGATTCGGGAAGAAACAGTGGCGCAGTC